>CAVUFL010000005.1:0-230581 GCA_963740805.1 uncultured Alphaproteobacteria bacterium | reverse complement strand
CGGCGGCGGATTGTTCGGCTGGTTCGGCCGTGGCGGCGGCGACGACCAGGCGCCGGCGCGACCCGAAGGTCCGGTCTATCGCAGCATCGATCCGAACGGACGCTACCGCTCGGTCTCTCGTGCGGACCTGCGATGGATTTTTCTTCCCGGTGAGCTATCAGACCTATGCCAACCGCCTGGCGCAGGACGCCACCGTCTGCCAGTCGAGCTGTGCGGCGCCTGCCGAGCTCTACGTCTATCGCAATCCCGGACAGGAGATCGATCAGGCCATCTCGCTCAATGGCACGGCCTATGCCGATCTGTCCGCCGCCTTCAAATACCGCAAGGCGTATATCAAGGGCTGCTCGTGCAAGGCGGACGAATACAATCCGACCGAGATCGAGGCGGCGAACCAGAAGGCCGAAGCCGCACCAGCGCCCGGCAAGCCCGGCAAGAAGAAGGCCGCCGCACCAGCGGCCCGGCGGCAGCTCCGGCTCCGCCTCCGGCGCAGCTCAACCTCGACGTGACCGGCTCAACGCCGAACGCAGGCGCACCGGCACCACAAGCCGAAGCCCCGGCGGCGGAAGCTGTCCCTGCCCCTGCGGCAGCCGAAGCTGCGCCGCAGCAGTCGAGCGTCGCCAAGCGCACACCAGCGCCTACGCCGCAATAGCCTCAAGCGATCAGGCCGTCTTGCCTTTGAGCCGCGCCGAAGCTCGCTCCCGGCCGATCAGCGGCAAAAGCAGCTTGAGCTCAGGTCCATGCTCGCGGGCGGTGAGCGCGAGCCGCAAGGGCTGGAACAACGCCTTGCCCTTGATGCCGGTCGCCTGCTTCACCTCTGCGGCCCATCGCTCCCATGTCAATTCGTCCCACGGCTCCGGCGGAAGCAGCGCCGCGGCCTGCTCGCACAGCGCGGCGTCGGCGATCACCGGCTGAAGCGGCCCCTTCACCACAAGCCACCAAGCGCCCGCATCGGACAGCACCGCGAGATTTGAGCGCACGGCGAGCCAAAACGCCTCGCCGTCTTTGATGCCCATATCGCGCAGCCGCTGCGCCACCGCTTCGTATGGCAGCGCGTGCAACAGCCGCGCGTTCAGCGCCCGCAACTCCGCGACGTCGAAGCGCGCCGGCGCGCGCGACATTTTCCCGAAGGCGAAATGCACCACAAGCTCATGCAGGCTCTGATGCGGGGCGATCGTATCGGAGGTGCCGATGGTGGCCGAATAGCTCGCCACGGCCAGAGGCTCCAGCCCCTCCTCGCGCATGCCCTGGATGGACAGCGCCCGCTCGCGCTTGGAGAGCGCCTGGCCCTCGGGGCCAACCAGGAGATTGTGGTGGCCGAAAGCTGGGGGCTCGGCGCCAAGCGCCTCGAACAGTTGAATCTGCGGCGCCGTATTGGCGACGTGATCCTCGCCGCGAATCACATGGGTGATGCCGAGGTCGATGTCGTCGACGACGCTCGGCAGCGTGTAGAGATAGGTGCCGTCGGCGCGGACCAGCACAGGGTCCGACAGCGAAGCGGCATCCACATGCTGCTCGCCGCGGATGAGATCGTTCCACACCACGTCGCGCGTCTCGAGCTTGAAGCGCCAATGAGGCGCTTGCCCCGCCAACTCCAATTTTTGGCGGTCGGCGTCGGTGAGCTTCAACGCCGAGCGGTCGTAGACCGGCGGACGCCCACGGGCGAGCTGGCGCTTCCGCTTCAACTCAAGCTCGTCTTGCGTCTCGTAGGCCGGATCGAGCCTGCCGCTCGCTTTCAGCTTCTCTACCGCCGTGTCGTAGATCGCAAAGCGGTCTGACTGCTTCACCTCGTGGTCCCAGCCGAGCCCGAGCCAGGTCAGGTCTTCGCGGATGCCGTCCGCGAACTCATCGGTGGAACGCTCGCGGTCGGTGTCGTCGAGACGCAGCAGCAGGCGCCCTCCCCGCTGCTGCGCGAACATCCAGTTCAGGAGCGCTGTGCGGATGTTGCCGGCGTGCAGGCGGCCGGTAGGGCTTGGCGCGAAGCGTACGGTCGTTGTCATGAGCCCTCGACAAACTTGCAGAGCGGCTCGACAAACTCCATTCCCTTGCGAGCAAGAGAGCCCCCCACCCCGACGCCGCAAGGCGGCGTCGGAGCTCCCCACGAGGGGGAGGTATGGAGCCAGCAGATGCGCTCTACCATCTAAAACTTCTCGCGGAACTTGTTGGTGATGGGATAGCGCCGGTCGCGGCCGAAATTCTTGGCGGTGATCTTCACCCCAGGCGCCGCCTGCCGCCGCTTGTACTCGGCGAGGTAGAGCATGCGCTCGACCTTCTTCACGACCTCCGGCGCATGCCCGCGCGCCACGATCTCGGCCAACGGCATTTCCAGCTCGACTAGGCAGTTGAGAATGTCGTCGAGCACGTCGTAAGGCGGCAGTGTGTCCTGGTCGCGCTGATTGTGCTTCAGCTCCGCCGTCGGCGCCTTGGTGAGGACATTCTCCGGAATGACGCGGCCGCTGGGCCCGAGGCAGGTTTTCGGCCGCTCGCGATTGCGATAGCGGGCAAGGGCATAGACTTGCGTCTTGTACAGATCCTTGATCGGATTGAACCCGCCATTCATGTCGCCATAGAGCGTGGCATAACCGACCGACACTTCCGACTTGTTGCCGGTCGTGATCACCATCTGCCCGAATTTGTTGGAGAGCCCCATCAGCAGCGTGCCGCGGGCGCGCGACTGCAGGTTCTCCTCGGCCGTGCCTGGGTCGCCGCCATCTGAGATGGCCGCAAGACTCTTGGTGAGCCCCTCCACAGCAGGAGAGATCGGCATGACGTCGTAGCGAATACCGAGCGCCTCTGCGGTCTGCGCCGCATCGTTCAAACTCTCATTGCTGGTGTAGAGATAGGGCAGCATGACGCCGTGCACGCGGGCGGCGCCGAGCGCATCCAGGCCATGGCCACGCAAAGCGCAGAGTTGATGCCGCCCGAGAGCCCAAGCACCACGCCAGGAAAGCCGTTCTTTTCCACATAGTCGCGCAACCCCGTGACGCAGGCGAGGTAGTTGGCGGCATCGCCCTGCTCGATGTCGGCGGGAGGCTGAGTTTCGCAAGCCCAGCGCTTCCCGTCCTTGCGCCATTCGGTCACGCCAAGCGCTTCTTCCCACGCCGGCATTTGCACGGCGAGGCTGCCGTCGGCGTTGAGCACGAAGGAGGCGCCGTCGAATACGAGCTCGTCCTGTCCGCCAACCTGATTGATATAAGCGAGCGGCAATCCGGTCTCGGCGATACGCGCCCGCGCGATCGAATAGCGCTGACCCTGCTTGTCCATCCAATAGGGCGACCCATTCGGCACGATAAGAAGCCCAGCGCCTGCATTGGCCAACGCCCCGCAGACCTCCTCGCTCCAGATGTCCTCACACACCGGCACGCCGAGCGAAACCCCCCTCACCTCGATCGGTTCCGGCAGTGGACCTGGGGCAAAAACCCGCTTCTCGTCGAACACCCCGTAATTGGGGAGATTGTATTTGAGCCTAACCGCCTCGATGCGGCCGTGGTCCAGATAGGCCACGGCGTTGTGCACGAACGGCCCTTCCGCCCAGAGAAGACCGACGAGCACGGCAGGGCCGCCGTCGCTCGTGTCGCGGGCGAAGTCCTCGCAGGCCTCGCGCGCCGCCCGCTGGAACGCCGGCTTCAACACCAGATCCTCGATCGGGTAGCCGGTGAGATAAAGCTCGGTGAAGGCAATGAGATCCGCGCCCTTTGCCGCAGCTTCCGCCCGCGCCGCCCGCGCCCTCTTCAGATTGCCGCCGATGTCGCCAACGACGGGGTTCAATTGCGCGAGCGCGAGCCTGAAGCTGTCTGTCTCTGGTTTACTCATTCTGCGAACTTAGCGTTTCCATCCGAATGGAAAAGACGTTCTTCCCCCCACCCGGCGCGTCCGGACAAGTCCGGAACGCGCCGACCTCCCCACGAGGGGGAGGTATGGCCGATGATCAGGGACGCGCAACACACTCCCATCCCTCCCCTTGATAGGGAGGGTGGCGATTCCGGCTTTAGCCGGGATCGCCGGGTGGGGTGACCAATGGAACTCTTGGGCAAAGGGTTCAGGCCCGCGCCCGGACTATTGCAGGTATGCGCTATTCTCCCGCCGCAATGGAAATCTCAGGCTCGGGCCGCCCCTCGCGCTCGCGCTTCAACCTCTCCGAAACGATGAAGGCGAGCTCAAGCGACTGGTCGGCATTGAGCCGCGGATCGCAATGGCTGTGGTAGCGGTCGGACAAATCCGTCTCGGTCACGGCCTTGGCGCCGCCAACGCATTCGGTGACGTCCTGTCCGGTCATCTCGACATGGATGCCGCCGGCATGGGTTCCTTCCGCGCGATGGATGTCGAAGAAGGTGGCAACCTCCGAAAGGATGAGAGTGAACGGCCGCGTCTTGTAGCCGCCCGCCGCCTTTATGGTGTTGCCGTGCATCGGGTCACAAGCCCACACCACGGTCTTGCCTTCGCGCTCCACGGCGCGGATCAGCGCCGGCAGGTGCTTGCCCACCTTGTCGGCGCCGAAGCGGCAGATCAGCGTGAGCCGCCCGGGCTCGTTCGCCGGGTTCAACGCGTCGATCAGGCGCAAGAGCTCGTCGGGCCCGCAAGCAGGCCCGATTTTCGCGCCGACCGGGTTCTTGATGCCGCGCAGGAACTCGATATGCGCCTGATCGAGATTGCGTGTGCGATCGCCGACCCAGAGGAAATGGCCCGAGGTCGCGTACCAATCTCCGGACGTCGAATCCACGCGGGTCATCGCCTGCTCGTAGCCGAGCATCAGCGCCTCATGGCTCGTGTAGACCGTCGTGGTGCGAAGCTCGGGCGTCCGCTCAGGGGTGAGCCCGCAGGCGCGCATGAAGCGCAAACTCTCGGCGATATGCTCTGCCAGTTCCTGGTAGCGATGTCCGGCAGGGCTGTCCTTGACGAAGCCGAGATTCCACCGGTGCACGTGATCGAGATTGGCGTAGCCGCCTTGCGCGAAGGCACGCAGCAGATTGAGCGTCGCCGCCGACTGCCGGTAGGCCATCAGCATCCGCTGCGGGTCTGGCGTGCGCGCTTCCTCGGTGAACTCGATGCCATTGATGATGTCGCCGCGATAGCTCGGCAGCTCCTTGCCGTTCTGCACCTCGGTCGGCGCCGAGCGCGGCTTGGCGAATTGTCCGGCGATACGGCCAAGCTTCACCACCGGCGAGCCGCCGGCATAAGTCAGCACCACGGCCATTTGCAGCAGCACCCGGAAGAAATCGCGGATGGCGTCGGCGCGATGCTCGGCGAAGCTTTCGGCGCAATCGCCGCCCTGCAGCAGGAAGGCCTCGCCGGCGGCCACGCGGGCGAGCTTGGCCTTCAGCTCGCGCGCCTCGCCGGCAAATACGAGCGGCGGAAACGTCGCGAGCTGCTGCTCGACTTCGGCGAGCTTGTCGAGGTCCGGATAGACCGGAACCTGCTCGATCGGTAAGCCGCGCCAGCTATCGGGGCTCCATCGCGGGGCCATCTGAAATCTCTCCAAAAAGGGGCTGACGCTATATAGGCGCTTCGCCCCCGCCTGGCTAGCAGACCATGGTTGCTAAAGGCTAACGCCGAATTTGGGCAACAGCCAAACCGCCAAGAGATAGAGGGCCACTGTCATTGAGAATGGCACTCGTGCCACTGCTTCGCAGTTGCGACCACGGCCATTGCTCCCCCCTCCCTCTCATGCCACATAGCCCCGAACGCAAGGAGCGGCCACGTGGACCCAAGACATCTCGAGCACGGTCATCGGCCGAGCGAAATCGCCAAGCGCCTCAAGGAAGGACCTCGCGTCAGCTATCTGCGCGACTGGGTCTATGGCGGCATCGACGGCACCGTGACCACCTTCGCCGTTGTCGCCGGCGTGGTAGGCGCCGCGCTCTCCACCAAGGCCTTGCTCATTCTCGGCGTGGCCAATCTTCTCGCTGACGGCTTCTCCATGGCCGCCGCCAATTTCTCCGGAACCAGGGCCGAGATGGAAGAATACGAGCACGTGCGCAACATGGAGGAGCGCCACGTCGAGATTGCACCCGAAGGCGAGCGCGAGGAGATCCGTCAGATCTTTCAGGCCAAGGGCTTCGAGGGCGAGGCGCTCGATAGCGCGGTGAAGGTCATCACCCAGAAGCGCGACCGCTGGATCGAGACCATGATGACCGAGGAGCACGGTCTGCCGCCGATCAGCCGCTCCCCGGGACGGGCCGCGCTCACCACCTTCCTCGCCTTTATCGTCTGCGGCTCGATCCCGCTCGTGCCCTTCGTCCTCGGCCTTCCCGCCACCATCGAGGCCTCCACGGTGATGACCGGGCTCACCTTCTTTTCCATCGGCTCGCTGCGCAGCCGCTGGTCGCCTGCGCCATGGTGGCGAGCCGGACTTGAAACCTTCGCCATCGGCATCTCGGCAGCCATCATCGCCTATATCGTCGGCGTGCTTCTCGGCGGCATCATCCAATAGTCGCGAAGCGGCTACACGCTGTCATCCGATTGTGCCACATTGCGCCGCCATGGCGATCCGCGAGCCAAGCTTCACAATCGGCATCGAAGAGGAATACCTCCTCGTCGACAAGGACAGCCGCGACTTGGCGCAGGAGCCGTCCCCTGCCCTCCTCGCCAAATGCCAGGAGGCCTTGCTCGATTATGGGAGCCAGGTCAGCCCCGAGTTCCTGCGCTCGCAGATCGAGGTCGGCACCAGCGTCTGCCACACCATTGCGGAAGCACGCGAGGAGCTGATCAGGCTGCGCACCACCGTCGGCACCATCGCCGACGAGTTCGGCCTCGCCCCCATCGCGTCCTCCACCCATCCATTTGCCAGCTGGCGCGATCAGCAGCACACCGACAAGGAGCGCTACAATGTGCTGGCGCGAGACTTGCAGCAGGTTGCGCGCCGGCTGGTGATTTGCGGCATGCACGTTCATGTCGGCATCGAGGACGACGACCTGCGCATCGACCTGCTCGGTCAGGCCGCCTACTTCCTGCCTCATCTGCTCGCGCTTTCGACCTCGTCGCCCTTCTGGGAGGGGCAAGTGACGGGCCTGAAATCCTACCGGCTCGCGGTGTTCGACGAGCTGCCCCGCACCGGCATGCCGTATCAGTTCGGCAGCTACAGCGAATATGCCCGCTCCATCGAGGTGCTGGTCAATGCCGGGCTGATCGAGGATGCCACCAAAATCTGGTGGGACTTAAGGCCCTCCGCCCGCTTCCCCACGCTCGAGATGCGCATCACCGATATCTGCCCGCTGCTCGCCGACGGCATTACCATCGCCGCGCTCTACCGCTGCATCTTGCGCATGCTCTACCGCTTGCGCCGCCAGAACCAGCGCTGGCGCACCTACCCCCCCTTCCTGGTGCGCGAGAACCGCTGGCGCGCCCAGCGCTACGGCACCGGCGAGGGCATGGTCGATTTCGGCAAGGGCACGGTCGTGCGCTTCCCCGAGCTGATGGAGGAGTTGCTTGAGCTGATCGCCGAGGACGCCGAACATTTCGATTGCGTCCCCGAGGTCGCCCGCGTGCGCGACATCGTCAGGGAAGGAACGAGCGCCGACCGGCAGCTCGCGCGTTTCGAGGCGGTGAAGGCGCTTGGCGGCAGCGAGCAGGCTGCCCTCGTCGCCGTGGTCGACGGCATCATCGACGACACCATGCTGATGCCCTAGGGTCTAGCGCCTGCAAGGCGCACCCCCTCTCCCCTCCGGAGAGAGGCTTGGGGTGAGGGGTAGTTTCGATCGGATGCCCCCTCACCCGGCACGCTCAAGCGTGCCGACCTCTCCCGAAGGGGAGAAGTGAAAAGGAGTGATCGCCCTAGAGCGTGGTGCTCATGCCGCCATCGACATGCAGGTCGGCGCCGGTGATGTACGCGGCCTCGTCCGAGGCGAGGAACAGCGCGGCATTGGCGATATCCTGCGGCGTGCCGAAGCGCCTGAGCGGCGTCTGGGTGAGCAGCGCCTTGGCGATCATCGGCTTCTGCATGTAGCGGCCGATCAGCGCCGTCTCGACATAGCCCGGACAAAGCGCATTCACGCGGATGCCGTAAGGCGCATATTCCACCGCGAGGCTCCGCGATAGCGCCGACACAGCCCCCTTGGTCGCCGAATAGACCGACATCTGCCGCGTATGCTTGGTGGCCATCACCGAGGAGAGATTGATGATCGAGGCCTTTCCTGAGGCTTTGAGCAAATCGAAGGCTTCGCGCGCGCAGCGCACCGTGCCGTCGACATTGGTCTTCCACACTTTGTCCCAGGCGGCATCGTCGAGATGGCGGAAGTCGCTCCGCTCGCCGACGCCGGCATTGTTGACCAGCACGTCGAGCCGGCCGAACTTTTCGGCGAGGCGGCCCATCAGCGCCTTCACTTGCTCGGTGTCGGTCACGTCGACGGTCTCGGCCTCAGCCGCACCGTTGCTCTTGGTGATGGCGTCGGCGACTTCGCGCGCAGCCTCGCCGTCGCGGTCGGCCACCACGACATGAGCGCCTTCGCGGGCGAAGGTCTCGGCGATGGCGCGCCCGATGCCGGCGCCGGCGCCGGTGACGAGTGCGATCTTGTCCTCAAGCCGCCGCATCAGACCCTGCCATGGGGGTTGGCGCTTCCCATTTGTGCCTGAGCGTGACGAGCTCCTCCGCAGCACTTGGGTGCAATGCCATGGTCATGTCGAACTGCGCCTTGGTCGCGCCCATCTTGAGCGCGATCGCCGCCATCTGCACGATCTCGGCGGCGTCCGGCCCGAGGATATGGCAGCCGAGCACCTTGTCGGACGCCATGTCGACCACGAGCTTCATCAGCATTCTCTCGTCGCGGCCGGCGAGCGTGTATCGGAGCGGCCGGAAGACGATCTTGTAGATGTCGACCACATGGCCCATCTCGCGCGCCGCTTCCTCCGAGAGGCCGACCGTGCCGATCTCCGGATCGGAAAACATGGCGGTCGGAATCATGGCGTGATCGACGGGGGTCGCCTGATCGTTGAACACCGTCTCGGCGAAGGCCGTCGCCTCATGGATGGCGACCGGCGTCAGGTTCACCCGGTCGGTCACGTCGCCGACGGCATAGATATTGGGCACGGACGAGCGCGAGAACTCGTCGACCACCACATGGCCGTTCCAGCCGAGATCGATGCCGGCCTGGTCGAGACCAAGCCCCATGGTGTTGGGCAGCCTGCCGGTGGCGGCCATCACCAGCCCGGCCCGAATGCTGTCCCCATTCCTGACATGGACGCGGTAACCCTCCCCTTCCTTGTCGATGCGCACGATGTCGGTGTTGATGCGGATATCGATGCCGCGCTTGCGCATCGCCTCGGCGAGCCCGTCGCGTAAGTCCGCATCGAAATTGCGCAACACCTGATCGCCGCGATGAATCACGGTGACCTGCACGCCGAGCCCGGCAAAGATCGAGGCGAACTCCATGCCGATATAGCCGGCGCCGACGATGGCGATGCTTTCAGGCAACTGCTTCCAGCTGGAAGCATTCGTTGGAGCTGATGAGATGCTCAGAGCCCGGCAGCTTGGGGATCATCGGATGGCCGCCGGTGGCGACCAGGATGGTCTTGGCGCTGATCGGCGCATCGCCGTTTCCGAGCCTCACCGTGTGAGGATCCTCGAGCACGGCGCGGTCGAGAATGATGCGCACGCCGGCCTTCTCCAGCGTGCGCGTATAGACGCCGTTCAGCCGATCGACCTCGCGGTGGATATTGCCGATCAGCGTTGGCCAATCGAAGCGGAGGCCCTCGCTGGTCCAGCCGAAATTGCGCGCGTCGGCAAAGGCGCCAGCATAGCGGCTGCCATAGACCAGCAGCTTCTTCGGCACGCAACCGCGGATCACGCAGGTGCCGCCGACGCGATATTCCTCGGCGATGGCCACCTTGGCGCCGAGCTCCGCCGCGAGCCTGCCGGCGCGCACGCCGCCGGAGCCGCCGCCGATCACGAACAGGTCGTAGTCGAAATTATTCACCTGATGGGGTCCGCTGCAGGAGTTGCACGCCGCCGGCGGTCGCCACGATAGCCAAATCGGCCACCCCGAGGAACAGCCCGTGCTCGACCACGCCAGGCACGCGCTTCAGCGCGAAGGCGAGCACTTCCGGCTCTTGAATTTGGCCGAAGGCGCAATCGAGGATGTAATTGCCTTGATCGGTCAGAAACGGCGCGCCGTCCTTGCCCAGGCGCTGGGTGATCTCGCCTTTGCATCCGGCTTGGCCCGCCATGGCCTCGACCATGCGGCGCGTGGCGGCAAAGCCGAAGCGCACCACTTCGACCGGGAGCGGAAACCGGCCGAGCGTCTTTACCAGCTTGCTGTCGTCGGCGATCACCACCATCTGGTCCGACGCCGTCGCCACGATCTTCTCGCGCAACAGCGCCCCGCCGCCACCCTTGATCAGCCGCAATTGATCGTCGATCTCGTCGGCGCCGTCGACGGTCAGGTGCAGGTGGGGCGTCTCATCGAGCGTGGTCAGAGGAATGCCGAGGGCTTTGGCTTGCACGCGCGTAGCTTCGGAGGTCGGCACGCAAAGCACCTTGAGTCCCGCCGCCACCTTGACGCCGAGCGCCTCGACGAAGCGCGCCGCGGTCGAGCCGCTGCCAAGGCCGAGCCACATTCCGTCGCAAACGAGATCGAGCGCGCGCAATGCCGCGCTTTCCTTGAGCAAAGAGGAATCGCCAAATTTCACGGGAAGATGCCCTTTGCGGCGAAGTTGGGCCTAGCCTTGCAAAGCCAAGGATGAGATATGCCGGGGCTGCCTTCCCCGGTCAATGCGATAAGCCAAGCGAGGATGATTAACGTGCCGCGCGCCAATTTGAGAGATGCGACGATCGTTTTCGATCTCGACGGCACGCTTATCGACACGGCGCCTGACCTCACCAACGCCTTGAACGATGCTCTCACCCGGCGCGGCCATGCCGCGATTGCGCAAGAGACCATTCGTTCCGCGGTGGGGTTCGGCGCTCGCGTGATGATCGAGGAAGCATTGCGGCGCGCTGGCGCTGCCGAGGACATCGACGAGATGCTGGCCGAGTTCCTGGTTCATTACGAGGCGAACATCGCCGCCGAGAGCAAGCCCTTTCCCGGCGCCGTGGCTACGCTCGAGACGCTGGCGGCATCAGGGGCAAGGCTCGCAATCTGCACCAACAAGCGCGAATATCTGACACGCAAGCTGCTCGAAGCGCTCGGCCTTCAGCATTACTTCCAGGGAATCGCCGGGCGCGACACCTTCGCCGTGTCGAAGCCAGACCCGGGTCACCTCACGGGTGTGATCGCGCAGGCCGGCGGCGAGCCGTCCCGCGCCATCATGGTGGGAGACAGCGACGTCGACATCCGCACCGCCAAGGACGCTCGCGTGCCGTCGATCCTGGTGAGCTTCGGCTATGCGCGGGAGGCGCTGGGCGATCTTGTTCCCGACGCGGTGATCAACCATTTCGACGAGCTCGTGCCGAGCGCCAGCTCCATCCTTGGGGTTCCGCCAGGGATAAGCCGGCGCCGCTAGCCGCGCCCACCCACGCCACAGATTTGCCCAATTTCGACCGGACTGCTCTCAACGTGGAGCCACAGTCGAAGGCCACCTTCACCCGCCTCTAGCTCATTTCGCTTACACGCTTTTCCAAGGGAGAGAGAACGATGCTGAGACGTGTCGTGATCGGCGCGAGCCTGGCCTGCCTGATGGGCGGCGCCGCCTACGCCGTTGACGAGCCTGCCGAAGGTGACGATCAGTGCACCCAGCAGCTCGCGGCCGCCGAGGAGGCCGCACAGAACAAGATCGACGCCAACACCATGAGCGAGGAGGACACCGAGAAGGTGAACGAGCTCCTCGACCAGGCCGACGCGCAATGCACGGAAGGCGACCTCGCCAAAGCGACCGAGACGCTCGCCACCGTCAATAAAATCGTGGGCAAGTAGGCTTTGTGACTTGAAGGGCGGCGTGATCTCACGCCGTCCTACCCCTTCCGGCCGCTCTTCGCCGGCCATTCCTTGACTTGCGCGGCTCTCAATCGCTAAATCCGCACTTGAGGCCTGAAGCGGGCGGTTAGCTCAGCTGGTAGAGCACTGTGTTCACATCGCAGGGGTCACTGGTTCGAAGTCCAGTACCGCCCACCAGGATTTCAGCCAAAAACGCCGGAAAGAACACAGTGATCTTCGGTTGTGTTGAACCAGTGGCGACCCGACTGAGCGGCTGGAGGGTCTTAAATGAGAGCGGGGCCGCCGCGAACGCAATATAACCGCTTGAAGCCACTAACCCCTTCTGGGGCGACGACATTCGACTGGTTCGAGTCCAGTATCGCCCACCATTTCGATAAATTGAAATAGCCAAGATGGGGCCGCCGGAAGGATCCCCGCTTCTCTCTAATTCCAACGCGCAAGCCACGCCCCGGCGCGTTGAGGACGATGGCTCATTCGTCGAGCGCGAAGAGGACCTACCATGCCGCAGTCACCCTGGCAGCAAAGAGTATTCGAGGATGTACTGAAGGAGAGGCGCTATCAGGAGCGCAAATGGGGCCAGGACGTCGATGACACCCTGAACACGCCATGGATGTGGTGCGCATATCTCTGCAGCTACGCGACCAAGTGGATGCAAAACCCGCATCGCTGGACGCGTGGAGACACCGAAGAATTCTACGACAGGATGATCCAGACCAGCGCCATCGCTGCCGCCGCCGCGGAAAGCGTCCTTCGCCAGAGGGCCGCCCACGGCAAGACCTTTTACGAAAGCGATACCTCGCCGCAATGAAATGAAGCCGCATCTCTTTGCCGGCCGCAATCATGAGCGCGAAGTCGAGCGGCGAGCTTAGCCCCGCGCCGTCTTCAGAGCGACATCGGCAACGGCAGGCTGCTCGGTGTCGGCGTACATTGAGAGCATGGGCTCGTCGGTGAGCACCACCTCGTCATATTCGCCGAACCCGTTGAAACGATTCGCCAACACGCGGCCATAGGCGCCGATCTGGCCGATCTCGATATAGTCGCCTTCTTGCACCGAGGGCGGCAGCATGAAGGGCCCTGCAGATAGTCCGAGCTGTCGCAGGTCGGGCCGTAGAGCGAGAACTCGACCTCGCCCTTCCCCGCGGCCGCCCCGATCAGCCGCGCCGGAAACCGGAAGCCCGAATAGGCGGCATCGAACAGCGTGCCGAAGGCGCCGTCATTGACGTAGAGCGCATCCCCGCGCCGCGCATCGACGCGGACGATCACCGACTCGGCCTCGGCCACGAGCGCGCGGCCAGGCTCGCACAGAAGCTCGCAACTGTCCTTGACGGCAAGCTCGTCCCACGCCTTGGCGATCTCCTCGGTATAGGCGGAAAGCTCAGGCGGATCGGAATGGGGATAACGGCTCGGAAAGCCGCCGCCGATGTCGATGGCGTCGACCAGCACGCCCGAGGTCACGATCAATTGACCGACCTGCCGCAGAGCCTCGCCGAACGCTGCCGGCACGACCGCCTGCGATCCGACATGGAAGGTGATGCCGAGCCGCCGCGCCACCTGGCGCGCGCGCAACAGAAGCGCCGGAGCCTCGGCCATGGGCACGCCGAACTTGCCTTCGAGCGGGATGAGGCTGTGGGTGTTGGGACAGGCGATGCGAAGATAGAGGGCGAGGTCCCGCGCTCCTCCGGTCTCCTCCAGAATCTTGTCGAGCTCATCCTCGCTGTCGAAGGCGAAGCTGCGCACGGCGAACTCTTCGAAGGCCGTGCGGATCGATCCCCGCGACTTGACCGGGTTCATGAAATAGAGCTCGGCGTTCGGCACCGCCGCCATGCGGACGATCTCGACCGAAGACGCCACGTCGAATTTGCTGATCCCCGCTTCGGCCAAAACCTCGATGATGGGCGAAGCGTCGTTCGCCTTGGCGGCGTAGAGGACTTGACCGGGGAAGTTGGCGAGGAACCAGCGCGCGGCGCGCGCCGCGGCATGCGGCCTTAGGCAGAGGACCGGCCGCTCGGGGCGATGATTACGGAGAAGCTCCGCAGCAGAAGTGAAAACGTCCATCCCATGTCTACTCCCACACGAGATTGAGATTGTCAGTTGCTGCCCTCGGGCACGAATCGCCAGAGCGGTCCGGTCACGTATGCAATCTGATCCGGCTTGTAAAGCGGTTTTCGCAGGCCACTCACCGCCAAATGCGCCCGTCAAGCTCGGGCGCTGCGGCGGCGAGGGAGGCTCAATCCCTCGCCGCCTAATTTCTAGGCTATTTCACCTGGAGCTTGATGGCCGTCCGCGACGAGATTTCACTCGGAGTCGGCGCCGCCCCGGTATCTTTTTCTGGAGTCTTCTCCTTCTCCTTCTGCCCCTCGGCCAACTTGTCCTTGGCCTCGGCGACGATCTGCCGCGTGAGGAAGCCGCGATAGTTGCCGAGATCGGTGAACTGCCGCTTCTTGAAGTCGTGCTGGATGCCGTCGGCCGTCTTGCCTGAGGCGTTGCAGATAGCGATCACCGTCTCGGTGCCAGGATCCTTGAGGCGGAACTGGAACGGTGCGTCCGATCCGGGGAATTGCACCTCCTTACCGGCCTTCAGGAAATTGTCCTGTTGGAACTTGTTGGGGAAGATCACGGTGCCCTCGCCGCTCGCATCGACATTGATCAGCGTGAGGTTGCAATCCTCCTTGGACTTGATGCTGAACACCGGCAGATCGTTCACCTTGTAGTCGGTGCGGTCGGAGACGAGCGCGAGGTCGAAGTCGTGAGCCTCCTCCTTGGTCTTGCCACCGACCTTGGCCACGTCGGCCGCGGCAACGGCGGTGATCTCGATCGGCTCGTTGTCGGAGACCTTGACGATCAGGTCCTTGAAGTCAGCCTCGAGAATCTCGCGTGGCAAGACCCCCTGCTCGAGCCTGCGCTTGAGCTGGCCGGACTCGCCACCCGCCGCCTCCAAACCATTGGCGAAGGCCTCGACCGCCAGGCCGTACTCGGCGGCGGCGATGCGGAGATCGATGGCCTTTTCATAGGCCTTGGACAGGAAGTTGATGCTCTCCACGCCGACCTTCTGTGAGTCGAGCTCAGGGTCGAGCCCGGCCCGCTTCATGGCGCCGCGGAAGTGATCGGCGTCCTGGTCGAGCAGGCCCTTGAGCTCCGCCTGCTCCGGGTAGAGGGCCTCGACATTCGTGCGGACATCTTTGGAGAAGGTGCGATCATTCAGCACGTGCTGACGGATTTCGTCGGATGCCTGGCGAATACCCTGGTTGTGGCACCCCATGCAGGAGATACCGTTGGTTACCGCGCGGTCGAGCTGACTGTCGTCGAGCACGATCTCCGTCGGACCCTTGTCGAGACGCTCGCCGGTGGCTTTGTTCAGGTAGTAGGCCTGGAAGCCGTTCGGCAGGCTGAAGATCGTTTCGCCGCCGTCATGCTTGAAGGCGTCGGCGCCATCCGGGCCGAGCGGATGCACGAACAGGCTCTGCTCCGGTCTGTCGCCCTTGAAATCGTAAGAGGTCCAGAAATATCCGGTCGTGATGCCGTGCCGCTCGATCAGCCGGTTGTGCTTGGAGACACCGGAATGCTGGAAGCCGGCGCGCTTGGCGAGGAACTTCTCGATATCGCTCTTGATATCCAGATTCTCCTGCTTCTCGAGCTCGGCGAAAGTCGCAGGCAGTTTGAGCAGATCGAAATAGAGCGGCGGCCGCGATGCGGTGAAGGCGAACCAATCTCCCCGTACCCAAGCGAGCGGGGTGTTGGTGAGCGTGGCGACCGTCTGATAGACCGTCGCGTCCGGCTTCATGGCGTAGGGATAGGCGCTGATGATCCGGTTCCAGTCGGCCTCGGTCCAGCCGAGATCGTCGAGATTGAAGGCGATGATCGTCTGCTCCTGGTCGATGGTGCGCATCTTCAGCACGTCCGGCTCACGGCTCAGGCTGTTGAGCAGTTTCACCACGCCCTGGCGGTAGCGAACCATGTCGGTCTCGGGCGCGCAGGCGTTGTACAGGTTGGACAGCGTGATGTAGCGCATGCCCTTGCGTAGATGTTCCTGCTGAGCATCGAGATCGGCGGCGATCGCAGTCACGATCGCTTCCTCGTCGATCGGCTTGCGATCGGTGCAGGCGGCCACGGCAAATCCGCCGAGGCTCTTGATCCAGTCATAGATCGCCTGGACTTCTTTTTCGGTCGGCTCCCGCTTGCAGTCGAAGTCCTGGTAGCAGTCGTATGGCATCTCCTTCTTGGCGACCTGGATGAACAGCTTTGAGCCGTCTGGATTGCCAGGGAGGATGAAATTCGGATCCTTGGCGAGCTCTTCGAGATGCAGGATGTTGCCGAAATTCTTGGCGGGCTTTTCGCGTTTCAAGGTTGGGCCGGCCTGATGGCAGCGCGAGCAGTTTTGCTCGAGCGCATGAAATGCCGCGAGCGCCACCGGATCGGTGGGGACCGGAACGTCACCGGCCTTGACCTTCTCCGCCGCGGCCGAGCTCTCAGCTTGGGCTTCCTCGCCTTCGGCGGGGGCGGCAGCTTCCTTGTCTTTGTCCTCTTCCTTGGCAGGGGCAGCCTGGTCTTCCTCGCCCTTGTCTTCAGCCTCATCCGGCTTGGCGGGAGCGGCCTGCTCCTCCTCGCCCTTGGCGGGCTCTTCTGCCTTCTCGGCGGGTTTGGCCTCTGGCGCTGCCTCTTTCGGCTCTGCAGTCTCTTCCGCTCCCGGCGCCCCGGCGTCCTTTCCCGGCTCGCTTCCTTGCGGGGAGGCCTGATCGTCACCTGGCTCGGCCGCGGGAGCCGTATCGGAGGCTTCGCCCGGGGCGGCGTCGGCATCGCCCGGGCTTGGACTATCCCCGGGGCCGGCAGCGACAGTGAGCGCCGGCTCGGCCGCCCAAGGCGTGCTTGAGCTGAGCATGGCGCAGGCGAGCGCGAGAAACGCGAAAGCCGCGATCAAAGTGTTCCTGCGCAAGGTCATGGGAAACCTCCCTTTGCGTGAAATGCGGTTCATGGGCGTCTGCATAGACGCTTGCAACTGAACGCTGCATGAACGGCAGCGCAGGTCTACGTTATGCATTGAGCGAGGCATTCTAGCCTCCGGTCCCGGTATAGATGTCGATCACTCCGATCTGCACGTCCTTGCCGGAAAGCGCCTGTTCCAGCACCGGGCGCAAGGCCTCCGACCGCTGTGGCGTCGTCATCGATTGAAGGGCCGAGTTCAGATCGGGCAGCTCGTCCTTGGAAAAGATCGCCACCATGTGCTCGGCGCCATAAGGAGGCTTGTCGACCTTGAACTTTTCGCGGATCGTCTCGCGGCTCCAGTCCTTGGCGGCGTCAGCCGGCTTCTGTGGATCCGGAATGAAGAACTCGACATGTCCGTCCGGAGGAAGGTTGAACATGGTGAGATGGGGATATTTCGCGCCTTGCATTTCGATGTCGACGACATCGCCAACGGCGTAGCGCTGATTGCCGCTGGCGAGGCTCGCTTCCGCCGGATCGAGCGCTGCCTGGTGCTTCAGCCATTTGAGCGCCGCCCATTTGGA
The DNA here is from genome assembly GCA_963740805.1 of uncultured Alphaproteobacteria bacterium. GTDB lineage: Bacteria > Pseudomonadota > Alphaproteobacteria > Rhizobiales > Methyloligellaceae > Methyloceanibacter. Next base: position 213,219 of record CAVUFL010000005.1, on the reverse strand, counting down.
AACCACACCCTTGATGCTCGCCGCGTCCACGTTCTCGGCGACGACGCCGCCAACCACATGCTCGACGGTTCCCTTCGGCACCGACCATACGAGATCGGCCTCCGTCTTGTCGGCGACCAGGGTGGCGAAAGGCAGATCGGCGAATGCGGCGCCATCGCCGCCTTCCACCGCCACCTTGAGCTTGAGGTCATCGGATGAGGCTGGCGGCGGGAGCGGCGCCTTCGCCTCGCGCAAGGTCATGAGCTGCACCGAGCGCGCCCGCAGCGGCAGCACCTGCGGGGTCTGTTGGCTCTCGACCTGGGCATGCACGGCCGGCACGACATAGCCGAGCAATTCGAGCTCGCTCACCTGCCCATCGCCGTCTCTGTCGGCCCGGCCTTCCAGCGCGCGGGCAAAGGCCCAACTCAAGGCGCCGCGTTTCTTGCCGTCGATGGTCACCTCCGGCGTGAGCTTGTCCTCGGCGACGGCGCCGACGAAGGTGACATTGTCGAAGTCGTCCTCGCTGAGCTTGGAGAATTCCGGCGGCGGCAGCTTGAGTTGATCGCCGGCGATGGTCGGAGTTTCCATCTTGCGAAAGCGCACGCCGGGAGCCGACGCGCTCCGCTCCATGCCGCCGGAGTGGCAAGAATTCGGCCACGAAGACGACCTTGACGCCCTTCTTGTCGGCCTCCTGCATCCATTCGAAGATCTCATCATCGAGAATGCGCTCGCGCGTCGCCGGCCCGACCGGAATAAAGCGCCCGAGCAGGAAATTCTCGTTCAGCCCGTCGGCCTCGTCGTGACGTCCTTTCGGCTCAGGCTCCTGGCTGCCGTGCCCGGCATAGCTGAACACGATGGTGTCGCCGGGCTTTGCTTTCGCCACCAGTCCTTCCCATGCGGCAACGATGCGGTCTTTGCTGGCATCGTCGTTGACCAGGTGCACCACCTCTTTGGCGCCTGCCCCGGTCAGCGACTTGGCGATGTCGTCGGCATCGTTGGCCGCGCCATCGAGATCGTTGGCGGTCCCGACATAGTCATCGATGCCGACCACGAGGCCGTAAAGTTCGCCGGCGCTTGCCGGCGCGGTGACCGCCATAAAGAAGAGGAGAGCGAGCGCAGCCGAAAGGCTCTTACCACCAACCCGGCCCTTGCTGCGCTTAAGCATTGGAACGACTTGTCAGTTACTACTCCGCGCCGTCAGGCTGCTTTGAGCCTTTATCAGAGGTCTCGCCACCCCCATCGCCTTCCTTCTCCTCGTCGGCCTCCTCCTCGCCTGCGCCCTTCTTCTTCTTCGGCACGGCGTCGGGCAGCGGAGGCAGCGATTTCAGATAGGCAGCGATGGCAGAACGATCTTCCGCCTTGAGCTTAGCCATATTCTCCTGGACCGGCGCCATCACGCCGCCGATCACGTCGAAGTCCGGCGTATTGCCGGTCTCGAGCAGATAGGTGATGTCGTCGGCGCTCCATTCGCCAAGACCGTCATGGCTCGGCGTGATATTCGGAATCTTGCCCTTGCCTTCCGGATTGCGGGCACCGGCAAAGGCCTGGCTCTGGATGATGCCCCCGAGAGAGTTCCGCGGCGAATGACACTCCCCGCAATGGCCCGGGCCCTGGACGAGATAGGCCCCGCGATTGAGTTCGGCACTCGCCTTGGCGTCGGGCGTGTAGGTCTTTCCGTCCACATAAAGCATCTGCCAAAGGCCGATCCCCCTCCTGATATTGTAGGGGAAGGCCAGCTCGTGCGGCGCCGTCTTATGCTTCACGGCCGGCAAGGTATCGAGATAGGCCTTGAGGTCGATCAGGTCCTCATAGGTCATGTGCTGATACGAGGTGTAGGGAAACGCCGGATAGAGGTGAACGCCGCCCGGTCCTATCCCGCGCTTCATCGCGTTGACGAAGTCGAGCGTGCTCCACTTGCCGATGCCGGTCTCCTTGTCGGGAGAGATATTCGGCACGTTGAAAACGCCAAAGTCCGTCTTCAGGCAGCGGCCGCCTGCAAGCCGCGTCTTGTCCTTGATCTTGGTATCCTTGCACTTGGCCAGCGGCTCGGCATGGCACTCTGCACAGCCGCCTGCCGTGAAGATGTATTCGCCATTGGCAAGGTCAGGTGTGTGCGCCGGCAGCTCAGCCGCCGGCACCGTCTTCGGCATGGTCAATAGATAGAAGACGATCGCTCCGGCGATGGCCAGGGCGAACAGCGCCCACCACCAGGCTCTGCGTGCGTTTCCTCCCTGGACGCCCGTGGTCATTTTGGCGACCACGCCCTACCCGTCACTGTTCCAGCTTTTCGCGATAGGATTCGTGACACTCCTTGCACACCTTGGTCATGTCGTTGAAGGCAGCGGTGAAGGTTCCCTTCCCCTGCTCGGCCGCACCAGCGGCCTTGGCGGCTGCGTCCTTGAGCTTCATGGCGATCTTCTTGAAGTCGTCGAAGTTCTCCCAGATCTCGGGCTTGGCTTCGCTTTGGTCATCCTTATCGGCAATCATACTTGTCCGCGGCTCCGCCATGCTCGGTCCCCTTGGGGAACAGCGTCACGTATTTATCCGGCACGCCGCTGATCGCGTTCATGGCCTTGGCGGCCTCCGCGGCGTCGAAAGGCTTCACGCCCTTGACCATCTGGCCGCCGAGCTTGGCCGCCGGCGCCACGGTCTTCTTCATCAGATCCCGCCGCTCCTTCACTGCCGCTACCAAATCATCATCGGCGGAAATTGCTGCCGTGGCACAGAACACGATGCCCACGCTGGCACAGACGATCATCATCAGTTGTTTCTGCATTACCCCTCTCCACTCATCGGAACTGCTCCAACAAATCTGCTCGCGTAACGTCACCGCACCGCTTATCCCGCCGCCTTGGCGCAAAGACCGACCGAGGCAGTGCGGAATGGTGACTGCATTTTGAGGACTCGGGTTCTAGCCCCCCTGACTGATCATGATGTTGAGCAGTTGCGGCGAGGGCCGGCCGTCGACCGGCAAACGGTTGGCGTGCTGATACTGACTGATCGCATCTGCTGTGCGCTCGCCATAGACGCCGTCGGGCGCGCCTGGATCGTAGCCAAGTCGGGTCAGCGATGTCTGGATGTTGTAGACGAGTTCGGATCCGCCGGGCGGAGGCGGTGCTCCGGAATACTGGCTGTCGTAATAGGCGCGGGCATTGGCATCGGCTTCCGCGGCACCGGTGACGAGACCGACTCCGGCGCCGATGGCGGCGCCGGTTCCGGCACCCCTGCCGCCGCCGACAATGCCGCCGATGATCGCGCCGACCACGCCGCCCTGCACGCCGCGCTCGATGACCTGCGCTTGCGCGTGCGACGGCCATAGGCTCATCGCCGGCAACGCCAGTGTCAAAGCCGAAAGCCATGCGATGCGTTGCAGTGAACCCCCGAATTTGCGCGTCATGACGTCCTCCTGTTTTCGCGCCGCTTCAAAATCGACGAGCCACCCGACCATCACCCGCGCCCCGCTCAGCGAGCGGGCTTCGTTAAGCGGCATTCTGCCATACGAGCCGCGTGTCCCGCTACAGCCTAGGCGCCGATCAAGGCATAGGAATGCCGCGATCGCGGGGCGGCACGTGCCATGCCCTTTGCACCGCCGGCCGCGCCGCGATCGCCACGTACCAGCGCTTGACATTGGGATAGTCGTCGAAGGTGACGGTTTGCCACTCGAACCTGGAAATCCAAGGCCAAATGGCGATATCGGCAATGGAATAATCGTCAGCCACGTATTCATGCTCGGCGAGCCTGCGGTCGAGCACGCTCCACAGCCGTCTTGCTTCCTTGGTATAGCGCTCCTCGGCGTAGGCGCTCTTTCCCGGATTGAACTTCACGAAGTGGTGAACTTGCCCGAGGAACGGACCCGGTCCGCCCATCTGCCACATCAGCCATTCGACCACGCGCCATTTGGTGGGGAAGTCTTGCGGCCAAAGCATGCCGGTCTTCTCGGCGAGATAGAGCAGGATCGCGCCTGACTCCATGAGGCGAAGTCCGTTGTCGGTATCGATGATCGCCGGGATCTTGTTGTTGGGAGAGATGGCAAGAAAGTCGGGATGGAATTGATGGTCCTTGCCGATGTCGATTGGGTGTACCCGATAGGGCAGTCCCACTTCCTCCAGCATGATTGACGCTTTCTGCCCGTTCGGCGTCGACCAGGTATAGAGCTCGATCATTCCTCTTCCCCTGCCCGCGACCTAGTCGCGCGCGACTGTGCATCGCATCACGACCATCTAGCTAGCGAAGTTGCGCATGCATGCAAGCGTCTCGCTGGCATCCTCGCAATGCAGCACGATTCGAAATTCGCAGTTGCGAGATGAATTGATTCATCAAGTCTTCATTCATCGGCCCTCCTATCGCCTAGAACCTGTCGCGTCCACGCCACAGGCGATTGCTATCGAGATGATGGCTATTCGGAGCGGGCGCCTAGTTGGGAGGAACTCAATGCTTGACCGTGCGCAACTCGACAACGAACTCACCGGCGCGCACCAGGCGAACTTCGTCCGCTACGCGATCTACTACACGCCGCTGCCTGGCTCACCGCTCGCGGCCTTTGGACGCTCCTGGTTCGGCCGCGCCAATGACGGTGCGACGCTGCAGGCTTTCTCGGACACCGGCCTCACCGGCGCCTGCTGCCGTCAAGCCGCTCGCCGGAACCGTCGCGCTACAGCGGACTGCACGCCGTGTTCAAGGCGCCGTTCTGCTTGCGCGAGGGCATGGGCCCCGATGCGCTCAAAGCGCGGCTGATCAGTTTTGCCGCCCGCCGGAAGCGGGTGGAGACTGGTCCGCTGACGCTCGCGCGCGCCGGCCGCTATCTCGTGCTGCGTCCAATTGAGCCGACGCCCTCGCTCGATTGGCTCGCTGCGCAATGCGTCGCCGCCTTCGACAGTTTCTCCGAGCCTGCGTCTTGCGCCACCGTGCAAGCCGGCGTGACCCTCAACGACCATCAACGCCTGTTGCTCAAGAGCTTTGGCGACCCGCATGTGCTGAGCGAGTACCGCTTCTACATCACGCTCACCGGGCCGCTCGATGCCGCTCACCTCGAGCGCATCTCGCAGGCGCTGTGGCCGATGCTGGAGGAGATCTGCGCCTCTGGCGTGACCGTCGATGGTCTTTCGCTGTTCGGCGAGACCGGCGGGCGGGCCCCCTTGCGGCTCATCGGCCGCTACCGCCTGGGGGCCTGAGGATCCTCGGTTCTTGTGCAGCCGCGACGGATTCTGCTCGGCCCATGGAACAAAGTTTTGACACATGGGTTTTGCACCGTGATGGGACTCGGCTGGGGGACAGCACGGGGGAATTCAATGCCAGACTATGGGGAGATCTTGGCGTTTCTCGCCGCGAACCCGCCACAGCTATCGGCGGAGCGCGAGCTTCACGCCTCGCTGCTTGAGCTTCTGGCTCAGTGCCTGCGTTCCGAACAAGTGTCGACCGGCGCCGAGGATGCCTCGCCGGAAAATCTGGAAGCGCACCATTTCCGCTGGGTGAATTTCAACTAACGCCGAAAACCGACGAATTCCGCTTTGGCGGCGCGATTGGCGCCGCCCGAGCGCACGCGTCTTGCAGACCTTGCCTCCTTGTTTTCGGCCAAATCGGCGCGCCAAATCGGCAAGCCTTGATATTGGTCAACGCTTTTCCTTTGCCCACAGGGCATCGGTTTGAGGCGCAAGGGGGCGAAAGCCGTAAATTTGGCGATTTGACGCGATTTGCCGCGATATGTGGGGGATATGTGCCAATTTGCGCGGGCCGCGTGCCGGTGCTAACAACCAATGAACGATGCCTGCTGGACGTCAGCTAATGAGCCGCCAGCTTGAGGTTCTCGAGGGGAGATCAATCAGATCATGAGGGAAAACGTCGCGGTCAAGCGTGCGCCAGGACCAGAGGTCAAGAGTTCCGCCGAAGATGTGGTCGAGACGTTCTTGAGGAGCGTCGATAGCGCCGAGCGCTCAGAGCAGCCTTATCGCCATTGGGCGTTGCAAGCCTGCTTCCCGGCCGACAGCGCCGACGACGTGCTGACGCTTCCCTTCGACGCTCCGTCGCTCGACGGCGTCTCCGGCAAGCGCGAGCTGCACAACAACACCCGCAAATATTTCGACGTGGAGAACCGCGAGCGCTTCCCGGTTTGCGAGGCGATCGCACAGGCCTTTCAGGACAAGCGCGTGACGAGCCACATCGAGAAGGCCTTCGGCACCAGCCTCAAGGGCACCTATCTCCGCATCGAGTTCGCCCAGGACATCGCGGGCTTCTGGCTCGAGCCGCATACCGACCTCGGCGTGAAGGCGTTCACCATGCTGCTCTATCTGTCGAAGGATCCGAGCCACCAGGACCTCGGCACCGACATCTACGACGGCGACAAGCGTCATTTTGGCCGCTCGGCCTTCACGCCCAATGGCGCCATGGTGTTCATTCCCGGCAACAACACCTATCACGGCTTCGAGAAGCGCCCGATCAAGGGCGTGCGCACCTCGCTGATCATCAACTACGTGACCAATGATTGGCGGGCGCGCGAGCAGCTCTCCTTCCCGGAAGCGCCGATCGCCTGACGCGCTCCGCAAAATCCAATAGCGACATCATGGCCGGGCTCGTCCCGGCCATTTGCTTTTTGCTATAGCCCTCAGGCGTGCCCGACAAAGCCGGGCAATGACAGAAGGTGAAGGCAATGAGCAAAGTCGCCTGGATCGGGCTCGGCGTCATGGGCTATCCCATGGCCGGCCACCTCAAGACGCGTGGGCATCACGACGTCGTCGTGTTCAATCGGACACGTGCGAAGGCCGAGGCCTGGGTCGCCGAATTCGGTGGCACGGCCGCTCCGACCCCGGCGGCGGCCGCACGCGATGCGGACTTCGTCTTCACCTGTGTCGGCAACGACGACGACCTCCGCGCGGTGACGCTCGGGCCCGAAGGCGCCTTCCCGACTTTGAAGCCTGGCGCCGTGGCGATCGACAATACTACCGCTTCGGCTGAGATCGCCCGCGAGCTTCACGCCGCGGCCAAGACAAACGGCGCAGGCTTCCTCGACGCCCCGGTGTCAGGCGGACAGTCCGGCGCCGAGAACGGCACGCTCACGGTCATGGTCGGTGGGGATGAAGAGGATTTCCGCAAAGCCGAGCCGGTGATCAAAGCCTATGCGCGGGCCGTCACCTTGATCGGACCGCCCGGCTCTGGCCAGCTCACCAAGATGGTCAACCAGATCTGCATCGGTGGATTGATTCAGGGCCTCGCCGAAGCGTTGCATTTTGCCAAGCGCGCCGGCCTCGACGTCGAGAAGGTGATCGACACCATCTCCAAGGGCGCGGCCCAGTCCTGGCAGATGGAGAACCGGTGGAAGACCATGGTCGAAGGCAAATTCGACTTCGGCTTCGCCGTCGATCTGGTGCGCAAGGATTTCGCGCTCGTGTTCGACGAGGCGCGGCGGAACGGCGCCGAGCTTCCCGTCACTGCGCTGGTCGATCAGTTCTACGCCGAGGTGCAGGCGATGGGCGGAAACCGGTGGGATACGTCGAGCCTGATCGCGCTGCTCGAACGGAAGTCGTGAGAGCCCCTACTCGGCCGTGTAGTCGAGCGGCAGCGAGGTCGTGTATTTGATCTGCTCCATGGCGAAGGCCGAGCTCACATCCGACAATTCGATCCTCGCGATCAGCCTCTTGTAGAAGTCGTCGTAGCGCTCGATGTCGGGCACCACCACGCGCAGCAGATAATCCACCTGCCCGCTCATGCGGTAGAACTCGACCACCTCGGGAAAGTCCTTCAACGCCTCGTGGAACTGGTCGAGCCACTCCTGGGTGTGATGGCTCGTGGTGATGGAGACGAACACCGTGACCCCCACATTGACCTTCTTGGCGTCGAGCAAAGCCACGCGCCGCTGAATGACCCCACTCTCCTCGAGCTTCTGGATGCGCCGCCAGCAAGGCGTGGTGGAAAGACCAATCTGCTTGCCGATCTCGGCGACCGGAATCGTGCAGTCCCTCTGCAGGATGTCGAGAATTTTTCTATCCATTCGGTCCAGCATGGCGATCCTGATAATATTTTTCCGCGACTCTAGCACGAACAGGGATTCCTTTTTTATTCCATACTAACCCTACCTAGTTAGTAGAATATTGCCCTTGCAGCCGCAAGCGATTTTTTCAAACGTCGTCGCTAGAGGAATTTGCGCACCTCCCGGCGGAGCACCGGCAGCAGCTCTTCCTCGAACCACGGATTGCGCCTGAGCCAGCCATTGTTGCGCCATGACGGGTGAGGAAGCGGCAATATGCGAGGTTGCCGTCTCCGCCGCAGGTGCTGCCGCCAGTCGAGCATGGTCGCCTGGAGATTAGCTCCCATCTCTGAGCCAAGATGCCAAGCTTGAGAGTAGGAGCCGACCGCGAGCACGAGTTCGAGCTGCGGCAGCCGATCGAACAATGATTTGTGCCAGAGCTTGGCGCATTCCGCTCGCGGCGGGAGATCGCCGCCATTTTCATCCTGGCCGGGAAAGCAAAAGCCCATGGGGATGATGGCGACGCGGCTCTCGTCGTAGAACTCCTGCGGGCTCACCCCCATCCACTCGCGCAAGCGGTCGCCGGAAGCATCGGTGAAGGGAATGCCTGAGGCATGCACCCGCGTGCCGGGCGCCTGGCTGCATACCGCGAGCCGCGCCGTCTCGCTCACTCGCAACACCGGCCGGGGCTCATGCGGCAGCTTCTTGCCGCTCGGAGTCTCGACGCAGTGACGGCAGCCGCGGATGCCGGCGATCAATCGGCCGAGCTCGGATGCCTCTGCCCTCATAGATCGAGCGTCATACCATCCTTGGCGATCATGTAACGCGAGCGGTCGACTTTATCGACATGATCGAGCATCGCTTCGCCCATATGGGTCAAGAGCACCTGCTTTGCTCCCAGCCTCTCGTAATTGGCATCGATCGTCTTGTAGTCGAGATGGATGGGGAGCTGCACGTCGTACTGAAAGCATTCGCTGATGAAGAGATCGGCGCCTTGCGCAGCAGGACACAGGCTCTCGGTCCAGCCGGTGTCGCCGCTGAAAGACAGCACCTTGCCTTCCAACCCGAATCTGAGCGCGTAAGGCGGCGCGCCGGAGGGATGCTGCACCTCGAACGGCGTGATGGTGATGCCGTTCAGCGTTAGCGGAACCTGCTCCTCATACTCAATGAACTCGAAGCCCAAGGCTCCGGGACATTTGGTGATGTTGGGATAGAGAGCCTCGGCCGCCGTCTGGAAGCGCTCGGCGATCCCCTTCGGCCCGGTGACAATCAGCGGACGCGTCCGCTTGCTCGCATATTGGGCGTCGATGAGAAGCCAGGGCAGACCGCCGAAATGGTCGCCATGCAGATGGCTGACACACACCATGTCGATCTCGTTGGGTTCGAGCCCGAGCCGATGCATGCCGATCAGCGTCGTGACGCCGCAATCGATGAGGAAGGTGGAGTTTCCGGAACGAACATGGAACGAGGTCTGCAACTGCCCGCCCGCGCCAAAAGCGTCCCCGCACCCTATGATTGTAAGTCGCATGATTGCCCGACGGTTGCCTCTCTTTGAACCTTGCCTCTCTACGAGACGGGAAGCGCCGCCGCAATTCATGGATAGGCGTTTCAGCGCGGAGCGACAGTAAACGCCGCATTAGGGATTTCCCCACATAGTCATCCGCGGGGCCCTGGTTAAGGGGTGGAGGACGCTCCGCGCTCCAGCCAACGCCCTCCTTTTCCGGGTCCGGTTGAGTTTTGCGGGCTTTACAGGCATGACAGCAGGCGTTTCAGCCGAGGCTCGTGCGGCCGCTTCGGCGGCGCTGAACGCCGAACGGCGCATCTCCCGCGAGCGCCGGCAGGGCCAGGAAAAGCTTAACCCCCTGTCAGGTCTCCGCTCGGAGCTCGACTACGAGCTCCTGCTCATGTTCGCCAAGAACGAGCTGTCGGCGGCGATGACCACGCCGCTGCTCGCGGTCATCGTGGCCGTGGGCGCGATGTTCTGGGCGCCGCCGGCACAGTTGCTGCTCTGGCTCGCCACGGTGTTCTTCGCCAAGGGCCTGCTCATCAGCCTTTGCCGGCAATTCCTCAAGGCGCCGCGGGAGGAGGTCAAGCCTCAGGCCTGGCGCGCCAAGATGACGGCCGCCGAGTTTCTCTACGGACTGTCTTGGGCCGCGGTCGCCTTTGTCAGTGCCGGCGCCGCCGGAGAGGCGGCACATACTTTCGTGTTCGCCGCCCTCCTCATCGTCATCTCGATGCGCATGCTGTTCGCTTCGCCGGTCATGCCGATCGTGTTCGCCGGCACGCTGCCGATGGCCGCCGCGATCGTGGTCCGCTTCGCGCTGCTCGACAATCCGTTCTACTGGGCCATGGCGGCCATGGCCGTCGGCGTCTATGTCTATTTCGTCTGGTTGATGAAGGGCACCAACGCGACGATCACCGCCATGCTCGGGTTTCGCGCCGAGAAGGACGCCCTCATCGCCGAGCTCGAGCAGTCAAAATCGATCTCCGACGAAGCGAGGGCGCGAGCCGAGGAAGCGAGCCAGGCGAAGTCCCGCTTTCTCGCCACCATGAGCCACGAGCTGCGCACGCCGCTCAACGCCATCCTCGGCTTCTCCGAGATCATGCGCTCGGAGATCCTGGGGACGCACGAGAACCCGGTCTACAAGGAATACGCCAACGACATCCACCAGAGCGGCCAGCACCTGCTCAATCTGATCAACGAGATCCTCGATATTTCCCGCATCGAGTCGGGCCGCTACGAGCTGCATGAGGCGCCGGTCACGCTCGCCAAAGTGGTTGAGGACTGCCAGAGGCTGCTGCGGCTACGCGCCGAGACCAAGAGCTTGCGCATCATCGAGCAGTTCGAGCCTGAGCTTCCTCAGCTCTGGGCGGATGAGCGGGCGATGCGCCAGATCTGCCTCAACCTCCTGTCGAATGCGATCAAGTTCACCCCGCCCGGCGGAACGATCACGCTTGCCATCGGCGAGACCGAGTCCGGAGGTCAGTTCCTGAGCGTCAAGGATACCGGGCCGGGCATCCCCGAGAACGAGATCCCGCGCGTGCTGAAAAGCTTCGGCCAGGGGTCGCTCGCCCATCAGACGGCGGAAGGCGGCACCGGGCTTGGGCTTCCCATCACCAAGGGACTGGCCGAGCTGCATGACGGAACTTTCGAGCTGAAAAGCAGGCTTCGTCAGGGCACCGAGGTCAAAGTGAGCTTTCCGCGCAAGCGCGTCATGGAGCCGCTGCCGCGGATCGTGGAGCCGGCGCGATGGCACAAGGACCGGCACAGTCCTTCCAGTGCGTTGGGCGCGGGCGCGAAGATCTGAACCCGGTGGCGGAAAGGCAATTGTCCGGCGGCTGTTCACCCCCTACATAGGCTTGGTCGACCACCGGACCGAAGCCTCCCTTGGAAACTCCCTGCATCGACGTCTGCGAGATGGACGCTTGCTCAGGTCTGTGCATCGGCTGCGGGCGCACAATCGATGAGATTGCCCGCTGGGCGGAGATGAGCCCGGAGGAGCGGCGCGCCATCATGGCTCTGCTGCCGGCTCGCAAGGCGCTCAACGAGACAGTGAAAGGTTAGAAATCGTGTCGGCGTGGATTGCCATTTTTGTCCTGGCGCTCGCAGCCATGCTGCTCGTGAGTAATGAGTTCAGGCAGCATCGCCAATCTCGACACCAACACCTTCGGCTATGTCGCGCTCGGCACCGCACTTCTCGTCTTCATCGGCGGCGGCGTGCTGGTGCGCTATCGCGGGCAGGCCGGCGCCATGTTCCGCGACGCCGTCACTTGGCTAGCGCTCGGGCTCGCACTCGTCACCCTCTACTCCTATCGCGACGAGCTGCTGCCGATCGCCGGGCGCGTTGCCGGCGAGCTTCTTCCCGGCAGCGCCATGGTGGTCGAGCAAAGTCCCGGCGGCCCGGTCGAGATCAAGATCAGGAAGCGCCTCGACGGCCATTTCACCGCCAAATCCGAGGTCAATGGCGTCTCGATCCCCATGATCGTCGATACCGGCGCCTCGACCATCGTGCTGCGCCCGGAAGATGCGAAGAAGGCCGGCATCGACGTGAGCCAGCTCAGCTTCACCGTGCCGGTGCTGACCGCCAACGGCCGCACGGTGGCGGCACGGGTGCGCCTCGACAGCGTCGCCATCGGCCCGCTTCAGCGGGAAGACGTCGAGGCGCTGGTGGCCGAGCCGAAGGCGCTGACCGAGAGCCTGCTCGGCATGAGCTTCTTGGGGCGCCTGCGCTCTTACGAATTCTCCGGGGATTTTCTGACGCTACGCGGCTGACGTTAAGGGCTGAGTTGATCGGCTCTTGCCAGCGGGGAACCTCGCCCTGCCGAGCGCTGTTGGTGAAACGTCCAAAATCGCCTATCAGGGGGTGCATGTTTCCCAAGCCGCGCCAGGATCTCCGACCAAACACGGCCGAATTCGAGCGCCTTCCCTTCGTCAAGGCGACCGGATTTCGGGAATACGACGCCCGCTGGCGTTATCCTGAGGAGATCAACCTCCTCGGGCTTGAAGCCGTTGGGCTCGCCCTTGCCGATCTGATGCGCGCGCGCGGCGTGCCCCAGCGCATCGTGGTCGGGCACGACTACCGCTCCTATTCCGCCTCGATCAAGGCGGCGCTGATCAACGGCCTGCTTGCCGGCGGCGCCGAGGTTCACGACATCGGCCTGGCGCTGTCGCCCATGGCCTATTTCGCGCAGTTCGAGCTCGGCGTCGAAGGCGTCGCCATGGTGACGGCAAGCCATAACGACAATGGCTGGACCGGCATCAAGATGGGCATGGAGCGTCCGCTGACCTTCGCGCCCGACGATATGAGCGCGCTGAAGGAGCGCGTTTTGGAAGGCAGCCTCAGTCCGAGCGGCGGCGGCAACTACATCTTCGTGCCGGACATGGCCGAGCGCTACATGGCCGACCTGCTCAAGCGGCCGAAGCTGTTGCGGGGGGTCAAGGCCGTGGTGTCTTGCGGCAACGGCACGGCGGGGGCGTTTGCGCCCGCTGTGCTCGCCGAGCTCGGCGTCACCGTCGTGCCGCTCAACTGCGAGCTCGACTACACCTTCCCGGCGCACAATCCGAACCCTGAAGACCTCGCCATGCTCGACGCCACGCGCGATGCGGTGCTGGAGCACAAGGCCGATCTCGCCCTTGCCTTCGACGGCGACGGCGACCGCTGCGGCGTGGTCGACAACGAGGGCGAGGCGATCTTCGCCGACAAGGTCGGCGTGATGCTCGCCCGCGACATCGCCGCCCGCAACAAGGGCGCGCTGTTCGTCGCCGACGTGAAATCGACGGGACTGTTCCTCACCGATCCCGTGCTGCGCGAGCACGGCGCCAAGACGCTCTACTGGAAGACCGGCCATTCCTACATCAAGCGCTATAGCCATGAGACCGGCGCGCTGGTCGGCTTCGAGAAGTCGGGGCACTTCTTCTTCAACCCGCCGCTCGGACGCGGCTATGACGATGGGCTCGTGGCGGCGCTCGCCGTGCTCGACATGCTCGACCGCAACCCCGGCAAGTCCCTCGCCGAGCTCAAGAACGCGCTTCCCCGCACCTGGCAGTCGCCCACCATGTCGCCCCATTGCGACGACGAGGTGAAGTATCAGGTGGTCGACCGCATGGTGGATCACTTCCAGAAGGTCGCCGCCAATGGCGGCAGTCTCGCCGGGCAAAAGGTGCGCGAGCTGATCACCGTCAATGGCGTGCGCATCGTGCTCGAGGACGGTACCTGGGGCCTGGTGCGCGCCTCCTCCAACAAGCCTGAGCTTGTGGTCGTGGTGGAAAGCCCGACCTCGGAGGCGAACATGCGGGCGATCTTCGCCGAGATCGACGCCGAGCTTGGCAAGCAGCCGGAGGTCGGCGCCTACAATCAGAAGATTTGAGAAGGCTATCCGCTTCGCCAGACTTATGATGAGCCGGCGACGGCCGTAGTAAAACCGTCAACGACCTGTCGCATTTCTGCAAAGGGAATCTGATTGGGTCCTCCGGCCATGACACTCCTCGTCTTTGCCTGCGGGCTGACCGCCGGCCTCATCCTCGATCTGCTGCTGCTCCGGACCCTCCTCGCTCCTCCCTTCCGCATCTGGCCGACGCCTGAGCCTGGGAGCTGGCAGAGCCTCACCTTCTGGGGACTGTTTCGCGGCGGCATGGTCGCCACCTTCATCGTCGCCGCGCTCGATTGGAACGCGACGCCTCTGCTCGACTGGACGCGCTACATCGTGGCGCTGCCGCTCGGGCTCACCGGCCTGTTCATCACGGTGTGCGGCTATTTCAATCTCGGCCTCGGCAATACCTATTGCGGCGCCGACGGCCTCGTCACCGGCGGCCTCTACCGCTTCAGCCGCAACCCGCAATACACCGCCTCGATCATCGGCCTGATCGGCCTATCGATCGGCGCGAACTCGATCCTCACCATCATCATGTCCGTGGTGATGAGCGGCGCCTATGTCATGATGGCGCTGGTCGAGGAGGATTGGCTGAAGCAGCTCTATGGCGCGCCCTACCGCGACTATTGCCGCGAGACCTCGCGCTTCCTCGACATCCAAGGTTTGATTGGGCTTCTCGACCGCAAGAAGCCGTCACGCCAGGCAGGCTGAGCCTATTCCGCGGCGACCGCGTGCCGGGTCTCCCCGGCGGCCACGTCGCGCGCGGCCTTCAGCACATCGAGGCCGGCGCCGTCGAGATGCGCCTTCTCGGCGAGCACCCGGCGGAAGGCGCGGGCCCGCTTCTGGCCGTGGAACAGGCCGAGGATGTGGCGGGTCATCTGATTGAGACGGACGCCGCGGACAAGCTCTCCCTCCGCGTAAGCCATGAAGCTGTCGAGCACTTCGAGCCGCGACGGCGCTGGCTCCTCGCCTCCGAACAGCCGCTGATCGACCTCAGCGAGGATGTAGGGATCCTGATAGGCGGCGCGGCCAAGCATCACCCCATCGACATGAGTGAGGTGATCGACCGCCTCGCCGAACGATCCGATGCCGCCATTGACGATAATGGTGAGGTCGGGCCGTCGCGCCTTCATGCGATAGACGCGGTCGTAGTCGATGGGCGGCACGTCGCGGTTCTCCTTCGGGCTCAAGCCCTCGAGCCAGGCTTTTCGCGCATGCAGTATGAAAGTCCGGCATCCGCCCTTTGCCACCGCATCGACGAAATTATCGAGGCTCTCTTCCGCGTCCTGGTCGTCGATGCCGATGCGGCACTTGACCGTCACCGGCACCTTGGCGCTTTCACCCATCGCCCCGATCAGGTCGGCGACAAGCTTAGGCTCTGCCATCAGGCAGGCGCCGAACCGCCCGGCCTGCACGCGGTCAGACGGGCAGCCGACATTGAGATTGATCTCGTCGTAACCGAACTCGGCGCCGATGCGCGCCGCCTCGGCGAGCGCGCCCGCATCGCTGCCGCCGACCTGCAAGGCGACGGGATGCTCATCGACATGGAACTGAAGCAACCGGTTCCGGTCGCCGCGCAGCACCGCGTCCGCCGTCACCATCTCGGTATAAAGCAGCGTGTGCTTCGAGATGAGCCGCAGGAAATAGCGGCAATGGCGGTCGGTCCACTCCATCATGGGCGCGACGCAGAATTTATGTCCTTGATCTAACCGCATTTTCTCCGGCGTATGCACCGCGCTCACGGCGTTCCTATGCACTTTCGTACGCTATCACGCGACCCTTTTCGCCCGTATTGAAGCCTGAGTGCAAGCGGAGCGCACCCGAGATCAATTAATGTCCACATCAGCGTCGCACAACGGCAAGGTCATCATCACCTGCGCCGTCACCGGGTCGATCCACACCCCATCCATGTCGCCTTACCTGCCGGTCACGCCGAACGACATCGTCGACTCGGCGTGCGCAGCCGCCGAAGCCGGCGCAGCGATCCTCCATCTTCATGCCCGCGACCCCGACACCGGCCGCCCCGACCAGCGGCCTGAGGCTTTCGAGCCGTTCCTCGGACGCATCAAGCAGGTGACCAATGCGGTCGTGAATCTCACAAGCGGCGGCAGTCCCTTCATGACGATCGAAGAGCGCATCGAGCCGTCCGTCCGCTTCAAGCCGGAACTTGCCTCCCTGAACATGGGATCGATGAATTTCGGACTGTTCCCCATGCTGAACCGGTTCAAAGACTTCAAGCATGAGTGGGAGCGGCCCTATCTGGAGAGCACCCGCGACCTCGTCTTTCGCAACACGTTCAAGGATATCGAGTTCGCGGTGAGCGCGTTGTCGGCAAACGGCACGCGCTTCGAGTTCGAGTGCTACGACGTCGGCCACCTGTACAACCTCGCTCATTTCGCCGACCGCGGGCTGGTCGAGCCTCCTTTCCTGGTGCAGACCGTGTTCGGCATCCTCGGCGGCATCGGCACGCATCCTGAGGATGTGATGCACATGCGGCGCACGGCGGACCGCCTCTTCGGCGCCGACTACCATTGGTCCGTGCTGGGGGCGGGACGCATGCAAATGCCGATCGCCGCCATGGCGGCCTCAATGGGCGCACATGTGCGCGTCGGCCTGGAAGACAGTTTGTGGATCGGTAAGGGCCGGCTCGCCCGCAGCAACGCCGAACAGGTCCGCCGTGTACGCAGC
The DNA here is from genome assembly GCA_963740805.1 of uncultured Alphaproteobacteria bacterium. GTDB lineage: Bacteria > Pseudomonadota > Alphaproteobacteria > Rhizobiales > Methyloligellaceae > Methyloceanibacter. Next base: position 196,724 of record CAVUFL010000005.1, on the reverse strand, counting down.
ATCGTCGAGGGGCTTGGCCTCGCGCCGGCCACGCCGGACGAGGCGCGCGACATCCTGCATCTCAAAGGGGCTGACGCGGTGTCGTTCTAAAGCGAGCCGCCTAATAGCGCTCGCCCCAGGTGTAAAGCGCTTTGAGCACAGGGCCGAGCGCCTTTCCCTTCTCGGTCAGGAAATATTCGTAGCGAGGCGGGTGGTTCTCGTAGAGGCGCGTGGCGATCACGCCTTGGCTCTCGAGCCGTTTCAGCCGCGCCGACAGCGTGTTTGGCGCCACTCCCGGGAGCCCGGCTTCAAACTGCTGGAAGCGTAACGGGCCCTTGCGGAACAGGTCGCGTAGGATCAGCAGCGACCATTTCTCGCCGACCACATCGAGCGCCCGCGCCACCGGGCAATTTTCCTGACCATATCCGCTTGCCATACCAATCACTTAATCGATGCCACTCTGATTCGTCAAGTCACTATCTATTGACAAGTCACTATCTTGGCAATAGCTTTGGTTCATTCGGTCTCTGTCGTTGGAGGCGCTCCATGACCGCCCAACCTCTCTTCGAAGGGTCTCGATCATGAATCTCGAAGACCATCCGACCGTGAAGCGCCTAAGACCCTCGGCACATTCCGAAGGCCGCCCCGCGCAGGCGATCGATGCGGCGGGGCTCCGCCAGCTCGCGCTTGATTGCGGCGCCGAAGATTCGGGCATCGTCGAGATCGCCCGCCCCAGCCTCGATCCGCAGCGCGACGAGCTCCTTCGCAACTATCCCTGGACCAGGACGCTGCTGAGCTACGTCGTGCGCATGGCTCGCGAGCCCGTGCGTGGCGCACCGAGGTCGGTCGCCAATCTCGAATTCCACCGTGCGGGCCACGAGATCGACGAGATCGGGGCGCACATCGTCGCCGAACTCGAGACGCGCGGCATCCGTGGGGTCAATCCCTCCATGGGCTTTCCCATGGAAATGTATCAGGCCTCCGGCTACGCGCCATGGATCGTCTCGCACAAGCCCATCGCGGTCGAGGCCGGGCTCGGCCATATGGGCATTCACCGCAACCTGATCCATCCGAAATTCGGCAACTTTGTCCTGTTGGGCACCGTACTCATGGACGTCGAGGTCGACCTTAAGGACGTCGACCACCCGATCGACTACAACCCATGCCTCGAATGCAAGCTCTGCGTCGCCGCCTGCCCGGTCGGCGCCATCGGCCATGACGGCTCGTTCAATTTCTCCTCCTGCTTCACCCACAATTACCGCGAGTTTCTCGGCGGCTTTTCCGACTGGGTCGAGCAGATCGCGGACTCGCGCGACGCGCTCGATTATCGCAAGCGCATTGGGGAGACCGAAACTTCATCGATGTGGCAGAGCCTGTCCTACGGCGCCAACTACAAATCGGCCTATTGCATGGCCGTGTGCCCCGCCGGCGAAGACGTCATCGGCCCCTATCTCTACGACAAGCAGCGTCATCTGAAGGAAGTGGTGCGGCCGCTGCAGGAGCGCGCCGAGCCTGTCTATGTCGTGGAAGGGTCCGACGCAGAGGCCGTGGCGCGCCGGAAGTTCCGCAACAAGACGGTGAAGACCGTGGGCAACGGTCTCCGGCCGCGCACCATCGCCGGCCTCCTCAACTTCATGCCGTATGTGTTTCAGCCGAACCAGTCGCGCGGGCTGAACGCCACCTTCCATTTCAAATTCACCGGCGCCGAGCAGCGCGAAGCCACCATCACTATCAAGAATCGCAGCTTCGAAGTTCAGGTGGGATTCGTCGGCAAGGCCGATCTCCGCGTCACCGCCGACGCCAAGACCTGGATCGGCTTCCTCGCCCGCGAGAAGAGCCTGCCGCTCGCCTTGGTCAGGGGAAAAATCCGCATCAAGGGCGACCCGAGGCTTCTTCTTGCCTTCGGCAAATGCTTCCCCTGCCCCGGGTACCCGGCACAAGCACATCGACATCGCGCCGCAGCTATCGCTGCTCAAGGCGGAGCCTGCCCGCTATCGCAAGAACGACCCTGCGGTCGGAAAAATCCGCTGGCAAGGAAAGCTCGTCCTCGCCGAGACGGCTGACGTGACCCACAACGTCAAGACCTTCCGCTTCAAAGCTCCGGACGGAGGCGACATCCCGTTCGACTATTTGCCGGGGCAATTTCTCACCCTGCACATCGCGCCGGAAGGTCTTCCCATCAAGCGCTCCTACACCATCGCCTCGACCCCCACCTGGCGCGACCGCATCGAGATCACGGTCAAGCGCGAAGATCATGGTCTCGTCTCGCGCTGGCTGCATGATGTGTTGCAGCCGGGCGACGAAGTGGAAATCGAAGCGCCCAACGGCACGTTCACGTTCACCGGCAAGGAGGCCGAGAGCGTGGTCCTGATCGGCGGCGGCGTCGGCATCACCCCGATGATGAGCGTGGCCCGCTACCTGACCGAGATGGGCTGGCCAGGGAACGTGCATCTGATCCTCGGTTTCCGCACGCCAAGCGATTTCATCTTTCGCGAGGAGATCGCCGAGCTTGAAGCCCGCAATCCCAATCTCCGCCTCACCGTGACCATGAGCCGGGCCGACGGCGAGGGCTGGGACGGCCGGCAAGGGCAAATCGATACGGAGCTTCTTGCCCACTCGGTGCCCGACCTCGCCGCTCAGTGGGCGCATATTTGCGGGCCGCCGCCGATGATGAACGCCGTCAAGGCCGCGTTGATCGGTCTCGGCCTGCCGGAGAAGCAGATCCGCATGGAAGCCTTCGGCACGGTCAAGCGCGATCCGACGGCGAAGGGCGCCGCCTCCTCGGCGGTCGCCGGCAAGGTCTTCTTCCAATCCTCGAACACGACAGCGCCGGTCTTTGCCGGATCGACCATCCTCGATGCCGCCGACGAAGCAGGCATCTTCATCGACAACGCCTGCCGCTCAGGCACCTGCGGCTCATGCCGCGTGAAGCTCGCCTCCGGCGCCGTCCACATGACGGTCGAGGAGGCGCTGACCGAGGAGGACAAGGCCGAGGGCTACATCCTCGCGTGTCAGGCTGAAATCAGCGGCGATGTCGTGGTTGATGCATAAGGAGTTCAAGCAATGAGTGCGGCACTCTCGGCTCTTTTGATCTTTGTCGGCGTCGGCATCGGCGTGTGGCTGATCTCCTTTGTCGTGGAGGCGCTGCGGCCGGTGCCGCGAGAGCCGCAGAGACTGCGCTGGGCTCCCGACCTTCCCATCGAGCATATCGATATTGGCGGCAACACGCTCCGCTACATCAAGACCGGCAGAGGCCCGACCCTCGTGCTGCTGCACACGCTCAGAACGCAACTCGACCTGTTCGAAAAGGTCATACCGGAGCTCGCCAGGCACTTTACCGTCTACGCGTTGGATTATCCGGGACATGGTTATTCGGGCATTCCCAAGGCGCGCTACGACGCAGCCTTCTTCACGGAAGCCGTCGAAGGCTTTCTCGACAAGCTTAACCTTCGCGACGTGACGCTCGCCGGCGTGTCGATCGGCGGCTCGATCGCTCTCGTCATCGCCGCGCGGCGCAATCCGCGCGTCCGGCGCGTCGTTGCCATCAATCCCTATGACTACCATAAGGGCCGCGGCATGGCGCGCAGCTCTCTGTTCGGCGGGATCGTCACCTATGCATCGCTCCTTCCGGTGATCGGCGAGACCGTGATGCGCTTGAGGAACTTCCTCATCATGCGCGCGGTCCTCAATGGCGGCGTTGCCGATGCCGGCAGCATCCCGCCGGCGCTTCTGAAGGAGATGTATCTGGTGGGAAATCGACCGGGCCATTATCGCGGCTTCCTCAGCCTGCTCCGCAACGCCGAGACCTGGGAGGTCGCGACCAAGGACTACGGACGTATCGAGGTTCCGGTCCTGCTCGTCTGGGGCGACCAAGATTGGGCGAGGCCGTCAGAGCGCGAGCATGACCGTGCGCTGATCCCGGGTGTGCAAATGACGACGCTCGATCGCGGCGGCCATTTTCTCGCGCTCGACCGACCGGCAGAATTGAGCCAGCTCATCATCCGCTTTGCCGCCGAAAAGCCGGCCAAAGTGGTCAGCCGCTAGTGCAGCAGCTCGGATTCAGCGCCCGGAGGGGCCGGCGGCCGCGGCTTGGAGATCATGAAGGCGGCGACATCCCAGGCCTGCTGCTCTGAAAGCACCGGATCGAGATAGCGCACGCCGAACGGCATGTTGGCGCGGATATAGGCCGCGGCATGAGCGAGCTTGGCCATGCCTGCCGCCGCATTGAAACTGTCGTCCCCCCAAAGCGGCGGGATCGAATAACCGAGGCGCGGCGGCTTGTTGCGCTCACCCAGCCCGTCATCCTTGTGGCACCTTGCGCAGAGCTCGACATAGACCGTCTCGCCCCGCCCGCTGTCAGGCGCCATAGGCGGATCTGCGAGCGGAAGCAAACCCATGCCGGACACGCGTACGCCCTCCGGCGTCCCGTGCCCGAGAAACTTGATATAGGCGACCAGAGCCACCATCTCGGGGCTATCCCACGGCAGGTCCTTCCCGTTCATGCTGCGTCGCATGCAGCCGTTGATGCGCTCTCTCAGCGTGAGCACCTGATCGTCCACCAGCATGGGAAACGTGGCGAAGGTCGAGACGAAGGGCGCGGCGAACGGTCTGAGCCCCGCGTCGAGATGGCAGTTCATGCAGGCAAGGTCGTTGCCGGCATAGCGCTTTTGCGGATCGCTCGCGCTCTTACCGATATGGGTTGCGGTGTCGACGATCAGGTCATGGCCGTTGCGAATGATGTCGTTCTCAGGGCTCGCCGGCAGTTTGGTGACGTCGCGCGCATACCAATTGGTCGGCCAGCCCCAGATGACATAGCCGGCCCCAACTCCTGCTGCCAACGCGGCAACCAACGCGATCCCGGCCATCCAGCCACGGTGCTTCATGGACTATTCACCCAATTGATGAGAGACGCGACAGCGGCCAAATCAACTACACTATCGCTCCTGTCCTAGAGAAGAGCCGACCGGTAATGCACCACGATCTCGCCGATATGACGGAAAGCGACGCGAAGATGGCGACCGATCCCGTATGCGGGATGAAGGTCGACACGCATATCGGCAAACCAACCGCGAGCATGCCGGCCACACCTATTATTTCTGCTCCGAAGGCTGCCGCGGAAAGTTTGCGGCCGATCCTGAGCGCTATCTCACCAAGCAGGACGAGCCGAAGCCGCTGCCCAAGGGCACGCTCTACACCTGCCCGATGCATCCCGAGATCGTGCAGGAAGGGCCTGGCCATTGCCCGATCTGCGGCATGGCGCTCGAGCCCATGGGCGTGCCGCCGGAGATCACCGACAACCCAGAGCTGATCGATTTTACCCGGCGGCTGAAAGTCGCCGTGCCGCTGTCGCTCGCGCTCGTCGCGCTCGACATGGGAAACCATGTGTTCGGCATCGACCTCCTCCCCTTCCTGTCGGCAAGCGCCAAGCAGTGGCTGCAGCTCTTCATCGCCATCCCTGCGGTGCTGTGGTGCGGCTGGCCGTTCTTCATGCGCGGCTGGGATTCGCTCCGTTCGGGGCATCTCAACATGTTCACGCTGATCGCCATGGGCACCGGCGCTGCGTTTCTCTATAGCCTCGTCGCCACCGTGGCCCCCGGCCTGTTCCCCCCCTCCATGGCCGACGCCCATGGACTGGTTCCGGTCTATTACGAGGCCGCCGCTGTCATCGTCGCGCTGGTGCTCGTCGGGCAAGTGCTCGAGCTTCGCGCCCGCGAGCGCACCGGCGGGGCCATCCGCGCGCTCCTCGACCTTGCGCCGAAGACCGCGCTGCGGGTGGACAAGAGCGGCAAGACCGAGACTGTGCCGCTTGCTGAGGTCAGGGTCGGCGACGTGCTGCGGGTGCGCCCGGGCGACAAGGTGCCGATCGACGGTACCGTGACCGAGGGCAGAAGCTCGGTCGATGAATCGATGCTGACCGGCGAGCCTGTGCCGGTCGAGAAGGTCGCCGGGCAAGACCGCGTCACCGGCGGCACGCTCAACGGCACTGGCAGCTTCGACATGCGCGTCGACCGCACCGGGGCCGAGACCACGCTGGCCCAGGTGGTCGAGATGGTTGCCTCGGCGCAGCGCTCGCGCGCTCCCATTCAAGCGCTGGCCGATAAAGTGGCCGGCTATTTCGTGCCGGCGGTGATCCTCGTCGCCGTGATCGCCTTCTTCGCCTGGCTGTTCCTGGGGCCGCCGCCTTCGCTCGCCTACGCCTTGGTTGCGGCGGTGAGCGTGCTGATCATCGCCTGCCCTTGCGCGCTCGGGCTCGCCACGCCGATCTCGATCATGGTGGCGACCGGCCGCGGGGCGCAAGCTGGCGTGCTGGTGCGCAACGCCGCGGCGCTCGAGCGCCTTGCCGTCGGTCGACACAATCGTGGTCGACAAGACCGGCACGCTGACTCTGGGCAAGCCGACGCTGACCGGCGTTGAAGCGGCGCCAGGTTTCGACCAGGACGAGGTCTTGCGTATCGCCGCTTCGCTCGAGGCCGGCAGCGAGCATCCACTCGCCGAGGCGATCCTCCGCGGCGCCGAAGCGAAGGGGCTCAAGCCGCCCAAGGTTCAGGGCTTCCAAGCGGTGACCGGCCAGGGCGTGCAAGGAACGGTCGACGGCCGCGCCGTGTCGCTCGGCAATGCGCGGCTCATGCAATCCGCCGGCGTCGATGTCGCGCCTCTGAGCGAGGCGGCCGAGCGCCGCAGAAAGAAGGGCGAGACGGTGATGCTGCTCGCTGACGGCGGCAAGCTCGCGGGCCTGGTCGCGGTCGCCGATCCCATAAAGCCTGGCGCGGCAGAGGCGATCGGCAAGCTTCATGCGCTTGGGCTGAAGATCGTCATGGCCACCGGCGACAACCCCACCACCGCCAAGGCCGTGGCCGGAGAGCTCGGCATCGACGAAGTCCGCGCCGGCCTGCGCCCAGAGGAGAAGCTCGACCTGATCGCCGAGCTTCAGCGCCAAGGCCGGGTCGTGGCCATGGCCGGCGACGGCATCAATGACGCGCCTGCGCTCGCCAAGGCCGATGTCGGCATCGCCATGGGCACCGGCGCCGACGTGGCCATGGAAAGCGCCGGCCTCACCCTCCTGAAAGGCGACCTCCGCGGCATCGTGCGCGCCATCAATCTCGCCCGCGCCACCATGAGGAACATCAAGCAGAATCTGGTCTTTGCCTTCGTCTATAACGCACTTGGCGTACCGATCGCGGCAGGCGTGCTCTATCCGGCCTTCGGCATGCTGCTGTCGCCGATGATCGCGGCGGCGGCAATGAGCCTGTCGTCGGTCTCGGTGGTGAGCAACGCGCTCCGCTTGCGGAATGTCGAACTCGACTAGTGTCTCGGTTTGAATTAGGCGCTCTTGACGGAATTCGCATCCGGCCTTCGGGCTGCTATATGTTTTCGCGACGGTATATGGAGCATCCCTATGGCGGACAAACCCACGGCAATAAAGGTCTCCGGCAAGAAGACCGGCAAGAACGACAAGTTCACCATCGACGAGAAAGCGCATCCGGAGCTCTTTGCGGCGCTCAAAGCCTATTTCGAGGCCAACCCCGACATGGCCGGAATAAGAGTGCGCGTCGAGGGCCGCGACTGAGCCGCCAAGGCCCAGAAAGCAGAGCTCGATAAGCGGTGCGTCAGGTTGCGCGTCAGCGCTTTTTCCAAGGGCGCCCGGTCTCAGGATTCGTGTAATAGACGATCATCAGCATCGCGAGCAGGATGCACGAGAAGAGGCCGGCGAGCATGCCGAGCCAAACCCCTGAATCGATTCCACTGATCCGCGCGATCTCGTCGGCCAAGGAGCTGCCGCCGAGCGAGGCGACCGCAGAATAGACCAGCACGAGATTGGGGATCTTCGAATCGTCTGGGCCGGCGCCCGCACGCTTCATGATCTCGTTGCGGACAACCCCGGCGATCACAGTTGCGAGGAAGCCGGCGACCACCGCGAGATAAAATCCGGTGAGCGTGCCGCCGAGCGCCAACCCGACAAGCGCGCCAACGACAGCGCCGACGAGAATCACGATCAACAGATTTGCAGATGTCATAGATCCCTCCCCCAAAGCCGCGGGCTTGAACCCGGCCAGTGACGCGGCGGCTGGCACTATGCCAAAGGGCGGAGAGCAGGAAAAGCGCTACGGAAAAGCGCCCACAGGACGAAGATAGACCCCCCGAAAACTAGGGCAGGATACCAATGCCACCGCTCGCAGGGGGCCCCGCGGTCGGCTCGCGGCCGCGCGGCAGGCGCGGGCGGTACGTGGTAAGCGCCGCAGCGAGCTTGCGCCAGGTGGCGAAGTCGTTGAGCGAGGAGCGCTCGAACAGCGTCACCGCCACGGCGGCGAGGAAGGGGAGGCTCTGCACCAGCATCACCGCGCTGAAGATCGAGATCTCGGTCACCTGCTGGTAGTTGGTGAGATAAAGACCGAGCGACCCAAGGATCAGCAGCGTGCCGAGCACGGCCTCCCAGAAGGCCGGGAAGCGCTGGCTGGCGCACCCGGCGCAGCCCTTGGCCGTGCGCAGGAACGGCACGCCGTCCTTGAACAGTCCATCCGCCACGGCCCGCGCCACCGTCAATTGCAGGGCCATGGCCGAGAATGCGGCGCCGAGCGATGCGAACGTCGGTGCCCGGACCCGCGTCCGGTAGAGCACCATGAAATGCAGAAGCATGACCGAGAAGGCGGCAAGCACGGGAATAGTCAACACCGCCTGCGGCACGGCAATGCCGAGAAAGACCACGAGCGGCATCCAGATCAGGTTGAGAATCGCGACCGCGACGCCAATGGCCTCGGCGCCGAGCCAGGTGAGCCAGCCGAACAGAAACTCCGTCCGTTGCGGCGTGGTGATGTGGCTCCGCCCGGGGATGAAGGCGCGCCAATGTTTCTTGATGAGCTGGACGCCGCCATAAGCCCAGCGGTGGCGCTGCCGCTTGTAAGCGGCGAAGTCCGACGGCAGCAGGCCCCAGCCATAGCGGCGTCGCGTGTAGTGAGTCCACCAGCCGCGCGCGAGCAGACTAAGCCCGAGATCGGCATCCTCGACGATAGTGTCGCTCGACCAGCCGCCGACGTCGACGAGCGCGCTGCGGCGTACGAGGCACATGGTGCCGTGCGAGACGATGGCGTTGACCTCGTTCCGCTGCACCATGCCGATATCGAAGAAGCCGGCATATTCGCGGTTCATCACCGCATGCACCACGCTGCGGCCGCCGTCGCGGTGATCCTGCGGCGCCTGCACGAGGCCGACGCTCGGCGTGGCAAAGGCCGGGACAAGATCCTTGAGCCAATCCGGATGCACGACATAGTCGGCGTCGAGCACGCCGATGATCTCGGCCTCAGGCGACGTATGTTCGAGCGCGAGCCTGAGCGCGCCGGCTTTGAAGCCCTTCAGCTGGTCCTCGCGAACGAATTTGAAGCGCGGCCCGAGCAGCTGGCAGTGCTCCTCGATGGGTCGCCACAGGTTCGCCTCTGGCGTGTTGTTGATGACCACGATGCATTCGAAATTGGGCCAGTCGAGCTTGGCCACGCTATCCAGCGTCTGCAGCAGCATCTCCGGCGGCTCGCGATAGGCCGGGATATGGATCGACACGAAGGGGCGCCGGTCCGGGACGATATGGCCGGGCGCCAATAGGCGCTTTGGAGCCCCGCCGAAGATGATCTCGGCAAGCTCATCGAGGCGCTGCTTCATGATGGCGACGAGCGGCACGAGCAGCGTGGCGCCGACGATCATGGCGATCAGCGAGCCGAGGACGAAATAGTGGGTCGCCCAATAGTCGAACACGTTCGAGCCCCAGGCGCCGATGGCGTGCGCCGTGACCGCGAACACGCCGGCCTGAATTGGGGTCACGCCGGGGGTGGCGAAGATCGGGATGCAAAGCAGGAGCCCGATGGCAAGGGCGGCAACGGTCTTCAGCACCCAATTCGGCGTCTCGATCGAACCGGCAAGGGCGAATTTCGGCTGCCGGTCGCTGTCGAAGAGTCCCCAATAGGCGCCCACGCTGCCTTCAAAGGTTTTCCACGGCTGGTCGAATGCCTCCACGATCGAGTAATCGATTCCCATGGCGTCGGCGCGGGCGACGAAATCGCGGATGATATTTGCCTGCGCCACCGGATCGGGCACGGCGGCAAGACGATTGAGACCGGCGCTCGGCCAGCCAAACTCCGCGATCACGATGCGCTTGCCTGGATAGGCTTCGCGCAAGCGCTGATAGATCTTGATTGCGTGATCGACGGCGGCCGAGCTTGGGATTCCTTCCCAGTAGGGCAGAATATGGACGGCGAGGTAGTCGACGGCGGACACGAGCTCGGGGTGATCGAGCCAGATGTTCCACACCTCGGCGGTGGTGACCGGTACTGAAACCTGGCGCTTCACCCGTTGGATCTTGGCGATGAGTTCCTGAACGCCAGGCCCGCGATGGAGCACGGAGTTGCGATAGAGCGTTTCGTTGCCGACGATGATGCTGTCGATGTTGCGATAGTGCTTGCTCAGCGCGATCGCCGTCTCGATCTCCCTCTCGTTCTGATCCTCCCAGCCATCGATCCAGGCACCGAGCGTCACGTGCAGTCCGAATTCGGAGGCCAGCTTCGGCACGGCCTCAAGCCCATTGCTGACGCTATAGGTGCGGATGGCGCGGGTGTAGGGGGCGATCACGGCAAGGTCAGACCTGATCTGTTCCTCGCTCGTCACGTCCTTCTCGCCGTCCCGACCAGAAGCGATGGGCGAGAACGAGACGCTTGCGAGCTGTCCCACCACGTTCGGGGGAGAAACCCGCTCGTGCACGAGAAACCACCCCGCCGCATGCAGGAGGGTCGCGAGCGCGACCACAAGGACGACACCAACACTACGCATTTCTGGGAGTCTTTCAGCCTGATCCGGCACAGCTTGGCCCTGGCCGCCAACAGACGGCATAAGGCCGGAAGTCCCCTGATAAACTCTTGTTAGTTCGGAATAGTTCCGCTCTTGGCCGGAGAGCCATTGGTCGTTCGGCTCGCGGCGGTGGTTGTTCCATCCGGATCAAGCCAGCAGTCGTGGACCCGCGCAGCAAGCCGGTCCGCAGCCTTTGGATCGATCGGTCCCTGACGAATGACGCAGCGAAAAGTGAGTTTCAGATGCTCGGCTGAGCAGCCGAAACGGTCGTAGAGATCGAGATAGCGCCGGGCGGTGTCGACATCGTCGCGCCACAACAGGCTCGTGATCCTGCGCCCGGTCCACACGCACTCAGCGGACCCAGCCGAAAGCGAGAGCCGCGACGCGGCTTCCCGATACTCCTCGATCTCTTGCTTGATCCGTTCCTCTGCCTGCTGCTCGGCAGTCTTCTGGTCCTCGGGCTTTTGCTCGCCCTTTGCCTGATCGGGGGGCTTCTGCTCACCCTGCTCCGGTGGCTTTTGCTCTACCCCTTGACTCTGTGCTGAGGCGACGGTGAAAGACGCTAACAAAAGGCCGCCTGCTAACAGAGCGGCGGAACAAAAAGCGAATTGCATGTTTGGGTGCCCAACGGCCGACGCAATGATCAATCTGCGCATTAGACAGGCAAAATTTGGCGGTCTAACGGCAATTCCTTCAATATCACTTCGCACCCGCACAAACCAGAGCATTTGATTTAACGCGGCGCACAAAGCTGTTTATGTCGCATCGTCGGCCATCCCCTAAACCCCTGCCATGACCCGCTTCATCCTCCTCTTCGCTCTCGTGGCCTCTTCCATCGGGCTCTTCTGGCACGAGATGGGCCGGCCGAGCCCCGTCCCCGCCTCGCCGCTCGCCGAAGGCCAGAAGCTAAACTGCCTGTCCTACGCTCCGTTCCACGGCAGCCAGGCGCCCTACGACCAGCCTCTACGTATCCCGGACGAGCAGATTGAAAGCGACTTGAAGCAGCTCGCCGAGGTCACAAACTGCATCCGCACCTATTCGGCAGCGCGTGCGCAAGGCAAGATCACAAGGTTCGCCGGCAAGCTTGGCTTGAAGGTGCTGCAAGGCATCTGGATCGGACGCAACCTCGCCGACAACCGGCGGGAGATCGAGGCGGCATTGCGGCTTGCTCGCCGGCATCCCGGCGTGATCGAGGCCTTCATCGTCGGCAATGAAACGCTGCTCCGCGGCGAGCTAGGCGCCGGCCGGATCAAGACCTACCTCGAGGAGGTGAAGCGGCGCTCAGGCCTCCCCGTCACCTATGCCGACGTCTGGGAGTTCTGGCTCAAGGCGCCGGAGCTCGCCTCAGCGGTCGACTTCGTCACCATCCACATCCTGCCCTATTGGGAGGACGAGCCGGTCGCGGCTACGGAGGCCGTCGCGCATGTACGCGAGATACGGGAGAAGGTGGCAAAGATTTTTGCCGGGAAGGAGATTCTGATCGGCGAGGTGGGCTGGCCGAGCGAGGGCCGCATGCGAGCAGGCGCGCTGCCCTCTCCGGCCAATCAGGCTCTGGTGCTGAGCGGCGTGGTTGAAGCCGCGCGCGCCGAGAACTGGAAGGTCAACCTCATCGAGGCGTTCGACCAGCCTTGGAAGCGGCTGCTGGAGGGGACCGTCGGAGGCTATTGGGGCCTCTTCGACGATAGCGCGCGGGAGTTGAAGTTCCGTTGGGGCGAGCCGGTCTCGAACCATCCCAAATGGCGCATCGAGGCGGGGCTCGGCATCGGCGCGGCGTTTCTCGTTTTTGCCGCTGCGTGGTTCTCGCATCGCAAGGAGGATGCCGGCGAGGATGTCTGGGGACGCGACCTCGCCGTCGCGGCGATCGCGCTCGGCGCCGGGCTGGTGTTCGGCTGGGCGGCGCTCGGCCTGCCGATGGAACCTCCCGAGCCTGGCGACCGCCTCCGCTCGGCGGGGATGATCGCGCTTTCGCTTATCGTGCCCATGCTCGCTGCGGGCGCCGTGACGCGCAGCGCGCCGCTTTCGGCTCTCGCCGTAGCGCTCAACCCGCCGCTTCGCCGGCAGGTCGACGTTTGGAGCCTGCTGCTCGCGCTTGTCTTTGCCGCGACGCTGGTGGCCGCGATCCATGTGGCGCTCGGGCTCGTCTTCGATCCCCGCTACAAGGACTTCCAGCTTGCTCTGCTGACCGGACCCGTGCTGGCGTTTGCCATCGTTACCTTGGCGAAGGCGCCGGGGCGCCGCGAGCCCGGCGTTGCCGAGCGGGTGGTCGCCGGCCTGCTCACCTTCTCGGCGCTGTTCGTGATGTTCAATGAGGGGATCGGCAATTGGCAGGCGCTGTGGTTCGGGGGCCTGCTCGTCTTGCTCGCTCTTACCGCGCTCCGGGCCGCGCCCGTGCCAGGCTGAGCACGAGCAACGCCACGGCGAGCGCCGAGAGGCGCGTGTTGTAGAGGACGAGCCCGAACGAAGCGGAGATGAGCCCGATGCCGAAGACCACGACATTCGGCCGCCAGAGCTGGAGAAGCGCCGCGACGACCGACGTCCAGCCGAAGATGCCGCGCACGAAAAGATGGATCGCGGCAAGTCTCGCCGCGCAGGTCAGGCTCTGCTCGCCGGCCTCGCAAGCAAGACCAACCGGCGTGTTCTGAATGATGCCGTAGCGGAGATAGAGGGCAAGCCCGACCGCGGCGGCCACAAGCGGACTCAAGATGAGAACCGCCCGAGCTGAGGGCTTGAAAAGACTCAGGGAAAGATCGGGTCGGGCCGGGGATTCGCGCTGCATCGGCAACGGGTCATAAGGCAATGAGAGCCCCGCGTCATCCCGCGCGGCAAAGCGTCCCTTAAGTCGGCCTTGGCATTGCCCGCCCGAGCCTCTAAGAGCGGCAGGGATAAGGACGGTGGGAGAGATGGATCATTCGACCAGGCAACCGAAGCTGCTCAAGGATTACGCTCCGCCAGATTATTTGGTGGAGACGGTCGATCTCGACTTTGCGCTCGATCCGAAGGCGACGAGGGTCAGGTCCAAGCTTCGTTTGCGGCCCAACCCGAAGGCAGGCGCTGTGGGCCGCCCGCTGGTGCTCGACGGCGAAGGGCTCGTGCTGCAGAGCCTTGCACTTGACGGCAAGCCGCTCGGGCTCGACGACTACCGGCTCGACGAGAAGTCTCTGACCATCTTGCGCGTGCCGGACCGGCCCTTCAGCGTCGAGACCGTGACCTTGTGCGATCCTGAGGCGAACACGGCGCTTTCCGGCCTCTTATCGCTCGCGCGGCACCTACTGCACCCAGTGCGAGCCGGAAGGCTTTCGCCGCATCACCTTCTTCCTCGATCGGCCTGACGTGCTCGCAATCTACACCGTGCGCATCGAGGCTGACGCCGACACGGCGCCGGTGCTCCTCTCCAACGGCAATCCGGTCTCTGCCGGAAAGGTGCCAGGCACGAGCAAACATTTCGCGATCTGGCACGACCCCCACCCCAAGCCCTCTTATTTGTTCGCGCTCGTCGGCGGCAATCTCGCACGGGTGCCGAGCAGCTTCACCACCGCCTCAGGCCGCGACGTGGCGCTCAATATCTACGTCGAGCCAGGCAAGGAAGATCGCTGCGGCTGGGCCATGGAGTTGTTGAAGCGCGCCATGCGCTGGGACGAGGAACGCTTCGGCCGCGAATACGATCTCGACGTATTCAACATCGTCGCGGTGAGCGACTTCAATATGGGGGCCATGGAGAACAAGGGCCTCAACATCTTCAACGACAAGCTCGTGCTGGCACGGCCCGATACCGCGAGCGACGCCGATTACGGCGCCATCGAAGGCGTCATCGCCCACGAATATTTCCACAATTGGACCGGCGACCGCGTCACCTGCCGCGATTGGTTTCAGCTCTGCCTCAAAGAGGGGCTGACCGTGTTCCGCGATCAGGAATTCACCGCCGATATGAGATCGGGGCCGGTCAAGCGCATCCTCGACGTGCGCGCGCTCAAGACCCGCCAGTTCCCCGAGGACGCCGGCCCCCTCGCCCATCCCGTGCGCCCCGCCTCCTATATCGAGATCAACAACTTCTATACGGCGACCGTGTACGAGAAGGGCGCCGAGCTGTGCCGCATGCTGCAGACCTTGCTCGGCCGCGAGGGATTCCGCAAAGGCCTCGACCTTTACTTCGAACGCCATGACGGAGAGGCGGCGACGGTCGAGGATTTCGTCGCCGCCATGGCCGACTCTTCAGGCCGCGACCTCTCCCAGTTCATGCTCTGGTACAACCAGGCCGGCACGCCGGAGCTCGCCTGCTCGCTCGACTATGACGCGCGGTCGAAGCAAGCGCGGCTGTCCGTCAATCAGCTCGTGCCGCCCACGCCAGGTCAGACCCGCAAAGAGCCGATGCCGATCCCGCTCAAGCTGGGGTTGCTCGGCAGCAACGGCGACGATCTCCCGCTCAAGCTTGCCGGCGGCAAGCCTCTCACCGACGGCCTGATCGAGGTGACTGGCCGCGAGCAGATTTTCACCTTCGCCGATATTCCCGCGGCGCCCACCCCATCGCTGCTGCGCGATTTCTCGGCGCCGGTCCGTCTCAACATCAGCCTCAATCCTGATCAGATCGAGTTCCTGATGATGCACGACTCCGATCCGTTCAACCGCTGGCAGGCGGCGCAGAGCTATGCCACGAACCTCTTGACCGCGGCGGCGCGCGACGGTGCCGGCGAGGAGCCGGTCGTGGGCCGAGAGGCCACCAGGCTTGCCCAGGCCCTCGGCACCACCGCCTCTGAGGCGTCGCTCTCCGCCGCCTACCGCGCCGAGTTCCTCAAACTGCCGAGCGAATCCGATATCGCCCGCGAGCTTGCCCGCAACGTCGATCCCGACTCGGTGCGCAAGGCCTATGAGACGCTTCGCGCCACCATCGGGCGCAAGATCAAGTCGACCTTGGCGGACATCTATGACAGCTCTGCCGCAAGCGGGCCCTTCTCGCCCGACGCCGAGAGCGCCGGCAAGCGGGCCCTGCGTAGCGCCACCCTCGATCTTCTCGTCGGCACCGGCGAGCCGGCCGAGATCGAGCGAGGGCTGCGCCACTACCGCGAGGCGTCGAACATGACCGACGCCATCGCCGCGCTGTCGATCCTCTCGCACCTCAAAATGCGCGACGAGGTGCTTGCCGATTTCTATGCACGCTGGCAGGACGAGCCTCTGGTCCTCGACAAATGGTTCGCCGTGCAGGCAAGAGCGACGCGGCCCGACTCGGTCGAGACCGTGCAGGCGCTGCTCTCTCACCCAAAATTCTCGCTGAAGAACCCGAACCGCGTCCGCGCGCTGATCGGCAGCTTCGCCAACGGCAATCCGACCGGCTTCAACCGCGCCGATGGAGCCGGCTACGAGTTGTTGGCGAGCTCGGCCTTGCAGATCGACCGCTTCAACCCGCATATGGCGGCGCGGCTGCTCGGCGCCTTCGAAAGCTGGCGTACTTTGGAGCCCCGCCGCCAGGCTTTGGCCAAGAGCTCTTTGCGGCAGCTCGCATCGAGCCAACTGTCCACAGACAGCTACGAGATCGTCACAAAGACCCTCGGAGCCGACTGATTCGACAATACGTCAATCAGTTATTAACTAATTTTCCACAATTTTTCCTTGGACAGTCAGGAACTCCGACTCCTTCAATAGAGGAGCGATTCGGAGATGCGGCAGTTCTCCGGCTCGAGCAGGGGAACCACCCATTAAGGGGGACCGAATGTCGCGGATTAATTCCGCGCAGCAGCCATTGTTCGCAATCGCGCCGATCTGGCAGGGGATCCGCGAGAGCGTTGGCAGCCATCTGCCCAGAGCCGAGCTCTTACGGCGCACGGTTCCGGTCCTTATTGCCGTCTTCGCTTCGCTCGCCGCCATCGGCCTCGTCAGCCAGACCCTTCAGTCGCGGCAGTCGGCATTCGCGCTCGCCGAAGAGCGTCTCGCGCTGATGGCCGACCTCACCGCGGTGCGTCTCAAGGACGAGCAGCTCAAGCCCGACAGCAATTGGCAGAGTGCGCTCGCCGCGAGCCTGCCCAAGGGCGCCACCCAGGATGAGCGCACCGCGCTTCTCGCCAACGACGACGGCGACATCCAGGCGCGCGCCCCGCTGATGACGACCGAGACCGCAAGCCTGCTCGCCATTCTCGGACCGCAGCAGCCGCTCACCACCTTCGGCGCCGACGCCGGGGTCTTGCGCATGGTTCTCACCGACGGCACCGACGCCTTCGTTACGGTGCGCGACTTGCCGGAGAAGAACGCGCAAATCGCTTTCATCCAGCCCGTGCATGCGGCGCTTGCCAGCTGGCGGCGCGACGCGAGCCTCGAAATCACTCTGCTCATCTGCACCGGCCTCGTGCTCGCGCTCCTTGGCGGCGGCGTCTGGTATCTCGCCCCGGCCGAGACGCGCAAAGAGGAGGATGTCGTTGCGGGTCACCTCACCGAAGTTTTGTCGGCTTGCCCGGTGTGGCGCTGGAATTTGGCGCGCGGCCACGTCCATTGGTCGGCGCCGATGTACCGGGCGCTCGGCCGGATGCCGGTCGACGAGATCGTGGCCTTCCGCACTATCGCGCAATCGCTGCATCCGGACGACGATCTCCGCGCCATCGTCGATCGGCATCTGCGCGACGGCAAAACGCATTTCGATCAGAGCTTCCGCATGCGCCACACCGATGGCCATTGGATCGCCATGCGGCTGCGTGGACACGTCACCCGCGAAAAGGAGACGGGAGAGCCCTACCTCACGGCGATCGCCGCCGTCGAGCAGCAGGACCATTCCGCATCGCCCGATGCCAATGCGCGGCTGCGCGACGCGGTGGAAACCATCTCGGAAGCCTTCGTGCTGTGGGACAACCAAAACCGCCTGGTGATGTGCAACAGCAAGTACCAGCAGTTTCACGGGCTGCCCGATGCAGCGATCAGGCCCGGCACCACCTACGAAGCGGTCATTGCCTCGGCTGCCGATCCCGTCATCCGCAAACGCATCAAGGTGGACGGCGACGGCGAAGATTCGTGCACCTATGAGGCGCAGCTCGAAGACGGCCGCTGGCTGCACATCAACGATCGCCGCACGAGAGACGGCGGCTATGTCAGCGTCGGCACCGACATCACCGTCCTCAAAGAGAGCCAGCAGCGCCTCGCCGACAGCGAGCAGCAGCTCCGGGCGAGCGTCACCGAGCTCCGGCTATCGCGCCGCGAGCTCGAGCAGCAGAAGCAGCAGCTTGTCGACCTCGCAGAAAAATACGCGGTGGAGAAGAACCGCGCCGAGGCCGCCAACCGCGCCAAATCCGAGTTCCTCGCCAATATCAGCCACGAGCTGCGCACCCCGCTCAACGCCGTGATCGGCTTCTCGGAGGTGATGGAGCAAGGCCTGTTCGGGCCGCTCGGCCACGCCAAATATCAGGAATATGCGCGCGACATCCACGGCAGCGGCACCTACCTGCTCGAGGTGATCAACGACATTCTCGACATGTCCAAGATCGAGGCCGGGCGCATGGCGCTCGATATCGACAATGTCGACGTGGCCGACATTGTCGAGGACAGCATGAAGGTGGTTGGCCAAGCCGCCGCCGAGCGCGACATCACGCTGTCCCGCCACGGGCCCTCACGGCTGATGATCGAAGCCGACCGCCGCGCGCTCAAGCAGGTTTTTCTCAATCTCTTGTCCAATGCGGTCAAGTTCACCCGCGACGGCGGCAGCGTGGACGTGCATCTGTCGCGCACCCGCGGCCTCGTGCGCATCGCCATCAAGGATACCGGCATCGGCATTCCCGAGGCCGATATCAGGAAGCTCGGCCGCCCCTTCGAGCAGGTCGAGAACCAGTTCTCCAAGAGCCATCAGGGCAGCGGACTTGGCCTTGCCATCTCGCGCGCGCTGGTCGAGCTGCATGGCGGCAGCCTGCAGATCAAGAGCCGCGAGGGCCAAGGCACCACTGTCACCTGCACGCTGCCGATCAAGGCCGTGACGGAAGAGGACGAGGACGAGGCGGCAAGCGCCTAGTTGTCTCCTGTCACTCAAGCAACGATCTGGTCGTAAAGCTCGTGCACGGCGCGAAGCGTGTCCTTGAGCATGGCTTCGAGCGTGGCGAAGTCGGGCATGTCGGAGGCACGCGCCAGCAAATCTTTCAGCGCGCGCGGAGCCTCGTCCGGAACGAAGGGCTTGTCGAGACAAAGCCGCAAGCATTGAGTGAGCGCCTGGTAGAGGGTCGCAGCCGGCACAAGGACTTCGGCTTGCGCAAGCGTGATCACTCCCGCCTGCAAGAGCTTATTGAGCGCGCCCACGGTATTCTGGTCGAGCACCTCCGGATGCTTGTGTGCGCTGACCACCTGCAGGAACTGGGTGAGGAACTCTATGTCGATAAGGCCGCCGCGCACATGCTTGAGGTCCCAGATATCGCCCGTGCCCTTCTCCTCCTCGATCTTGCTGCGCATGGCGCGCACGTCGGCGGCGACCTGCGCCCGATCCCGCGGACGGCGCAACACCTCCGAGATGGTGCGCTCGATGGTTTGCCGAAGCTGTGGCGGGCCTGCGACCACCCTCGCGCGGGTGAGCGCGAGATGCTCCCAGGTCCAGGCCGAGTTCCGCTGATAGTCGACGAAACTTGCGAGCCTGGTCGCCACCGGCCCCTGACTGCCGGAGGGCCTGAGCCGCATATCCACCTGGTAGAGCGAGCCTTCCGCCGTCTGCGCCGACAGCGCCGCGATCAGCCGCTGCGTGAAGCGCGTATAATACTGGCTGCCCGGCAGGCTCTTTGGGCCTTGCGACAGCGCCGACTCGCCCTCGAAGTCATAGACGGTGATGAGATCGAGATCTGAGGCCGCGGTCATCTCGCGCCCGCCAAGCTTCCCCATGGCGATCACCGCAGCCTGTCCTCCCGGAACGCGGCCATGCTGGTGCTCGAGCTCGGCTTCGACGCGCGCAGCCAAAGTCGAGATCAAAGTCTCGGCAAGCGTGGCATAGGCGGCTCCGGCCTGAGGCGCGGTGATCGTTCCCGAGATCACCCGCACGCCGATCAGGAAGCCCTGCTCGCGCCCGACGATGCGCGACCGGTCGAGCGCGTCCTGGTAGTCGAAAGCCTGCTCGAGCGCCCTGACCACAAGCTCCTTGAGCTTTGCAGGGGTCGGCACGGCGCCGAAAAATCCAGGATCGAGCACGGCGTCGAGCAGGCGCGGGCGGCGCCCGAGGATGGCGGCAAGGCGCGGTGCCGTGCCCATGATGTCGGCGACGAGGCGCAACAGGCTCGGATTGGCGGCGAGGAGAGAGAAGAGCTGCACGCCTGCGGGCATTTCCGCCATCACCTTGTCGAAGGTGGCGAGTGCCAAGTCAGGCTCGGCGGTGTGGCCGAACGTGTCGAGCAGCGAGGGGAGGAATTCGGAGAGGCGCTCGCGGGCGCGTTCGCTCCGCGTGGCGGAGTAGCGGCCTGACTGCCAGGCGCGAACCGCGGCGATGGCCTGTTGCGGATTGCGGAAGCCGAGTTTTTCGAGTGCAGCAAGCGCGGCAGGATCGCCCTCGTCGCTCGGCAGCACGACGCTTGGCGCCATTTCAGGCAGCGGCGGCAGCTTCTCGAAGAGCGCACCGTAATGCGTCTCGACCGTACCAAGCTCCGCGACGAGAGCGTCGGCGAAAGTGTCGGCATCGGCAAAGCCGCAAAGCGCCGCCACCCTGCGCAATTCTTCCGGCTCGTCCGGCAGAGCGTGGGTCTGCTGGTCGGCGATCATCTGCAGCCGATTCTCGACCCGGCGCAGGAACAAATAGGCCTTGATCAGTTCCTCGGCCGTCTTCGCCTCGATCCATCCGCCTCTCGCCAATTCGTTCAGAGTTTCGATGGTGCCGCGCAGGCGGAGCTCCGGATGCCGGCCGCCGGCGATGAGCTGCTGGGTCTGCGCGAAGAACTCGATGTCGCGGATGCCGCCGCGCCCGAGCTTGATGTCGTGGCCTGCGACCGCAATGGTGCCGTGGCCCTTATGGGCATGCACCCGCCGCTTCATGGCGTGGATGTCGGCGATTGCGGCGAAGTCGAGATATTTTCGCCAGATGAAGGGTGCGAGCTGGCGCAGGAACTCTTCGCCTGCTTCGATGTCGCCGGCAATGACGCGCGCCTTGATCAGGGCGGCGCGCTCCCAATTCTGGCCGAAGCTCTCGTAATAGGTGAGCCCGGCGTCGGTCGAGAGCGCAACTTGGGTTGCGCCTGGATCGGGACGGAGCCGCAAATCGGTGCGGAACACGTAGCCGTCGCCAGTATGCTCCTGCAGGAGACGAACGAGCTCGCGGGTCAGCCGCACGAAGAATGCCGACGGCTCGAGGCTCGGCGCGAGTCCCGCGAGGTCCGGGTCGTAAAAGACGATGATGTCGATGTCGCTGGAATAATTGAGCTCGTAGCCGCCGAGCTTGCCCATGGCGATGACGAAATAGCCGCTTGGCGCGCCGGGCGAGGGGCCGACGATCTGACCCGAGGCGTGTGCCTGGCGGAAGAGGAACTTGACCGCCTGATCGACCGCCTTGTCGGCGGCGACGCTCATGGCCCGCAGCGTCCCTTCCGTCGGCCAGACCCCGCCAAGATCGGCAAGTCCCACCAGCAGCGCGATCCGTCGCTTATAGCGGCGGAGCGCTGCCATGATCTCCTTCGGCGAGTTCGCCGCTTCGGCCGCGGCGCTGAGCTCGGCACCAGCCTCTTCGAGATGGGCGTCGGGATCGCGCGTGAGGCATTCGGCAAGAAGCCTGGGATCGCGCTGGGCGAGCGCGGCGAGGTAAGGCGCTCCTGACAAGGAGCGAGCGAGCAGGTCGCGCACCTTCGGCTCGTCCCGCAACAGCGCGGCGGCGGGAGCAAGGCTCTCGTCTGCACCGAACGCTTTGGTCAATGTGTCGAGAATGTCAGCGCCGCGCGCCGGGTCGTAAATCGCCGGACGCTCGGCGAGGCGCTTGAAGAACGCCGTCACGCCGGCCTTAACTCTGCTCCAGGCGACTGATGTGCGGCCCCGTTGAGCAGGGCCTGGCCCTCCGCCGGCAAGGACAGCACCACCTTGAGCCCGGGGCGGTTGTCTTCGAGCCTGACCACGCCCCCATGCAGTCGCGCCACCGCAGAGACGAGGCTGAGGCCCAAGCCGCTCCCCGGCTCAGACCGGCTTGCCTCGAGCCTGACGAAGCGTCCAAGCACGCGCTCGCGGTCTGAGCTTGGCACGCCAGGCCCGCGATCGGTCACGACGATTTCCGCCATTGGTCCCCTCGCCTCGGTGGTCACGCTCACTTCCGGCTCCGATCCGTTGCCGCCTTGGGCTCGGTCAGGCGCACCGTATTTGATCGCATTGTCGATGAGATTGGCAATGGCCTGGCCGAGCAATTGACGATCTGCGCGCACGAACACCGGCTCGACCGGCTCGGCTTTCAGCACAATGCCGCGCTCCTCCGCCACCGGCTCGTAGAGTTCCGCCACGTCGCGGACGAGAGCCGCAACGTCGAGGCTCTCTTTGTTGTCGCCGCCGGCGCCAGCCTCGAGCCTCGCAATCGACAACAATGCGTTGAACGTCTTGATCAGCCCGTCGGCCTCCTCAATCGTATGCTCCAGCGCTTCGCGATAGGCGGGCTCGCCATAAGGCTCATGCAACGCCGCCTCCACGCGGTTGCGCAAGCGGTTGAGCGGCGTCTTGAGATCGTGGGCGATATTGTCGGAGACCTCGCGCAATCCCGCCATCAGCTGCTCGATCCGCGCCAGCATGAGGTTGAGGCTGTCCGACAGGCGGTCGAGCTCGTCGCCGGAGCCGTTCACCGGCAGGCGCCCGGTGAGATCGCCTTCCATGATGGTGCGGGTGGTGGCGGCGACCGCATCGATCCTGGCGAGCAGGTTGCGGCTGACCAAATAGCCCCCGCCGATTCCGAACAGCGCCATCACGCCAAGTCCCCACAGCATGGCCGAGCGGATCACGCGCGCGAGCTCGCGCCGGTCCTCGATGTCGCGGCCGACGATAAGGCGGTAGCCGCCGGGCAGCTTGAACACATTGGCAAAGGCAAGCCTCGTTTCGACGCCGCCTTCCGCCGGGCGGCTATATTCGAATTCGACCGGTCCGAGACTGTCGAGAAGTTCCTGAGAGATGCTGGTGAGATTGCCCGCGACGCGGCGCCCGGTCGCGTCGGCGACGAAATAGAGGCTGTTGCCCGGCGTCTGGCTGCGGTCCGCCACGGTGCGCACGAGCTGGGTCAAGCCGCCGTCGGTGTATTGCTCGGCGAGGCCCTTGATCTCGGCGTCGATGGTTTCGTGCAGCTGCCTCGTCAGCAGCACGGTGGTGTTCCAATAGATGTAGAAGATGGCCACCACCGCCGCCGCGCCGAACAACGCAAGGTAGGTCAGCGACAGACGAAAGGTCGTGGTGCGGAAAAGCTTAGTGAGCGCTGTCACGGATGGTATAGCCGGCGCCGCGGACGGTGTGCAGCAGCGGCGTCGCAAAGTTCTTGTCGATCTTCGAGCGAAGCCGCGAGACATGAACGTCGATGACGTTGGTCTGCGGATCGAAATGATAATCCCATACGTTTTCGAGCAACATGGTGCGGGTCACCACCTGGCCCGCATGCTTCATCAGATATTCCAGCAGGCGAAACTCGCGCGGCTGCAACATAATCGGTTCGCCCGCGCGCGTCACCTTGTGGGAGAGACGGTCGAGCACGAGATCGCCGACCACGAAGCGCGTGCTTCCTTCCTCCGGCGAGGTGCGTCTGGCAAGCGCCTCGATGCGGGCGAGCAGCTCGCTGAAGGCATACGGCTTGGTGAGATAGTCGTCGCCGCCGGCGCGCAGACCCTTGACCCGGTCATCCACCTCGCCAAGCGCGCTTAAGATTAACGCGGGCGTTCTGATCTCCTCGGCGCGGAGCGAACCGATCACGGTGAGCCCATCGCATTTCGGCAGCATCCGGTCGACGATGAGCACGTCATAGGCGTTGGCGCGTGCGAGATCGAGCCCGGTCTGACCGTCAGCCGCGTATTCGGCGACGTGCCCCTGCTCTTTCAGAGCACGCCGCAGGAAACTTGCCGTCTCCTGATCGTCCTCGATCACCAGCACGCGCATGGTTGGAGATCTCCTAACGGCGGGTTCTATTTCACTCGACTGCGAGGTCATGGCTTCCTCGCGAAGGCGGAAACGAGGGTGGGCGGCGCGGCGGGGGGAACCGCGCCGCCCTCCGGCGTAGAAGGCGTTAAACCTTAGCCTTCTTCAGGGAAAGCGCAATGAAGCGCGTCTGGTCGCCGGTTTTTACCTGAACCAGGACGTTGACCTTGTCCTTGTCCTTGGCGTTGTCCATTGCCTTCTTGACGCCCTTGGCGACGTCTCCCGGCTGCGACACCGACTCGCCGGCAACCTGAAGAATGATGTCGCCCGCCTTGAGGCCCTTATCGGCAGCGTCGCTGTTGGGGTCGACGTCGGTAATCACCACGCCATCCTCGCCGGCACCAGGCACCTTGACGGCAGGGGCCAGCGACAGGCCGAGATTGTCCAGCTGCTCGCTGCCGCTATCGGCGGGCTTGTCGTCCTCGAGCGCCGCAAGCTTCTTGCCGCTCGGGAACGTGCCAAGCTTCATGTTCACCTCGTGCTCCTTGCCATAGCGAACGATGGAAAGCTTCACGTCGGTGCTGGGATGGAGCTCGGCGATCTTGCGGGCAAGGTCGCGAGAGTTGTCGATCTTGTCGCCGTTGACCTCGACGATCACGTCGCCGGCCTTGACGTCCTGCTTGGCGGCGGGGCCGTCCTCGGCCACCTTGGTGACCATGGCGCCCTTGGCCTCAGGCAGGCCGATCGAGTCGGCGATGTCGTCGCTCACATTCTGGATGACAACGCCGAGCCAGCCGCGGTCGACGGTGCCATGCTCCTGCAGCTGGCCGACCACCTCCTTGACGAGCGCTGCCGGCACGGCGAAGGCGATGCCGACATTGCCGCCGGAGGGCGAGAAGATGGCGGTGTTCATGCCGATGACCTCGCCATCGAGATTGAAGGACGGGCCGCCGGAATTGCCGCGATTTACCGCAGCGTCGATCTGCAGATAGTCATAAGGGCCAGACCCGATGTCGCGGTTATGGGCCGAGATGATGCCTGCCGTCACCGTCCCGCCGAGGCCGAACGGATTGCCGACCGCGAGCACCCAGTCACCGACGCGGGGATCCTTCTCGGAAAACTTCACGTAAGGAAACTGCTGCGGAGCCTTGACTTTGAGCAGGGCGACGTCGGTCCGGGAATCGGCACCGACCAGCTTGGCCGGATATTTGTCGCCGTTCTCGAGCGTCACGGAGATGTCCTCGGCATCCTCGACCACATGGTTGTTGGTGACGAGGTAGCCGTCAGGCGAAATGAAGAAGCCCGAGCCTTGCGCGAGCGTCGGGTGCGGACGCGGCGGGCGATTGCCCTGGCCTGGCTGGCCCTGGCGGAACTGCTTGAAGAAATCGTAGAGCGGGTTGTCCTCCGGCAGGTCGGGGAGCCCCGGAATCTGCAGGTCGTTCTCGGCGACCTTGGCATCGCCCTTGACGTTGATGCTGACGACCGCCGGGCTCACCTTCTGCACGAGGTCGGCAAAGCTCAAGGGTGCGGCTCCGTAGGGAGTCTGCACCGTCTGCGGCGAAGGAACCTGGGTGGTCTGCGCCGGCTCGGCGGAGGCGAAGCGCATGTCTTGGCCGAGCGCGAGCCCCAAGGCGCCAACCGCAATCAGCGCGGCAGCCGTTACCGCCAACGGCCCACGCGTAAACTTCCGCGAGCCCTTTTTGGTCACGGAGCTCTGGTCAGAATGAGTCATAAGGTCACCTCTCCCACGATAGAAAGAATCCGCTAAAGGAGCCCCGCATCCTCATGCACGAGGCCTCTGGGCGGAAAATATAGGGGCCCGGCAATTACGCCGCCGTTTCGAGGGAATTAAATTTCGGTAAGGTTGGCGTCCTGCCGGAGGCTCAAGGCCAGGCTCTGCCGCCGGCCCACGCCTGAAATTTGGTGCGGCGATTGCCTCCCGGCAATCAGCGATCCTCAAGCAAGCGCTTGAGCCGCCGTTCCTCTGCCTTGCTCAATGGCGCTTGCTGCGCGGCGGCAGACCGCCTCCGATAGGCCAGAGTGACGATCAGCAGCGCGATGATAAAGACCACCGGCGTGGCGAACCACAGCAAGAGGGTGTGAGGCTCGAAGCGGGGCTTGAGCAGGACGAATTCACCATAGCGGGCAACGACGAAATCCTCGATCTGCTGGTCGGTGTCACCGGTCTTGAGCCGCTCCCGTACCAAAAGGCGGAGATCCTTAGCGAGCGGTGCCGCGGAATTGTCGATCGACTGATTCTGGCAGACGAGGCAGCGCAAACCTTCGGAGATGTGGCGGGCTCTCGCCTCGAGTGCCGGGTCTTGCAGCACCTCGTCTGGCTCGACCGCCTTCGCCGGGAGCGTCGCCAAGCTCACGAAGAGGGAGAGGACTGCGCCAAGAAACACGATGCCGAAGCGAAGAGAACGTGGTGAAGAGCGGGGTGCCATTGCTCTATTCGGCGGCGGCGAGGCCTTGGCCGAGGGCCTTTGCCCGCTTCGGCGCCCCGACCCTCAAGCGCCGGTCTGACAGCGACAAGCCGCCGCCGATAAACATCATTAAGGCGCCGAGCCAGATCAGCCGCACCAGCGGGTTGAAATAGAGTCTGACGCTATAGGCGCCGTCCTTCAGCGGATCGCCGAGCACCACATAGAGATCGCCCCGCCAGCTGTCATGAATGCCGGCTTCCGTGGTGCTGCTTCGCTCCACCGTGAATTCGCGCTTGGAAGGCTCCAAGGTGGTCACTTGCTCGCCGCCTCGCGCCACCTTGAACAATCCGACGCGCTCGCGGTAGTTCGGCCCTTCGCGTGGTGCCACACCCTCGAAGGTCAATTGGTAGCCGGCGATGTCGGCGGTGTCCTTCGGCTTCATCGCGAGGATGCTTTCGCTTCGCCAAGCCGTGGTCGAGACAATGCCGATCACCACGATTCCAAGCCCGGCATGAGCGAGCGCGCCGCCGTAAGCCGAACGGGGCAGGTTGGCAAGGCGCCGCCCGGCTTCCGCCAAGGATCCATCGAACAGCTTCACCCTGAAGGCGAGCTCGGACAGCGCGCCGCCGATGAGCCAAACCCCAAGGCCGAGACCGAGAGGTGCAAGCCAGGGCCCGCGCTGCTGCCAGGCAAGCACCCCCACGGCGACGACGAGCGCCAAAATCGCCGCGGCCATGAGGCGTTGGCCTGCAGCGACGATGTCTCCCCTCTTCCACGCCAGCATCGGCCCGAATGGGACCGCGATCAGCAAGGGCACGATGAGCGGCACGAAGGTGTAGTTGAAGAACGGAGCCCCGACAGAAATCTTCTCTCCGGTCAGCGACTCAAGCGCGAGCGGATAGAGCGTCCCGACGAACACGGCAGCGCAAGCCGTGACGAGCAGCAGATTGTTGAGGACGAGGCTCCCTTCCCTACTGATCGGCGCGAACAGGCCGCCTTGGGCCAAGAGCGGCGCGCGGATGGCGAACAGCGTGAGCGCCCCGCCGATGAACACGCCCATGATGGCGAGGATGAATACGCCGCGGGCCGGATCGACGGCGAAGGCGTGCACCGAGGTGAGCACGCCGGAGCGGACGAGGAAGGTGCCCATCAAGCTCAGCGAAAAGGTGATGATGGCAAGCAGGATGGTCCAGACCTTCAGCGCGTCGCGCTTCTCCATGACGAGCGCCGAATGGAGCAGCGCCGTGCCTGCGAGCCACGGCATGAAGGAGGCGTTCTCGACCGGATCCCAGAACCAGAACCCGCCCCAGCCGAGCTCGTAATAGGCCCACCACGAGCCCATGGCGATGCCGAGCGTGAGACACATCCAGGCGGCGAGGGTCCATGGCCTCACCCAGCGCGCCCAGGCCGCGTCGATGCGGCCGTCGATCAGCGCGGCGACGGCAAAGGAAAACGCCATCGAGAAGCCGACATAGCCCGTGTAGAGGAAAGGCGGATGGAAGGCGAGCGCCGGGTCCTGCAGCACGGGGTTGAGGCCCTGCCCGTCGAGCGGCGCGGGATCGAGCCTGGTGAAGGGATTGGACGTGGTGATGATGAACAGAAGAAAGGCCGCGGCGATCGACCCCTGCACGGCAAGCACATTCGCTTGCAGCTCACGCGGCAGGTTCGTGCCATAGGTGGCGACCGCGGCGCCGAACAAAGCGAGGATCAGCACCCAAAGCACCATGGAGCCTTCGTGGTTCCCCCACACGCCCGCGATCTTGTAGATGAGGGGTTTCGCCGAGTGGGAGTTCGCCCAGACGTTCCGCAACGAGAAGTCGGACGTGACATAGGCCGTCATCAGGGCCGAGAACGCGATCGCTATCAGCAGGAACTGCATCTGCGCCGCCGGCACGGCGACGGCCATGAGTTGCGGGTCGCGGGTCCTCGTTCCCCATAAGGGAAGCACCGTCTGCACGATCGCGAGCGCAAGCGCGAGGATCAATGCGTAATGGCCGGTCTCCGCGATCATGCCCTAGTTGACCTTCCCTGAACCTTGCGGTGTGCCGGCTTGCTCATCGCCACGCCACACACCCTGCTCTTTCAGTTTCTTGGCGACCTCGGGAGGCATGTATTTCTCGTCGTGCTTGGCGAGCACGCTATCGGCGTGAAACACGCCTTCCGATGTCAGCATGCCTTCGGCCACGACCCCCTGGCCCTCACGGAAGAGGTCTGGCAGCACGCCAGTGTAGGTCACCGGAAGCGTCGCGCGCTTGTCGGTGACGACGAAGCTGACCGTGGTGCCCTCGCCGCGCTTGAGGCTCCCGTCCTCGACGAGGCCGCCAAGCCTGAAGCGCTGACCCGTCTCCAAGTGCTTCTCCGCCACCTCGGCCGGCGTATAGAAGAACACGATCGAGTCGCGCAAAGCCATGAGCACCAGGCCGACTGCGAGCGCGAGCACACCAAGGCAGGTGCCGATCAAAACCGCTCTGCGCTGCTTGCGGGTCATTCCATAGGACTCCAGGTCACGACTTCAAGCCAAGCTCGGCCGCCAAAGCATCAAGCTGCTGCAGCGCTTCGGCGTTCCCGCTGAACTGCGTCTTTGCCCGCGCGAGCGCCTTCACGGCATCGTCCTTCCGATCGAGCACGGTATAGGCTCTGACCAGCTTGAGCCAACCGGCAAGATCGTCGCCCTTCTGCGTCAGCCGATCGTCAAGCCTTTGTACCATGGTCTCGATCATGGCTTGGCGGTCGACGGGATTCATTTTTTGCGCCGCTGCCACCTCGCCGGGGCTCGGCCCTTGCGGCCCCTCCCGGAGCCTGTTCCGGCTTGCCGGGAACCACCGTGCCGGCGAGCTTGGCCTCGTCCTCGGCGAGGCGCTGCTCCACCAATTTGCGCCAAGGCGCATCGGCAGGGGCCTTCGCCAAGAGCGCGCGCCAGGCCTCGACGGCCGCGGCGAACTGACCGTCCTGCTCCTTGGCGATGATCAGCACGAGGCGGGGCTCGATGAGATTGGGGTCGAGCGCGACCGCCCGCTCGAGCGCTTTGCGGGCATCTTCCGAAACCACGCCGTTGTTGGCGAGGACCAGCGCCTGCCCGTAGTTTGCCAGGCGCATCGGCGACTCGCCGAGGAGCCTGATGGTGTGGCGATAGGCTTCGGCCGCATCGGCGTAGCGCCCCCAGCCCATATAGACCGGAGCGATCACCTCCCACCCCTCCCCCTCCTCGGGATGTTCGCGGAGCCGCGCCTCCACGCGCGCGACCAGCACTTCGAGATTCTTGTCGCTCGCGGGATCCTGCAAGCGGGCGATGAGGGGTTGATCGGGGAGGCGCGGAGAGCCGTAGACGAGGTAGAGGCCGAGCGCCGCGAGCGGCAGCGCTACCGCAAGCCCTACCGCCAAGGCCTTGGTCGGAGAATGGGTTGGGGAGAGTTTGGTGCCCTGCTTCTCCGCATCGGTAGCGAGCAACCTGCGGGCGATTTCGACGCGGGCGGCCTCGGCATCCCCCTCCCCGATCAGGCCGCGCTCCCGGTCGCTTTCAACCTCACCGAGCTGATCGCGATAGACGGTGGCGTTGAAGGCGGCGCGTGACTCGTCGCTTGCGCTTCCGCCCGCGAGCGGGCGCAGCACGACGTAGAGCACGAGAGCCGTCAAGACGGCAAAGATCACCCAGAGCAACACCTAGGGCGGGTCCTCCTGTCAGGGAGGCTAAGCCATAGGGCAATGGCGTGAAGGTGGGAAGCTTGAGGAGGCGGGGAGAAGATGAAATCGGCGCAATGGAGGAGTCTTGAGAGGGAGTCTTGGGCCTGGCGCCTGAGGCCCGGAGGGAAATTGGGCGATTGCAGAGGCGTCAGCTGACGCCGCGCCAGGTTCCGTTGTCCTCGCGGCAAGCGACGCCCTTCAAGATCGCGGACGAGCCGGCGCGTTTGATGGTGTGGGTGTAGGTGCGGCAGTATTGGTCGCCCTTTTTGTAAGGGCGCCCGGGCACGATCGACCCGCGATCATTCAAGTCCGGATAGGTCCAGGCGACGGGCGCGCCGGACCGGCCGTATTCCAACGCCCGATATTCGGCGTCGGCGGCGATTCCGCGCTCGCGCGTGCTCATCTGCCGGCCGATGCCCTCGCTGCCGATGCCGCCGATCACGGCGCGATCTCCGGGCGTAGAGACGGCGATGCGGGCCTTAACCGCCGGGTTGTTGCTGGCAGGACTTGAGAAGGCCCCGAGGAGGAAACCGCCGCCTTTGTACGACCCGCAAGCGGCAACCAGAACCGGCACCAAAGCAAGCGTCGCCACGGAGGCGGCACGGAAAAATGCAGTTCCCATCGACTTTTGTCCTGGACGGACAACCCCAGCCTTGCGCCGAAAGAGACGCAAGTTTGAGTTGAAGTGTCGCAGGCGATACTTAACAAACCGTGATTTTTGAGGGAGTTAGGCCGCTGGCAGGTTGAGACGGGCGCGCAATCCCCCTTGCGGAGAGGGCTCAAGCTCGAAGCGCCCCTTATAGAGATGGGCGAGTTCGGCGACGATGGAGAGCCCGAGCCCCGACCCTGGCTTGGTCTCATCGAGACGCTGCCCTCGCTTGACGGCCTTGGTCCGGTCCGGCCCGGTGAGCCCCGGGCCGTCGTCATCCACCAGGACCTCGAAATTGCCGGCACCATCGCATCGTGCGGCGCTGACCCAGACCTGGGACTTGGCCCATTTGCACGCGTTGTCCAGGAGGTTCCCCACCATCTCCTCGAAGTCCTGCTTCTCGCCCTGGAATTTGAGCCCGGGACTCGAATTCACCGTGAGCTGCAGCGCCCGGCTCTCATAAATGCGGTCAAGGGCCCGCTTCAGGCCTTTGAGCACACCGTCGACGTCGGTGGTGTCGCCGATGGCGCCGGCGCGGGCGGCGACCCGCGCCCGGTCGAGATGGTGGGTGATCTGGGTGCGCATGAGCTCGGCCTGCTCCACCACCTTGCTCGCCAGCGGATCATCCCTTTTGCGCGCTTCGTTGGTGATGACGCTGAGCGGTGTCTTGAGCGCGTGCGCGAGATTGCCGACATGGGTGCGCGCCCGCTCGACGATCTCGCGGTTGGATTGGATCAGGGCATTGAGCTCCTGCTGCAATGGCTGGATCTCCGCGGGGAGCTGGCCCTCCAGCCGCTCAGCCTCGCCGGAGCGGATCGCCGCGAGGTCGTGCCGGATCGCGCGCAACGGCGAGAGCCCGAACCGGACCTGGAACAATGTCGCCACCACGAGGCCAAGCCCAAGCACCCCGAGTGCCGCGATCAGCATCGTGCGGAACCCTGCGAGATCCTTGTCGATCTCCGCCGCATCGCCGGCGACCGCATAGGAATAGGGCCCGGATTGTGTGCCGGGCGGCTTGATCTCACGCTCGACGACGCGCAAGCGCTGATCTTGCGGTCCTGGAGCATAGGCGCGTCGCGCCAGGTTCTGGTCGGCTGGAACGCCCTCTTGGCTCGGCAGCTTGAGCTGCTGGTCGAGCAAGGAGTCGGAGACGAAGAGCGGCCGCTCGGCGCCGTTGAGCGGTTTGATCTGCCAATACCAGCCTGAGAAGGGAATGGTGAAGACCGGCTCGCCGAGATTGGCCGGCGATTTAGGGGTGCTTGCGCCCTCGGCCGTGGTCGAGGCGATGAGGCTCGTAAGATAGACGTTAAGTCGTGCATCGAAGGACCGCTCGACCGCCTGGCGATAAAGGGAGAGGAGGAGGAATGCGGTCACCGGTAAGACGACGAGCGTCCACGCCGCCGCGGATGCGAAGAGACGGAAGGCGAGAGAATTAGGCCTCATCGCTCTCGTCCGCGAGGCGGTAGCCGAGCCCCCGGACGGTCTTGATGATGTCGACTGGAAGCTTCTTGCGCAGGCGTCCGATAAACACCTCGACCGTGTTGGAGTCGCGGTCGAAGTCCTGCTCATAGAGATGCTCGACCAGCTCGGTCCGTGAGACCACGCGGGCGCGATGCAGCATGAGGTAAGCGAGCACACGATATTCGTGCGAGGTGAGCTTCACCGCCTGCCCGTTGACCGTCACCTTCGCCGATTTGGTGTCGAGGCGAAGAGGACCGCATTCGAGCTCGTTGCGGGCATGCCCGGCCGAACGCCTGAGCAGCGCCCGCAAGCGCGCCAGTACTTCCTCCATGTGGAAGGGCTTGGCTACGTAATCGTCGGCGCCGGCGTCCATGCCGGCCACCTTGTCGCTCCACCGCTCGCGGGCCGTAAGGATGAGGACGGGCATTTTGCGGTCGTCGCGCCGCCACTGCTCGAGAACGCTAATGCCGTCTTTCTTGGGGAGGCCGAGGTCAAGCACCACGGCGTCGTAGGGCTCGGTATCGCCGAGGAAATGCCCCTCCTCCCCGTCAAAAGCGGTATCGACCGCATAGCCCGCATCGCTCAGCGCCGATACGAGCTGCCGGTTGAGGTCTGGATCGTCTTCCACGACGAGAAGCCGCATCCTCATACCCTCCCGGAGCGCTTATCGCGCCCCAATTCCTCCTAAGGCTGGCCGGTCAGAGCGTCAACGGTAACGTTGGTGACGTCGCCCTTCGCCCCGAGCACCACGAGTTTATAGAAAAACCGGCCGTTCTCATCGCAAAGGGTCGCATGAATGATCTGCCCGCCCGTGCGCGACTGCACCATCTGGTAAATGACATTGGCTGGTAACAGGGAATTTTTGGCGATCACCGGGGCCGCCGATGCCCAAGGCAGGCAGTTCTGTTCGGCGGCCTGGCCGGCTGCCGTCAACAAGAGGCCGACGACGGCCGCAACAGCCGCCTCTTTGATGACCCGGCGCATGGTTTCTCAAGTTCCGCTGCTCGTCACTGATTTGCAACGCTATTGGACTTTGCATGAACCTCCCATGAACGGGTCCGCAAGAGGTCATTTCGCCTTGGTCGGATTTGGCGGTTTGCGGTGCCGGCCGGCCTGCATCGTTAACCTTGGCGCCGAGCGCGGCAAGACCCAACCCGCCGAAGATCACGGGCAATTTGGCAATCAGCTCGGTGAGGGTCGTATCGCCCACGGCCCAGAGCGCGATGGTCGAAAGCGCCGTGGTCAGCCCAAGGATCTGGGTACGGTAGCCCTTGGCAAAACCGCCGGTGAGAAGCCAAGCAAAGTTCAGCATTCACGGCCGAGACGCGGTCGCTGCGCCCATTGAGGTGCCGCGCCTCGACCGCAGCCTGGCTATAGTTCTTGCCCTCGTTGACGAAGGTGATCTTGGCCGAGAGCGGCAGCTCGGTCTCCTGGCCGCGGGTCAGAGTGTAGACCGGCTGGCCGGGGTCGATCTCGACCAGGTCGTCGGGCGTCACCGTGGCAAGCGAACCATAGAGCCCGCGCTTGACGAAGTGGATGAGGCCGCCCAATTCGTGCGCGTCAATGAAGTAGGCGAGGCTCAAAGGCTGCAGCGCTTCGCGCGCGCTCATCAGGCGATCGACCACGTAACCGTCGAGCGAGCCGGCGAGCCCGCTCACGTCGTAGCGGGTGAAGCCGTAATCTTCGAGGAGCTGCGCCACCACGGCGGCGACCTCGCCGCCGCCGACGCGGCCGGTGAGCCAATGGCCGAGCTCCCAATTGCTGCCGTCGGCCCACACCGAGAGCGCGAGCGGGAAGGCTGGATAGGGCCGCGCGTCCCAGGTGTAGACGTAGAGACGTGAGACATCGACCATCGGTGCGTCGTATTCCGACGACACCGGGTTCGAGCCGGACACATAAGCCGGGTCGCCGGTGTCGAAGAAGCTCGAGAGCGCCTGGATGTAGCGGCGCTGCATCAGGTCGTCGCGCGTGATCCGCGAGAAGAACGGAGCGAAGCTCTCCGAGCTTTTGGGGTCGATGAACACGTTCGGCTGGTTTGCGCCTTTGTCGACGGCGGGACAGCCGAGCTCGGTGAACCAGATCGGCTTCGATTCCGGGACCCAATCCGTGGGCGAGGCGTCCTCGACGCCGGCCGGCCGGTTATAGTGCTCGCTCTGCCACCACTCTTTGATCGCCTTCGGCTGGTACACCCAAGGCTTGCCGTAGGCGCCGTCGGTGATCGCGGTGCGCGTTTGCGCCAGGCGCTCGGCCGAGGCTTCGTTGCCGGTGTCGCCGGCCGCGGGATAATAGAAGTCGAAGGCCTCGCCGCCGCGGACGTTACCGCGTAGATAATCGAGGTCGTAGATGGTGCGGCCGGGCTCGAAGTCGAGGTGATCCTCGCCGTCGCGCCAATCCGACAGCGGCCAATAGACGTCGATGCCCACCGCGTCGATATCGGCGCTCGCCCAAAGCGGATCGAGGTGGAAATAGACGTCGCCGGAGCCGTCAGCCGGCACATAGGCCGGGTGCTCGGTCCAGTTGGCGCCATAGGTGAGCTTGGTGCCGGGAGAGAGCACGTCCTTCACGTCGGCGGCGAGATCGACCAGGGCGTCGACGAAGGGGAAGGTCGAGGCGTCCGAGCGCAGCGTGGTCGCGCCGATCAGCTCCGATCCCATGATGAAGGCGTCGACCCCGCCCGCCGCCTCGCACAGATGGGCGCAATGCAGGATGAAGCGGCGGAAGCTCCACTCGTCGGGGCCGCTATAGGTGACCTCTTCGCCGTCGATGGCGAAGTCGGCAGGCGCGGCCGTGCCCACGAACGCCGCGACTTGGTCGGCGCAGTCGCCGGTCTGATCGACGGTGCCCACGTCCAGCGGCGCCGGATCGCAGGTGATGCGCCCGCGCCAAGGATATGCCGGCTGCCCGGTGCCTCCATACGGATTGGGCAGGCTGTTGCCGGCGGGAACGTCCATGGCGATGAACGGATAGAAGGTGACGGCGAAGCCGCGCGCCGTAAGGTCCTGAATGGCCGAGACCGCCGCCGCGTCGGCCGGCGTTCCGCCATAGGCAGGGCGGCCATCCGACTCGGACACCACATAGGCGGTGTCGCGGCTGACGCCGGAGACCGTCCATTGATAGGGCTCGGTGCTCTTGCTATCGTTCTCCACGCCGGGCCTGATCTCGCAGGCGCCGATGCGGAGATCGGTGCCGAACCAGGTGACCACCAGCGCCACGCGGGTGACATTGGGCAACAGCTCCTCGAGCTGATCCATCGACGACGCTGAAATCCGCGCCGCCTTCGTTGGTGTGGACGTTCTCCGAGGAGGTCACGCCGCAGCCGGTGGCGATCACCTGGTCGGTGGCATAGGCGAACTCGCCGGCGCCGGGGATCAGGGTCACGGCGCGAACCTCTCTTCGAAAGAGTCGACCTCGCGGATCACCTCGAAGTTGAGCACCGGCAGCCGGTTGCCGAAGCTCTCCAGCGCCATGTTCTTGAACACGACGTAGGCCGTGCCGCGATAGGCCGGCACCGGGCCATTCTCCTTGTTCTCGATAAAATCGTCGGGCGGCTGCGTCTCGGTGCCGTAGTGGATGTCGAAGTCGAACTTGTTCTTCTTGAGCTTCTTGCCGTCGGCCCAGATGGTGCCGATGCGGTCGATCGGCCCCTCGCACAGCGCATAGGCCACGTTGGCGAAGTAAGTGTATTTGATGGTCTTCGCGTCCTTGCCGCTGCCCACCGCGCGCGGTCGCGTTCTTGCCGCCTGCCGTCTGCTGTTTGACCTTCTCCTTCTTCTCCTTGAAGCGCGTCGCCCAGATGAGCTGGCCAGGCAGCCGCGCCCTTCCATAGACGCGCGACAGCGGCGTTCCCTCGCTCGAAGAGCCGAGCTTCAGGTCCGACACGCGCGGCCCTTGACCGGCACGCTCGTCTGCCCGGTGGCTCCGGTCAGAGGCCCGAGCAGCGCCTGATCCACGAAGGCGCCGGCGATCGTCCCGATCGTGCTGCCGACCACTTTGCCGGTGAGCGCGGTGCCGAGCAGCGACAGCCCTCCCGGAAGCAGCGCGCCGCCGATCGCCGAACCGGCAATGCCGAGCACCAGCGTCGCCATTAGTTCACTCCAGGAAAGGCGAAGGCCGCCACGACGCGCCTACGCCACCAGCGCGTCAGCGTCACCTCGGTGACACCAAGGTCTTCGACCGCATGGATGAAGCGAGCGGGCTCGTCGTGCAGCTCCTCGGTCACAATCCCCGCGTGCTTCGCCACACCCGCTTGCATGCGGAACAGGAGAATGTCGCCCGGTTGCGCGAGGCCTGGCGGGATCGGCTGAAGGTTCCTGCGCGCGGCGGCAAGCAGCGGCTCCGAGCCGGTCACGTCGCCCCAGTCGCGCGTATAGGCGGGCATCGCCTCAGGCTCGTCGCCGAGCAACTCGCGCCACAGCCCGCGAATGAGCCCTAAGCAATCGCAACCCACTCCCTTCACGCTCGCCTGGTGATGGTAGGGCGTGCCTGCCCAAGCCCGCGCGGCAGTAATAATGGCTTCGCGTGCTATCATTATCTTTGTCGTTGAGGATGGCCGCGACCGAAGGAGAACAGCAATGCCAAAACTGCAGGACTCTGCCCGCGCTAGTCGCCGTGATTTTGTGAAGGGGCTACGCTCGCTGCAGCGGTTGGCGTAACGTCATTGGCGACATCCGACGCTCAAGCGGGAAGCCCTATGCCTGAACCACTGACCGCGGACGAGATCCGCGAGCTGCTCAAGCTCGAGCCGAACCAGACCTGCGGTTTCGTGCGCGTGACCTACATCAGCAAGCTGTCGATCGCGCCTGGAGGATTGCCCGCGCCTTTCGCCGACGGCCGGCCTGCCGGCTCGGCGCTCTATTTCTTGATGACCCCGCAAGCGCCGGTGAAGCTACACCGCATCAGGAACGACCAGCTTTATCACTATTATCTCGGCGATCCGATCGAAGTGCTGATGCTGCACGCCGACGGAACGCACACCTTCGCCACGGTCGGACCTGACTTGCGCGCGGGGCAGACAGTGCAGCTCTTCATCCCCGGCAACACCTTCCACACCGCGCAGATCAGGGGCGCGCGCCAATGGTTCCTTGGCGGCAGCACCGAATGGCCAGGGGTCGTGCCGACGGAAGACGTCGAGCTCGGCAATGCCGATGCGCTGGCAGCGAGCCACCCGGACGTCGCCGCCGAGATCCGCAGCTTCCCCGTGCCTGCGAGTTAGCAGCTAATTCATGCTCCCGCCGTCGTTCTTGCCGCCGCGGTCCGGCACCGCCAGCGCGAAGTCGATGCCAGGCACGTGCGGGAAGCCGCGGAAGTTCACGCTGTTGTCGAACTTAGCGTTGCAGGTCTTGAAGTGCTTGTCGCAGCCGGCGGTGACGGTGAAAGCATCGCCGGCGTCCACCTCCTCCGCCATCGCCTGCCACAGCTCGAGCGTCACCACGCCGTCGCGCTTTGAGTGGAGCTTCGCCTCAGCCTTGCGGCCGGCATTGGCGCCGCTGGTCCAGGTCATCAATCCGCGCGTGAACCAGTCCTCGGCGAAAGAGTCGAGGCCGGAGACAGTGAACGTCCGCTGATCGGCGACCGCCGTCACCGCACCGGTCCCCTTGAAGGCTGGCAGATCGAGATCGACGGTGCAGCGCTGATCGCCAAGGTCTGCGTCGCAGGCGAATTGGATGATGCGGCCCTTCGGCTGTTGCAGCTCATGCGCAAGCCCCCTCACCTCGGCCTTGAAATGCGTGGCCCCGCGCGAGACCTCGCCGAGATTGCCCGTGCGCATCAGCACGCGCTGATCGGTGTCCTGCCAGTTCACGCGGAAAATCTCGATCAGCGCGTTGTCGAACAGGCCGGCGACGAGATCGTCTTCGCTTAAGCGGTCGGAGGTGATGGCGCTCTCCACGTCGAGCGTATCGACGTTGAGCCCAACGGCGCCGGAGATCTCGGTGCCGGTGAAGCCGCTCGCGGCTTCGAAGCTCGTGCCGTCGAAGGAAAGATCACGGTCATGATCGGTGAAGCCGAGGGCCACCCCATCGTTCCGCGTAAGGCGCCAGCACCAGCAAAGCGTGGTGGCGCCGAAGTCGAGATGGCTCTGCAGCCCTGCCGGCAGCGTCCTCACAGCCTGATCTCCACGATGGGAATGTCAGGGATGCTGCCGGCCTCGATCAGACTCAAATTGACGCCCAGCCTGTCGGTATCGAAGCGCACCGGCACATCGAACTCGAACCCTGCGGCGACGCTCTCACCCATGGTCGGGATGTTGCCCCCGGTGAAGGTGACCACGCCGGTCGCATGATCGACGTTGAAATGCGTGCCCGCCGTCTTTTCGACGCCGGCCACCGCCACGCGGACGCTGCCGGCGACGGGCTTCTTGATCTCACGGGTCCACGGGTTGAAGGCCGACCCGTAAGTCTTGGTGAGCTGGAACGTGGCGTTGACGTCGTTGCCGGTGCCGATCGTCTGGTCGAGCGCGGTCTCGCTCACGTTCGGCGGACAGGATTTGTAGTCGGACCAGTCCTTCCAGCGAAAGCCATGCAGCCTTCCCCGCCGCTCCTCGAAAAATTCGATCACGGCATGCAGGTCATCGACGCGCTTGATGCCGTAGCCGGCATTGTAGCTCCGCTTGGAATCGGCCCAACGGCTGTTGCGCTCCTCGGCGCCCGAGCCGAGCACGACGATCTCCGTCCGCCGCTCCGGCCCGCCCGTGGCGCCGAGCGAGATCCCGGCCGGAAAGCGCACTTCATGGAATGCCATAGAGTCGAACCTCGCCGCTGGCGATCCCCTCCCCCCTTGAGGGGGAGGGCTAGGGAGGGGGGTTGATCAGTTGTCTCGCCCTCACCCCCCTCCGCGCGCCCGATGAGCGCGCGTGCTCCCCCTCAAGGGGGGAGCAGACAAAAGCCTTCGCGTTCACAAATTCCGTTGGCCGCGCGTAACCGCCCGGTTCAGCATGGCCGCGATCTGCCCTTCCGACCGGCGGAAGCTTTCGGCGTCGGGCGTCGACACGTTGAAGGTGATGTTGACCGCGCCGCCGCGCCCTTCAGCCTTGACGCCGAGTCTGCCATCGGCCCCTCGCGACAACGGAAGAATGGCCTCAGGCCCAGCCTCCCCGGCGATGCCCATGCGCCCTGCTCCGCCAAGCGGGAAGGTGACCGGAGAGGCGATCACGCCGCCGCTCGCGAACGGCACTTTCAACGCGCTGCCGAACAGCCCGGCAACACTGTTGCCGAGCACCGAGGTGAGCGGCGCAAGCGCAGCTTCGAGCGCATGTGACGATAACGCCAGCGCAAGCGACCGCAACACATCGGCGAGCGAGCGGCCCTTCAGTGCCGCGTCTTCAAAAGCACGAGTCAGGTCGCTCGAGAATCTGCTGCCGAGCCTGCTCGCCTCGCTAAGCTCCTCACGGAATTGATCGGTGTCGGCCCTGATCGTGACCCACCACCCATCGATCAGCTCGGCCATCTCACTCCACCTCGCTATCGGGAAAAGCCGCCATCAGCGCCGCCAAGTCGGATCGCGTCATCGCCGGCTGCGTCACCACAACCCCAAATGCACCCCGCATCGCCGCGTCAAGCTCGCGCGGCGTCATCGACCAGAAATCGTCAGGCGCAAGCCGCAGCATCCCAAGGCCTGCCGTCATCGCCGCGTCCCAGGGAAACGGTTCGGGCGCGCCCCGTTCGTTCTTCACCTCACGCCCACCCGTTCCTCCAAAGGGCCGGTCCCCTCCCCTGGCCTGAGCGCCGTGAAGGTGGCGGCGGGCAACCGCGCCACGATATCGACGAAGCCGGCAGCCCCACCTTCGCTCTTCATCGCCGCCACCGCGCCATCGTCGAGATCGTAACCGGCGCCGCGCAGGCCCGCTCCGATCATGCGGATCGCATCCTTGGCCGCGATGCGTCCAGCCTCGAAGCGCTCGGCCACCGCGAGCATGTCGTCCTCGCCGAAGGCGTGCTCGAGCTCGGCGAGCGCGCCGAGCGTCAAGCACAGCCGATAGCTCTTGCCATCGAGGATCGCCTCGATCTCACCGCGATGCCGATTGACCATCGTCTCCCTCCGTTACGGTGCCGCGGTAAACTCTAGCGCTCCTGCCGACTCAAGCCCCATGTCGAAGCTGATCTCGCCGTCATGCTGGCCGGAATATTCGAGGCTCGCGATCTGGAACGGTCCTTCGACCGTGCCGAGCTCAGGTACGATCACCCGCCAGTCCCGCACCGTGCCGTTGAAGAAATATTGGCGCACCGTCTCGTCGGTGCTGGCATCCTTGAAGATGCCGCTGCCGGTGATGCGCGCGGTCTTCACCCCTGCGCCGTCCAAAAGCTCGCGCCAGCGCCCGACCGACTCGGTGTCGGTCACGTCGACGGTTGCCGCGTTGAAAGCGAGCGTGCGGGCGCGCAAACCGGCAACCGTCACGAAGCTCCCTGCCCCATCGGTATCGACCTTGAGCAGCAGGTCCTTACCCTTCTGCGCCGTCATGCGAGATCCTCTTGTTCGGAAGGTGCGGCTAATGAAAAAGGCGGCCGAAACGCCGCCCTTGGTAACCCATCGGTGAGTGGTACTGCTGTTTGTGGCGGCTAGCTTTCCGCCTCGACGCCAAGCCGGCTTGCGACCGCTTTCCTCAACAGCACGCGATCGCGGGCCGAGACCCCAAGCAGCTCAGCCACCCTCCAGACGAGGTTCAACTCGAACTCGTGCACCACGCGATCGGCCATGGCGATTTCCCACAGCATCTCGATGATCTGCTTCCGGCCATCCTGGTCGAGTTGGGCGCAAAGGACGCTGGTGAAGCGGTAGAGATCGACGGCGTCGTGCTCGCGGACTTCCGCTTCGCGAATGAGCCGGCGCGTTTCATCGTCGCCAAGCCCGAAATGCGTTTGCAGCAGAGCTTTGAGCTTGCGCCGCTCTTCGGGAGCGACCTCCCCGTCAATGGTCGTGGCATGAACGAGCAAGGCCGCGGCGGCCAGCCGCATCTCCTCCTCGCGCAAATCTCCAGCACGCGCCTCAGGGTGAGTGAGGCGCTCGAAGAGGTCCGTCAGTGTCGTCCAAGCTGCCATTTGGCTTTGCGTCACCTCCCCTTGCGTTTCGGAGAGCCTCCTATAGCGCAAGCAGAGACGCATCGCGACCTATGGCCGCGAAGCCCCGCAAACCGGCTTTTGCTTTGAAAGTCGAGACTAGGCTGCGACGGCGTGAGCCGGCTCGGTCACCGCGCGGTAGCGCACGATGCCATGATAGGTGTCGCCGTCAGGGTCAGGGCGCGCCTCGGAGAATTCGTGGCGCAGATTGACGAGGTCATGATCGACCAGCGCGAGAGGCTGGTCATGCAAGGTCGATTTGATCGCCTCGATGATGTCATGCACCTGCTTCTTGCCGCCGGCGCGCGACCACACATGCAAGGTCAGCAAATGCTCGGACCCATCCTCGGTGCCGGTGCTCCAATCGCGAACCAGGCTCTGACCGAGGGTAATGAACGGATAGCTCGCCGCTTGCGGCGCATCGTCATAGATGCGGGTGCCGCCGAGGAGAGTACCAAGCTCGGAAGAATTGGCCAGCGCCTGGTAGATGCCGCGTTGCAGCGACCAACCTGTACTTGCCGTCATCGCAGGTCTCCATCAACCACGATTAACCATATGGGGTGGCGGGGCTGCCCCTTCAATGCGAGTTCTTGCTGCCCCATGATCAGACCTTGGCCGACGCTTTCAAAGCCGCCGCGATCACCTTTCGGACCGCATGGTTAACAGCCGGTAAACGAGCGTGCAAAACTGGGACAAGCCAGGGAAAAGCCCGTCTCCTGGCCGTGCCGAATTCGAGAAAGAACCCTGCCGGATCGTCGGTTCCGACTGCAAATGCCGGTTGATCCCCCGCCCCTAACTCTATGATTTCGATGAACTGTGCCAGCCGGCTCTTAGGATCCCGCTCGCGCAGTCTTTCTCGCGCGGCATCGGCCACCGCCTCAGCCTCGGCGCGCAGCGCCGGCCCAAGGTTTTTGACCGCCCCGAGCGCCGCGAATCGCTTTCGCAGCGCATCGAGGCCGCGAATCTCCAGAGCAGGCCTCACAGTTCACGCTCCTCGCACCAACATTTGAGCCAGCGCCTTCGCTCCTCGACGTCGACGACGGCGAGGATCTGGAAGATGCGCGCACCCTTGCGGAAGCGCATGGCCGGCACCACCCCTGCCCGGTAGCGCAACATCACCTCATGGGTGATGCTGCCGGCGAGCCGGTCGGATTCAAAGCGTTCTTCGCCGCTGATGGGACGAAGATCAGCGGAAAGCGTGGCGACCGTAACCCAGCTTTCGGTGAAGCCGCCGCCTTCGTCGGCAACGCGGGCGAGCTCTTCGAGCGTCAGCCGATGGCGTAGGTCGCTCGGGCGGAGCTCGGTCACAGCCTCACCCGCCGGTAGGGCAAGAGAAGACCCGCCACCGTCGCCGGCACCTCTTGCGGCAGCTCTCCAAGGACCACCGGCTCGCGGTGCTCGAACCAATTGGCAACGAGCAGCTTCAGCGCATGGCGGATCGGCGCCGGCACGTCGGTGGCTTCGTCGCCGTAGCCCGCGGTGAAGGCGACCTCGAAGGCGTTGAGCAGGCGTGCCGGCGAGAGCTGCACGGCGCCCGCCGACAATACGAGCCGCGCCGGCTCCGACAGCACATCGACAGAGTAGGTCTCGCTGTTCACAGTGGTCGGCATATCGTCCGGGTCGTAGACCCTGACTGCCGTCACCGCCTGAACCGGCTGTATCGGCAAGACGATCGTGCCGCTGCGCGGCCAGCCGTCGAGATAGAGGGACCAGCTCTCGGTGATCAGCGCCAGCGACAGCGTCCGCTCGACGAACATCCGGCCCGCGCCGATCAGCGAGGTGAGGAGCGAGTCCTCGTCGCTCGCATCGATGCGCAGATGCGCCTTGGCCTCGGCGAGGCTGATAGGCTCGACGGCAGGAGCCGCCGTCATCACAAGCGCCATGGTGTTGCTGTCCTAGTGTGAGGTCGCTTCGGCTTCGCTCGCGCGCTTCTACCCATCACCCCACCCGGCTCGGCCTACGGCCGAGCCACCCTCCCCATCAAGGGGAGGGATGGTGTTCTTGGCGTCCGCGGCGGACTCAATACCTCCCCCTCGTCGGGAGGTCGGCGCGCTCACGCGCGCCGGGTGGGGGGAAGCGCGAGGCGACAGCACGCCACAGCGCGCTCAAGTAGCGCGACCTTGCTTCGCCCGCCGAAGCGGGCTCCGCAAAGGCGGGAGCGCGATAGCGCATCGATAATCGCGCTCAAGTAGGCCGGAGGCCGATAGCGCATCGATAATCGCGCTCAAGTAGGCCGGAGGCCGATAGCGCATCGATAATCGCGCTCAAGTAGGCCGGAGGCCGATAGCGCATCAATGAAAGTGGCGGCCGCGCCCGCGTGGGAGGGGCGCTGGGCGCAGCCGCCGGCCCGGCCAGGCTTTCCGTTACGAGGTACCGAACTTCAGAAGCTTGATGGCGTCGAAGTCCTGCACCCCGCCGCCGACGCGCTTGGTCGTGTAGAACAGCACGTAGGGCTTGGCGGAGTACGGATCGCGCAGCACGCGGATGCCGGCACGATCGACCACGAGGTAGCCGCGCTGGAAATCGCCGAAGGCGATCGAGTAACTGCCCGAGGCGATGTTCGGCATGTCCTCGCTCTCCGTGACCGGATAGTTCATCAGCGTCGGCGAGAGGTCAGCCCGCTCCGCCGGCTGCCAGATGTAATTGCCGTCGGCGTCCTTGAACTTGCGGATGGTCGCTTGCGTCGCCCGGTTCATCACCCAATGGGCGTTGGCGCGGTAGTCCGACTTCAGCGCGTAGATGAAGTCGATCAGATCGTCGCTCGGATCTTCCGCATCGAAGGCGGCGTCGGTGCCGGTGGCGACATAGCCGATATTGCCCCAGCTCCACGAGC
Source organism: uncultured Alphaproteobacteria bacterium (assembly GCA_963740805.1). Classification (GTDB taxonomy): domain Bacteria; phylum Pseudomonadota; class Alphaproteobacteria; order Rhizobiales; family Methyloligellaceae; genus Methyloceanibacter. The sequence goes on along the minus strand of CAVUFL010000005.1, from coordinate 152,810 downwards.
CGTTGGCGACCTTGGTGTAGTCGAGGAAGCCCTTAGGCTTGTTGGTGCCGTCGCCTGAGACGAAGGCCGTGCCTTCCTGCTGGGCGAAAGCGATCTGCACCTCCTCAGCCAGCCACTCATCGATATTCACCGCCGAATCGTCGAGCAGCGTCTGCGTTGCCGACGGCATGGCGTAGATCTCCATGGTCGGGAAGGTGAGCTCGGCGAGCGTCGGCGAGTTGGTCTCAGGCCTCGTCGCGGTCTCGGCGACCCAGCCGGTCGAAGGCCCGGTAATGGCGAAGGGCTTCTTGTACACACTCGCGCTCACCACGCGGTTGCCGGCAATGGCCCGGATCGGCGAGATGTTCTTCACCCCGCGGATCACCGCAGCCTCGGTCTCTTCCGGCACGAGATAGCCGCCATCAGGGCCAGAACCAACCGACAGAGCCTTCTCCTCGAGCCTGTGTAGCCCGTGGGCCTCGCCGTGACGGACATAGGCCTCGAAAGCAGCCTTGTGCTGAAGGGTAGAGGTCGAGCGGAAGGTCGAGGTCCCAAGCTGCGGCCGCGCCGACTTCAGCGTGAGCTCGTCGACCATCGCCTTGTGCTCGTCGATCGCATTGTTGATGCGGTCGAGCTTCTCGATGGTCAGCACGTCGGCCGAAAGACGCTTCTCGATCTGGCCGATGCGCTCCTCGTTGGTCGCCTTGAACGCCTCGAAGGCGCGCATGAATTCGTCGAAGGCAAGTGCAACGTCGTCGCCAGATCCGCTCGCTGCCTTGGTCTCGATGTCGTCTACGCGTGCGTGTTCGACGCGCGTATCTGCGGCGTGAATGTCTTCGGTCAGATGCTGTTCGCTCATGTCAGTCCTCTTCTGGGGGCCAGTCTTCGCAAGGTGAACGGAAGCGATGCCCGGCCCTTCCGCTCATCTCGTCCTCGAGCTCGGGAAATGTGCCGACATGCGCCACGCGTCCCTGCTCGTAAAGTGCGGCGACAGGTTCAGCGCGTAGCCACTTGCCGCGCATCGCGCGAACGGAGCGCACCGGCACGCTTGCATCGACCTGCCGAATGACCGTCTCGACCAGCTCGCCGCCTTGATTGACCTCGGCCACGATGCGGTCTGCCTCGAAGCGGCGATAGGCGCGGACCACGGCGCGCGCCCATTCAAGCGGGCTCGCCCGCTGCCGCGTCCGGTCTGCGAGCACATAGGGCCGCCCGTCTTCGCCAAGTCCGACAACGATGATGCCGCAAGCGTCGGCATGCGGCCCGCTCGACGCCGGCGGATCGACTGCCACCACCACGCGACGGATCTCTGGCGCGGTGCGTACGCGTGCCCGTTCGATCAGATTGCGCGGCCAGAGCGCGTCGGGGCGGTCCTCGAGCAGCTCGGCATCGAGCTCCTGCCGGCCGAGCCTCGTGCCGCGATAGCGCCCGACAATGGCGTCGAGAAAGCCCGGCGCGAGATTGGCTTCATTGGCGGCCGTAGAGACGCGCGTCACCGCGGTGAGCGGATCGGCGAGCAGTGCCTTCAACAGTTTTGTTGGCCGCGGCGTCGTGGTCACCACCTGGCGCGGGCGCGTCCCCACCCGCAGGCCAAATTGCAGCATGTCCCAGGTCTCTTCCGGGCGGCGCCATTTGCACAACTCATCGCACCACGCCGCGGAGAATTGCGGGCCCCGCAAGGACTGAGGATCGTCCGCCGAGAAAATCTGCGCGATCGTCCCGTTCGGCCAGGTGATTTGGCGCTTCGACGGCTCGTAGAGCGGCTTCGCATCTGGCGGATGCACGGCAAGAAGGCCAGAGACGCCCTCGACCATCACGGCGCGCGCGTCTGCAAGAGTCTCGCCGACCAGCGCCACCCGCATGGAGGGCGCCAAAGCATCGACGCCGCCGACAATTGCGCGCACCCATTCAGCCCCTGCCCGCGTCTTGCCTGCGCCGCGGCCGCCGAGCATCAGCCAGGTGGTCCACGGGCTCCCCTCCCGCTGCAAAAGCCGGCGGCATTTGATCGTCGCGCGCCCAAATCTCGAAATCGTAATGCAGGCGTTGCAGCTCGTCCGCGCACAAACCCGACAGAAACGTCTCAAGCGTGCCGAGCCTGATTGAGTCGCTGAAGGCGGAGCGCAAGATCGCGGCGGAGTCGGTCCGCATCGTCGGTCGCCTCCGGCTTCGTCACGCTCTTGTCCTGATTGGTCTCTCCCTTGCCGCTCGCGCTGTCGTCGAGCTCGACGAGCTTGGCGTAGAGGCGCGCGAGACCGCTCAGCGTCCGCGCATCGCGCTCGGCATCGGCCGCGCTCTGTGCGACATCGCCGCTCTCCGCATCGGGGGCCATACGCTTCTCCAAATGGATGAGCCTCTTGTCGAGCGCTTCGAGTAGCCTGCGGATGATGTCGCGACGGCGAACCTCGTCGACGGCCGCGCGCTTTGCTCTGGGCTCGCCCAGTCTCGGTCCGGGCCGAAGCCGCCTGGTGCCGACCAGCCGCACCCAGCCGTGCTTCTTGGCACGCTGAATGAGTGCGCTTTGGCTGACTCCATGGGCGTCGGCGATTCGCTGCAGCGACCAGTCGCCGTGGACAAAGTCGTGCTTTGCGCTCTCCCAGTCGGGAGCGGTTTGGATCTCATCGGTAATTTGCGAAGGCCTCGTCGCTTTTTCCCCTCCCCTTGTGAGAGAGAGCCTGCCCTCGGGCTTGACCCGAGGGGGTGGCTCCCCCGAGCCCGCTTGGGCGGGCCGGGTGAGGGTTAGGCTCGTCAGTTCGCTTTGGGCGCAGGCGCTGCAGGCTTGGTGCCGCAGGGCACGGCAGTTATGGTGCAGTTGCTGTACAGCCCTTGGCTCGCGCACATGATCTTGGGATCCTTCGCCGTCTCCATCGTCGCGTCGCTGAAGATCTCGGTCGCCTTCTTGAGCCATTCCGTCTTGGCAGCTTCCATCGACGTCTCTGGCGACGGCGTGAAGGTCGGGCCGCGCGCGGAAACCTCCTTGTCGGCGCATTCGAGCGCGGCGGCCTGCATTGCAGGCAGCGTCACCGTCAGCACCGCGGCAAGGCACAAGGCAGGACGAAAGATCGAAGCGACCTTCGGCATCGGGTCCGTTCCCCGTCTAACGAGGGCTAGACACCTAGCATGGAAGGACATGCGCCCGCCACGGCGAGGCTGCCGCACAGCCGCCGCATGATAAAGGCGCCGGCTCTGAAGGCGGCGCCTGGCGGATAAACCAACAGCGCCGAGGCTCGCTCCGGCAGACCGGGAACACTCGGCGCTTCAACGCAACTGTCGCGTTATAGATGAACCCTAGCCTCCGAGCGCGACGCTGTCAAGGAATAAATTCCTGTCTTCGACTCGGGTTCTCGGCGCCCCCTTCCCTCCCCATATCACCAAGAGGGCTGGCACGCAGGAGGTGCGGATGGACTATCTCATCGAAGCGAAGAAGTTCGTTCGAGCGCGCGCACGAGGCTGCCCACCCAGAGGTGATCAAGCAGCATCTCAAGATGGCTGAGTGGTACCTGTCTCAGGCGATCGAGGAGCGGAACGAGCTCACCGCCAAGCGAGGTGCCTCGCAAATCGAACTGAGGCGCGATCCTCCCCGACCCAAACCTCTGAGCGCGTTTGGGTCGGGTCAGTTGCTTTATGGCGTCGGGTCAGCGCTTGGTGACCACCACTTCGAGATATTCGCCGGGAACGACCAGCGTGCCGTCCTCGGCGGTGTTGAAGGTGTCGAGGAGAGCGTAGAGATCGGCTTCGAGCGCGTCCGCGCGCCTCCGGGTCGATCGCCGCGAACGCCTTGAGTACCGGGCCGTAATACCCTCGGAAAATCTCGAGCCAGTGCTCGGGCGATTTGTAGCGGAAGACGAAGGTCCTGCCCCTCATGCCCACGGTCCCTTTCGCTCCGAACAGGGCGTCGAGATGGGCCTCGGTTCCCCAGAGCGCCGGCGACTTCACGCCCGGTGCCGGCGGCACATATTTGCCGATGGTCTTGAACAGCCTGCCGATGAAACCCTCCGGCGTCCAATTGGCGAGGCCGATCTTGCCGCCAGGCCGGCAGACGCGGATCAGCTCGTTTGCGGCCTGCTGCTGATTCGGCGTGAACATCACGCCGAAGGTGGAAAGCACGACATCGAAGCTCTCGTCCGCGAAGGGAAGAGCTTCGGCGTCGGCTTCCTGGAAGCTAACTTTGAGGCGGTCGGCTTCAGCCCGCTCGCGCCCGCGCTCGAGCAGCGCCCCGACGTAGTCCGTCGATACGACATTGGCGAAGCGCCGCGCCGCGGCGAGCGTGGCATTGCCGTTGCCGGCGGCGACATCGAGAACGCGCTGGTTGCTGCGGAGATCGACAGCCTCGCACAGCCTCTCGCCCACGATCTGCAGTGTGGTGCCGATCATGGCGTAGTCGCCTGAGCCCCAGGCGATCTGCTGTCGTCCCTTGATCGTAGCAAGATCGATGGTGGGAGAGGTTGCTGCCTGAATGTTCATGGTCTCATTCCTTCCTTGTCGTGCCTTGTCGTGTTTGGGGACTATTCCGCGATTGTCTCGCCGGACCCACCAAACTCGGCGGGAAAGTCCTTGAGCTTGGGCAGGCCGTCGCGCATTGGCAGCACCGTCTCGGCGTAGTTGACGTGCACTGCTGGTGAGAATTTGAGCGTCGGTATCGTCGCCGCGTAGACGTCGACGAGGCCGAGAGGCGGATGGTTGGTCATGAGGTGGCCACCGCATTTGGCGCAATACTGCCTTTGACTGAGCGGTGTCTTCTGAAACGTGGCGAGATGCTCGGCCCCAGAGGTGACCTTCACCGCTTCCGGCTTCCACAGAGTGAAGGCATTCACCGGCGAGGCGGACCAGGACCGGCAGGAGCGGCAGTGGCAGTAGCCCATCGCCTCCGGTTCGCCGGTGACCTCGAGCTCAACTGAACCGCAGAAGCATTGTCCTTTATGCACCATCTTGTTCCCTTCCTGATGTGGGTTTGTCGATCGCTGTCTCTCTGTTCCGGCTCGCGGTGCCGCCACGTCGCCTCCGGAGTGTCAGTGCGCAGGATTTCTGGCGGTGACAAACCAGGTGCTTGAACCGACCCAAATGCCGTCGGCGCGCTGATAGGCAGAAAGGGTCTCGCGCAGCGCAGCCATGACTTGGTGCTTCAAGCGTTCGCCTGTCTCCCCCGCCAGCCGGATAATCTCTCCGGCCGGTCCAAGCGCCAGGGCAAACTCGACCGCGTCATCCAAGGTGCGCCCGATGCAGATCTGCGTGTCGTAGCGAGCAAAGGCGATGCGGTCATATCCTGCCGCCCGCAGCATATCGCTCACCATGTCGGGCCCGGACATCGAGAACGGGCCCGGGCCGCAATGAACCTGGTCGGTTTCTTCATGGGGGACGACCGGGACGATCTGCCTCACCCGAAGCTCAGCCTCATGCATCCACGGATTGTCTTCGCGCTCGCCGCCACACGATCATCGACAGCTCGCCGCCCGGCGCGAGCGCGCGCCTGATGTTATGCAGCGCAAATCCCGGCAGGGAGAAAAACATCGTGCCAAACCGGGCGAAGACGTGATCGTAAGGACCACGAAGATCATCGCATTGCGCATCGGCGACAAAGAACGAAACGTTCTTGATCCTGCTTCCGCGGTTTCACGGGTGGCGAGGTCGTGAAATTTTGCGCGCAATCGACACCCACGGCTTCTCCCGCTGCGCCTACCTGTGCCGCAATGAGCCGGGTCGTGTCGCCAAAACCACAACCGATATCCAGCACCCGCGCCCCTGCCGGAAAGGACTTGCGCCGGAACAACTCTTCGCTGTGACCCGCCAGACCGTGGTTCAGGACATAGCGAAAGCGGCAGAACTTCTCGAACAACACGGTGTTCCAAGCTTCGATCGGAATTGTGTTGTCGGTGTTGCTCATTTCGGTGGAATCGACGGCGGCAGGGGCGGTTGTTTGGATATTCATGGTTTAATTCCCTTATCGAAGATGGGGCGGGAATGTCCTTGAACTTGAGCAGGCCGTCGCGCATCGGGAGCACCGTCTCGGCGTAGTTTACGTGCACTCCGGGAGAGAATTTGAGTGTCGGCAGTGTCGCGGCGTAGACGTCGACGAGGCCAAGAGACGGGTGGTTGGTCATAAGGTGGCCGCCGCATTTGTCGCAATATTGCCTTTGGCTTTTCGGGGACTTGGCAAAGGTGGCGAGGTGCTCGGCCCCGGCGCTAACCTTCACCGCTTCCGGCTTCCATAGCGTGAAGGCATTCACCGGCGCGGCGGACCAGGACCGGCAGGAGTTACAGTGGCAGTACCCCATCGCCTCAGGTTCGCCCGTCACCTCGACCTGAACCGCACCGCAAAAGCATTGTCCTTTGTGCACTGTGGATGCTCCCTTTCTGGCGTAAATTGCCGATGTTCGGGCTCGCGGCGCAGCCGCGGCGGTCCTATCTAGGTGCTGTCGGGCGCGGGTGCCAATGATCGGGCGTCCGCAATGCTTGACACGGCGTCCGGGATTGGAGAGGCATTTTGACGAAGCGTCCGGGCGGACCGGATGTCAGGCGAGAGAAGTGCCGATGGGTGCCGACGCGCTTTCCGATGTGCTGAGAACGGTCCGGCTCACCGGCGCCACGTTCTTCGACATCGTGGCCAAGGCCCCGTGGGTCGCCGAGCAACCGTCGCGCGAGAAGATCCTGCCGAAGATCCTGCCCGGCGCAGGGCATTTGATCGCATATCACGTGGTCACCGAAGGCCGCTGCTTTACCAACCTCATCGGCGAGGAGCCAATCGCGGTCGAAGCCGGCGAGATTATCGTCTACACCAAGGGCGACCAGCATGTCCTGTCGAGCAGTCCCGGCATGCGCGCCGACCCCGGCGCACCGAGCCCCCATGACGCCGTGCCCGGCAGCCAATTGCCGTTCTTCTTCAACATTGGCGGTGACGGGCCGACCTCCGCCAGGTTCGTCTGCGGCTTCCTCGCCTGCGATGCTCAACCCTTCAATCCGCTCCTCGACAATTTGCCGCCGATCATCAAGGCCGGTGTCCCGCAAGGCGGCGATCAAGGCTGGCTTGGCCAGTTCATTCGCGTGGCGATGATGGAATTGGCCGACAAGCGCGCCGGCGGCGAAAGCGTGCTCTCCAAACTGAGCGAGCTGATGTTCATCGAGGTGGTTCGCCGGCATCTAGAAGCTCTGCCGCCCGAGCAGGCGGGATGGCTCGCCGGCTTGCGCGATCCCTTCGTCGGCAAGTCATTGTCGCTGATGCACGCAAAGCCGGCGCGCAACTGGACGATCGAGGATCTGGCCAAGGACGTAGGCCTGTCGCGCTCGGTGCTGGCGGAGCGTTTTGTCGACCTCGTCGGCATGCCGCCGATGCAATATCTCGCCAAATGGCGGATGCAAATTGCATCGGGGCTGCTGACCGGGGGCACCGCCAATATTGCAAGGATTGCCGCCGAGACCGGCTACGGCTCCGAAGCGGCCTTCAGCCGTGCCTTTAAGAAAATGGTGGGGGTGCCACCGTCCGCCTGGCGACACCGCCTCGAGCAGGACGGGGCGCCCGCGACGGTGCGAGAGCCCACCCCCAGCGCCTAACCAGCCAAGGGACCCTCGCAAACATCACAAAAGAAGCCCCGGCCGAGTTATCGACCGGGGCTCCCTACCAAAGGGGTGATCGCAGGTGACCACCACGAGCAAGGATGACCCCGCTTACACCGCCGCGCCAGTTGATTCAGTTCGACTGGTTAAGGTTAAGGCGGAGCCATCAAGACCGCCTGCGCTTAACCCTTGTAGTGGCCTTTGTAGTAGGACTCGGCCTTGGCGAGATTGGCCGAGGGATCCTTCATGAAGTCCTTCTTGGCTTGCTCGTTGCCGAAGCAATAGGTCTTGCCTTTGTACTCGCCGTTCACCGAGCAGTTGGTGTGTATCTGTTTGTGCAGAGCGAGCCCTTCGGCGCACATATCGTTGAACTCGCCTTTCACTGCCGCGACGGCCGTTGACGCGAGCCCAAGCACGAAGGCGCCGGCGATCGCCGACGCGATGTAGGACCTGATCATGGTGTCCTCCTTTTTCACCGTGATGGCCCAGGACAAATCCCGGGACTGCACGCCTGAACGCGCTGTCGCGATCCGCGTTCCCGCGTCCAATCGACACAGTCTGACCCTTGCCGCAGGCCGACCGCCGTCAGTGATAGGGCTTGGAGATCATCCAGGTCTGCGCCGGGATCTTGGCGCAGGAATTGGCGAACACATCGGTGATATTGGCCGTGTTCGGGCCCGGGTTTTCCAGGCAGCGCGGATAGATGCGCATGTCCTCGTTGATGAGCGCGATGCGGTCGTTCCATTTGAGCGCATCCTTGGTCAGCGCCTCGACCTTGGAGGCAAGCTCGCCGACCGTGCGATTGAGGCAGGCGATCTGTTCTTCGGCGCTTCCTTGGCTGCAATCGGCAGCGCGCGCCGGGGCCATGGGAAGCGCCCAAGCGGCGCACGAAGCAGCCAAACCGATGAAGAAACCGAAGCGCGTTCGCATGTGAGAAGCTCCTTCCGAATTCTGCCTCAAGTCAGGCGCAAGGTGGATCCGATGCTAAGGCCGAGGCGTGACCTTGACGAGCGGCGCTTGCCGCGCTCACGCCATCGTGAAACTTCGCCGCACATTCACCCGTATCTCCAGGATTATAAGGAGCAACACGATGTCCGCTCGTCCTGAAACAGCCGAGAGTAAGCCCGCGCGGCGGGGCTTGCGCGCCTTCCTTTGGCTCGGCGCCTTCGCGCTGCTGCTGTTCGTGCCCGCAGGCACGGTGCGCTGGCCCGCGGCCTGGGTGTTCCTCGCCCTCATGGCGGTTGCGAGCTTCTGGGGCTTCGCCTGGCTCGGCCGCCACGACCCTGAGCTGCTCAAGGAGCGCATGCGGCCGCCCTTCCAGCGAGACCAGTTGCCTGAGGACAAGCTCCTGATGGGCACCTTTCTGCCGCTTTGGCTCGGCTGGTACGTGCTCATGGGTTTCGACCACCGCTTCGGCTGGTCGAGCGTGCCAGTGCCGTTGCAGATCCTCGGCGCAGTTCTGCTTTGCCTCGGCGTCTTGCTCTCCTGGCAGGTGCTGAAGGAGAACAGCTATGCCGCGCCGGTGGTGAAGGTGCAGAAGGAGCGCGGGCACAAGGTGGTGACCACCGGGCCTTATGCCTATGTGCGCCATCCCATGTATTCGAGCGTCATTCTGATCGGCGCCGGCGTGCCGCTCCTGCTCGGCTCCTGGTGGGGGCTGCTCGCAGTGCCGCTTTTCATGCTGGTGCTTGGCGTCCGCGCCACGATGGAGGAGCGGATGCTCACAGCCGAGCTCGAAGGCTATGCGGATTATGCCGATCATGTCCGCTACCGCTTCGTGCCGCTCCTCTGGTAGAAAGGTCGGCGTGGCGGGGAAATTGATAGCTCGGTTCGGGGCGACTTGTGCGCTCGGGCTCGTATTGTCCGCATGCAGCCTTGCAGGGCCCTCGTCCCACACTTTCACCACGGCAACGCCGACCAAGGCGAAGCCCGACCCCACCGCGCTCGAGCAGGCATCAGCCGCCTGCAAGGAGAGCACGCGCGATAAGGGGATCAAGTCGGTGCTCGCCATCGTTAGCCGGATGCGTCCAGGTGCGGTTGACGCGGACTACGTCAACTGCATGAAGAACCGGGGCTACACGGTCGAGAAGTGAGGGGGCTAGCCTGGCCCTAATTAACGCCGCGGCGGGACTTTTCCGAAAATTTGCGCCAAGCGACAGAGGCTTCTTGAGCATTTCTATGAGCAGTATTGCCGCGCTTGTGGCTACGCGACCCCAATTTGAGGCCAACCGTGGATTCCGACCCCTCTCCTCCCCTCGTGCTGATCGAGTGGCTCGACTCAGGCCAGCCCGTGCCAGGTTGGCAGTGGCTGGAAGCGATCGAGCCGCGGCGTCCCCATCTATGCCTCTCGGTTGGCTTCCTCATGCAGGACGACGCGAGCGCCAAGGTGCTTGCGCCAAACCTCGGCGCCAGCGACGGCAGCGGCGACTGGGACCAGGCCTCCGGCGTGATCACCATTCCAGCCTCTGCGGTCAAGCGGATGCTGGCCGTCTCGCCTCTTGGCGACACCTCCGCGAGTGGCTTTAATTGGCGTCGGGCGGGCTAAGGCCCCGCGACCGCCAGTCACCCCTAGGGCACTGCCAAATCTCTACAAAACGCCTCAATCAGGGTGTAATTTGCTGAATTGGTTGCCCATCCGGGCGGTAGTTGGGCATAAGAGGCCGGCTTCCGGCGCGTAAGCGCCAAGGGTCGGGGCAAAGTGCGGGACTTCCTACAAGGCAATCGCCGGCGCAAGCTCGTTGACTGGCTCGCGATCAATTCGACCATCGATTCGGGCCTTTATCGCGCTTGGATCGGCTTCAAGGACTGGTGGAGCGCCTATTCCACCTTCTTCGGCCGCTTTGAGGCGCGTGGACTCGTCCGCATCCTCAACGACCTAGCTTGCGAGGGCCTGACACTCAGCGTCGGCGGCCTGCTCGTGGTGCTTGCCTTCGCCATCCCCGCCTTCGACCTCGCCCAGGGCAAGATGAACTTGTCCGACGAGTACAGCGTCACCTTCTATGACCAGATTCGGCAACGAGATCGGCAAGCGCGGACTGCTCCGCGACGACTCGGTGCCGCTCGACGAACTTCCAGACTTCTTGATCAAGGCGACGCTCGCCACCGAGGACAGGCGCTTCTTCGAACATTTCGGCGTCGACGTCATGGGCACCATTCGCGCCCTTGCCGAGAACGCCCGCGCCGACGCAGTGGTGCAAGGCGGCAGCTCGCTCACTCAGCAGCTCGCCAAGAACATGTTCCTGTCGCCTGAGCGCGCGCTCTCCCGCAAGATCAAAGAGGCCTTCATCGCCGTCTATCTCGAGAACCACTACACCAAGCGCGAGATCCTCAAGCTCTATTTCGACCGCGCCTATCTTGGCGGCGGCTCCTACGGCGTTGAGGCGGCGGCTCGATTCTATTTCGGCAAGTCGGTCCGCGATGTCACGCTTGCCGAGGCGGCAATGCTCGCCGGCATGTTCAAAGCGCCGACGCGCTATGCTCCCCATATCGACATGGCTGCTTCGCGCGCCCGCGCCAACGAAGTGCTGACCAACATGGTTGAGGCGGGCTACCTGACCGAGGGTCAAGTCTATGGCGCCCGCATGAATCCCGCGAAGATCGTCGAGCGCGGCGACTATTACAGCCCAGACTGGTTCCTCGATTGGGCCTTCGAGGAAGTGCAGCGGATCATGGTGAACCGCAAGGAGCACATCCTCGCCGCCCGCACCACTGTCGATATCGGTCTGCAGAAGGCGGCCGAGCAGTCGCTGCAGCAGACCATCGCGCAATTTGGCCGGGCCCGCTCCTTTGACCAGGGTGCGATGGTGGTCATGGAGCCTGACGGGGCGGTGCGGGCGATCGTCGGCGGTAAGGACTATGGAGAGAGCCAGTTCAATCGCGCGACCCACGCCTACCGTCAGCCCGGCTCCTCCTTCAAGCCTTACGTCTATCTGACCGCGCTTGAGAACGGCTACACACCGAACACGGTGGTCAGCGGCTTTGGCGCCGTGTGCGGACGCTGGTCGCCCAAGAACTATTCGGGGGGGGGAGGCGGCCGCATGATGCTCAAGGACGCTCTGGCGAAGTCGATCAACACTATCGCCGTGAAGGTGTCCCTCGATGTGGGTCGCGAGAAGGTCATGGCCAACATGACCAAGCTCGGCATCACCCACCTGAAGAAAACCTGCTCTTTGGCGCTTGGCGACCAGGGCATGACTCCGCTCGAACACACGGGCAACTTTGCAGTCTTCGCCAGCGGCGGACTGGAGACCCATTATTACGGCATCGAGGAGATCCACACGCTGCAGGGAGAGCTTCTCTACTCGCATGAACGTGAGACGCCTGCACGCAAGCAGCTCTTCGACCGCAAGGTGGTGGAGACGTTGAACACCATGCTCCAGGGCGTGGTCACCAACGGAACCGGCAAAGCGACGCAGCTTGATTACACCTATAACGTCGGCAAGACCGGGACGAGCACCGCCTATCGTGACGCCTGGTTCGTAGGCTTCACCGGCCAATACGTCGCCGGCGTTTGGCTCGGCAATGACGACTTCACGCCGATGGCGCGGGTCACAGGCGGCAGCTTCCCCGCCCAGACCTGGCACAATTTCATGGTGCTCGCCCACGACACCGACAACATTCCGCAGATCCCAGGCATTCCGTTGCACCCGGTCCAGGTCGCCGAGCAGGAGCGCCTTGCGAAACTGCAAACAGCGGCTGCGACCGACACCGAGGTCATCGCGCCTGCCACGCCGGAGAGCGTCAAGGACATGTCGAGCATGACGCGTCAGGTCCTCGAAAAGCTCGGAACCATTCTCAAAGATGCGCCGGCCCTTCAGCCGAGCGACACGCAGCCGCAGAACCGGGCCGAGGCACCCGCGGCCGAGCCCTCTAGTCCAGCGGCCGCTAGCCCGTCGAGCGTGGCGTCTGCCGCGCCGGGAGCAAGCCCAGTTGAAGGCGGAAGCCAACCGGCGGCACCAGGTCCGGTCGCGACCGGAAGCCAAACCGGTACCCCGCTCCCCCCATAAGCCAGTGGCGAGCTCGTTTCATCTCGAAGGTGCGCGCTTGCTCGACCGACTCGTCAGCCCCTCCGCTTCCACCGCGACCTTCAGGTCTGCTTCCGCCGCGGCGCACTCCTCGATGCGCACGCTCCTGCAACTTATCGCCGTCTTCGCCGTCGCTCTCGTGCTCGGCATCAGCTCGGCACGTTACATGATCGAGGAGGGTTCGTTTCTCACCACCCAGCAGGCGGGCCCTTGGGCGAGCTGGTTGAGCGAGGGCAACCCGAACGCCGATCCCTACACCAAGGCACATCTCGCCCGAAGCGGCAGGCTCCCCCTCACCTCGACGACGGCGCGCTACTTCACCGCGAGCACCGACAGTCAGGGCTACCAATTGACCTCTGCCTGCGAATATCTGATCGAGGGCTCGGCGCTCAACGCGCGCTGGTGGTCGCTCGCCGTTTATGACGAGCATGGGTCGCTGATCGAGAACCCATCACAGCGCTACAGCTTCAACAGCGAAGAGGCGATCCGCCGCAGCGACGGCACTTACCGCATCAACCTTGCAAGCAACGCACGACCGGAGAACTGGCTGCCAACCGGAACCGGGGAGAAGAAGCTGGTGCTGATGTTGCGCATCTATAGTCCCCGCGAGATCGACTCCTCCGGCATCGGACAGATCCCCAACGATCGTCTGCCCAAAATCGAGCGCAAGGCATGCAACTGAGAAGTCCCGCTGCTCTACATTCTCCTTTGCCTCGTGCTTGCGGGTCTCGTCCATATTGCCGCGGTCCTGGCGCTTCCCGGGCTCGCACCCAAAAATGCTTGGGCTCGGCTCGTACCGCTCGGGCCGGCCAACACCATGATTCAGATCCCGCCGCTCAGTCCGGGTAACGAAGTCATGCCCATGATGGCGCCGGACGTTCGCTATGCGTTTTGCCGCTTCGATCTCGCGCAAGGTCCGGTGCGGCTCAAAGGATCGGTTGCGAGCGATTTGTGGATGATCGCCTTCTACACGCCGGAAGGTGACAATTTCTACACCGTGCCCGGTGCCGACATGAAAAGCGCGCAGCTCGACCTGGTCATTGCGCTCGCCGATCAAACCGTGGCGGAGGCAGGCGTCGATGCTCCTGAGGACGCCGACGAGCTGTTCGTCATCAAGTCGCCGTCACAACAAGGAGTCGCCATCATTCGCGCCCCGCTGTCGGGCCCGAGCCGCATGGCGCGCGCCGAGGATGCGCTCAAGGCCACGGTTTGCAGTCAGCTCAAGCAGTGAGAAATTCTCTAGGAAGCTAGCGTTGCTTCTTACGGCCGCGCTGTGCCCGCTTGCGCGATGTGTTCGTCGTACCGGGGCTGCCCTCCCAGGCCTGGCGCTCGATGCGCACACCGGGAAAGATGATGATCTGACCGGGAACGCCGTCCGTGAGCTCGGTGACCCGCGATGTGGGTTCCGCTGCTCGACGAAATTCCAGAATGGTCGCCATTCTCGGTCTCCTCGCCCCTACCGACCGCCGCCCCCAACGTCAGGCGTCGCTCGCGCCGATCCCCCGCATTAAGACGCAGGTAAGGTTAACGAACTCCTAAATCCGCCGAATCAGCTTACTCCTCCGTGATCTCCTCGCCAAGAAAATGGCGACCAGCCTTGTCCTCGACTTCAACAATCCAGATGTCGGCGTCGAACTTAACTTGGCGCGTGAGGTAGATTGCCGCCTCCCCCTCGGTGACGGGGCTGGTTGCAAGGCAGTTCACCCACCGCCGTTCCGACTCGCCGCCTTCGAGGCCCGCCGGCGCAGGCCCGTAAAGCTTGACCGTGCCATCCAACCGATTGAGGCAGATATAAATGGCGCCGGCGTGCTCGTCGCCACGGCGAACGACGACCGCTGACACGCCCTGGACCTGACAACGGCGCAAATAGGCCTTGACCCAGATTTCGCTCTTGATGCGCATCGGAGTGCCGAGTTCCCGCTCATGGGCGCGAGCCTGTTGCCGAAAGGTCACGTCCCGTCACGCGTTTGATTTCCCGCAGCAGCTCCGGCGTGATGCGGCCGTTCTGCGCGATCTTCCGGTCCCGCTGAAAGGCGCTGACGGCGCGCTCGGTTTCATCTCCCAATGTTCCATCGATCGGGCCCGGTGCATAGCCGAGATCGGCGAGGATTTGTTGCACTTGCTTGACCGTCAAATCGCTCGGCGGTGTGGAATTTGGTTTGGCGCGCGGAGCCCCATTTGTGGCGGCGACCGATCCAGTGCTCGCAGCCGGCGCAGCAGCCTCGCCAAGCAGAATGCGACGCAGGAGATCATCCGAGGCCGAGCCGCTGATGGGCAGTCCATGGTCCTTCTCGAAGGCAGCAATCGCCTTTCGCGTCTCATCGCTCAATTTGCCGTTGACCGGTCCGCTGGCATAGCCGCGCGCTGCGAGCTCGCGCTGAATAGCGGTCACGAGCTGAGGCGCGGCCTGCCCCCGCAGCGGCGGGAGATCCGTGGTTGCCGCTACCGGCTTGACCGCGGACGCTGGTGGGTTGGTGGTGTGGATTGGGCCGTCTGGCAACGGCACCCGTGGCGGCCTCGCCGCGGACAATAGGGCGCCGTTACGCTGCTCCTGCAAATAGAGCGCGTTGTAGGTGATAAAGCCGGTCAGGCCGATAAAGGCCAGAAACACAAGACGTGTCGCCACGACGCTCATCGCTAGAGGGCCGAATCAATAGGTTCTTTGATCGAGAGTCCCCCGAGAGTCCCTCAGATGCAATCTTCGCTATGGAAGCTAAAGAGTTAATAAACGGGCCACCGGTCCGCGAATGCGGGCGGCGGGACGCCGGTCACGCGGCCGTCACGGCGGGATCTCGCGGGGGTCCCTTGTCTCGTTCGCCTTGTGGCTGCTTTACCGGCAACACGATGGTGGCCGTCGTGCCTTGGCCGAGCTTGCTTGCGAGCTCGAGCCTGCCCTCGTGCAGGCGGGCAAGCCCCTGCACCACCGACAGGCCGAGGCCGGCACCGTCATGGCTGCGGTTATAGGCATTGTCCGCCTGAACGAAGGGATGGCCGAGCTTCGGCAAGTCGTGCTCGGCAATGCCGATGCCGTTGTCGGCGACGATCAGCTCGATCATGCCGCCAGCCTCCCGCGCCGAGATGCGCACCAACCCTCCCGCATCGGTGAACTTGATCGCGTTCGAGATCACGTTGAGCAGCATCTGCTTGCAGGCCCTCTTGTCGGCGACGAGCTCCGGCAGGCCTGACTGAACCTCAGCAATCAGTGTCAGCTGCTTTGCCTCCGCCGCATGCCGCATGACATCGGCGCAGGACCTGACGAGCAGGCCGACGTCGAATGGTTCCTTGAGGAGCTTGAACTTGCCGGCTTCGATCTTCGACATGTCCAGAATGTCGTTGACGACATGGAGCAGGTGCTCGCCGCTTTCATGAATCATGCGCGCATAGTCTCGATAGCGCTGCTCCCCCAAAGCGCCGAACAGCTCCCGATTGAGGATCTCCGAGAAGCCGATGACCGCGTTCAGCGGCGTTCTGAGCTCGTGACTCATGCTGGCGAGGAATTGCGTTTTGGCGCGGCTCGCGCTCATCGCCTCGTCGCGCGCCCGCGTGAGCTCGTCTTCTTGCGCCTTGCGCTCGGAGATATCTCTCGTGCCGGCAAGCACGCCGACGGCCGCACCGCCGTGCGGCGTCCGCAGCGGCCGGCAGCGCATCTCGACCCAGCTATAGCGCTCCCCGCCGGACGGAGCTTGCTGGCGCAGCCTGAACTCGACAGTGATGGGATCTCCATTGGCGCTGCATTTCGACAACGCCGTGAGATAAGCCGGCCGGTCGGCGATATGGACGCGCTCGAACAGGCCATCGCCGATGAGCTTCGCCGGCGGCTCTCCCAGCAATTGCTGCGATGCATGCGAGGCGAACAGCACGCGGCCGCGTTCGTCATGACGGGTGATCATGTCGCTCGCGTTCTCGGCGAGCAGACGGTAGCGCTCCTCTCCGACGCGGAGCGCATCTTCTGATCGCCGATGCACCACTTGTATGGCGATGGCGAGACCCGCTGCGTAGATCACGGCGCTCATGGCGCCAAACAGGCCGAGCAGATTGGCCGACAGCGGGAGCAGCGGCTCAGGTGGCACCATGCCGAGTGCCTCGCCGGCGGCGAGCACGATGAGGCCAAGGGATGCAAGCCCCGCCCCCCAGGCGACCACGCGCCGGTCCGTCGACAGCGCGGCCTCCAAGGGGACCACCACCATCCAGGGAACGAGAAAAGAGGAGAGACCGCCGGTGAGCCAGGAGGAGAAGGTGATCAGGCCGGTGAAATTCGCCGCCGAGATGAGATGGGCCGCGCCGATCTTTCCCGTATGCGACAGGAAGACGGCAATGCCGATCGGCGACAGGAACCAGAGAAAGGCGACCGCATCGAGCGCGGTCGGCTTGCCGGTCAGCGCGAGATAAACCGGCAAGACGCAGAGCGCGAGCAACCCTGCCAACAGCTGCGCTGCGATGAAGGAGCGTTGCCGCGCCGCCCCGATGACGTCGTCGCGCACTGAATCATGCACAAGCGAGTCGAAATAGGCGCCCAACTTGCGCACACCCTTGCCGACCAATAAGCGCATTTTGGAGCGGGCCAATTGCCGCTTCGTCCCCGATTGTCGTTGGTCTTGATTATTCCGGGGGCCGCTTAAGGAACCTTAAAGCGCGCGAACGCGGAGCGGGACTCTGCATCCGGCGGTCGGCCAGAGTTCTTAGGCAATCTTTATCCAATCTTTCTCGCACTTAAGACCTGTTGTCGGCGGCTTAACAACGACCGCCCTCTTTAGACATCTCTTAAACTTAAAGATATTTTCCGGCTCAGTAGTGAAAGTCGATTATTGCCTCGACGTTATAGTGCCGCCACCTCAAGGGAAGGGAGCTGCCGGGACCAACCGCCAGCTGGATTGAAAGGGGCACTTCGATGTTTCTCATTCGAACCGTCTTCTGGCTCGTCATACTCGTTCTCCTGCTGCCGACGAATGAGCAGCAGCAGAGCCAGGTCTACGGAACGGCCGAGGCCGCCGTGAAGGACGTGAGCGGTTTCTGTGAGCGGAACCCGAGCGTTTGCGCCACCGGCAAGGATGCCTTTGCCGTCTTCATGCATAAGGCCAGGTTCGGAGCCGAGATGCTGATGAGCTTCGTCAAGGGAAAGACCGGGTTTGCCGCTGGCGATAGCGGAACTGCCGCTGGCCCGAGCGACCTGGACACTCTCGAGGCACCAAGCGCCCACGACACTGCACCGGCCACCGCCGAAGAGGCAGGCAAGCAGTCGAGCCTCGACCAAGCCGCCGTGGCTGAGGCAGGCGTCGACAGTTGGGCCGAGGCCCAGGTGACCGTCGAGCCTGCCAGCGTCGAGGCCACCAATTCGCAAAACACGCTGAGCCCTAATGATCTTCTGCCTGCCTGGAGCGGGCCGCACCCGGCCGGGACTTAGCCCCGCGCCGCAGTCAGGTTTTCGGCAGGTTTGCACCTGCCGAGAGGCGCGCGCGAAAGGTTGGTTCCCTGCCCTTTCCCACCTTGAGCGCGCGTCGGTTTCGCAAAGCAACGCCTCGCAGACCTTGGCGATTCTGCCTATATTCCGGTTATGGAGACCACAAGACCAGCGCCGGCGAATGAGCCTCAGCCGCCCGTGAACTTCGATCAGATCGTTGCCGATTTCGAGCTTCTCGAGGACTGGGAGGACCGTTATCGCTACGTGATCGAGCTCGGCCGGAAATTGCCGCCGCTACCTGAATCAGCGCGGAGCGTCGCCAACAAAGTGCAAGGCTGCGTGAGCCAGGTCTGGCTCGCCACCACCGTCACTCCGAACCACCGCGTCCCGCGTCTGAGCTTTGTCGGCGACAGCGACGCCCATATCGTGCGCGGGCTGATCACCATCCTGTTCGCCCTTTATTCGGGCAAGACCGCCGACGCCATTCTCGACATCGACGCCAACGCCGTGCTCGGCCGCCTGCATCTCAAGGAGCATCTGACGCCGCAGCGCTCAAACGGTTTGCTCGCCATGGTCGAGAGGATCCGCAAAGACGCGCGCGAAGCGATCGAGAAGGCGCCGACGGTTCACTGATCGCCTGAGCCGCGCCAAGCATCGAGCGTAGGCCGGTAGCCCTCGCCTCCCCAATGGCGAATGCCCTTCCGTCGCCGAGGCAGTTCGCTCGGGACATCTAGCCCGTAGTGCCTGGCAAGGCGCGTGAGCGCGAGCTGCAGCACGACCTTGCCGGCGCGTTGCGGCCAGTCATGGCTTCTCTCGGCTTCTTCCAGCCCCTTCAGTTCGCAACAGATATCGACGAGCACGCCGGCAAGCTCCGGCCCCACCGCATCGAGCGCGCGCATGACGCGCTCCTTTGCGGCGATCACCTCGTCGCGCAAGGACGCCGCGTCGAGCGGAGCGCCCCGCCGCGTTCTCCCCGATGGGGCCAGCGCCGACCAGTTCGCCGTCACTCTCGGGCTCAGATGAGCGAACCAATAGTCGGCACGGAGGCGCTCGCCGGCTTCGTATTGCGCGTCGGAAATCAGCGGGCTCCCACTCCGGCTCTTTCGGCTCTTGAGCCAGCCGAGCGGGCTCTCGGCCTCATTGACCAGCATCGGGCGTCGGATGCCGTCAATCTCCTTGAGCGTCACCGCCCTTAGCTGATGCTGCTCGCGAAACGGATCGCCCTCAGTCTCGGAGCGACGAAGCCATGCCCGTCCCGCCTGCGACAGAACAAGATCGCCTCCGCTCCGTTCGAGCCAATCTTGCCGCAAGCAAAATTCGATGAGGCTTTTCGGCAGGCGCACTCCTTGCCGCGATGCCGCTGACGGGATGACCAGCAGATAGCAGCCTTTCTCTTGGCGAAGCGTGCTCCCCGCTTCTGCCAAGCGCGCAAGCAGGCGCCGCGCTACTGCCGGTTCCTCGCCAGGGTTTCTGCTCATCCGCTTACCCGCGTCCTTGGCGCATCGACAGCGCATCGATGAGGCAGGACACCGCCCGCTCGAGATGGTTGAGCCGGTAGTCGAAATCCGGGTCGTCGCGCCTGTCCTCCACCAGACCGCAAGCATGAGAGACGGTGGTGCGATCGCGCTCGAAAAGGTGACCGACCTCGGTGAGGCTCACCCCACAGCCGACATGGGCGAGGTACATCGCGACCTGTCGCGCAAACGCCGTTCGCGCCGAGCCCCGGGTCTTCCCGCGCAGATCCTCGACACCGACCTCGAACACGGCGGCGACCGCCGACTCGATCGCCCACCTGACCCGTGAGGTCCCAACCCTGACCCCGGACCGCTGAGCTTGATACGCATCGCATCCCCCGATCGCTCGCACTGCACTCATCGCCGCCTCTCCCTAAAAATAGGATTAAATACCTATCACACTCTAGGGGATGCCGGCTGGAGCGGGGATAAGTCGTGGCCGGGGAGCTTCAAAATGCGTTGGCAGCGCGCCCAGTCCACCCCGGCTGTCCCCACCCAATCCTCACCCCTCCGCTGCGCGCGCATGCTTTGGCGCGGGACCAAAAGGAGGCGGCAATGGCGGTGAGGAAGCGTCTTGATGCGAACGAGGAGGCCGGATCTGAGCCTAGTCCGGACGCGCCCCGCATCTTCGGCACGATGGTCGATGCCGGATCAGGCTGTTATCTCAGGGCGCGCGATCTGCCACGCCTGATCGCCCTTTGGCCGCATGAGCTTGCCGACCAAAGCCCTGAAGGGAGTTTGCTGATCCTGTCGAAGCTCCGGCGGGCGCTCCGCGCCGAGCGGCGCCGCGCCCTTGCGGGTCATTGGAGCTACGAGCTCAATCGCCACCTTGGCCTGATGACGGCCTACAAGGCTGAACTTGGGTTGATGCGCCGCGCGAAATTGCGGCTCAGGCGCACTGGGCCCGGCGCCGCGCCGTCCACATCTGCTGCGGCCACAAGAGCTGGCTCGGCGGCCTGGCGAGCGGTCTCGATAGGAGCGGCCGTGTCGTAGCAGAGGATCCGGTCGACCTTTATTCCGTCCTGCGAAAGCGGCAACCGCAACCAGAACAAGACGATATGGTCGCGCCCTGGCGCAGGTCCGCGGACCACGCCGTTGAGCGGCGAACCCTCCTCCGCCACCCTGGCGTGGATGTCGTGCCAATAATCTGCGCAAGCGCCGGCAAATACCCGGTCGATCCGCTTGCCGGTGATCTCCTCACCGTAAACGTCGCGGAGCAGCGTGCCCGCCAGTCTGAACCGCGCCTCGCCCAAGCCTTCGGAGAGGTCGATAAGGCCGACACAAGGCAGAAGCTTGGGGACGCTGAAGGGATTGATGTCGGAGCGGGCCGGCATGTGGCGCGAACCCGCAGTTTTCCGCCAATAATCGTAGAGCTCGCGCTGACCTTGCGTCACCAACTGAGCCCGAAAAGCTCGTTCTGACAGCATCGGCCTCCCCCTCATAAGCCCTTGGACGGGCTCACCAAATCGCCGCGTTAACCATGACTATGTGGAGTTTGCTTGGCTAACGCAAGACCTCAAGACAAAATTCGTGAGGAGTCGCAACAGCTTGTGGTCGCGTGTTACGAGCGCCACTCGATTTGGAGGGAGTCCTCCGCTGTTAACGAAGGGAAAGCGCAGCAGACAGCTTCACCCGCGCTGCTCGAAGCGATTCGTCTCTCTATCTGCGGCGCTGGCCTAGACCCATGCGCTTGGCAAGATCGGAACGGGCGGCGGCATAGTTGGGAGCGACCATCGGATAGTCGTGCGGCAAGCCCCACTTCTCCCGATATTCCTCCGGCGAAAGGTCGTAGTGAGTCCGCAGGTGGCGCTTCAGCGATTTGAACTTCTTACCGTCCTCGAGACAGACGATGTATTCGGGTGTGACGGACCTTTTCACTGGCACGGCAGGCCGAAGCTCTTCCCGCGCGGGCTGGCCGGAGGCGGCTGACGCCCTGCTCAAAGCGTCGAACACGTTGTGGATCACACCGGGAAGGTCAGAGGCGACGACCGTGTTGTTGCTCACATAAGCAGACACGATCTCGGCCGTGAGCTCTACGAGCTCATTCTTCTCCAGGTTTTGTTCCATTAAGACCTCCTTGGATCAAACACAGTCCCGGCTCCCAACAAGCCCGGCAACTGTGTGCAAATTGCTGTCATCTCCAGAGACACAACGACACTACAGGCACCAGATTATGCCGATCTTGTGACGTGAAGTTGCGTTGTTTTCGCAACTAGAAAATGTGTCCCGCATCTAGGTACACAACGCGACTGGGTATATAGCACCTTTTTACAAGTACGCAATCATCAATGACCATGAAGACTGGAGGCTGAATAAATACATTGAACGAATACGCGACTTGCGGCGGCCCTCCTTGCTTCGCGTTCGCTGTTTAAGTCTAATTGAAGAGGTCTACAATCACTGGAAAATTTCTCATCCTCAGGCACATTCGGACTACTCAGACAAGGATCTGAATCAAGCCTACGTGAGCACCTTGTCCCTCCCCTCACTGAAATGCATCCCGATTACTATATTGCCGGTATCCCAACACAAGAAAAAAGGAAGAGTTCCGTACCATGCGCAAAGCCCTGGAAGCAGAGATGGAGAAATCCGGCAACGTCGTCAAATCCGATGAGGAGTGGCGCAAGACATTGACGCCGGAAGAGTATCGGGTAACGCGTCAGCATGGAACCGAGCGTGCCTTCGGTCATCCCTATTATCAGGAGAAGAGCGAAGGCATGTATCGTTGCGTCTGCTGCGGCGCCCCCCTGTTTAGCTCTGAAACGAAATACGATTCCGGCACCGGCTGGCCGAGCTTCTATGCGCCGGCTGAGGGCGGCGCGGTGAGCGAGCATGAAGATCGCTCCCTTTTCATGCGCCGGACGGAGGTGCGCTGCGCCAATTGCGAAGCTCATCTTGGGCACGTCTTTCCCGATGGGCCCAATCCGACCGGCTTGCGCTATTGCATCAACGGCGTTGCCTTGAAGCATGACGCCGAGGACGCCTCTGGCAACAAGTCCAGGTAGACTTTCCCTGATGGATGCCAAGTCCAACGCGGGGATAACCCCTCCCCGCGCCGCTTCCCGGCCGTTCACCTCGATCCATCACGGGATCGCCCGCACCGACGATTACGCGTGGCTGCGCGCCTCCAATTGGCAAACCGTCATGCGTGATCCGGCAGCGCTCGCCCCCGACATCCGCGCCCAGCTCGAAGCCGAGAACGCGTACATATCGGACGTCATGGCCGATACCATGGCGCTGCAACAGCGCCTCTTCGCCGAGATGAAGGGCCGCATCAAGGAAGATGATTCCTCGGTCCCCGCGCCGGACGGGACATTCTCCTACTACTCACGCTTCGTCACCGGGGGTCAGCACCCACTGTTCTGCCGCGTTCCGCGAAACGGCGGTGAGGAGCGGGTCCTGGTCGACGGCAACGCGCTTGCCAAGGGCCACGCTTATTTCCGCATCGCCAACGTCGCGCACAGCCCAGACCACAAGCTGATCGCCTACGCCATCGACACCAAAGGCTCGGAGTTCTACTCGGTCCAAATCATCGAGGCGGAAACCGGCGCCATTGTCGATGACCGGATCGTCGACAACAACGGCAGCTTCGAATGGGCGTCCGACAGCCGGACGCTGCTCTATGTCTGGCTCGACGATGAGCATCGTCCGCGCAAGGCCTTGCGCCACGCCATAGGCTCCGAAGGACAGGATGCGATGATCTATGAGCAGCCTGACCCCGGCTTCTTTCTGGGTTTAGAACGCGACTCAGGACCGAGCGTTTCCTGTTGCTCAGCGTGCACGATCATGAAACCGCCGAAGTGAGTCTGATCGATGCGGAAAATCCGTCGGCAGCGCCGCGCCTGGTCAGTCCGCGCGAGCATGAGCACGATTATTCCGTCGAGCATCACGGCGACCGGCTGATCATCCTCACCAATTCCGATGGCGCCGAGGACTACCGCATCGTCGAAGCCCCGGCCGACAATCCTGGTCGCGAGCATTGGCGCGAGATCGAGCCGCATCGTCCTGGCCGTCTCATCCTCGAGATCGTTGCTTTCAAGGACTATCTCGTGCGGCTCGAGCGCGAAGATGGATTGCCGCGCATCGTCATCCGCCGCTTCGCCGATGGCGCCGAGCACGAGATCGCTTTCGCCGAGGAAGCGTACGCGCTCGGCATCTCTCCGGGCTACGAACATGACACGCGCACGCTACGCTTTACCTATTCGTCGATGACGACGCCGGCGCAGGTGTTCGACTACGACATGGAGACGCGCGAGCGAACGTTGCGCAAGACGCAAGAGATCCCGAGTGGTCACGATCCCGCCAACTACGTCACGCGCCGGGTCATGGCGCCGGCCAAGGACGGCGAGACGGTTCCGGTCTCGCTGCACTACCGCAAAGGGACGCCGCTCGACGGCTCAGCACCGCTTCTGCTTTACGGCTACGGCGCCTACGGCATGTCGATCCCTGCAGCCTTCTCGACCAACGCGCTTAGCCTTGTCGATCGCGGATTCGTCTACGCCATCGCCCATGTGCGCGGCGGCAAGGACAAGGGCTACCGCTGGTACAAGGACGGCAAGCGCGAGAAGAAGTTCAACACCTTCACCGACTTCATCGCCGCCGGCGACTATCTCGCACGCGAGAGGTTCACCTCACGTGGGCGCATCGTGGCTCATGGCGGAAGCGCCGGCGGCATGCTGATGGGCGCCATCGCCAACATGGCGCCAGATCTGTTCCTCGGCGTCATCGCCGAAGTGCCGTTCGTAGACGTGCTGACCACCATGCTCGATGCGAGCCTGCCGCTCACCCCGCCGGAATGGCCCGAATGGGGCAATCCGATCGAGAGCGCCGAGGCGTACCGCACCATCGCCGCCTATTCGCCTTACGACAATGTCGAGGCGCAACCCTTTCCTCATATTCTCGCGCTTGCCGGTCTCACCGATCCGCGCGTCACCTATTGGGAGCCGGCGAAGTGGGTGGCGAAGCTGCGCGAACTCAAGACCGACGACCATCTCTTGCTCCTTCGCACCAACATGGACGCCGGGCATGCCGGCGCTTCCGGCCGCTTCGAGCGGTTGAAGGAGGTGGCGCTCGCCTACGCCTTCGCCTTGAAGATCGCAGGCCTAGGCGGCGAGACCTAACCTGTGCCAGAGTGGCCAGCCCTCAACTCCGCGCCTGAAGTCTAATGCTGCTAACCCGCGACAAGTCACAGCTGCTCATCATCGACGTACAGGAGAAGCTCCTGCCGGCGATGCCGGACCCTGAGCGCGTCGTCGAGCGTTGCATCCGTCTTGTGCGCGCGGCGAGAGCCCTCGACATTCCGGTGACGGTCTCCGAGCAATACCCGCGTGGCATTGGGCCAACGGTCTCGCCACTGCGCGAAGCCCTCGGCAACTCAGGCTCGGTCATGGACAAGGTCGAGTTTTCCTGCGTGAAGAACGACGCCTTACGCGAGCGTCTGCACGAGCTCCGGCGGAGAGGCAGGGGACAGGTGGTGATGGGCGGCATCGAAGCTCATGTCTGCGTCACCCAGACGGCGATCGATCTTGAGGATCAAGGCTTCGAGGCTTTCGTGGTCGCCGACGCCGTCGCCTCGCGCGCCAAGTCGAGCCGGCGCCTCGCGCTCGCGCGCCTGCTCAAGAGCGGCGTCGACGTCGTGGATAGCGAGATGGTGGTGTTCGAGTGGCTGGGCAAAGCCGGCACAGCTGAGTTCAAGGAGCTGCTCGGTCTCGTGAAGTAGACCTCAGCCTCTTTCCTGAACCGATGCTGCAAGCCCGGTTCATGCGCGGTTCAGCCGCAACCCCCCACAGTCCGAAGCGTCAGATCCCTGTAACTGATGAAGTGAACCTTCCTCGGCACCGGGCGCGGAGTTCAGGGGCTCCGCGCCCACCTCTCCACCAACCCATCTTGCTTGCGCGGGCTTCAGGGAACCTTTAGCTTTCCGCCGACTTTCTCCACGAAACCTCCGGAGAACCGCCGTGGCCTTCGAACTCATGACACTCCCTTATTCCTACGATGCGCTCGAGCCGTATATGTCGGCCGAAACGCTTCACTATCACCATGACAAACACCACCAGGCCTATGTCGACACCCTGAACAAGCTGCTCCCTGGCTCCGGCTTCGAGGGCATGAGTTTCGAGGAGATCGTCAAGGCGAGCTACGGCAAGAACCAGGGCGTTTTCAACAACGCCGGCCAGGACTTCAACCACAACAATTTCTGGCCCTGGATGAAGAAGGGCGGCGGCGGCAAGAAAGTACCCGGCTCGGTTCTCGCCCTGATCGACCGCGACCTTGGCGGCTTCGACAAGTTCCGCGAGGCATTCATCGAGGCCGGCAAAACCCAATTCGGATCAGGCTGGTGCTGGCTTGCGATGAAGGACGGCAAGCTCGAGGTCACCAAGACCCCGAACGGCGAGAACCCGCTCGTTCATGGCGGCTGGCCGTTGCTTGGCTGCGACGTGTGGGAGCACGCTTATTACATCGACTATCGCAACCTGCGTCCAAAATATCTCGAGGCCTGGTTCGACAATCTGATCAATTGGGACCATGTCGAGGAGATGTTTGCGCTTGCGCCGCAATAGCGCGCTGATCGCCAGGATTTAGCTGGATTTGACAGGATTTGCAGCGGGTGGCCCCGGAACGGCCGCCCGCTTTGCATTTCGGCCTTCACCTGCCGCTCACGGTCAGGGCCGTTTCCGCGCTATTCTCGCCGAAGGCCACCAGTCGGTAAGCGAGGGCCTGCCGTTGCGCAACGGAGAGTCTTCGAAGGGAGGAGATGCCGCCAGGGCAACCTCGCTGGCGTTGGTCGAAGCCTTCCACGACCTGCCGGCGGAGCACCTTGCCGAGCTCGAGCAGCTGCTCATCACCCAAGCCGTCTCCCGCGGCGAGGTTCTCATGCGCCAGGGCGATGCGGCGGACGCGCTCTATCTCGTCGCCTCGGGCCGCTTCGCCGTCAACGTCGACGGGCGCCGCATCGCCGAGGTGGGGAGCGGCTCGCCCATCGGCGAGATCGGTTTCTTCGCCGACGGCATCCGCACCGCCACCGTCACCGCGCTGCGCGACTCGATCGTGCTCAAGCTGCCCAAGAGAGAGTTCGCGGCCTTCGCCGAGCGGCACCCGGTCATCCTGAGGCCGATCGCCGTGACGCTTGCCAGGCGCCTCGCCGACACGCTCGCCGGCGACGAGCAGAGCCTGACCCACCCTCGCACGCTTGCTGTGATCGGCGCGGGCGGCTTCCCCGTGCCGGACGACTTCCGCAAGCGGCTAGCGCTCGCCCTCTCCCGCTTCGGCCAAATCGCAACCGTGGATTCGGCGACCCTTGCCGCGGCGCTCTCCGAAAACGTGGACCTCGACTCCGAAGCCGTGACGAGCTGGTTCAACAGGCAGGAGTTTCGTTATCACTACGTGCTCTATTTCGCCGACGTCGAGCTGACGCCGTTCAGCGCCAAGATCATTCGTCAGGCCGACCAGCTGCTCATCGTCGGCGACGCGGCTGAAGGAGCGCCGGAGCCAAGCACGCTGGAGCGCTTCGCCTTCGACATTCATCCGGTCTCAGCCCGCAGGCTCGTGCTGATCCATGCAGCCCGCAAGCCGGTCTCCGGCACGTCGCGCTGGCTCGACGCGCGGGCTGTCGCCATGCATCACCACCTCGTCGCCGACGACAGTGCCGGATATGACCGGCTTGCCCGCTTCGTCAGTGGCAACGCGAGAGGGTTCGTCGCCTGCGGCGGAGGCGCGCTGTGCGCTGCCCATGTCGGCGTCTACAAGGCGTTCCTCGAGGCGAATATCGGCTTCGACGTGTTCGGCGGCACGAGCGGCGGGGGCGCCATGGCCGCAGCCTTCGCCATGGGCGCGAGCCCTGACGAGGTCAGCGCCCGCACCGCTGCGATTTTCCTGGAAGCGCGGGCGCTCAAGCGATTGACCTTTCCGCGTTACAGCCTGCTCGATCACACCGTCTTCGATCGTGCGCTGAAGACCCACTACGGCGACGCCGAGATCGAAGATCTGTGGAGCGGTTATTTCGCGGTCTCCACCTGTCTTGCCAGCAACTCCCTCTTCCTCATCACGCGAGGACCTGTGTGGAAGGCGGTGCGCGCCACGAGCTCGATCCCAGGTCTCTTGCCTCCCGTTTATTGCGAGGACGGTCGTGTCCTGGTCGACGGCTCTCTGCTCGACAATGTTCCGGTGAAATCCATGCGCGGGCTGAAGAGCGGGCCGAACGTCGTGATCGGCCTCAAGTCGGACGAGATGCGCGGCGACACCGTAGACTATGCGGCGCTCCCCTCGCGCGGACAGATCTTGCGCCAGATGCTGAACCCGTTCGCGCGCCGCCGCCTCCCCGACGCCCCAGGCGTGGCGACCGTTCTCCTGCGCAGCCTGATGGTCAGGCGCGAGCGCTTATCCGATGCTCTGGAGCACGACGACCTGCTCATCACTCCGCCGCTTCCTGACGATGTGAGCGTGATGGACTGGCACCGTCATGCCGAGCTTGCCGAGCGCGCATACGACCACACGGCGAAGGTCATCGCCGATCAACGCGCCAGAGGTCATCCGCTGTTTCGGTAGTGAAGAGAAATTCGGGCGCTTGGACGAAGGAGGGTCCGATGAGCCAGTCGCAGCCAAGATTCGTTACCTTCGGAATTTCTCACTATTGCGAGAAAGCCCGCTGGGCGCTCGATTGGCACGGCATCGACTACGAGGAGATCAATTGGCCGCCCGGCGTGCACCTACTTTTGGCCAAGAGCTGCGGCGCGAAACGGACCAGCCTGCCGATCCTGCTGGATGGCCGGACGGTGATCCAAGGAAGCGGCGCCATCATCGATTGGGCAGATCAACAAACGCAGGATCCAGCTCGACGGCTCACTCTCTCCGACGCACGGGAGATCGAGCGGCGCGCCGACAGGGTCATTGGCGTTCACGTCCGACGGCTCGCCTATGCCGAGCTGCTCCCGCGATTTCCAGAGCTGGCCAAGCCCGCTCTCTTTGGCAAGGCGTCGGACACGCACAAACTTCTCGGCAATGCGATGTGGCCTCTCACGCGGCGCATCATGATCCGCATGCATGACATCACGCCGGACGCTGCGGCGGAGAGCCGCTCGATTCTGGAATCGGAGCTCGACTGGCTCGATAACACGCTCGCCGATAATCGTCGCTATCTCACTGGCGACCGTTTCAGCCGAGCAGACATCACCGTGGCCAGCCTATTGGCTTTTTTTGCGCCACCCCGAGAAATGCCAACATATCGGGAGATGTCTATCCCCAAGGCTCTCCTTGCCGACCGCGAGCGCTGGCGCGATCGGCCGGTGATGCGTTGGGTCGTCGCCCAGTATCAAACTCATCGACAACCGAAGTCCTACCGTAGGATGACCCAATCTCCACTCGAAGCCGAGAGAGCCACCTGGAGGAGAAGCATGAGCGAAGACCGGCCGCCGCTACCGCCCTTCAACAGGGAGAGCGCAATAGAGAAGGTTCGGGCGGCTGAGAATGCCTGGAACAGCTGCGATCCGGAACGTGTCTCGCTCGCTTACACCGCGGATAGTCATTGGCGGAACCGCAGCGAGTTCCTCAATGGGCGGGCGGAGATCGTCGCCTTCCTCAAGAGGAAGTGGGCGCACGAGCTCGACTACCGCCTGATCAAGGAATTATGGGTGTTCGCCGGCGATCGCATCGCGGTGCGTTTCGCCTATGAGTTCCACGACGATTCGGGGAACTGGTTTCGCGCCTATGGCAACGAGAACTGGGAGTTCGACGGGCACGGCCTGATGCGCCGCCGCTTCGCCTCGATCAACGATTTGCCGATCAGCGAAGCGGACCGCCGTTTCAAATGGGACCGCTCCGCTCCGCGCCCGGAAGATCACCCTGGCTTGAGCGAGCTCGGACTGTGAGTCGCGGCCTCGTTGAAAAGCTCATGCGAACAACGCAGCCGGCATCTCCCCGACTAATCGGCTGTCCGATCGTCTAGAAAATCCAGTGTCGGCGCGAGGCGCATTTCTGCCGGCTTGTTGAGATCATTGGCGCAGCGCACGACGTTCGTACCAAAGCGCTCCGCAAGTTGATCGATCGCCACCTCCAATTGGCGGCGCCGGGCGGGGCTCCCGAAAAGCTCAAGCTGCGCAAGATCGCCTCGTCCGACCAAATCGTAGGCAACCATGCCAATCAAGCGGAACGGACCCGGATGGTCAACATGGTCAAGCAGACGAACACCGACCGAATGGAGTGTCTCGGCGGTATCGGTCGGCTCATTGAGCCGATGCTGTCGGGTTATAATCTGAAAGTTGCCAGTCTTGAGCTTTATGCCGACGCCGAAGGCAACGTAGTTCTTTCTTCTCAGGCGCCTGCCGATCGCCTCTGCCGATAGGTGCAGGTGACGTTTGATATCCGCCTTCTCGCGCACATCCCGATCGAGCGTGCGCTCGGATGCGACGCTCTTCGACGATCGCCGCCCGATGACGGGTCTTGGATCCTCACCCTGGGCCAGCATGTGGAAGTGAGGACCGGCGCTGCCAAGCTTCGCAGAAAGAACACGCACATCAGCGCGAGCCAAGTCGCCGATTGTATACAGGCCGAGACGGTGAAGATGTGCCTGGGTCTTTGGCCCGGCGCCCCATAGACGGGACACCGGCAGCGGGGCGAGCCAGGCCCTGGCGTCTTCCGGTGGCACCACAGTCAGACCATCTGGTTTTTGACAAGCACTTGCGACCTTCGCCACATATTTGGTCCCCGAGAGGCCAACCGATGCTGTCAGACCCGTGGCTTCGCGGACCGCACTCTTCAGCTGACGTCCCATTGATTCAGGCTCGCCGAAGAGTTGCTCAGAGCCGGTCATATCCAGAAAAGCCTCATCGAGGCTCAGCGCCTCAACCTCGGGCGAGAAATTGGAGAAGACCTCCATGATCTTCGTGGAGACTTCCTGATACCGATCAAAGCGAGGGGGGACAATCACAGCGTCTGGACACATGCGTTGCGCCCTCGCCATCGGCATCGCGCTGCCGACGCCATATGGACGAGCCTCGTAGCTGGCCGTCAGCACCACCCCGCGACGGCTTGGAGGCCCGACGAGCACCGGCCTGCCCCGAAGCGAGGGATCATCGAGCTGCTCAATCGCCGCATAGAACGCATCCATATCGGCGTGAGCGACAATCCTGGGCCAAACACTCTTGGAGCGAATCATCGCAGGACGATTTTAGACCAACTTCGGTCTGCTGGCCGGAAGACTGTGCGAAATACCACAGAGGACGGCCGACCGATCAGCGATAATCCCTCAACTCGACCAGGCGCTGATACGAAAAGAGGTCCGCCATGTCCTCGACGTCTTGCGCACAGGTTCTCAAGCTTGCCGCCGCTACGGCTTTGGTCGCCCCCCTCGCCCTTGCCGATCCGGGCCGCGCGGCTGACTCCACACCGTCGCCCTGCTCCGAAGATGCCATGATCGTGTTCGATGCGTCGGGATCCATGGCCGGCAATGTGAGCCAAGGCATCGCCACCATCAAACCGCGCATCGACGAGGCGCGGCACGCGCTCGCCACAGTCCTACCGCGCGTCGACCCGCTTCGCCGCGTTGGTCTCGTCACCTATGGCCCTGGCGCTTACAACCAATGCAACGTCCAGCTCAAATTCGAGCCGACCGCGAACGCCGCCGAACGCATCATGCGGGAGGTTGATGCCTTGACGCCTGCCGGGCGCACGCCTCTCACCTCGGCCGTCGAGGAAGCGGCAGACGTGCTCGACTATCGCAACAAGCCGGGGGTGATCGTTCTCCTGACCGACGGCGAGGAGACCTGCGGCCGGTCGCCCTGCGATCTCGGCAGGCAGCTGCATGCGGCCGCGGCACAGCTGACCGTTCACGTCATCAGCTATCGTACCGAGAATTACTCATGGGTGGGCGAGTGCAGCGTTCTCGACACCAAGTGCCTCGCCGAGGAGAACAACGGCTTCTACATCACCGCCTATAGTTACCAGGAGCTTGTTGAGGCGTTCGAGAAAGCCCTTGATTGCCCAATGATTGCCGAAAGCGCCCTATCCTGGGGCCTCTGAGCGCCATCGGAAACGTCTTGGAGCTGCGAGGAAAAGGCGCAAAAATAGAATAACCTCTCGCTGCAACCCTCAAGTCCGCCCCATGGAACCGAAATCCAAAGACCAGCTGATCCAAGAGCTACGCGAGCGGGTCTATGCGCTGGAGGAAATCGAGAGCGACCGCGATGCCATCGAGCGCGAGCTAAAGACGCACCCGCCAGCGGCTGCAGCATTTGCTCGCTGTCAGCCCCGCGATCATCTACACGACCAAGGCCTCGGGTGACTATGCGTGCACCTACGTCAGCGAGAATCTCCAGGCGATCATGGGCTATACGCCGGAGCAGATGACCACCGATCCTAAGTGCTGGCCCGACCACCTTCATCCAGAAGACGCCCGGCGAATTCTCGACGAATGTCCACGTCTCGTAGAACGGGGCAAAGGGACCCTGGAATATCGCTTCCGCCGCCGAGAGGGCGGCTACATTTGGATCCTCGACACGTTCAGGGTTGTCTATGACGATGCCGGCCGTCCGTTGGAGCTCGTCGGCGCCTGGGCCGACATTACCGACGGCAAACACGCTGAGCAGGCGGCTCTCGAGGCAAAGCGATACCTTGCCCGCCTGATCGAGAGCTCCACCGACGCCATTATCTCCACCGACAAGGAAGGGAAGATCGTACTGGTCAACGAGGGCGCCGAGAGGCTGCTGGGCTATCAAGCCAAAGACCTGATCGGGCAGCCCGTGGCCGTGGTCTACGGAAGCGAGGCAGGCGCCAAGGAAATTTTGCGCGAGATGCGCAAGCGCGGTGGCACCGTTTCAGGCTTCGACTGCCTGGTAAGGGCCAAAGACGGCAGCCCCATTCCTGTCTTGATCTCGGCTTCGATGCTCCATGACGAAGAGGGTCGTGAAGTTGGAACGGTCGGCTTTGCCACGGACATGCGCGAACGCAAGCGGGAGCAAGAGGCGCTCCAGCAAGCGTATGACGAGCTGGAAAGGCGCGTGGAGGAACGCACCACCGAACTGAACACGGCGCGAGAGCGGTTCCAGTATCTGCTGACCGTCACGCCGGGGATCATCTACACGACGCAGGCTTCGGGCGAATATGCCTGCACCTTCGTCAGCGAGAATGTGGACCCGATCATGGGCTTCTCTCCCTGGGAGATGCTGGAGGATCCGGGGTTTTGGTTTTCGCGCTTGCATCCGGAGGATGCCCCGCGCGTCGCCGCCGAAATGGCTCCCCTCATGGAGCGAGGCGGTGGGAACATCGAGTATCGGTTCCGCAACCGAGCCGGAAACTACATTTGGATCCAGGATACTTTCAGGGTCATCCGTGGTGAGGGCGGCAAGCCTTTGGAGCTTGTCGGCTCTTGGGCGGATATTTCCTACCACAAGCAGGCCGAGCAGGCCCTCGGCGAGCGCATGGCCATCATGAAGGACCTGCAGACGCTGGTCGCCGCCAGTCCGTCGGTCATCTATACCACCACGCAATCTCAGGACGGCTATGCCTGCCGCTTCGTGAGCGAGAACTTGACCCCTATCATGGGCTATCTGCCGTGGGAGATGCGCGATAATCCGGCCTTCTGGGCCAAGCACGTCCATCTCGACGACGCTGAACGCGTATTCAGCAAGGTCAAACAGCTCATCGCTCAAGGAGGAGGAACCGTCGAGTACCGCTTCCGGCACCGGCGGGGTCACTATGTCTGGGTCCAGGACAGCTTCACGGTCGTGCCGGACAAGGAAGGCAGGCCGAAGGACATCGTTGGCTCATGGGCGGACATCTCCGATCGCAAGCGAACCGAAAGCGACCTCAAGAGTCTTGCCGAGAAGGTGGAGCGACATAACCAATTCATTTGCGAAACCTTCGGCCGCTATCTGACGGATGAAGTCGTCGCCACCGTTCTTGAGTCCCCGACGGGACTGCGAATGGGAGGGGAAAAGCGCAAGATCACCATGCTGATGGCCGACCTGCGCGGCTTCACCTCGCTATCGGAACGGTTGCCCCCGGAACGGGTCGTCTCTCTGCTCAATCGCTACCTCACCACGATGGTCTCCGTCATCAAGCAGTATCAGGGCACGATCGATGAATTCATCGGCGACGCCATCTTCGTCCTCTTTGGCGCTCCGATCTGGCAAGAGGACGATGCACAGCGCGCGGTCGCCTGCGGGATAGCGATGCAGCTGGCCATGGCGTCAGTGAATGAGCAGAACAGGCAGGACGGTCTGCCAGAGATCGAGATGGGCATCGGCATCCACACCGGCCAGGTGGTCGTGGGGAATATCGGTTCAGCGGAGCGGACGAAGTACGGCGTGGTGGGAAGTCAGGTCAATCTGACCTCGCGCATCCAATCTTGCACGACCGGCGGCCAAACCTTGATTTCCGAAGCGACCCGGCGAGAGGTGGGACCAATTCTCAAGCTCGGAAGGCAAATGGAGGTCAAGGCAAAGGGGATCGAATATCCCATCACCGTTTCGGAGGTCTTGGGGATCGGCAGGCCGCATCAGCTCTATTTGCCAGACATTGCCGAGGACCTCGTTCCGCTGGTCGACGAGGTTCCGCTCACCTACATGGTTATCGAGTCGAACCAAGCCGGCGGAGAGCTTTGCAGTGGAGCCCTGACGAAGTTGTCACGCAAAGGTGCGGAAGCGCGGCTGGAAAGCCCGGTCGATATTTTCAGCAACCTTGAAATGTATTTCGCTGGCGAAGAGGGGGAGAGCGTTCAAGGCACTCTTTACGGCAAGGTCGTCGGATCGGCTCCGGGAACGCGTGCAGACTTCTCGATCTGCTTCACGTCAGTTCCGCCGGAGATCGAGGCCTTCCTAAGCGACCTGCTGGCCCGAGCGGCCGAGGCTAAGCCGAAATCGCCGGTACGCAAGACGACGAAGCGCCGCCGCGCCCCTTTGCGCAAGAACGGTCGCGCGCTACCGTCCGGTCCTGCTGTCTCGTAGGGGAATTTCCGGCGCGGCAAGCTACTTCGCGGCTGAGTGAGCTGCACGTTCCACGGCTTCGCTTGCCTCGATCCAGCTTTGCTCGGCTCTCGCGAGACGGCGCTCGATTTCGGCGCGCGACTTCATCAGCTCAGCGACCGAGGAGCCATTGGCGTTGGGCCGCGCCAGCATGTCGTCGATTTCACCACGCTTCTGGCAAAGCCGCTTGATGTCGGCCTCGGCCTCTGCAACTCGCTTGCGCAGAGTCTTGCTGCTCTCGCGCAGCTCGGCCGCTGAACGCCGCTCGTCCTTGCGGTTGCCGCGCTTGGCCCGTCCATCATCGTTGCCATCCGCTCTCGAATTGCCGGACTTGAGCACCAATTCGCGATAATCGTCGAGGCTGCCGGCGAAGTCCTTCGCCATTCCGCGGTCCACCAGAACGAGCCGGTCGGCGATCAGCCCGAGCAGATGGCGGTCGTGGCTCACCACGATCACCGCACCGCCGAAGCCGGCCAAAGCCTCGACCAACGCCTCGCGCGCCTCCACGTCGAGATGGTTGGTCGGCTCGTCCAGGATCAGAATATGCGGCGCGTCTCGCGTGATCAGCGCAAGCGAAAGCCGCGCCCGCTCGCCGCCTGAGAGCTGGCGCACCGCCAGATTCGCCTTGTCGCCGGAAAATCCGAAGCGGCCGAGCTGCGCGCGTACCTCGCCTGGCTTCGCCTCCGGCAGCATGCGCTCCATATGCTGCAGCGGCGTCTCGTCGGGAACGAGCTCTTCGATCTGGTGCTGGGCGAAATAGCCGACGCGCAATTTGCCGCTCGCCACGAGCGAGCCGCTCATCGGCTTGAGCTGGCCAGCAAGAAGCCGCGCGAGCGTGGTCTTGCCGTTGCCGTTGCGGCCGACCAAAGCGATGCGGTCGTCAGGATCGATGCGCATATCGAGATGCGACAGCACCGGCGTGTTCGCCGTGTAGCCGACAGCGGTGTCTTCGAGCACGATCAGCGGCGGCCGCAGCTCCTTCGGGCTTGGAAAATCGAACACCATCGAGGCGTCGTCGCTCACAGCGGCGATCGGCTGCAATTTGGCGAGCGCCTTCAACCGGCTCTGCGCCTGCCGCGCAGTGTGTGCCTTGTAACGCCAGCGGTCCACATAGGCTTGCAGCTTCTTGGCCTTGGTCTCCTGCGCGGCGCGCGCAGCCTCGGTTTGCGCCTCGCGCTCGCGCCGCAGCCGCGCGAAGGAATCATAATTGCCGGGATAAAGCGACAACTTGCCCCGATTGAGATGAAGGATGTGGTCGGCGACATTGTTCAACAGATCGCGCTCGTGGCTCACCACGATGAGGCTTGCCCGGTAAGATTTGAGGAAGGATTCGAGCCACAGCGCCGCTTCGAGATCGAGATGGTTGGACGGCTCGTCGAGCAGCAGCAGGTCAGGCTCGGAGAACAGCAGCGCCGCAAGCGCCACCCGCATGCGCCATCCGCCTGAGAATGTGTCGAGCGGCCGATGCTGCGCCTCCTCGTCGAAGCCGAGGCCGGCGAGAATGCGCGCTGCCCGAGCCGGCGCGCCATGGGCATCGATGGCGTTCAGCCGCTCGTGAATCTCGGCGATGCGATGTGGATCGCTGGCGTGCTCGGCCTCGGCAAGCAACCGTGACCGCTCGGTCGCAGCGGCAAGCACGGTTTCGAAGGGCGTGCCAGAGCCTCCCGGCGCTTCCTGCGCGAGATAGCCGATGCGCAGGCCAGACGGCGTTTCGATGGCTCCGCCGTCGGGCTCATAGATGCCGGCGATCAGCTTCAACAGGCTCGATTTGCCTGCGCCGTTGCGGCCGACCAAACCGACGCGGGCTTTCGGCGGCAGCGCAGCGCTCGCGTGATCGAGAATGAGGTGGCCGCCAAGACGCAGCGTGATGCCATCGATAGTGAGCATGGGCGCGGACCTTACAGCGCCGCGGCTCCTCGCGCCCAGACCATATTTTGTCCGTCAATTCGCCGGGTTTCCGCCGATCGTTAACGCTGCCACACGAAAGCCCGCTCGCTTTCGACAAAAGAACAAAATCAAACGCGATGCGTTCACCCCAAGGCCACGCGCCAACGGTCAAGAAGGGGATGAATCAATGAAGCGAATCGCGTTTGTCATCACCAGTCTGGTGTTGCTTCCGAGCTCGGCCGATGCCGATCAGCAGGTTCGTGCCGCCTGGTACGGCAACGAGCTTCGCGGTCATCGCACCGCGTCAGGTGAAACGTTCAATCCTGATGGGTTGACCGCGGCACACAAATCTCTGCCCTTCGGCACGTGCCTCGTGGTCGGCAATCCTAAGACCGGAAAGACGGTCGCGGTTCGCGTGAACGATCGCGGCCCCTTTGTCTCCGGCCTTACGCTAGACCTGTCCTCCGGCGCCGCGCGCGCCATCGGCATGCGGTCGACCGAAAGCGTGACAATGCGGCGTTGCTAGTCGGCGCGCCGTAGCGGAGTGTCCGCCTTTGCCGTGGCGGCTCAGCGGTCGGCTGGGCAACCTCGTTTCCAGCGGAGAGCTCTCGTTCCTTCTTTCCGGTTGAGCCGGCGGCGTAGAGCGCCGGTAGGGCATGGCGAATCCGTTAGCCGTGGCGACCGCGCAGGTGAAGTGATCCGACTGGTCCCTCATTGTGGTTTTCCCTTGTTATTGCTTGAACCGTGAGCAAAACGCGGGGTCGAACCAACTGGTTCCGAACGTTGCGGCCATAAAAAAGCGAGAATCCGAGATTCATCACGCCGGCCACGACCAACGCGACGCAGATAAGGACCACGACCAGCAGAATGGCAAGAACGATGGCGATTGGCTTCCACGGCGTGCTCTGGGAGCTTCTGCGGCACCTCGCGCTAAGCCCCCTCGCCTGCCGACCGGAAAGTCTTCCAGTCCTGCTCGGTCGCCTCCGCCATGGCTGAGGCAGCTCGAACCAGCCAGTCAGGCTTCCGCTCGCCGAGATCGCGCAGCACCTTGGCGCACTGGTCCGAGGTGGCGAGATGCAAATTGGCGGTTTCCTGGCCCATGGCCTTGAGGATCGCCTTTTCGTCGCGGTGCTTGGGGAATTGGGAAAGCTCGATTCTCCCGCAATGAGGCCCGAGCCGGCGGACCACCCACCCGTCCTCAAGGAGGTAAAAGGGATCGCGCTGCCGCACCGAGCGCTTGAGCAGGCGCACCGCAAGGGCATGATCCTTCGGACGGCCCATGGCCCAACCCCAGGCCGAAGGCAGCCACGCCTTCGCCTCGCGCGCGGCCAAGCCGCCATTGCATTGGGCGATTCCGACATAGCGCGGTCGCCCCAAGCTCCCCACGCCGGCGATGCGCGAGAAGAACAGGGTCTCCGCCGCTCCGTCCGGTAGCCATGCATTGAGCAGCCGCTGAACGCGCTTTGGCGGCACAGCGCTCGCAAGGCTGACGAGCTTTCCCCAGAACTTCACCGGATCGCGCTCTGCGCCCAAAGCCATCGCGCGCAAGTCCGGGTGGTTCTCTTCGAGCACGAATGCCTTGCCGCCGGAAGAAAGTGACTCGGAATAGCCGTCGAGCACCGCCGCCGCCGCGTCGCTATCGTCGATGGAGAGGCCGTTCTCTCGCTTGGCGAACATGGCGCTGGTGACGAGCCGCACGAGATCGATGGCGTAGGGCATGCTGGCGACCTCATCGAAATCGTTGACGCCCCAAATCAGCCTGCCCTCGGGATCGCGCCAGGTGCCGAAGTTCTCCACGTGGAGATCGCCGACCGCGAGCAAGCGAGGCGCGTCCGCCAGTTCTGGACAGGTCTCCTGCCACAAGGCCGCCCAGCGATAGAAGGTCGCCCGCAGAAAGGCGAAGAGCGAGTCCTTCATGTATTGATGTTTCAGCTTGAGGTCCGATTCGACCACAACCACGTGCTTGCCGAGCCAGCGCTCATAGGCTTGCGTGGCTGCGACAACCGGCGTGACGCCGCTTGCGACCTTGCTATCCATCGATGCGTTTGCCGATGATGGCAATCGCCTGTTGATAGACGCCCGCGGCGTTCCATCCCTGGATCGCAACGAAGTTGGGCTGGCCAGGCTGATAACCTGCGCCGCGTACCCAGCCGTGGCCTTTGAGGAAATTGGCGGTGGAGGCTAGCGCATCGGCCTTCGCGTTGAGGTTGACGCCGCCATTGCCTTCGCCGTCCGTGCCGTAGAGCAGGATGTTCTTGGGCAGAAATTGCGTCTGCCCGACCTCGCCATGCATGGCGCCGCGCGTAGACGCGCTGAGCGTGCCGCGATCGATGAGCGTCAAGGCAGCATAGAGCTGCTCGGTGAAATATTCAGGGCGCCGGCAGTCATAGGCGAGCGTCGCCACCGCCGACAGCGTGTTCGCATTTCCGGTGAAGTTGCCGAAGCCGGTCTCCATTCCCCAGATGGCGAGCAGAGGGCCGGGCGGTACGCCATAGCGCTTCTCGATATTAGCGAAGAGCGCAGCGTTGGCCGCTTTGAGCGATCGTCCCTTGGAGACGATGCCCGCCGCCCCGCGCTTTGCCATGAAGGCATCGAGCGAGAGTTTGAAGCTCTTCTGGCCGCGGTCGGCCCTGATGGTGCCGACCGAATAGGTCGTGCCCATCAAGGCGGAGATGCCCTTGGGCTTGATGCCGCGGGCAGCGGCTTCCTCGGCGAAGACGCGCTTCCAGCTCTCGAAGCCTGCGCTGTTATTGCCGCACGGCGCCGCTTGGACCGAGTCCCCAACGACCGCGATAGCCGCAGCGAACAAGGCTACCTTCGCCACTCGCATCCCTACCATGAGGTTCCCCCCGTTACGCCTCACCAGCACGCCAAACCTCTCGCAGGGTTGTCCCTACCTAGCTGGATCTTCGTGTCAATTGTATCGTCGGAGCCGCCAACCCGACACTGCAAACTTTGCTGCGCTCCTCAGCCGACGCCACTGATTTCTCAGCGTATTCCGAGACCGTCCTCAGCGCTTGAGGAAGCCGCCGATAATGCTCCGAAACACCGAGCGCCCGAGCGACTCACCGGTCTTGCCGCCGATGCTCTTGCCGATGGCTGCGCCGATCTCGTCGCCGGTGCGACGCGTCATTTCACGAGCGACTTTCTGCCCGGTGGTAAGCCGCCGGCGCGATCCTGTACCGAGAATCCAACCGAACATGCCGCCTCCGCTGTCTTCCTTCGCGGTCCCCGATTTTTGCACATCGGCCTTGGAGTCCTGCGTCGGCCACCTCGTCCTCGGCGCGCTTCTCAAGAATCTCCGAGGCCGACTCCCGCTCGATGCGCTTGTCATAGACGCCGGCGACGGGGCTTTCCGCGATGATCGCCTTGCGTTCGGCATCGGTCACCGGACCAACGCGCGAGTTCGGCGGATGGATCAATGTGCGCTGAACAATGGTCGGCTGCCCCCTGTCATCGAGGGTGGAAACCAAAGCCTCGCCAACGCCGAGCTCCATGATCGCCTTCTCGGTATTGAAGGCGGGGTTTGCGCGGAAGGTCGTTGCGGCCGCCTTCACCGCCTTCTGCTCCAGCGGCGTGAAGGCGCGCAGCGCGTGCTGGACGCGGTTGCCGAGCTGGCTCGACACCGTGTCAGGCACGTCGAGCGGATTCTGCGTCACGAAATAGACGCCGACGCCCTTGGACCTGATCAGGCGCACCACCTGCTCGACTTTTTGCAGCAGCGCCTTCGGCGCATCCTTGAACAGGAGATGCGCCTCGTCGAAGAAGAAGACGAGCTTTGGCCTGTCAGGGTCGCCTACCTCAGGCAATTTCGCAAACAGCTCCGACAGCAGGAACAACAGGAACGTCGCGTAGAGCTGCGGCGAGTTCATCAGCGTCTGCGCAGCGAGGATGCTGATATAGCCGCGGCCATCTCGCGTGGTGCGCATGAGGTCCTTGATATCGAGGGCGGGCTCGCCGAAGAAATGCGCGCCGCCTTGCTGCTCCAGCACCAGCAGCGAGCGCTGGATCGAACCGACCGACGCCTTGGTGATGTTGCCGTATTTCGTGGTGAGCGTGTCGGCGCGTGCCGCCAGGTTTTCGAGCAGCGCTTGCAGGTCCTTGAGATCGACAAGCGGCATATTCTCGTCGCCGGCGATCTTGAAGGCGATGTTGAGCACGCCTTCCTGCGCCTCGCTCAGATCCATGAGGCGCGACAGGAGCAGCGGCCCCATCTCGGAGATCGTCGACCTGATCGGATGCCCCTGCTCGCCGAACAGATCCCAGAAGATCACGGGGTATCCCTTGAACTCGTTCTTGTAACCGATCTCCTTGTCGCGGGCCTCGACCCACGGTTTTGCTTCGCCAGCCTCGGCAAGACCGGACAAATCGCTTTTCACGTCGGCGCAGAACACCGGGACGCCCTGGTCGGAAAAGCCCTCGGCAAGCCCCTGCAGGGTGACCGTCTTGCCGGTGCCGGTGGCGCCGGTGATCAGGCCATGTCGGTTGGCGAGGCGGAGGTAAATGAACTCAGGCTTGACGCTCTTGCCGAGATAGACGCTGTCGGCCGGCGCCTTCTGAGCCGGCTCGCCGGATTGCGGCGCTTCCTCCGTCGTCGCCGCCTTGCGCTTGGCCATGGCTCCTCCTCCCTCGAGCGTCTTGCCGGCACTCTAGCGAGACCTGAGGCGTCCGCAAAGACGGCGTCGCGGCCTTTATGTCTCAGGCCTGCCGCGCTTTCTTGGCCCTTCGGCTTCGTGCTAGGAGGAGACTAAAGGGGCTAAAGCTAGGACGACAATGGCTGAAATTTCCTTGGCGCGCGACTTTCCCTTAAGCAGCGAGGCTGACTGGCAGGCACTGGTCAAAGAGGCGCTGAAGGGCGCGCCGCTCTCCTCGCTGCGCTCGGTGAGCTATGACGGCATTGCCATCGAGCCGCTTTATGCGCGCGCGAAAGCCGGGAACGTCATTCCCGGCCGCGAACCCGGCGAGCTTGGGCCGTGATGCAGCGCGTCGATCTGCCCGACGCCGATGCCGCCAACAAGCAGATCCTCGACGACCTGAACAACGCCGCGGGCGGCATCGTGCTCGTGTTCGAGGGGGCCGTCGGCGATTACGGCTATGCCTTCCCCGCCACGGAAGCTGCGATCGAGACCGCGCTCAAAGGCGTGCATCTCGATTGGGGCGTTCCGATCGAGCTCGATTTCGGCCCTCCATCGCGGCAAGTGGCAGTTCTCGTCGCCAACTATGTGAAGGCCAAGGGGCTCGCCCCCTCCGCGGTCAACATCCGTTTCGGCTTCGATCCGTTCGGCGCCATGGCCACGCGCGGTGTCGCGCCAAAGCCTTGGAGCGAGCTCGCGCCGGAGGTGACGGCACTGATCGGAAATCTCGCCGGGCAAGGCTTCTCCGGCCCCTTCTTCGTCGGCGACGGGAGACCGGTCCACGCCGCCGGCGGATCGGAAGCGCAGGAGCTTGCCTTCGCGCTTGCCAATGCCGTCACTTATCTCCGCGCGCTCGAGGCTCACGGCATGTCGCTTGAGGATGCGCGCCGCTTGATCTTCTTCCGCCTCGCCGCCGACCAGGATCAGTTCCTGACCATCGCCAAGTTTCGGGCGATCCGGAAACTTTGGGCGCGCGTCGAAGAGGTGTGCGGGCTTGCGCCTTCGCGCGCTTTCGTCGAGGGCGAAACCGCCTGGCGCATGATGACCAAGCGCGATCCGCATGGAAACATCGTGCGCGGCACCATCGCGGCCCTTGCCGCTGCCGTCGGCGGCGCCGATGCGGTCGCCGTGCTGCCGTTCAGCGCCGCGCTCGGCATTCCCGACCCCTTCGCGCGGCGCATCGCCCGCAACACGCAGACCATCCTCATCGAGGAAGCCAATCTGCATCGCGTCGCCGATGCCGCCGCGGGCTCCGGCGCCATCGAGTTCTTGACCGAGCAGCTCTGCGAGAAGGCTTGGGGCTCGTTTCAGGAGATCGAACGCGCGGGAGGTTCCTTCGAGGCGTTAAAGGCCGGGCTGATCCAGAAGGCGGTTGCCAAGGTGCGGGCGGAACGCGAGGCCAATATCGCAAGCCGGAAGGACTCCGTCATCGGCTCGAGCGACTTCCCCGATCTCTCCGAAGAGAAAGTGGCCGTGCTCGGCGCTGCCAACGCACCGTCAGTTGGCACAGCGCCGGGCGAACCCATCGAGCCGCTCCAACGCTTCCGCCTCGCCGAGCCTTTCGAACGCTTGCGCGACCGGGGCGACGCCTACCTCGCCCGCACCGGCCAGCGCCCCAAAGTGTTCCTCGCCTGCCTCGGGCGCGCTTCCGACTTCACCGCGCGCGCGAGCTTTGCCAAGAGCCTGTTCGAGGCCGGCGGCATCGAGGCAGTCGAAGGCAGGGGCGATAACCTGCTGAAAGGATTCAAAAACTCCGGTGCCTCGATCGCCTGCCTCTGCTCCTCGGACAAAATGTACGCGAGCGAGGCCGCAAGTGCTGCCGAGGCGTTGATCCGCGCAGGCGCCAAGCACGTTTATCTCGCAGGCAAACCCGGCGAACACGCAAGGGCCTGGGAAGACGCCGGGATTGGAACATTCGTTTATCAAGGCTGTGATACGCTTGAGCTATTGCAGAATGCTTATGAGAGACTGGGCGCATGACCCGCATCCCCGCCTTCGCTGACATCGCCTTCGACGCCCGCAACGGCGCCGGGACAATGTCGAGCGGCGCTGCGCCCTGGCAGACGCCTGAAGGCATCGCGGTGAAGCCGGTCTATGGGCCAGAGGATATCGCGCGCCTCGACTTCCTCGACGGGATGCCAGGTGTCGCCCCCTATCTCCGCGGCCCCTACCCGACCATGTACGTGCAACGGCCCTGGACTGTGCGCCAATATTCCGGCTTCTCAACGGCAGAGGACTCTAACGCCTTCTATCGCCGCAACCTCGCCGCCGGCCAGCAGGGCGTGTCCATCGCCTTCGATCTCGCCACCCATCGCGGCTACGATTCCGACCATCCGCGCGTCACCGGCGACGTCGGCATGGCGGGCGTCGCCATCGACTCGATCTACGACATGCGCACTTTGTTCGACCACATCCCGCTCGACAAGGTGTCGGTGTCGATGACCATGAACGGCGCGGTCTTGCCGGTGCTCGCGCTCTTCATCGTCGCAGGCGAGGAGCAAGGCGTGCCGCCTGAGGAGCTCTCAGGCACCATTCAGAACGACATCCTGAAAGAGTTCATGGTGCGGAACACCTACATCTATCCGCCAGCGCCTTCGATGCGCATCGTCTCCGACATCTTCGCCTACACCTCGAAGAAGATGCCGAAGTTCAACTCGATCTCGATCTCCGGCTATCACATGCAGGAAGCGGGAGCGACCGCGGACCTCGAGCTTGGCTACACGCTCGCCGACGGCATCGAATATGTGCGCGCCGGTGTCAAAGCCGGCATGGACGTCGATAGTTTCGCGCCGCGGCTCTCTTTCTTCTGGGCGATCGGCATGAACTTCTTCATGGAGATTGCCAAGATGCGCGCCGGACGGCTGCTCTGGGCCAAGCTTATGGCCGAGGAGTTCAAGCCGAAGGACCCGCGCTCGCTCGCGCTCCGCACCCATTGCCAGACGAGCGGCTGGAGCCTCGCCGCCCAGGATGTGTTCAACAATGTGGTGCGCACCTGCGTGGAGGCCATGGCGGCGACCCAAGGCCACACCCAGTCGCTGCACACCAATGCTTTGGATGAAGCCTTGGCGTTGCCTACGGATTTCTCCGCCCGCATCGCCCGCAACACCCAGCTCATGCTGCAGGTGGAATTGGGTACGACCCGCATCATCGACCCGTGGGGCGGCAGCTTCTATGTCGAGCGGCTGACCCACGACCTTGCCGCCCGCGCGCTGAAGCACATCGAGGAGGTCGAGAAGTTCGGCGGCATGGCCAAGGCCATCGAGGCCGGCATTCCCAAGCGCATGATCGAGCAGGCGGCGACGGCAACCCAAGGCCGCATCGACTCTGGCCGCCAGACCATCGTCGGCGTGAACAAATACCGGCAGGACAGCGATGCCGAGATCGCCATTTTGAAAGTGGACAACCGCTCCGTCCGCCGCCAGCAGCTCGAGAAGCTCGAGAGGCTCAAATCCGAGCGAAACGAAGCGGAGGTGCAGTCGGCCCTTGACGCGCTCACCGAATGCGCCAAGACAGGCAAAGGCAACCTTCTCGAAGGCGCCGTTCGCGCGGCACGCGCCAAGGCCACGGTCGGCGAAATATCCTATGCGCTCGAGAAGGTGTTCGGCCGCCACCGTGCCGAGGTTTCGGCGGTGACCGGCGTCTACAAGGCGGAGATGGGTCGCATGGATGGAAGCCTGACCCGCGTCAAAGCGTTGATCGACTCTTTCGAGCACGAGCACGGAAGGCGGCCGCGCATCCTGGTGGCCAAG
The DNA here is from genome assembly GCA_963740805.1 of uncultured Alphaproteobacteria bacterium. Classification (GTDB taxonomy): domain Bacteria; phylum Pseudomonadota; class Alphaproteobacteria; order Rhizobiales; family Methyloligellaceae; genus Methyloceanibacter. The sequence continues at coordinate 108,126 of CAVUFL010000005.1, read as the reverse complement.
ATGGGCCAGGACGGCCACGACCGCGGGCAGAAGGTCATCGCCTCGGCCTTCGCCGATCTCGGCTTCGACGTCGATATCGGCCCGCTGTTTCAGACGCCTGAGGAAGCCGCCCGCCAGGCGGTTGAGAACGACGTGCATATTGTCGGCGTGTCGTCGCTTGCGGCAGGCCACTTGACGCTTGTGCCGGCCTTGCGCGAGGCGCTCGAAGCTCTCGGCCGCGGCGACATCATGGTGGTGGTTGGCGGCGTCATCCCGCCTCTGGACTATCCCGACACTTTATGAGGCCGGCGCCAAGGCCATCTTCGGCCCGGGCACGCCCATCGCCGATGCGGCAATCGACCTCTTGCAAAAGCTTGGCGCCGATGGAGGCGACAAGGCCAAGCAGGCGGCGGAATAAGCCTGGGTCAAGATGTCGGTCAATGGCGTCGCCGGAGCTCAAGGACGTCCGGTAGCCGGCCGCTTCGCGACACTCTCTAGAGACATCTTTGCCGGTCTCGTCACCAGCATCATGTCGGTGGCCTACGGCCTGTCTTTTGCGGCGCTGATCTTTGCCCCGCCGCTGACGCCCTGGATCGCCTACGGCATCGCCGCGACCTTTATCACCACGACCATCAGCGCCGCCATCGTGGCGGTGCGCAGCTCCCTTCCTTTCGCCATTGCCGGACCCGATGGCGCCACCGCGGCGGTCACGGCATCGCTGGTGGCGGCGCTTATCGAGCAACTCATCAACCAAGGAGCGCCTGACGACCTGCTTGCACCGGTCATGATCGTTTTGGCGATCGTGACAGCGCTGACCGGCATCCTTCTCTGCGTGCTCGGCCTTGCGCGCGCGGGCGCCGCCATCCGCTTTGTCCCCTACCCCGTGATCGGAGGGTTTCTCGGCGCGACCGGCTGGCTGATGATCAGTGGCGCAGTGCGCGTGATCGCCGACCACCGGCTAGGCTTTGCCACGCTGCAGACCCTGATCGAGCCTCACACGCTGGCCAAGCTCGCTGCCGGCGGAGCCGTGGCGCTTGCTCTCTACCTCGCCTTGCGCCGCACGCGGAGTCCCTTCGTTCTGCCTGGCATCCTGATCGCCGGTATTGCCGCGGCCCATCTCGCCTTTGCCCTCACCGGCAGCACGCTTGCCGAGGCCCGGGCCGAGGGCTGGATGTTCAAGGCCCCGGCGGCGGTGGGGGTGACGCGGACCTGGGACCTGGCCGATCTTCGCATGTTTCCTTGGCACGAGCTGCCGGCGCTAAGCGGCGACATCCTCGCCGTGATGTTCGTCACCGCCATCACCATGCTGCTCAACACCACTGGCATCGAGTTTGTCACCCGCCGCGAAGCGGACCTGCAGCGCGAGTTGACCACGCTCGGCGTCGCCAATCTGGGGGCCGCCGCGCTCGGCGGTTATGTCAGCTGCATTTCTCTGAGCCGGACCACGGTGAACTATGCCGCTGGCGGCCGCGGCCGCCTGTGCGGCCTCGTCGTAGCGGCCGTCTCCGCTTTGGTGCTCACCGCCGATCCCGGATTTCTCGCCTATGTGCCTCGATACGTGCTGGGAGGGCTCCTGCTCTATCTCGGCGCGCAACTGATCTATGGCTGGCTCATCGATTCGGCGCGCCGTATCTCGTTGCTCGAATATGCCTCCCTTCTTGCCATTGCCCTACTCATCATCCAGATCGGCTTTATCGCCGGCGTGCTGATCGGCGTGATCATCGGCTGCGCCACCTTTGCCGTCAGCGCGAGCCGGGTTAACGCCGTCAAATTCAGCTTCGACGGCTCCGAATACCGCTCATCCCTCGACCGTGGACCTGAGGAACTGAGAATTCTCGCCGACCGCGGCCGCGAGATCCAAGGCATGAGCCTGCAGAGCTATCTCTTCTTCGGCTCGGCCAATCGCCTCTATCAGCAGGTCAAGGAGCTGTTTGCGCAATGGCCAGATACCCGCTTCCTCATCTTTGACTATCGTCTGGTGACCGGCATCGATTCCTCGGCCATGCATAGCTTTACTCAGATCAAGCGCGCCGCCGACGATGTCGGCGCCCGCCTGGTGCTCGTGAATTTGTCGCCCGAGCTCATCTCCGCGTTCCGCAACCGCGAAATCATTTCCGACAACGTCATCCTGGCGGACGATCTCGATCACGCCTTGGAGGTTTGCGAAAAAGCGGTCATTGCCGCCCATTCGGCGAAGGATGCGCAAGGACGAAGCTTACGCGAATGGTTCACCCAAGCCCTCGGCAGTGCCGACCTCGCCGAGCAGCTCACCGCCTGTTGCCAGCGGCTCGAAGTGCGCCAAAACGACATTATCGCCTCGCAAGGCGACACCGCCGATCGCATGCATTTCATTCTCGAAGGGCGCGTCGGCATCATCGTCAAGTTCGACGACGGACGCTCCGTACGCGTGCGCAGCCTCGGGCCGCACACCACGATCGGCGAGATGGGGCTCATTACCCGGCAGTCACGCAGCGCCACCATTCAAGCCGAGCTGGACAGCGTGCTCTATGCCCTCAGCTTCGAGGCTTACGAGCGTCTCAAATCCGAGAACCGCCCGCTGCACCAGGCGCTACTCAGCTATGTGGTCACGGTGATGAGCGAGCGCTTGAGCTTCGCCAGCAAGGTGATCGGCGTGCTGCGCCGTTGACTTTGATCTCTGCGGGAAATCCACATCCATCTTGCACTTCCGCTGGTTTCCGCTTAACGCCCCATGCCATGAGCGCGAAGCAGCCCCTCCGCACCGACCAGGACACGACCGCCAAAGCCATCGTCGGTGGAGACCGGGTGGCGCTCGGCCGCGCCATCACCCTGATCGAAAGCGCCAAGCCAGAGGACCAGGTTAGCGCCCAACGCCTGCTTGAGCTGCTGTTGCCCCGCACCGGAAAGGCCATCCGCGTCGGCATCAGCGGCGTGCCAGGGGCCGGCAAATCCACGCTCATCGATCAGCTCGGGCTTAACCTCGTGGCCATGGGCAAGAAGGTCGCAGTCCTCGCCGTCGATCCCACCTCGACCCGGAGCGGCGGCTCCATCCTCGGCGACAAGACGCGCATGGGGCGGCTCGCCTCGGAGCAAGGCGCCTTCATCCGCCCCTCCCCCGCCGGCGACAGCCTTGGCGGCGTCACCAAGACGACGCGCGAAACCATCGCTCTTGTCGAGGCGGCAGGCTACGACGTGGTCCTGGTCGAGACCGTCGGCGTCGGCCAATCCGAGACCGCGGTCTCCAACATGGTCGATGTGTTTGTCGTGGTGGGCATTCCCGGCGCCGGCGATGAGCTGCAAGGCATCAAGCGCGGGCTGCTCGAGCTTGCTGACGTTATCGCCGTCAACAAGGCCGACAGCGATCAGATCGAGCGGGCCAATCGCGCTGCCATGGAGTACCGCACCGCGCTGCATATCCTCGCCGCAGGCAATCCGAACTGGTCGCCGGAAGTACTGACCGTCTCGGCGAGAGACAATACCGGGCTCGATACGCTGTGGACCAAGGTCGAGGAGCGGCACGCCGCGCTTGAGAAATCCGGCGGACTTCTTGCGCGCCGCGCCGAACAGGCGGTGGCGTGGATGCGCGAGATCTTCGAGCAAAGATTGCTCGCAGCCTTCAAGGGCGGCAAGGAAGTCGGGCGCCGCTGGAGCGAGATGGAGAAAAAGGTGCGCTCAGGCGAGATGACGCCGACGGCGGCGGCGGAGAAGCTTGGGCGTCTTGCCGGCATCGGCGAAGGCTAGCCGCACTAGCCCTTCGAAATTTGCTTCCCTTCGATGCTGGAGCCGGGTTAAGCCCGATATCATGGCTTACCCGCGCGTCCTCCTCACGGGGTTCGGCCCGTTTCCCGGCGCCGCCGAGAATTCCTCGGCCTGGCTCGTGGAGGAGCTCGCGGGAAAGCGCCAATCGTCCGATCTCGGATGCGATCTTCATGCCGAGGTCCTGCCCACCGAATGGGCCGAGGTTGCGAGGCTTGGGCCAGGATTGGTTCAACATCACCGGCCGCGCCTCACCCTGCATCTCGGCCTGCACAAGCGCGCGCGAGGGTTCCGCATCGAGCGCTCGGCGCACAATCTGATCGACCTCCGGGAGGACGCGCGCGGCGCCGTTCTCGACCGGCGCTCGATCCTTGATCGCTCAGACGGCCGCCTCGACACGGCAATTCCAGCCACGCAACTCGCCAGGCACTTGCGAGCACAGGATCTTCCGGCCGTCGCCTCCCGCTCGGCGGGAACCTATCTCTGCAACTATCTCTATTATCTCTCGCTTCACTGGGCGCGCGGGCAGAGCGGGGCCTGCGACGTCTGCTTCGTGCATCTCCCGCCAGGGCCCCGCCAAGGCGGTCCCTTGAGCGAGGCGGAGCTGTTGCGCGGCGCCGAGCTGACCATGCGCTACCTTCTGGCCTTCGCGCTGGACCGCGATCAAGCGAAGAGCTTTGCTGGTGAGACGGCCGCTGGCGTCCCCGTCGCTGCGGGTCGCTCATGAGCGTCAGCCGCCGGGAATTGATCCTTGCGGGCTTGGGGTTTGGCGTCACGCTTGCCGCCTGCGCGCGCCTCGCTTCAGCTCGTTGGACAACCCCAAGCACCTTCGGCGTGGCACCCCTGGGACGTGCCGCCGATCACACCGCGATGCTGCAGCATGCCGCCGACGCCTCCGCGCAGTCGGGACGCCCTCTGTTCCTCCCTCCAGGTCTCTATTCGACGGGGCGGCTTGAGCTCCGATCGGGCACGCACCTGAGGGGTGTTCCGGGGAAATCGATCCTTCGTTGTCGCAACGGCGGCGGGTTGATCGGCATCGAGCAAGCGGCGGACATCCGGCTCGACGGACTCGTGCTCGACGGCGACGGGAGGGACATGGGCGTTGACGGCGCGCTGCTCGCCGCCATCATGGCCCAGCGGCTTCGACTCTCGAATTGCCGCTTCCTGCGCTCAGGCTCGGGGGGCATCCTCGTCTCGCGCTGCGAGGATGTGGTCGTCACCAACAACATCGTCGACAAGGCTGCGACCGGCATCGCCGTCACCAAAGGCGCGCTAGGCGGGAGGCTCGCCCTCATTCAAGGGAACCTCGTCCGCAACCTGTTCTTCCGCAAGGTTGCTCTCGCGCACGGCAATGGAATTGCCATCGACGCCGATGCCCTGGTGCAAGGCAACATCGTGGAGAACGCTCCAGGTTTCGGCATTCTCGTCGGCTCGGGCGACGTCTGCGTTTTGCATAATCGGATCCGCAACATCCATATCGGCATCGGCATTCCGGCCGAGGTCGCCGAGACTGTGCGGCTCGCCGGCAACAAGATTTCAAACGCTCAAAACGGTGCCATTCGCGCCATGCGGGGCCCTGCCCCGATCGGGCCTGACCTTGCCGATCAACGTGGCACTGCCGCGGCTGCGACGTTCTGACGAGGCAAGGCGCGGACCGCGGCCTTGAGCGCAGGCGACGGACCGACCGTGCCCACTTTCGCACCGCGCCAGCTGCGCATCTCTCCGGCGAGTTGGCCGGCAAGGACGTGTTCGGCCCCCGGCACGAGCTTGGCGAGCAGAACGGCAAGCGCCATCTCCGCGCCGCGCTTAGTACCGTCGTCGACTTTGACGGCAACCCCGATCCCGAGCGCCGGCAATGCGGCGCAATGGACTCCTTCCGCGCCGCCCTTGGCGAAGGCGGTGCCGGGGAGCCCACGCATGACGATAGTGTCGAAGCGGCCCTCGCCAGCAACGAGGTCTGGCGCCGCAAAGCAAGCGTCCATGAGCCGTCGTGCCGCCTCGGCGCGTGTGGCCTCAAGCCCTCTGCCGCTGGCGAGCCTGGCGAAGCCGGTCGCCACGGCGGCAAGCGGCAGGGCAAAGGTCGGCACCGAGCAGCCGTCGATGCCGATTTCATCCTGCTCCAATGCGACGTCGCAAATCTCTGAAATGACTTGCTTGATCTCTTGTTGCACGGGGTGCTCAGGCCGTTCATAGCCCCTTGGATCGACACCAAGGTTAACCGCGGTCGCGAGCATTCCGGCATGTTTGCCCGAGCAATTGTTGTGGATCGGCATTGGACTCTTGCCCAGGCGGCTCAATTCGCGAGAGGCCCGGTCGCCGATCGGCCAATGCGCGCCACAGGCAAGCAGGGACTCATCGAGTCCAGCCTTGGCGAGCAACGCGCGCACCGCGCCGATATGAGTCTCATCGCCGCTATGCGACGCGCAGGCGATGGCGAGCTCCGCCTCTCCGAGACCGAAGGCGTCGGCGGCGCCGCTCTCGATCAGCGGGATGGCCTGCAATGCCTTGACGGCTGAGCGCGGATAGACCGGGCGTTCGACGTCGCCAAGCGCAAGCAGCACGCGGCCATCGGCGTCCGCAATTGCGACGGCGCCGCGGTGGCAGCTCTCCACCCGCCCTCCGCGCGTCACCTCAACCAGAATGGGATTGTCCTGCACGGCTTCGCTCATGCGGCAGCGATCGCTACCGGGGCCCGCTTGGCGCCCCATCGTCCAGGCCGGGACTCGAAGAGCCCTGGGCAAGGCTCCCCGCACTCAGCACACCCACCATGAGCATCAAGGCCCCAGGACGTGATGGCGTACCAGTCGCGGCCAATCAGCGTCGATGCGCAAGCTCGGCAATAGGTGCTTTGCCCTGCTTCATCGTGGACATTGCCGGTGTAGACGTAACGAAGGCCTGCGCCAAGCGCGGTCTCCCGCGCCCGCTTCAGCGTCGCCGCAGGTGTCGGCGCAATGTCCCGCATTTTCCAATCGGGATGGAACGCCGTGAAATGCAGCGGCACGTCAGGCCCAAGCTTGTCGGCGACCCAATCGCAAAGCTGCCCCACCTCTTCGGCCGAGTCGTTCTCGCCGGGAATGAGCAGCGTGGTGATCTCGAGCCAAGTCTTCGTCTCATGCTTGACGTAGCGGAGCGTGTCGAGCACAGCGCCGAGCGAGCCGGTGCAAAGCCGCTTGTAAAAGCTCTTCGGAAAAGGCCTTGAGATCGATATTGGCGGCGTCCATCGCGGCGAAGAACTCGGGCCGCGCCCCCTCGCCGATATAGCCGGCCGTCACCGCCACGGTCTTCACCCCGACCGCACGGCAGGCAGCGGCAACATCGACCGCATATTCGAGGAAGATGACCGGATCGTTATAGGTAAAGGCCACCGAGCGGGCGCCGCTCGCGAGCGCTGCCTCGGCAATGGACTCAGGCGAAGCGACTTGTTGCAGTCGATCCAGCTCTCGGGCCTTGGAGATATCCCAGTTCTGGCAGAACTTGCAGGTGAGGTTGCAACCAGCCGTCCCGAAGGACAAAACCGCCGTCCCGGGCAGGAAATGGTTGAGCGGCTTCTTCTCGATCGGATCGAGGCAAAACCCGCTGGACCGCCCATAGGTGGTGAGCACCATGGCGTCCCGATCGCGCGCCCGCACGAAGCAAAGCCCCCGCTGGCCCTCATGCAACTTGCATTCGCGCGGGCAGAGGTCGCACTGGATGCGGCCGTCCGCCAGCGCGTGCCAGTACCGTCCCGGCACGCAACCATGCATTTCGAGGTTTGGCATGCTATGAAGATGGCCCTGCAGAACCGAGAGTCAACGCCTTGTTTGCGCGACGAGGTCCCGGCGAGGTGAGACCGCCGGCTGTCGCCGGCAGCTTCTACCCGGGAAAGGCCGGCGAGCTCCAAGCCTATGTCGAGCGGTCGCTGTCGCGAGCAAAAGCTGCAAGCTTCAGCGACCTCGCAGGGCTCATCGCGCCTCACGCAGGTTATATGTACTCAGGCGGCGTGGCCGCAGAGTCCTTCGCCAGCATCGCACCCTCGGCGAAGACTTTTGCGCGGGTTCTGCTGATCGGTCCTCCTCACTATGTACCGGTGCGCGGCATCGCGGCGCCATCGTCGCGAGCCTTCGCCACCCCGCTAGGCGAGGTCCCCGTTGACGGTGCCGCAATCAGCTCGCTGCAAGAGTCCGGCCTGGTCGCCATCGACGACGAGCCGCATGCACCCGAGCACTCCCTCGAAGTCGAGCTGCCCTTCCTTCAAGCAATGCTTGGAGATTTCACCATCGTTCCGTTGCTGGTCGGCTCCGCTCGGCCTGAGCAGGTCGCCGACATCATCGACGCCGTCATCGACGAACAGACGCTGCTCGTGGTCAGCACCGACCTTTCCCACTATCTCGACGACGCGACCGCCCGCAAGCGAGATCAGGCGACCGCCCAGGCCATTGAACGCCTCGACTTCGACCGGCTTGGACCGCAAGACGCATGTGGCTTCAGCGCGCTGAACGGCGCACTTTGCGCTGCGCGAAAGGACGATTGGACGATCGAGCGCCTGGCTCTCACTAATTCTGGCGCAACGAGCGGCGACCTCAGCCGCGTGGTCGGCTATGGCGCTTGGGCTCTGCGCGCCGGGCAGCGTTCATGATCTTGCGGACATCGTCTCGATGGGCACGCCAGGATCGTGCTTCGAGGCGCGGATGACGAGAGAGGTCTTGACGCTCGCGACATTCGGCGCGGCGGTGAGCTCATGGATGATGAACTCCTGGAACGCGGTGAGATCGGGCGCCACGCATTTCAACATGAAGTCGATCTCGCCGGACAGCATGTAGCAGTCGCGCACGATGGGAGAAGAGCGCACGCGCTGCTCGAAGGCGATAAGATCGGCCTCTGCCTGGCTGTGCAGCCCGACCATGGCGAAGGCCGTGACGTCGAAGCCGAGCGCGCGGTCGTCGAGCAGCGCCGCGTAGCCGCGGATGAACCCAGCCTCCTCCAGCGCCCGTACCCGGCGCAAGCAGGGCGGCGCCGAAATGCCCACCTTGCGGGCAAGCTCGACATTGGTGATGCGGCCGTCGGCCTGCAGCTCGCTCAGGATGCGCCGGTCGGTTTGATCGAGGCGGGCTTGGCGCATGGGCGTGCTCCCTGGACGATTGCCTCGCGCCTGCGTTAGAAGCGGAGCGCTTAAGGCCGAAATTGAGATGGCAGTCCTTATTGCGCAATTTTAGGTCCTATTGCCAAAAGAATTGAAAAGAAATTGAGCCTCCAACATTCCGGAAATTCCAGAAATGCCGGGGCTGGGCCCGAAAACGGCGGCACTTGGATCGTCACCGACGGCTCGGTCGGCATGGAGGCGCAAGGCATCGCGGTCGCCGAAGCGGTCGGCTTTCCCTACAGCTTGAAGCGGGTGCGGGTGACAGGCGCCATGCGCCTCGTGCCGGCGCGGCTGCAGATCTACCTTCCGCCCCAGCTTTTGCTGGATTTTGTGTCCTCCAACGATCCGCTCGCGCCGCCCTGGCCGCGGCTCATCATCTCCATCGGCCGGCGCAGCGTTCCCATCGCGCTCGCGCTCAAGAGCGTGGCGAAGGCTTTCGCCCTGCACATTCAGAACCCCAAAGTGCCAAAAGAGCGCTTCGACCTGATCGCAGCACCGCTCCATGACGGCTATACCGGCAAGAACGTGATCAACACCTTCGGGGCCGTGCACAGCGTCACGCCAAAGCGCCTCGCGGAGGCGGCGCAGAGTTTCGCCACGAAGATCGACCCCCTGCCCCGCCCGCGCATCGCGGTGCTGCTTGGCGGCGACAGCGCGGCCTTCAGCTTCCCGCCAGATCTCGCTGCCTCCTTCGGCGCTTCGCTCGCACGAGCCGCACGCGATAGCGGCGGATCGCTGCTTGTCACGCCGTCCCGGCGAACCTCGCCAGAGGCCCTTCGTGTCCTTGTCGCGCCGATCGGCAGCGTCCCTCATTTCGTGTGGGACGGCACCGGAGAAAATCCCTATTACGCCTTCCTCGCTACCGCCGACGCCATCGTCGCCACCGAGGATTTGGTGAACATGGTCACCGAGGCTGCGGGCACCGGCAAGCCGGTCTACGTGCAGCGCCTCAAAGGCAGTTCAACGCGGCTCGGTCGCTTCCATGCGCTGATGCGCGAGCGCGGCGCCACCCGCCCCTTCGCCGGCAAGATCGAATCGTGGTCCTATGCCCCGATCAACGACACCGAACTCGTGGCCGGCGCCATTCGCCGCGCGCTTGGCCTTGAAACCCTTGCGTAAAGTCGGCCATGACGGCCCGCGGGTTGCGAAACGCGGCCATTGAGCTTACCTGTTGCCTCCAACTCTCGCCCAAGGCACGCCAAATGAAGCGCCACGCCAAGATGATCATCATCGGCTCGGGCCCTGCCGGCTACACGGCCGGCATCTACGCCGCCCGCGCCATGTTGAAACCGCTCCTGATCGAGGGCATCCAGCCCGGCGGCCAGATGACCACAACCACCGACGTCGAGAACTATCCTGGCTTCGCCGACGTGATCCAGGGGCCCTGGTTGATGGATCAGATGCGGGCGCAAGCGGTGCATGTCGGCACCGAGATCATTGCCGATCATATCGATGCGGTCGATCTCAACCACGAGCCCTTCTGGCTCAAAGGCGACAGCGGTACCGAGTACACCGCCGACAGCGTCGTCATTGCCACCGGCGCGCAGGCGCGCTGGTTGGGCCTGCCCTCTGAGACCAGGTTCAGGGGCTTTGGCGTCTCGGCCTGCGCGACCTGCGATGGCTTCTTCTTCCGCAACAAGACCGTGCTGGTGGTTGGCGGCGGCAACACCGCGGTGGAGGAGTTGATCTACCTCGCCAACATCGCGAGCCAGGTAATTTTGGTGCATCGCCGCGGCGTGCTTCGCGCCGAGAAGATCCTGCAGGAGCGCCTGTTCGCCAACCCGAAGATCGACGTGATGTGGCACACCGAGCTCGACGAGGTGCTGGGCACCGGCGATCCCCTCGGCGTTAACGGCGCTCGCCTCAAGAGCACGCTGACCGGCGAGACATTCTCCATCCCGGTCGACGGCATCTTCATTGCCATTGGCCACGAGCCGCAAACCGAGCTGTTCAAAGGCCAGATCGAGATGAAGCCCAACGGCTACATCAAGACGGCGCCGTACTCGACCGCGACCAACATTCAAGGTGTCTACGCCGCCGGTGACGTGGCCGACGACGTCTATCGCCAGGCGGTCACCGCCGCGGGCATGGGCTGCATGGCTGCACTTGAAGCCGAGAAATATCTCGCCGGCATCGAGCCGCTGCACCAGGCCGCCGAGTAGCGGGCGCTCACTCAGTTCCTTCCTGTCATCGCCCGGCTTGACCGGGCGATCCAGTATTCGATCCCCGCAATCGACCTAATCACATCGGTGGTTGCTGGATGCCCGCGTTCGCGGGCATGACAAGGCATTTGGATTGCGAGCGTTTGAACCGCGTCAGGAATGAGGCGGCGAGGGCCAGATATGGCCCCAGCTATTTCCTTGTTTTGCCTCATTATTTTTGAGGATGACGCCTTCCCAAAAAAACAGCACGAGGGTGTGTAATGAAGGCGTTTCTTTTCGCCGTCGCGAGTATTTTTGCTCTGACGGCTTTTGCTACCGAGGGTGAAGCACGACCCAACTATCAAGGCTGGACGGGTGCGAACTATTCGCTCAGCCACCACTACTACCGAGCGTCGCGTTCTGCATATCAGGGGCGCAGCAGCCGTTACGGGGCGCACTATGCCCGAAGCGGATATGGCACAAGCCATCACCGCCAGCATGCGAGCCGCTCCTATCGCACGCACACCGCAAAGAGCGGGGTCGGCGGGCGTCCCGCGCGCTGGTGCGGCTGGTGGATGCGTACGCAGAAGGGCGGCGGTCCGGAGCTCAACCTTGCCGCCAATTGGCGGCATTGGGGCCGCCCGACCGGCCCACGCGTCGGCGCGGTCGTGGTGTGGTCCCATCACGTCGGCATGATCACCGGACGGACCGCCAGTGGAGAATGGGTCGTGAAATCAGGCAATGACGGCGGCGCGGTCCGCGAACGCCCAAGGTCGGTTGCCGGCGCCGTGTTCCGCATCTAACGCACGCGGCCGAAGCGTCACTCCAAGCATCGTACTCAGTCCGATCCGGACATCGCGGATCAGACGGCGCTTGCCTGGAGAAACGCTTCGGCCGCAGCCAGATCGTCTGCCCGGTTGATATTGAAAAAGGGATCGACGATCCGGCCCCCGATCTGCTGCGGCGGAAACATCACCTCTCTTGCCTGATGCTGCCTGACCCATTCGCTGACCTTGCGGTCGCCGCTCTATCAGCGAGGCTTCAATATCGGGAGCAAGCGTCACGGGCCACAGCCCGAACACCGGATGCATCCCCTCTGCTGATCGGGCCACGGCGAGTTTCGGCTGCACCCTCACCGCTCGCCGACCAAAGCCGGTCGACGAGATCCAAGGGAAGGAAAGGCGTGTCGCTCGCGGCGGTGATCGCGAAGCGACTCTGAGGCCGATTGGTGCGCGTCCATTCAAGTCCGGCAACGACGCCGGCAAGAGGTCCGGCATAGCCCCCAAGCCGATCCGCGACCACCGGCAAGCCGAAGTCCGAGAAGCGTGCCGGGTCGCCGTTGGCGTTGATGATCAGCTCGGCGACTTGAGGTTTCAGGCGTTCGATGACATGGGCGAGGATCGGCCTGCCGCCAAGGGGCAACAGGCATTTGTCGCCGCTGCCCATGCGGCTCGATTTGCCGCCGGCCAGGAGGATACCGACCGAATGCTCGCGCGCGTTCATCGGGAGACTCTAGGACTTGGGGCCAGACGCTGTCACGTTGCGCGAAGGGTGTCAGCTTTGCGGCGCGAACCTGCCGTTGTGGCGGCCCGTCTGCACCGCCGGGAGCCGGCAGCGCCAGGGCTCGAGGCAGATCAAGGCATTTGACGAGACCCTCGCGCCATTTTGCAAGCCGTCGGGTTCCACCGTGGATTGGGCGTGGCCATTCACTAGTTTGCTTGGCTGCCGCTTCAGCTTGAGCCCGGTGGCCATGAATTTGCGCAACGCCTGTGGCGTGAGCTCTCCTACACGGGCTGCGCGCCTTAGCGCATCGAGCTCGCCTTTGGCCTGCGCGCTCAGCCTCAGCGCGATGAGGGACGCATGCTCGCTTTGACGCTGCGCCACCACTCTTGCGCTGACCTTCAGCCTTTGCAGCCGGGCAGCGGCCTCATCGACCTTCGCCCGCAACCAGGGTGAAGATGTCTCGCGGGCGTGACGAAGCTTGTGTGTGAGGTCGTTCGCTTCCGCGCGCATCGAGGACCAGCCGGTCGAAGCAACGCTCAGTGACGCGCGCATGAGCTCGCGGGACTTTTCGGCGGCCCAAGCTGAACCGGCCCCCGCCGCATCGCGCGATGCGAGTGCGGCGGCATAGCCTTTGGCCCGCATCCAAGAAATGCCCTGTGATGTCGCCGCGGTCGAGACCTGCGCGATCGAGCGCGTTTTTGCCACGGCCCAAGCGGATCCGACCGCCGCTGCATCGCGCGACGTGAGAGCGAAGGTATTCCCATTGGTCCGCGCCCAAGAAAGGCCGCTTGTTGCCGCCTCGGACGATACTTGGGCGATCGTGCGGGTCTTGGCGGCTGTCCATGCGGAACCCGAAGCCGTGGCTTCACGGGATGCAAGCGCAAGCGCCAGGCCTTTGGCGCCTGCCCAGGAAATACCCTGTGATGCCGCCTTGGACGAAGCTTGCGCGAACATGCGCATCTTGGCAGCAGCCCAAACGGATCCGACCGCTGCGGCATTGCGGGTTGCGCTTGCCAAGGCGCTTGCCCGGACAGCAAGCCAGGAAGCGGCGACCGCCGCCCTTTTGCGCGACGCCCCGGCCAAGTCTTGAGATTTCGCGCGGGTCCAGGCGAAACCGGCCGAGGCTGCACTGGTGGACACCATTGTCAGGGCGCGAACCCTGGCAGTGATCCAGACCGAGCCGCGCGAGAGCGCGTTGAACGAAGCGAGCGCAGCGATCCGCACTCTCACCGCGATCCACGACGAGCTGGTCGAAGCGGCCTCGAGGGATGCGCGTGCGAGAGCTCTCGCCTTGGCGCCCACCCAGGAAGAGCCGATCGCCAGCCGCTTGAACGAGGCGATCGTCAGGGCCTTGGTTCGCGCGGCGATCCACAAGGAGCCGGCCGAAATCGTTCTAAGTGAAGCGAGCGTGTAGGCCCGAGCTCTGGCCGATATCCAGGAGACGCCGAGCGACAGCCGTTTCAGCACCAAGGCCGAAAGGGCGTAAGCGGAGAGCGCAATCCATGCGGCGCTCTTCCAAATCAGGTGGCCGAGGTAAGCAAGCCCGTTCCGGAACGACAACCAGACTGAGCGAACGAAGACGGCGGCGGACAAGGCGCCCCGTTTGGCCGACCGCACCATGCGTTGCCGCGCAAGCCGGCGCCGCTCTTTTGCTTCCTGGCGCTTGACCCAGCTTGCATGCCGCGCCCGATTGCGCTTCTCCGAGACGACGAAGTCCTTGAGCCACCGGTCATATTGATCGAGGTCCTTGGTTACCGACGCGACAACGTCTTTCGACCGCGAGATCTCTCCTTGAGCGAGTTCAATAGGATCGAGACTGTCGCTGACATCGGACACGAAGATGTTCCCCCACAGGAAGATGCGGTCGTTGCATCTCCAGCGCCCCTCAACCGGGGACGATGCAAGGCTGACCGCCTCCTCCGCTAACGCGGAGGCCGCGCCATCCGTTCCGTGCTTAACGGGAGAAGGATCAGCGGTTAATACGGCTGATCTTCGAGCCCTCGAGGCTCAAATTGTACATCAGTCCCTGCGCATCGAAGATGAAGGCAATGACCGGGCTGGTCAGGGTGTCGGTATCGATGGCGCCTCCGGCACCGACCGTGACCACTACGACCGATCCATCGACGCCGACTTTCCAACCATAGGCGTTCTGGAATCCGGCGAGCGCCTCCTGGGTCATGAACATGATGATCACCGACCTGGACTGAACCCCAAGCTGGAAGCCGAAAGAGGCCGATATAATGTTGTAGTAGCCCGCCGGTTCTTGCCTGACGATGAGGACCCCTTCTCCATATTCCCCGCCGACGCCGAAGCCTGCCTTAATCACCGAGGGAAACACCAGAACGCCGGCGGCCTTGCGGCCAAGCTCACGCGCCGATGGATTTTGGGCGACGAAGCTCTGCAGCGTCGCGTTGGCGTCGGCGTTGATCTGAGCGGCAGAGGCAGCCTCAGCTGTTTGCGGCGCCGCGATAATGGCCGACAGCGCAAATGACATCAGGATTAGGGCGCGCAATGCGTTCATGTCGAAGCTCCCCCTGGCTGCATCTCCGTCAATCAGTCCTGCGCCGCAAATCCGGCGACTTTAGGCAAAGAAAAAGGCGAGGTGACCGAAGCCCCCTCGCCTTTTCGCATTGCGTTAGCGGGTTTTACGCGGCCTTGGCGTAGTAGGATTTGAGCTGGTTCATCACCTTCTGCTTGTCGAAATCGGCGCCCATGGCAAGCATGGCGTCGGCAAAGCGGCTGGTGATCTCGGCAATTTGCTCCGGGCTCAGCTGATTGAGGATACCAATGCGAACCTGAACGGGTTCGGACAGGGTCGGCCAGATGCCGAAGCCTTGCGCCCGCGCGCCCTGCACCAGCTCCTTCTCCTTGCCCTTGAGCTTGCCGGGCAGATTGAGCACCACGAGGCTCGTCATGTTGGAGGTGACGTCGCAACCCATGGCCTCCACCGCCTGGCGGAGCGCCTTCTCGTGATAGGCATAGTCGGACGCCTTGCGGCGGCGGCCGTAGCCAAGGATGATACGCAAGGCCTCGTGGAAGGCGGCCACCGCATAGCAGGAATGGGTTTGGTGATAGGCGGGCGTCGGGCTGTCCTTGCCGTCGATAATGCCCCAATGCCGTGCGTCGAGGATCGGGTGATGGACATAGGTGCGGCAGCCGCGCTTCCGCACCATTGCGATCGCCTTGTCGGTGAAGCTGACCGGTGCATAGGTAAGCGGCAGCGAAAGCACGCCCTTTTGCGGACACGACGCCCAGGCCACCACGCCCGGATAGTCGTCGATGTTGAAGTCGGCAACGCCGAGGCTCGACACCGCATCGACGATGCCCATCACGCCGTGCTTGAGGCAGGCGTCGGAGAAGCCCTTGAGGTCGTTGATGCGGCCCGACCCGGTCTCCCAATGCGCCATAAATGCCCACATCGGCTTGTGTTCGGCGAGCGCCTTGTCGACGGTCTCGCCGGTCACCGATTGGCCGTGCGGCGTCTCGATCACCACCACGCTTTTCGGCTTCGGGTTCAGTGAATCGGCGGCAAGCTCCTCCGCGGTCGAGGCCTTCATGCGGATGGTCAGGGTGTCGATGCCGGAGAAGGTGCCGTTGGGGAAGGCCACCACCTTGTCGCCGGGAAGGATGAGCGACAGCACGCAATCGAGTCCCGAAAAGCCAGTGCCGGCAACGCCGTAGGTGTAGACGTTCTTGGTTCCCCACAGCTCGCGCAACATCTCCTTGGCTTCGAGCATGCCGCGCAGAACGTCCTTCTGCATGTGATCGGCGACGCCGGTTTTGGCGAAGCGCTCCAGCACGCGAGGATCGGTGTTCCCCGGCCCAGGGCCGGCGGCAAGCGTCTCAGGGATGTCAAGCTGCGGATAAATCGTCATTTTCGGAACCCTCACGAAGGTCTAATGGTCGGCGCACAAATATTCGGCATATCGTCTAGCGGGCTGGAGGCCCGGCGGCAAGTCCGCCGAGGCCCGGTTTAGGCTGCCTTGGCGGCGCGGGAGGCCAGCACCTGATCGGCGATCTTGCCGGTCAACTCGGCGAGATGGTCGAATTTGGCGCTGAAGGTGCCAACGCCCGCCGTCGCCGATCTCAACTCCACGATCAGGTTCTGGATCTCGGCCTCAGGGATCTGCGCCTGCACCAAGTCCCATCCAGGCCAGCCAGGCCGCGCATCGAAACCGAGGATCTGCCCGCGCCGCGAGGAGATGATGCCGTTGATCTTGGCCGTCGCGTCGGAGGGCACGGCGATCTCGACCGCCATGACAGGCTCTAGCAGCACCGGAGAGCATTGCGGCAAGCCCTCGCTCATGGCGATGCGTCCGGCCTGGCGGAAGGCCATGTCCGAGGAATTGACCGAGTGATAGGAGCCGTCGATCAGGCAAACACCGACATCGACCACGTTGAAGCCGAGCGGGCCCGAGTGCAGATAGTCGCGCACGCCGATCTCGACGGATGGGATGTAGTTCTTCGGCACCACGCCGCCGGTGATCTCGTCGGTGAACTCGAAGCCGCTCCCTCGCGGTCGCGGGCTGATGGTCACCACCACATCGCCAAACTGGCCGTGGCCGCCGGACTGCTTCTTGTGACGGCCGCGCACTTCGGCCGATTTGCGAATGGTCTCCTTGTAGGGGATCTGCCGCGGCCTGGTCGAGGCGTCGATGCCGTATTTGCTGGTGAGTTTCTCGAGCGCCACGCGGAGGTGCATTTCTCCCTGGCCCCATAGCACCATCTCGCCCATGTCTTGGCTGTGGGTGAGCGAAATCGAGGGATCCTCCTCGATGATCTTGGCGATGGCGGCGGTGAGCTTCACCTCGTCCTTCTTCTCCTTGGCGGCGATGGCGAGGCCAAACACCGGCCGGCTTGGCGGCACGGTTTCGAGCTTCACCGGCTTCGCCTTCTCGGCGACGAGCGTGTCTCCGGTCTTCACGCTGTCGAGGCGACCGAAGGCGACGGTGTCGCCGGGCTTGACCTCGCCGCGCTTGGTCGGCTCCTGACCCATCAGGGTGAAGATGCCCGAGATGCGCTCGTCGTCGGCGCCGCCATGCACCGTGGTGCCGTCGGCAAAGCTGCCGGTGAGCACGCGGGCGAGCGAGAGCTTGCCGCCATGGGCAGTGTGGAAGGTCTTGAGGATATAGGCGCAAGAGGGCGCGCCATCGACTTCAAGGCGCTTGGCTGTGGTTCCGACAAAAGGGGATTCGTGCCTGAGCGCCTTCAACAGCCGCAAGATGCCGTTGCCGTTCTCCGCCGAGCCCATCAGCACCGGACAGATGGCTCCGTCGCGCAGCTCCTTGGAAAGGTCGTCGAACACCTTGTCGCGCGGCGGCGGTACGTCTTCGAGCAACTGCTCCATCAGCTCGTCGTCGTAGTCGGCGAGCTTCTCCAGCATGGAGAACCGCGCCTGCTTCTCGCCGTCGGCGAGCGCGTCGGGGATGCTGATGACCTCGCTCGGCGCGTGCTCGCGATAGACAAAAGCGCGCTCGAGCGCGAGATCGATGAATCCGGTGACGATGTCGTTCTCCCAGATCGGCACCTGGCGCAGCACGAGTGGCTTGTTCGAAGCCGGCTGCAGCATCGGCACGATGTCGCGGATGCGCGCCTCGGCCTTGTCGATCTTATTGATGAACAGGAAGTGGGGAATGCCGCGGTCCTCGAGCTGTTTCAGGATCAGCTGGAGCGCCGGCACCTTCTTCTCGTCAGGCTCGCACACCACGATGGCCGCGTCGCAAGCTGTGAGCGCGTTGGCAGCGTCTGCCTGGAACTCGATGGAGCCGGGGCAATCGAGGAAGGTGTAGGAATCGCCGAGGAAATCGACGGTGGCCACGTTGATCTCGACGCTCATGCCGTGATGCCTGGCCTCTGCCGATGCGTCGCCGACCGTGTTCTTGGCCGCCATGGTGCCCTGCCGGCCAATCGCGCCGGTGCGGGCAAGGATGGCTTCGAGAAGTGTCGTCTTACCGCTGAGATAGGGGCCAACCAGTGCGATGCAGCGGGCGCTGCGGGCTGGTTGGCCCTGCGCTTGGCCCATACTCTCCTCCCATGGTTTTTCCCGCGGGAAGGCCCCGACGACCGTCCCGAGCGGTCTTGTGAACCTATCGTGTCAAGGGATGCGCCCTCTGGCAAGAGGCCCAATTTGGTTCACTGAGGCCTGAGCGGTCCGGTCCTCGCGAGCGGACCAGGCTAGAGGGGCGCTCACGCGGCTGTTCTGATCCGGCTCCTGTGCCATTATGCTCCTGGCTTCATTGAGTGGAGTTTCCATGCGCCGGCTTTGCATCTTTGTGTTGGCCTCTTCCCTATTGTCGGTGCTGCCTCTCGCCCTCGGCGGCGACAGAGCGGCTGCGATCTTTTCCTGCGGGATGTTCGATGGAAAGTTTCAATGCAGGGCATCTCAGGGAGGCGCCACATATGGGAAGAGTGCCATCCCGGGCGGGGAGAGACCGAGCCCCGAGGCGGCGCCACAAGGTTCGACGGATGGCACCTGGCAGGGCACGACGCCCCCTCCGGCAGGTGGCGCGGCGCAGGAGGTTGTTCAGCCAGGCGAGCATTCATGCCCACCCGGCTACAAGGTTCTCGCCGCTCCGAACGCGGCAGGGGGTTATTGCGAGCCGCCAGAGGGAGCGTCTGAGGCGACCAATATGGGCTGCGAGCGCGGCATGGTTGGCACGCCGCCGAGCTGCCATTGCCCGAAGAACTCAGAATTGTTGGGCGGCAACTGCGTTCATTACACCGCGACCTGCAGTAACGGCCTTGCTGCTGATGCTCCCCCTCAATCATGCGCCGGGGTGGAGGAAAAGCTCGCCTGCAAAATGCGCCAAGACGGGCTGAAGGACTGCTGCTGCCTGCTTTACGACAAGATGTAGGATCGCCGCGTCTTACGCGGCTGCGGTGCCGACCGTCGCTTTGCGCTCGAGCTCGCCCCAGCCGACCAGCGGCCCGATCGCCGCGGTGAACAGCGCCTTCAGCACTACCCAATACATGAGCTGCCGGTATCCGAAGCGCTGCAGCAAGAGCAGTGGTGCCAACCTCCATTTTTCGCGCCGCTCCATCATGAGCGCAAGCGTGGCGCTGCCGAGGTCGATCAGCAGGAACACGAGATAGTAGATCAAGACCTTCCGTAAGGAGTTGGGGTCGTATTGATCCTCATGTTGCAGCATCTGCAGACTGACGGAGATGAGCCGCCAGATCAGCGCCAGGTCCACGAGCGGCGCGATCGCGGTAAGCACGAACTGGAACAGCAAGGTTTGCGGCACCGCAAAAAGACCGAGCGTGCCGTAGCGCGGCCGGAGCGTCACCCTGCGGTACTTCCATAGGCATTGCAGCGTGCCATAGGCCCAGCGGAACCGTTGCTTGATCAGGCCCCTCACCGTGTCTGGCGCTTCGGTCCAGGCAATGGCAGTGCTGTCGTAGAGGACCGTGTAGCCGGCGGTCAGCAGCGCCAGCGTCAGGTCCTGGTCCTCGGCGAGCGTGTCGAGGGGGAAGCCGCCCAAGCGCTCGAGCGCCTCCCGTTTCCAGGCGCCGATGGCGCCGGGAACCACCGTGATGCAACCGAGCGCGGCAAGCGCCCGGCGCTCGAGATTCTGGCTGGTAACATATTCAAGCGCCTGCCAACGCGTGATCATGTTGATGCGGTTGCCGACCTTGGCGTTGCCGGCCACGGCACCGACCGCAGGATCTTCGAACCAGCGCACGAGCTTGGAGATCGCGTCCGGCTCGAAATGAGTGTCGGCGTCGAGCGCTACGACGACTTGCCCGCGCGCATGCTTGAGACCGAAATTGAGCGCCGCAGCCTTGCCGCCATTGGCGATGGTGAAAAGCTTTACGCGGGGATCTTCGGCGTAGTGCGCCCTCACCTGCGCGGAGGTGTCATCGGTCGAGCCGTCGTCGACGACAAGGACCTCCAAATTCGGATAGTCGCTCGCGAGGATGTGTCGCACCGCGCTGGCGATAACCTTGCCTTCGTTATATGCCGGTATGAGCACCGTCTGCAGCGGCGGATGTTGCGGGAGTTGCGGTGGCACCCTACGCGCTTCGGCGCGCCGGTTGCCGAGCCCTGCCCCACTCAAAAACAGGACGCGGGCCACGCCGAGGCCGATGGCGAGGACGAACACCACGGTGAGAAGGCTGCCAAGCCAGCTCAGCGTCATGAATACCGGAAGGCTGATGAGCTGAGCATAAGAGCGCGGCGGCAGCGGCGGCATGGCCTGGTCGCGCGAGAGACCAGCAAGCTCCGACACCGGCACAAAGTCGTAGCCCTTGGCCCTCAGACTATCGATGAGCTTCGGCAATGCCGCGACCGTCTGCGACCGGTCTCCGCCTGAATCGTGCAGCAAGACGATGTGGCCGCTGACGTCGGGGCTCGGGTCGCTCACCTGCTCGATCACGCGATCGATGATGGTGTCGGCCGGAGGCCTCAGCCAATCATTCGGGTCGACATGCAGGCCGACGGTCACATAGCCCATGGACTGGGCAATCTCGATCGGCACGATCTCGTCGCTCGTGGTCGGCTCGGCGTCGCCGAGGAACGGAGCGCGGAACAACCGCATCGATCGCCCGGTCAGCGCCTCGATCAGCCGCTGATTGGCGTTGATCTCGAGCGTCACGAGGCTGTCGGGCAACTCGCCCAAATTCGGGTGGGTGAAGGTGTGATTGCCGACATCGTGGCCCTCGGCGAGGATGCGGCGCACGAGATCTGGGTAGGCTTGCGCGTTCTCGCCGATGACGAAGAAGCTAGCGTGGACGCCTTTCGCCTTGAGGATGTCGAGGATCTTTGGCGTCCAGTCCGGATCTGGACCGTCGTCAAAGGTGAGCGCGAGCTTCCCCGGCGTGGTGCCGGTTCGCTCAATGACGAAAGGGGTCGGCACCGCCTTGTAGGTTTCGTCGACGATCTGGCCAGTGTCGTGGTCGATGTCGAAGCTTCGCGCTCCCGGGGCTGGCTTTTCGAGCACATGCAGCAATTCGCCCCGGCCCTCGAAATCGATGTCCTGGCTTGTGCCGATCTCGCGCAACTCATCGGGCGGCGGCGCCCCGTAAATCTGGCCGAGCACCGACCACACGGAAGGATCCTCCGAGCCGACCCGCCACAGCGCATAGCCGGCCATGCGGTAGGCATCCCCGGCTTCGATCTCGTTGAAGGCGGTCACCCCGTCGAGAAACCACACATCGTGACGGTTGCCGTCGTCCTCGATGAAGGAGAAATGCGGATTTGCCGTCTTGGGATCGAACTCGATCTGGGCTTCCGAATCCTTTGCTGAAAGCACGGCCTCTTCGAACGTCAATTCCTGGGTCTCGTGTCCCTTTGACCCAGTCGTAGCCGTAGCCGCCGATGGCAAGGATGGTGCGGTCGGGATCGAGCTCCTGCATACGTTTGTCGAGGGTGTTCTCGAACCAATCTTCGCCGGCGATGCTTCCCGGCGCGCTTTGATCCCAGTGCTGATCGTAGCCCATCAGCAGCATGTAGTCGGCAATCTTCGCGTAGGTGGCGTAAGCCCAGCTGTCGTCATCGAAGGGCACGGAGAGCACCATGACGAGACCGTGCGCGGCAAACGCGCTCGAAAGTTCGCGGAGAAAGTCTTGCAGGTCCTTCTGCGACTTGTCTGGGACCTCTTCGAAGTCGATGGTCAGTCCCTGAAACTTGTTGTCCTCGAGAAAGGCGACGATCTCATCGATGCGCGCCGCCCGCGCTTGCGGATCGGCGAGCAGCTTCGCGAGCCCGGCTCCGTCCCATTTACCCTCGACCGCATTCTGGATCATGGGAAGGACTGGCGTGTTGGGCTTGGTCTCCTGGATGAGCTTCAACACCCGATCGTCGACATCTGCCTTCAGCTCGAGGTCTGATCCTTCGAGGCTGAGCCAGCTCGGGATCACCCAATCGAGATGGGGCAGCGCACGCTTGAGCGCCGGATAGCTGTTGTCGTCCCAGTTGACGTAGAAGCCGATGCTCAAGGATCGGTCCTTCGACCCCCTCAGCGGCGCCGGAATCGGATGACGATCCACGACCTCGGCCTGCGGATGGCGCGTGCGGAGCCCACGCTCCCGCTCGCGCAAGTCTGACGCGAGCTTATAGGCGGTCTTCAGCAATTCCGGATCGGCGGCGTTGATGTCCGCAACGGCGTGCGCCGGCGAGCAGGTCGGCGCCCAGGCGCAACGGATCGAGGTATGGGCCGAGAGTTGCCGGTCGAAGCTTTTGTCATCAGGCCGATGCACGACCACAAGGATCGCGGTAAACAACACGAAGATGACGGCGCTGAGGGTGCCGGCGACCCACGCCAAGCCCTGCAACAGGCGCGCGCGCTTGCCGCTAGGGTCGAAGAAGATTGGCTTGCCAAGCATGGGGGTCCGCACCGTCAGGGTTAGCGCGATTCGTTCCTCACCCCCGGCCACGCGGATTTACGCGCTTAGGTCCTTCACGTTCCAGCGCCAGAACGCCGCATCCCTTGCCGCGAGAACTCCGATTGAGGCCTAGCGGTGCTGGCCGAGCGGCTGCCCGAACGAGAACTCGATGATGTAGCCTGTCGGGTCTTTGACCGCGCAAAGATAGCCGGTTGGCGGCGGAAACTCCTGCGGTTCCCAGAATAGCCGTTCCTCCCTCCGGCCGCGCTCGGCGATGGCATCCACATCGGCGCGAGAGGAAACCGCAAAGCCGTAATGCGTCATGTCGTCCTTGCCTTGCGCGCGATCAGGTCCGCCGCCGAGCAGGACGAGCACGAACCGGCCATCACCTCCATGCGCCATCCACACGGTGCGCGCGTCGCCCTCCCCGTGCTCCTTGACGATGCCGAGCCCGCAATAGCTCTCATAGAAGGCGATCGACTGATCGAGGTCGCGCGCGTGCAGGGCGCAGTGGGTGAACTCCGGTGTCATTCACTTAGCTCCGCGGGAGTTTCACCGCCGGCCGCCGCGTCGGCGCGCAGCACGGCAGCGACCGCATCGAGGATCAGCCCGAACCGGGAGAACACCCAATAGTGCCCGGCGGCCGGAATGACATCCAACCGGCAATTAGGGCAGAGCGCGCGCCAAGGCATAGGCCGCCTCCGGCGGCACGACTGGATCGTCGCTGCCTTGCCAGATGATGGTCGGCACATCGATATCGGCAAACTGCAAGCGCCAGGGCGAGCAATAGAGCCTGAGGTCCTGTGCCACCCCCTCCACTCCAGGCCGCAATCCTTCGCCCATGGCCGCCTGCAGACTTATCTTCACGTTGGATCGCGCCAATAACTCTCGGTCGGGCGCACGGACGCGACGCATCAGCCACCGGTAGGCGGTGTCCGGCGACTTGAACGCCATCGAGCGCAGCCTGCGGAAAAAAAGCCGCGATGCCCACGGCCTGCGGGCAAGCCGTTTGAACAGAAGCCTTTGAAATCTGGAGAGACGGAGCTGGCCATCAGCCACCTCGCCGATCGGCGCGACAAGCGCGAGCAGACTGACGCGGTCCGGCATCGCCGCAGCCGCGGCTACGGCATAGGGTCCGCCACCGGAGACGCCGATGACGGCGAAGCGGCCGAGCTCATAGGCGTCGGCCACCGCGCTCAGATCCTCGGCGATGTGAGCAAGGCTCTCTGAGTGGCGGTAGTCGGATAGTCCGTAGCCTGGACGCTCCGGTGCGATCAGACGGATGCACCTTTCCCGCGCCGCTTTATCAGCCAGGGCAAACATCAGGCGCGAGCCAGGTGTCCCGTGCAGCGCGAGCACCGGCAGTCCGCCCGGATCGCCGTATTCGGCGCAAGCGACGCGACGTCCGTCGGGAAGCATGAGGATGCGCAACGGCGACGGCGATCCGGTCGTGACGATCACTCCCTTGCCGCTGTCGCACCAATGCGACGCGGCAGTTCGAAGGCAAAGCGGCCTGGCAGGCAGCCTATTCGCAACCGATGATGATGTCGCCGGGGTTCACCATCAAGATCACGCTCTTGCCCTCGTAGAGACCGAGGGTCTCCAAGGAGGCGATGGTGACGCTTGCTTCGAGCATGGTATCGCCGGCGATGGCGACGTAGACGATGGCCGTCACCGCCCCTTTGCGGATCTCCATGATCTTGCCGTTGATCTGATTGCCCGTGCTGAGCTTCATCTGCGTCCCCACGCCCGATCCCCCGCTCAGGTCATGTTCGCGCAAAAGCGCTGAATGCGGCGGCAAGCCTCCTCCAGCGCCTCGATGCCGGTCGCGTAGGAGATGCGGAAGAAAGGCGAGAGCCCGAATGCCGCGCCATGCACCACGGCGACGCCCTCCTCCTGGAGCAGCGCGGTGGCAAAATTCTCATCGGTCTCGATCTTCTTGCCGTCACGCGAGGTACGGCCGATGACGCCGGCGCAAGACGGATAGACGTAGAAGGCTCCTTCCGGCGTCGGGCAGCTGATCCCTTTTGCCTGGTTGAGCATCGAGACCACGAGGTCGCGACGATCCTGGAAGGAGGCGACCCAGCGCTTCAGGAAATCCTGCGGACCTTCCAGCGCTTCGACCGAAGCCCACTGGCTGATCGAGCAGGGATTCGACGTCGACTGCGATTGCAGCGTGGCGATGGCCTTGATCAGCGGCTCTGGCCCTCCTGCATAGCCGATACGCCAGCCGGTCATGGAATAGGCCTTGGAGACGCCGTTCATGGTGAGCGTCCGGCCCTTCAGCTTCGGCTCGACCTGCGCCGGCGTCGAGAACGCGAAGCCGTCATAGACGAGATGCTCGTAGATATCGTCGGACAGCACCCAGACATTCTCGTGCTTGAGCAGCACGTCGGTGAGCGCCTTGATCTCCTCGCGCGTATAGGCCGCGCCGGTCGGGTTCGACGGCGAATTGAAGATGAACCATTTCGTGCGCGGCGTGATGGCAGCGGCGAGCGCCTTAGGGCTCAGCTTGAATCCATCCTCTAGCTTGGTCTCGACCACTACCGGCGTTGCGCCTGCGAGCAGCACGATGTCGGGATAGCTCACCCAATAGGGCGACGGCACGATCACCTCGTCGCCGGGATTGAGCGTGGCGAGCAGCGCGTTATACAGCACCTGCTTGCCCCCGCTGCCGACAGTGATCTCCGCGGGCTTATAGGTGAGGTCATTCTCACGCTCGAACTTTGAAGCAATGGCCCGCTTCAGCTCGGGAATGCCGTCGACCGCGGTGTATTTGGTTTCGCCGCGCTCTATGGCAGCGATGGCCGCTTTCTTGACGTTGTCGGGGGTGTCGAAGTCGGGCTCGCCGGCACCAAGGCCAATGACGTCGAAGCCGGCGGCCTTCATCTCGCGCGCCTTGCTCGTAATCGCCATGGTGGGCGAGGGCTTAACCCTCTCAAGCGCGTGGGCGATCAGACCCATGCCGTTCTCCTGAAGCTAGTTGAAGGGCCGCGAAATTGCGTGACCGGACGCGGGGCGCACCCTAAGCGCGGACCCTGGCCCGGTGCAAGACTTAAGGCGGAAATGCAAGACGGCGCGGAAGAAGACCCGCGCCGTCCGGCAAATCTTTGCGGCTGAATGCCTTCAGTTTAGGCAGCCGCCTGCCGGTTCAGGCTGCTCTCTGCAAGCTCGGTCAGCGTGCGGTCTGCGTTGTATTCCTGCTCGAGCGTCTGGTTGAGCAAGGTCGCCGCCTCTCTCATGCCGAGTTGGTTGGCCCAAGCGATCAGCGTGCCGTAGCGGGCAATTTCGTAATGCTCCACGGCCTGGGCGTCGGCGATCATGCCGGCATCGAGCACATCGGCGTCGGCGGCTTCCTTCATGTCCTCCGCACCCTCTTCGAGGATTCCCTTGATGGCGGGACAGGTTTTGCCGGCTGCCTTGATGTCGCATAGGGCGAACACCTGCTCGAGGCGCTCCACCTGCCCCTCGGTCTCCTTGAGATGGTGCTCGAAGGCCCGCCGCAGTTCTGAAGAATCGGCCTGTTTCGCCATCTTCGGCAGCGCCTTCAGAATCTGCTTCTCGGCATAGTACATATCCTTGAGGAGGTTGATGAAAAGGTCCTCGAGCGATTTCATCTTGGCCATGGATGGGGGCTCCCTTGGGTTGAGTGTTGGTGCGCGCAGAACGACTCGCTCCGGCCGGCATTTTCTCCAATGGTAATGATCGGCTAACTTGTAGAACCGGGGAGAGGTTCCCCACATTCGGTGAGGCGGCGCGTTCTCAATTGCGCCATAGTTGGGGCGCGTTTGCCGTGGATAGCCACAATCCGGTTAAGCATGCGCCCAAATAGGATGGTTCGCTTTGCTCGGTGCCGGAGGATCATCAAAGGCCAAGGCAATGAACATTCAACGCCAGGCTCCGCACTTCGACGAGCGGGTGCCGAAATCGACCTCGCTCCTCCCGACACTTTTTCTTTTCTCCGCTCTCTTTGCATTTCAAGTCGGCCTGCCGGGTCTGCTCGCAGCCCGTGAGGGGGGGCCGACTGTGTTCGCGGTGCTTTTTGCGAGTTTTTGCGTGGTGGCGCTTGCATGGTGGCGTCGCCATCGCCGCGATTCTACCTCCCCGCGGCGGTTTAGGAGGGGGATCTGATGCCGGAACGGGGGCCGGTGCAGCTCCTCCTCCACTTCCTTCGCCTGCGCCAAGCGCCGGGCTGGAAGATTGGATTGGCGGTCGCCTTGGTCGCCTCGCTCGGCCTGCTGCCGGGGGAGGAGAGCCTGTACCATAAAGCCAGGACCGGCCTTGCCCAGTCGTTACGCCAGGCGGCCTGGAAGCACGCCCTTGCCGGCGAGCCCCAGGCGAAGCCATGGCCATGGGACCACGCCTCGCCCGCGGTCAATTCCGTGGTGCCGCGCCTCGGCCTCAGCGCCGCCATTCATTGCGACGCAGGCGTCAAGCCACCCGAGCAAACGTCGGAGCCTTCGCGCAAGCTGGTCGTAAGCGGCGCACGTGACCCGCATTTGGTGTCCAATGGTACCGAGATCGTTGAGGACGCCGATTCTGTTAGGGTCGCCGGCGACGAGGTCTTCTCCGAGCAAGACCGCGATGACCGGCTGTGGGAGCCGGGCGCGCCGCCGCTTGCCGCTGCTCCATCGGCCAACTGCTCGCCGCTCGACTCTTCTATTCCCGGTGCACTCCACCTGATGATCGAGGCGATCCGGGGGAACCAGGCTGCCCCCACTGAAATCGAGCGAAAGCTCTAGCCGCCACTGGTCACGGACGCTTCGGCCTCTTCTTGGTCGATGCCTGTGGTTGTGAAGGCGCCGGCGCAGGCTGTGCCGCAGGCGGCGGCGTTGCCGCTTGCGTCGCGTTCGGATCGGCGGCTGTCGGCGCTCCTTGTGGCTGCGCCGCACCAGCATCTGCAGCGGGCGGGGGCGCACCAGGCACCGGTGCGGCAGTGCCTTCAGGCGCCGGTGCACCTGGGACTGCACCAGGTTGCTCAGGCATGCCGAGGGTCGCCGTGGGCGGAGCCGGCATCGGCGCCATCGGCTTCCGCTCGGTCTCGATCTTGTCCTTGAGCTTGGCGAGAGCGTCGCGGTATTCGGCCCCGATATAGCGATCGAGCATCAAACCCTTCCAGCGCTTGAGCGGAACTCGTGCCCGAGTCGTAACCGAAGCCCCACGTCACCTTGCTGCCAGAGCCAGAGGGCACCACCTCGTAGTAGCTCGTTCCATCCAAACCGTTGAAGTTCACCGCAAGATCGATATGCCGGTTTGGACTGCTCTCGACGATTTCCATGCTGCCGGCGCCGACGGACGGCTTGCTGCTCGTCCATTCGACCTTGGCACCCTTGCCTTGCTCGGGACCTGAATAGGCGATGGTGAGCTGCGGATCGCGCGCCGCCCAGGGCGACCAGTCGCCGAAGCGATGCAAATTGTTGAGGTAGGGGAAGACTGCGACCTCTGGCGCATTGATCACCACCGACCGCGCCACCGTCACATGTCCGGGAAGCGCAAGCGCAACGCCCGCCAAGATCACGGCGAGAGCACAAAGCCCGAGGATCAATCGCATGATGGGACGCATTGCTTCTCTCCTCCGTTGTGCCCAGACAAGCTCCCTCAGCGCGTCCGGCCTGTGCGCAAGCAGGCCAACCGCCTCGCTTTTTGACAGAAAACGATTACATTTCGCCCGTCAACAAGAGGGAGGGCTTGAGATGAATTTGTCACCGCCGACCACCGCGGTTTTCGTCATTTCGCTGATTTTGGCGGTGCTCGCCATCATCGGCACGTTCGTCGCAATTCCCTTGGTGAGCGCCAATGCCTTCTGGGTGGCCATCATCGCCTATATCATCCTGGCGGTGGGAAACGTCTTCCGGGGCGTGTAGTTCCGGCGCGATGCTCCGGGCGGCCTCGGCAGTCCGGAGATCTGAGCGGCCGCCTTGCTTAAGACTGGCCATGGAACACCAGAGCAGCGCCGAGAGCGATCAGAGCAAAGCCTGCAGCTTGCGTCCAGCTCAAGGGCTCGTCGAAATAGATCGCAGTGAAGCCTGCGAACACGATCAGCGTAATCACTTCCTGGATCGTTTTGAGTTCGGCCGGCGAATAAACCGCGCTGCCGATCCTGTTGGCTGGCACCGCGAAACAATATTCCACGAAGGCGATGCCCCAACTCACCAGCACCACGACCACGAGCGACACCGCCTTGAATTTGAGATGGCCGTACCACGCCAAGGTCATGAATAGGTTCGAGCAGAAGAGCAGGATGATCGGCGCGACATAGGGCCAATGGCCAGGCTGGATCAAAGCGGAAACGAACGACATTCGAGCCTCGTGATGTTGGGAGCCCGCGGCGGGACAGGCTAGGCTAGCAGCGCCCGCGAATAGGACATAATTTCTGCGAGCGTCAAACCGGAGTGAAGGGTAAATGGCCGAGCTTTCCATCGACCCAGATTATCTCCGTCACCTCATCGTCAAGGTGCGATCCTTCATGGCCAAGGAGGAAACCGACCTCCCCGACGACGGCTCCAATCCCATCGATGACGAGATGTCGCCCGGCGCGCTGCAGGATGAGGAGGGAGATCTGAGCCGCGAGGAGGTGATCGAGGAGATTCAGGGGTTGACCCCTCGCCAACGGGCCGAGCTCGTTGCCCTGATGTGGCTCGGCCGCGGCGACGGCGAGGCTGAGGAGTGGAACGACCTCGTGGCGCGCGCCTTCGAACGCCGCGAGGTGCCCACCGAAAACTATCTGCTCGACCACCCTCTGCTCGCCGAGCATTGGCTCGACGGCATGGAGCGGCTGAACCTTGGCGGCCTCGTCGGCGAAAGCGAATGACTGTAAGGGAGGGCCGCCGTGAGGCCGCCCTCCCCTTCCAACTACATGTCGTCGTCGTCTCTTGCCCAGGACGGCCGGTAAGGCTGCGCACTTGGGCTTGGGCTTGAGCTTGGCATGCCGCCACCCGAGGATGGCCCTGGCGTGGCCATGCCGCCTCCGGCTGGCCGCTGCGGCATTCCCCCACCGCCCATTGGCGCGGCAGGCTTCGGAGCCGCTGGCGTTGCCATCGCAGGCTGCGGCATCGGTCGCGGCGCCGGTTGCGGCGCTGCTGGCGCGGCTGGCTTTGCTGCCGGAGCCATCGGTTTCGGCGCTGCCACTGCCGGCTTCTTCGCTGCCACTGCTGGCTTCTTCGCTGCGGCTTTTTTCTTCGGCGCTGCGCGTTTCGCGGCTGGCTTCTTCGCCGCTGCGCGCTTCGCAGGCGCCTTGCGGGCCGCGGTCTTGCGCGCCGCAGGCTTGCGTGCCGCGGCCTTCTTGCGTGCCGGGGCCTTTTTCTTGGCGCTGGTTTTCTTTGCTCCCGCCCGCGAGGCGCTCGCGCGGCGGTTGGTCTTACGTGCACTCGTTTTCTTGGTCGTTGAGCGCTTCTTCCCACTCGTTCTCGTAGCCATGGTTCTGCTCCGATTGTCTACTGCCCGCAGGCGGCCGCCGACAGCGGGCGCGTGCATGCACGAATCATTCTCACAGGTCCAAGCTTGCCGTCCCGAGCGACGAGTCAATTGTTTTTTTCATTATACGACGATCGGAGCAGAAAGCGTCATTGTGGCAGACGCATGGTGCGCTTCGCCGACCGGCTAAGCGACGCGCTGCTGCCGCCGGCAAAAGAGCCTGCAAATTCCGAGGGTCGCGCCCCGGCAGGGCGGCCATACTGCACTGCACTAAAGCTCGCGTTGAGCTCCATCACACCCCTTCCGACCCGCAGGATCGGCTACAACGCCATCTGCTACATCATTCGCAACGGCTTCCGGTCCATCTTGCGTGGCGAAGCAAGAGCAGAAGTGCCCCCTCGGTGCTCAATCGCTCTTGAGGTATGAGGCGAGCACGAATCCATCGGCGGCACCGTCTCCAGTTGCGTCGACCATCGCCCAATCTCCCTGCCGGAACATCACCCTGACCGTGGTCCCGAGCGGCAGCACGGAGCGAATTTCGAACTCCACGCCTGGGCCACCCCTGACCCGCAAACCCGAGCTGGCGATCACGTGGTACAGTTCTGTGGCCGCGACCTCTTCGATCGGGGGAATCGCGGGACCGAGCGTGTCGACGTCGAGACTGAAAGCTCCGAACGCCTCATCATTCGGGTTGACCTCGTCTGGATCGCAGTCGATGCCGCACACCTTCTTCGGCATGTTCTGCTTGAGATTCCAGTCCAGCGAATTGAGATATTTTTCGTATTCGGCGAAGCCGGTCGATTGGCAGAGCCAAGTAAATTCGACCTGCTTGCCAGCGCGAAGGATGCGGCAGGTGCGGCCTGATCCGTATACGCCGATCTTATAGTCTGGGGCGCGCCCACCGGCGCCCTCCTTGAACGCCTTCTTGATCCCCGCGAAGAAGGGCACGACGTTGTTCTTCACCACGGCTTCGCTGGGATCGAAATCCACGGAAAAATAGATGGCGGAGCCCGCCGGCTGGAAAATGCTGTTCTCAGCATAGTCGTAGGCGTCTCGTCCGGCGGCTTTGCCCTTTGCCTCCGAAAAATCCTGTGGTTGGTTCTGGCGGTTCTGGTAGACCGCGGCGAGCTTCAGCCCGGCGCGCGACAAGGCGACCGCCTCCATTGGCATCATGCGCTTCCAGGTGATGTCCGCTCGGCAGTAATAGCGGATGAGGATGGTGTAGCCCTGCTGCTTCAAACAGGTAGCCAGGTTCGAACAGTCCCGCGTGGTATCGAGCACGTGAGCCATTGGATCCTCCCGTTCGAGGCGTCAGATTTCGAGGTTGAAGTGCAACCATAAGAATATATCATATCATTATGCAATCTAACCTAAATGAGATTGCGTCCGCACCGCGGGAGCTCCTTTCAAGTCAGGATGGGCGAGTGGGCCGCTCGCGCCAGGCCACTGGCCAACTCCTCTCCCCGCCGCCATATTGCGACTATGCCCTATCGTGGACCGAAGACCTTTGGCTCGCGCGCCGAGCCTCGCGCCGTCACGGGTGAGGCCACCGGCCTGCCTTCGACCGGGCTGCCGCAAGGCGCCGACCGTCGTCCGCCGGGCTTCGGCGAGGCACCGCAGCCGCTGATGCAAGAGCATCCGTTGGTGACCGGCGAGGCTGCCTCCTTCACCCCGCACCGGCCGCCCCGCCCCGATAAGACCGAGGGGGGCATGCCCTTGCACATTCAATCAGAGCTTTCGCCCAAGGGTGATCAGCCTCAGGCCATCGCCGAGCTCGTGGCCCAGGCCAACGCCCATGAGCGCGATCAGGTGCTGCTCGGCGTCACCGGCTCCGGCAAGACCTTCACCATGGCCAAGGTGATCGAGGCGACACAGCGTCCTGCCCTCGTGCTCGCCCCCAACAAGACGCTTGCCGCCCAGCTCTATGGCGAGTTCAAGAGCTTCTTCCCCGACAACGCGGTCGAGTACTTCGTCTCCTACTACGACTACTACCAGCCGGAGGCCTATATCCCGCGCACCGACACCTATATCGAGAAGGACTCCTCCATCAACGAGCAGATCGACCGCATGCGCCACGCTGCGACCCGCGCTTTGATCGAGCGCGACGACGTGATCATCGTGGCCAGCGTGTCGTGCATCTACGGTATCGGCTCGGTCGAGACCTACACGGCGATGACCTTCTCCTTGAAGCGCGGCGACAAGATCGAGCAGCGCCAGCTCATCGCCGACCTGGTGGCCCTGCACTATCGGCGCAACGACATGAACTTCGCCCGCGGCTCCTTCCGCGTGCGCGGCGACACCATAGAGCTGTGGCCCGCGCATTTGGAGGACCGCGCCTGGCGCATCTCGCTGTTCGGCGACGTGGTGGAGAACCTCACCGAGTTCGACCCCTTGACCGGGGCCAAGACCGACGAGTTCAGCATCGTGAAGGTCTATGCCAACTCACACTATGTGACGCCGAAGCCGACGCTGAAGCAGGCGGTGCGCGGCATCAAGGAGGAGCTCAAGCAGCGGCTGGACGAGCTGAACCGAGCCGGACGTCTGCTGGAGCAGCAGCGGCTCGAGCAGCGCACACTATTCGATCTGGAGATGATGGAGGCAACCGGTTCCTGCGCCGGCATCGAGAATTATTCGCGCTATCTCACCGGCCGCAAGCCTGGCGAGCCGCCGCCGACTTTGTTCGAATATCTGCCTGACAACGCGCTCGTGTTCGTCGACGAGAGCCATGTCACCATCCCGCAGATCGGCGGCATGTTCCGAGGCGACTACCGGCGGAAATCGACGCTCGCCGAATATGGCTTCCGCCTCCCCTCCTGCATGGACAACCGGCCGCTGCGTTTCGAGGAATGGGACGCCATGCGGCCGCAGACCATCTATGTCTCGGCCACGCCTGGCGGCTGGGAATTGGAGCAGACGCAAGGCGCCTTCGCCGAGCAAGTGATCCGCCCCACCGGCCTGATCGACCCGCCGGTCGAGGTGCGCCCGGCCTCCACCCAAGTCGACGACCTGATCGATGAGGCACGCAAAGTAGTGGCGCAAGGCTATCGCGTGCTGGTCACCACCCTCACCAAGCGCATGGCAGAGGACTTGACCGAGTACATGCACGAGCAGGGCATCCGCGTGCGCTACATGCATTCCGACGTCGAGACGCTCGAGCGCATCGAGATCATCCGCGATCTCCGACTCGGCGCCTTCGACGTGCTGATCGGCATCAATCTGCTGCGCGAGGGCCTCGACATTCCGGAATGCGCGCTGGTGGCGATCCTCGACGCCGACAAGGAAGGCTTCCTGCGCTCGGAGACCTCGCTGATCCAGACCATCGGCCGCGCCGCGCGCAACATCGACGGCCGGGTGATCCTTTATGCCGACGGCATCACCGGATCGATGGAGCGTGCCATGGCCGAGACGACGCGGCGGCGCGAGAAGCAGACCGCGTGGAACGTGGCGAACGGCATCACGCCGGAAAGCATCAAGAAGCACATCGGCGACATCATGGCCTCGGTCTATGAGCGCGATCACGTTCTGGTCGACGCCGGCACCGGCTTTGGCGAGGGCGAGCAGGCCCTGATCGGGCACAATATCGAAGGCGTCATCGCCGACCTGGAGAAGCGCATGCGCGCCGCTGCCGCCGATCTCGAATTCGAGGAGGCCGCGCGGCTTCGCGATGAAGTCAAACGTTTGCGCCAGATGGAGCTCGCCATCGCCGACGATCCGCTCGCGCGTCAGAGCGAGCTTGAGCGCTCGGTGGAGGAGTTGTTGTCAGCGCCGCTCAATCGCCCGCACAAGCCGACGCTCGACGAGATGGGCCCGCATAACCGCGAGATCCCTCTCGCCGCGCTCTCTAAATCGCGTGGACGCTCCAAGGCCGGCAAGCCAGGCACGCGCGCCCTCAAAGGCAAGAGCCGCTAGCGTAACACGTGCCGGAGCTGTGCACGCTGCGGATCAAGCAGCGCCTTTCCGACGCTCTTTCACCGCTTCCTGGATGAACGCCGGCCAGAATTTGAGCAGCTCCTCGGGAAAGGTGACGGCGATCTTTACGGCTGCGCCGCGGTCGATCCTCTTTGCAAGCACGTCGAGCACAGCGCTTGCACCTCGCTCGACCTCGCTCGCCTCGGCGCGAGGCATCTCTTTGGCGATGTGTGCCAGAAACTGAGCCTCGTGCCGTTCCTTTGTCGGCTTCCCTGTCGGGTCCCAGCCTTCATAAAATAGCCCGCGAATGAGCATCGGCAGCTGCGCCCCAAGATGCGCCGCGTTTTCCGGGCCGATGCGGTCGCGCACGGCGTGCAACACCGCACGCAACGTGGAATAGCCGCTGTGCCGGTCGTAGGTGCCGATTCGCTCCATCACGTCCTTGAGCCAGAGATTTGTCTCCTGCACCGTCGTATCGAAGACGTCGAGGCCTGTGGTCATGGCTGCCTCCATCGTGCCCTATCGGGCGAGCAAACCCGCACGCTGCGGTGAACGCGTTGAGCCAAATCAACCCGCTAGCGTAGTCTTAACGTTCAGCAGCCGTCAAAAGCCGATCTATTTTGCCATGGCGTTGCGGATGGCGCCGATAATGGCCATCACCACCGCGCCGCCCACACCGCCGCCCACCAGGTCTTTGACGATGCCGCCAATGTCCAACCCGCCTGCCGCGGCAGCAGCATCGGGGGCAGCCGCCCCGCCGAGCACGGCCATCAGAATCTGGCCCACCACGCCGCCGCCGACCGCCCCGCTGATCGCGTCGCCGGCCTTGCCCATGCTGAGATCCTTCAGCGCGCTGCCCGCCGCCGTGCCGCCGATGGCACCGGCAATGATCTGAATGATGAGATTGACCAACGTCCCTTCCATGGCACTTCCTCCTCTGCTGAGGATGCCGCCGCACACCCATCCCCTTGACGCGGCCCTTTGGCGGCCGCGGCGCGATGCTATCACGGCGAAGCTCCCGCATGATGAGCGAAGTGGCATTCTGCCCGCTTTCCAGGGCAGCCGTTGCAAGCGGATCATCCGTGGGCAGACAGAAACATGATGCCGCACGCCTAAGCGCGTGTTAGCGTTGATTCATTGGGGACGGTGGAGGGGGAATCATGGCGAAGACGGTGCGAGCCATCCTTGGCGACATTTACGATGCGTGGCGGGCGCAGAATCTCGACTGGTTGGCAACCTATCTGCCTGATGACTTCTGTCACGTGATCCATATCCCGATCGACCTGAACCCCCTGGGCGGGGCCCGCCGCGGCAAGAAAGAGGCGCTCGAACGCTTGCAGCTCATCGTGGAGCAGTTCGACTTCGTGGTCTTCGACACGAGCGACCTCATGATCGAGAATAACCGCGCCGCCGTCGAGGTGCCGATCCATTATCGCCACCGCGAGACCGGGGCCCCGTTCGAATCGACCAAGGCGCATTTCTGGACGCTCGAAGACGGCTGGCCGGTGAAGCTCACCGAGTACCACGACATCGAACGCGTGCAGGCCTTCGTCGCCGCGCACGCCGGTGCCCACCCGGCTTAAGTCGGAGCAGACAGCCTCCTACCTCCGCCCCTGTAGCGCGGCGAGCAGTTCCATCGTCGGATAACCGTCGGCCGGAAGCCCGTACTTCACCTGCATCTCGCGGATGGCATTGCGGGTCGCCGCCCCGATCACGCCGTCTATCTTGCCGACGTCATAGCCGCGCTTGGCGAGAAGCTGCTGCACTTGCTTCGCCTGCGCGATGGGCAACGGCTCGACGCCCCGCCCACGGCTGAGCGCCGGCGCGCCGGCAAGACGCGTCGCGTAATAGGCCGCCGTGGTCGAGTAGACGAGCGACTGGTTCCATTCGAGATAGACGTCGAAATTCGGATAGGTGATGAAGGCGGGCCCGTTCCGCCCCATGGGAAGCAGCAGTGACGTCTGTACATTGTCGGCGGGGACTGCCTTGCCGTTCCGATAGGTGACGCCGGCTTGCGCCCAATAGGAACGCGGCTTCTTGATGGTGACGTCGGCCTGGCTCCAGTCCATGTCGACCGGTACGACGACCTCCTCAATCCACGGCTGGCCCGGCTGCCAGCCCATGCCCTTGAGGTAGTTGGCGGCGGAGGCAAGCGCATCAGGCGCGCTCCTGATCATGTCGCGGCGCCCGTTGCCGTCGAAATCGACGGCGTATTGGTAATAGATCTTCGGCTGGAACTGGAACTGCCCAACCTCTCCATGCGCCGGACCGCGCATTTCCTCAGGGGTGAGATCGCCGCGCTCGATGACGCGTAGCGCGTCGAGGAACTGCTCCTTGAACTCCTCGGGCCTGCGGCAATCGAAACTCAAAGTGGCGAGCGAGCGGAGCGTCTCCAAATTGCCCATCACCTTGCCGAAATCCGTCTCCAGTCCCCAATAGGCGACGAGCACCGGAGCCGGCACGCCGTATTCCTGCTTGATCCTCGCGAAGGTGGCGGCGTTTTTCTTGATCAGCGCCGATCCGACCTGCAGGCGATTGTTCGAGACCATGCGGTCGGAGAATTGCAGGAAGGTCTGCGCGAACACCCCTTGCGCGCGGTCCTTGGCGATGGTGGCGGGATCGTAGGTCAAGCCGTCGAGCGCGGAGATCGTTTGCGGGGAAATGCCTTGTGCCACTGCCTCTTGCTTGAAGCCCTGGAGCCAGCGCGGAAAGCCCGCTGGGCTGGGACAGCCTTGAGCAAAGGCCGGGCTCGCCGCTGCAATCAGCATCGCAACGCCAGCGCCCGCGCAAACGAAATTCCGCATGGTGGCTCCCCTCTGATGTCCTGCCCTGCCCTGCCCGCACTTGAAGCGAAGTGGAAAGCCTCGGTCAAGGGAAGAGACACCCCCTCCGCTGGTCAGCGATCGCCCTTTTGGTAGGTGCCGATCAGTTCGGCCTGGGCCAACACGTGGCCTTTCATCGCCGCCTCGAGATCAGCTTTCGTTGCGTGAGCGAGGCCGACCGTGGTGTCGAGCGCATAGAGCTTATGAAAATAGCGATGCCGTCCGATCGGCGGACAGGGACCGTGATACGCCGCCTTTCCTGAATCCGTAACGCCTCGGACGGTGCCCGCAGGCAAGGCGCCCTTATCGGCATTCTCGGCAAGCCCCTTCGCCTCTGGTGGGATGTTGTAGAGCACCCAATGCACCCAGACTCGTCTCGGCGCCTTGGGGTCCGGCGCATCAGGATCGTCAAGAACGAGCGCGAGACTCTTTGTTCCCGCCGGCACGCCATCCCATGCGAGCGGCGGTGAGATGTCCTCGCCCTCGCAGGTATATTGCGACGGCATGGCGGCGCCGGGCTTGTAGGCGGGAGAGGTGAGCGTCAGAGCCAAGGCTGCATCGGCTCCTTCCATGGACAGCGCTCCGGTGCCGAAGGTCAGCACCAGGGCAATAGCAAACTTCGTGGAACGAGACCGGATACTCGCCAAGGTCTTGCACAGCCTAACTCCCCCCGCGAAACAAACGCAGGAAAGCTAGTCCGTGTGGGGTGGAAGCTCGCCGAGCCTAAGTCTTTCCTGCAGACGTTCGATGCGCCGTGCGGCCTGGCTCTTGCTCAAGCTTGCATCGAAGGCATGCGGTTCCCTGATCTCCTCGGCAAGGCGCCTAAGCGCGGCGGCTTGAGCGCCGGTCATCGGCTCCCGCTCCACCACCCAGCCGACCCGGTTCATGAAGGTCGACGGCTCGGAGCTTAGCTCTTGCTGAACCTGCGTCTCTGCTGTCTTTTTCTTTTGCATCACGTTTCAGTCCCCAGCCCATCCTTGTAGTTTCCAATTGCATATAGGTAATCACAAAAAAGGGCAATGATTAGGCGGGGTTTGATGAAGGATTGAGCAGGATTCATCGGCGCCTGTGGCAGGGGCACCACTCAACGACTACATGCCCCTGGAGGGTTCCAACCTGGACTGATGAGCGGCCCCCAAATCACCATTGAGGCGAGTTCCTCCGTCAGTCAGACTGGAAGCAGGCGGGAATGACTAAGCCCCGATTCGAGGAGGAGACGACATGAGCAGATTTCTGCAGGCAGGGTTGGCGGGGTGCGCGGCGGTCGCGCTGACCGCCATGCTGACGGAGCCAGTCGAGGCGAAAATCCAATGCCGAGGCAACTTTCAGGTCACCAAATACGGATTGATCGCCACTCCCTATTGCGAGGAGGAGCAGATTGCCTTCGTGGCACGGAGCTATGGCTCGAAGGTCACGGCGGCTCAAGTCCACAACGATCCTCTCACCAAGGTCTATCTCTGCCAGACCATCGGCTATGATCAGCGGTTGAAGGGATCCTGCGCCGGCTACGGCCCCGACTCCTACGCGCCCGCGCGTTAACGATGTCCGCCGTCGCATAGGGCAGGAACGATCCCTGCCCGCGCATGTGATGCGGGTTCCATGTGGAGGCGCCAGCTCAAAGTAGCTGGCGCCTTTTTTGTCTGTCGAAGCGCCGGCAACCACAAGGAATGCCGCGGCGGCCGGCCTCAGGTGGGACCGCCGGCAGCCAGGTAAGCTTAATCACGACGCCCCTAAATCGCCCTTCAATTACCCCGTCGAAGCCGATTTTTCGCCTTGGTCCGCCGTAGGTTAGCGGCCAGCACTCATGCGTGCAGACCGGCTCGAATCGTCGTCGGTCACTTCAAACCCAAGACAATCGAATAGGAGCACAACGCATGTTTCAAATGCGCGCTAACATCGTTGCCATGGGCGTCATTGGCGCTGCCCTTCTGCTGCCCGAGCTGGCTCAGGCCGACCAGGTCGGGCATGCCTCCTGGTACGCGCTGCATTCACGCACGGCGAGCGGCGAAATGATGAACCCGAGCGAAATGACCGCGGCGCATCGTTCGCTGCCCTTCGGCACCAAGGTGCTGGTGGAGAACCTCAGTAACGGCCACTCGGTGGTCGTGCGGATCAATGACCGGGGACCCTTCGTAGGGGGGCGGATCATCGACGTCTCCAAGGCGGCGGCGTCCGCCCTTGGCATGCTCGGCTCTGGCACCGCACGGGTTAAGGTGAGCTCGTCCGGTGGCGGCTCGCCCAAGATCGCGAGCTCGTCTGACAGCCCCGTCAAGGTCGCGAGTGCGTCCGGCGGCAAGCCCGCAAAAATGGGAACCGCCTCTGGCGACACGCCGGCAAACACGCCGGTCATCAGGTCGGCCAAGATGGAAGGCGCACCTGCCCGCAAACCGGTGAAGGTCGCGAGCGCATCCCGCAGCAGGTCCGTCAAGACTGCAAAGGCCCACAGCAAGCCCGCGAAAATCGTGACTGCGTCAGCCGGCAAACGCTCGGTCAAGAGTGAGAAGCGTAACGTCGCCGGCCTGATGAAGTCGACGCGGGACATCAGCCGCGTCGCCTCTCGGGCCTCCTCCCGCAAGACCTACGCCGCCGTCTCGCGCACCAGCGCACGCAAGGCAGTTGCGGTCGCTTCAAGGGAGTTCAGCAAGGGCCGCAGAGGCCAGGCCAGGGGCATCACTCTCGCGTCCGCGGCCAACCCCTATGGCGCCTTTGTGCGCAGCGCGAGCTTCGTCAACTGAGGCCTGGCAAAGAATGATGGGCGTCCGTTCGGGCCGCCGCCCATCCCGATATGCGCAAACGCCGGGCGAAAGCCCGGCGTTTGACAATCTATGCAGGTCTGGCAGGCTTACCGCTAGTAGTTATAGCGGTACCGGTATGGCCGATAGTAGTGGCGATGGTATCCCCCCCCGCCGCAGTAATTAGAGCACTTCTTGTACCCATATTGCCACCAGCAACAATAGTAGGCTGGGGTTACGAGCGAGCTGTTTGTCTCGGGCATTGCGGGGGTGGGTGCCGGCGCGGCGAAGGCGCTGACTGCCCCGATAGTCGTCCCAGCCGCAATAATTCCCAGCATTATCAGTCGGATAGGTTTCATCCTGCATCCTCCGTTTGCGCATCGCCGCCTCGGCAGCTCGGCGAGCCGATTCACAACAGTGCCATTAGACGACAAATCAAGCCCAAATGCTTGCAAATACTCTATGACACGAAATCGTGAAGGTGATGAGGAGCGTTCACGCGAGATGGAATCTACTGGGCAATTTGCCGGAAAGACTGCATAGTCCGAGGGAAGCGGGGTTAGTTGCAAAATTGGGGGATAATGATGATCCGACGTAAAGTAGTGATCGCCGGGGTCGCCTTGGGCGTCATGGTTGCGTTTGCCGCGGTTTCGCAGCCGGTGCAAGCCGCGGGTTGCGTCATCGTATCGACCAAGGCCCGCGGCCTTGGGGAGCATGCCGCTTCCGAGCGGGCGCAGGCCAAACTGATGCGGCACATCGACCATTGGGCTCATAAGAGCAAGCTCTCGACGGTGCACTCTGGACACCTTCCGACCTCTTGCAGCAAGGGCAAGGGCGGCGCGCTCTTCGTTTGCGATTCGTCGGCGAAGGTTTGCCCCTAGCACGGGGTCATCCGACTGGGGGGCATCATGATCCGAAGTAAAGTCGTAGTTGCGGGCGTTCTATTGAGCGCCGTCGCCGCGCTTGCCGTCGTTGCCGAGCCAGCGCTGGCGGGAACTTGCGTGGCAGTGAGCGTGAAGGGGCGCGGGCCGGATCCGGCCACGGCGACCACCAAGGCAGCGGTCAAGCTCACTCAACGTGCAGCAAGCCTGCGCGCGAAGGTCAAGAAGAGCTCGACAAGTTGCCAAAAGGGGCCGCCTGGCGGCTTCGTATGCACCACTTCGGCGGTCGTCTGCCCATAAAGCTCAATCGCCGCTATCGGCGGGCGCTGACGTAATGGTAACGTGTTGAAAGCTAGGCTGAGGCCGAATTGGACCAACCAGGGACTCATACTTGCCATGTTCAAGCGCTTCGCCTCTTCCCGGCTTCTCGCCCTGGCTGCTCTGTTGACGGCCGGCTTCTTATTCGGTTGGCCTGCTGACCAGGTGCAGGCTCAGCAACGCATCAGACCGGGCACGCTCAACGTCATTCCCGGTCCTGCGGTCGGCGGTTATTCGATGACCTTGAGCGACATATGGGGACTTCCCGAGATGCCGCCCGCGCCGAAAGATTTCGGACCGCATTTCGACTTCCCCGCCGGCGGCAGTATTTCCTTGCAGGGCCCTCCGGATCACTCACCATATCCTAACTGATCACGCGTCTTACGCATCCGCCCGCCTCAAGCGCGCCGGCGAATAGCTAGCCCGCGAATAGCTAGATGGGCCTTGCACTTGGCAGGCTCGCGACCATAGAGTGATGCGCTTTGCGTTGAGTTCGGGTGAAGATTGGCCCGGTGCGCTTGGTGAGGCATCGCGGTTGCTTTCCCCGTCTTTGGAGTTGCGTAAACTGGTCCGTAATTCTATTGGCATGCGGATCATTTGAAGGGGGAGGAGCTTCCCATGCGCCAGACCGGAACGGTCAAGTTTTTCAATCATTCGCGTGGTTTCGGCTTTATCACGCCTGACGACGGCGGCAAGGACGTGTTCCTGCACATCTCCGCCTTGCAGCGGTCAGGCCTACCCGCCGTCGACGAAGGCCAGCGCGTGACCTTCGAAACCGAGCCGGATCGCCGTGGCAAAGGTCCTCAAGCCGTCAACGTGCAGCTCAGCGAATAACCTCCCGACAACTCAAAAACCGAAACCTGCCGCCCTTCAGTCGTGGCCTGTGCCACACTTGCGTGGACCGACCCGTTGTGCCGGCACTGAAGGGTGAGACACGGCAGTGAACCAACCGCGCCCATCGCAGGCTGATCTATCGCGCGTGCTCGATCACCTCGCCGCCGGGCGGCAGGGAGCGCTTGACCGTCTGTTCCAGTTCCTGGCCATCCCGAGCGTCTCCACTGACCCTGCTTATCACGCGGCCTGCATCGACGCCGCCGAATGGTGCGCGAACAGCCTGCGCGAGATGGGCTTTCAGGCCCGGGTCGAGATGACGCCCGGAAAGCCGATGGTCGTCGGCCACTGGCACGGCTCAGGTTCGCCGTTGCGCGTGCTGTTCTACGGCCACTATGACGTGCAGCCGCCAGACCCCTTGGAGGAATGGACCGTCCCACCCTTCGCGCCGCGCCTCGCGCAGGACCCTCAGGCGGGCGAGATTATCATCGCCCGTGGCGCCTCGGACGATAAGGGGCAGGTGATGACCTTCCTGGAGGCTTGCCGCTCCTGGCTTGCCGTGCATGGGCGATTGCCGGTGGATGTGACGGTCCTGCTCGAAGGCGAAGAGGAGTCCGGCAGCCCGAGCCTCCCCTCCTTCCTCGATAGCTACGGCGAAGAGCTCAAGGCCGACATTTGCCTCGTGTGCGACACCGGGCAATTGGACGCCGACACGCCAGCCATCACCGCCTTCCTGCGCGGGCTCGCTTTCTCCGAGATCACTGTGAGCGGACCGTCGCGCGACTTGCACTCCGGTATCTATGGCGGCCCTGCGCGCAACCCCATCCGCGTGCTCGCCGATCTTCTTGCCGACATGCATGACGCAAGCGGAAGGGTGACGCTGCCTGGCTTCTACGACGGGGTGGTCACTCCTCACCTCTCCCAGCTTGCCCAATGGCGCGCGCTCAATTTTGATGTCGCCGCCTTCCTCGGCGCGGTCGGATTGACGGCCCCTGCCGGCGAAGAAGGCATGAGCGTGATTGAGCAGCTCTGGTCGCGGCCCACGGCGGAGATCAACGGCATCTTCGGCGGCTATACCGGCCCCGGCACCAAGACCGTGATTCCGGCGCACGCCGCCGCCAAGCTCTCCTTCCGGCTGGTACCCAATCAACAACCAGCCCAAATCCTCGATGGCCTGCATCGCTTCATCGCCGAGCGGCTGCCTGCCGATTGCACCGTCAGCTACGCTGGCGAGGGAGGATCGCCCGCAGTCGGCTTCGATACGTCCGCTCCCATCTTCCAGGCGGCTGCGCGCGCGCTTGAGCAGGAGTGGGGCAAGCCGGCGGTCATCATCGGCTGCGGCGCATCGATCCCCATCGTTGAGTCATTTCGCTCGCGGCTCGCCATGGACTCGCTGCTGGTCGGCTTTGCGCTCGATGACGACCGCATCCATGCGCCGAACGAGAAGTATAATGTGAAGAGCTTCACCAAGGGCGCCAGGAGCTGGGCGAGACTCTTGGACGAACTCGGCGCGATCGATGGCAAGCACAAGGCATAGGCTCGGTACTGTCTTTCTGCCTCTGTCTGATTGCCGCGCTGGCATTGAGCCGGGCGACCGCAGAGCAAGGGACCGAGCCTGGACGCTTCGACTACTACGTCCTCGTGCTCGGCTGGACGCCGTCTTATTGCGTGACCGCAGGAAACCGGCGGCGCGACCGGCAGTGTGATGCCGAAAGGGCGAATGCCTTCACCCTGCACGGGCTGTGGCCGCAGAACACCCACGGATGGCCGGAGTATTGCCGAACGCCGAAGCGCCCATGGGTGCCGCAATCGGTGATCGATGATCTGCGCGACATCATGCCGAGCAAGAATCTGATCATCCACGAATACCGCACCCACGGCACCTGTTCAGGTCTCGAGCCCGATCAGTATTTCGGGCTGGCCCGCGACCTCTATGAGCGGGTCAAAATCCCTCAGCGCTTCTCCGGCGCCGAGGGCCGGCTCAGTCTCACGCAGCAGGAGATCGAAGGCGAGTTCCTCAAATCCAATGCTTGGCTCAAGCCAAACATGATCGTGGTGAGTTGCCGCGGGCAGAATCTGCTCGACGTGCGCATCTGCTTCGGCCGCGATCTGTTTCCGAGGGCTTGCGGACCGAATGAAGAGAATCGCGTTTGCCGCTTGGGAAGGGTGAGCGTCCCTGCGGCGCGGAACCGCTAGAACCAAACTGAAACTAGAAGCGGTAGATCAGCGCGCCGCGATAGGTGTTGACGTCAGGATCGTATTTCACGTCTCCGCCGGGATACGACACCGTATCGGAATCGAAGTCGGTGAATTGATAGTCGAAGCGCGCGCTCCAATTCGGACTGAACGCGACTTCGGCGCCGCCGCCGACGCTCCAGCCGAAGAAGGATCCGCTGCCGGA
Organism: uncultured Alphaproteobacteria bacterium; assembly: GCA_963740805.1. Taxonomy (GTDB): domain Bacteria; phylum Pseudomonadota; class Alphaproteobacteria; order Rhizobiales; family Methyloligellaceae; genus Methyloceanibacter. Next base: position 64,019 of record CAVUFL010000005.1, on the reverse strand, counting down.
GCCACCGCCAGGTCCGTTCACCGGCAGATCGACATCGGCCCAGGCCCCTCCCCCGGTGACGAACAGCATCACCTGCGGCACCACGGTGACGCCGGCCCGCAAGCGCAAATTCGCCATGGCGTCGATATCCGGATTGGCGACATTGGCGCCGTTATTGAAGCGGCCGCTGCCGCTGATGCCGGCGCCGAGCACGTCTCCCTCGAGCCCGATCACGATCGGACCGTTCTGCCAATTATAGCCGCCGGTAACGCCGCCAAGCACGCCACTCGAATCGATCGCGGCGCTCGACTGAGAGAAGTCGAAATTGCCGGTAGCGCCGCCGAGTGTTCCGCCGATCCACCAGCCGGCAAAGAGATCCTGCATCACCGGCGGCGTCTCGTAGAGAAGCGGCGGAGGCCCGGCATTGATGACGTCGGCACTGAGAGCAGGGCAAGAGACCGCGGCGCCGGCCGCTAACGCGGCGGCAAAGACCAAAGCCTGGTCACATCGTGTACGCAAAACAAACTCCCTCACGATAGGAGGCTCGGTCCGTTACCGCGTCGGCGCTAGAATTTGCGCCCGACCAAGCGCTCGCGGTCCCAGGGTATGGGAGTACCCTTACCAAGCGTTAACCAGCCAGTGGGGCGAAAGTCTGTATGGTTAACGGCGAGTTAGTGGCCATCAAGGGGCGGCCGCGCCTGACCAAATCAGCGCGCCCGGAACAGCGCGACGCATCCTTTCGTCTCGATCTCAACGACATCGAAGCGCCGCTTGAGACCATTGCTGAGCGCCTCGAAATCGTCATCGACATTGTTGAACACGCCTTTCGCATTGTAGAGCCGCAGCAGAGACCGTGCCGCGCCATTCGGCTCGATCCCGCGGCCGAGGATCGTGGCCCCGAACAGCGCGGCGCCCTTGTTCATCACCGGCCGCAGATGATCGATCGCTGTCAGCTTCGCTGGCATCGGCCCCGGCAGGCAATGCAGCACGTAGGTAAGCCCGATACTGTCTACCGGTTCGAGCTCGATGGCGATGGGCAAGAGCAGATTGGCCTCGCAAAGCAGCGGCTGGTAACGCGCAAGTCTGCGCGCCGAGCGTGCTAAGCAATGTCGGTTGATGTCGAGAAGGGTCAGCTGCTCGAACCCTCCCGGATTGGCACGGTCGATGAAGAAGCCCGTGCCCACCCCCGCCTCGAGGTGGCGGGAGGAGAGATTGTTGCGGTAGAGATCGAGCATCCGCTCCGTCGGACAACGCCAGGCGAAGCGATTGGAGAGACCATGCACCAGGCGGTCGTAGAAGGAGAGCATGAGCGGCGTGTAGATGGCGTAAGCCGCCTCCATCGCCGCGGCGTCGGGCGCCCTGACATTCCCTGCTTGCTCTCCGGTCATGGCTGGACGGTATGACATGGGCCTTGCGCGAAAAAAGGGCGCCGCGAGCGGTGCCCTTGCGATGGAAGTTGCGTCGGGCAAGGTAAATTGGTCCGTTCGCCAAACGCAACCCCGGAAGTATAGTCGGCGGCGAATTGCCCGAGCCTTTAGCCCCACATCCACACATCATGCCTGAAACGCAAAACCACGCGACCGCGCTTGTGACCGGAGCTGCGCTCAGACTCGGCCGCGCCATTGCGCTCGATCTGGCGAAGCATGGCTGGCGCATCGGGGTGCATTATCAGACGTCAAGCGCAGAGGCGGAAAGTCTCGTCGAAGAGATCGAGCGTCTCGGCTCGAAAGCCGTTGCGCTCCCCGCCGATCTCACCAGCGAGGATCAGCTTCGCGGGCTGGTCCAGTCTTGTGCCGAGGAACTCGGACCTCCCACCTGCCTCATCAACAATGCTGCGCGGTTCGAATGGGATTCGGTCGAGACGCTCGACTGGACCGGCTGGCAGGCCGAGCTCGACGTCAATCTCCGGGCGCCAATCTTCCTCACCCAGGCTTTCGCACGAACGCTGCCGAAGGACACGACTGGATGCGTGGTCAACATGATCGATCAGCGCGTCTGGCGTCTCACTCCGGAGTTCTTCTCCTACACCATCGCCAAGTCCGCGCTGTGGACGGCAACGCGGACGCTCGCCCAGGCGCTTGCCCCGCGCATTCGCGTCAATGCGCTGGGTCCCGGTCCCGTGCTCCCAAGCCGGCGGCAAAGTCAGGCAGACTTCGAGCGCGAGTGCCGGGCAACGCCACTTGGCCGCGCCACCACGGTGGACGAAGTGTGCCGCGCCGTGCGCTTCTTGCTCGACAGCCCTTCGGTGACCGGACAGATGATCGCGCTCGATAGCGGCGAGCACCTTGCCTGGAATGGCCCAACTGGTGGAAAGGCCTCCAGGTAAGTCAACGCGTTCAAGGCCTTGAAGCCGCCGGCCTGAGGGCCATACTTCAGCTAAACCATGTCCCAAGAGAAACCAGATAGCGCCGGTCCCTCGCTGATTGCACGTGCCCGCAAAGCCTTGAGCGGGGTGGAGATCGGTCCGTCCGTCATCGCCCGCCACGCCAAGACCGCGCCAGGCGGCCCCGGCGTCTACCGCATGATCGATGCTGCCGGCGAGGTGCTTTATGTCGGCAAGGCACGCGGCCTGAAGAAGCGCGTGCAGAGCTATGCGCGGGCCGGAAGCCACAACAATCGCATCGCCGCCATGATCGCCAACACGGCGAGCATGGAGTTCGTCACCACGCCCACCGAGACCGAGGCTTTGCTGCTCGAGGCCAATCTCATCAAGCGGCTGAAGCCCCGCTACAACGTGGTGCTCAGGGACGACAAGTCCTTCCCCTTCATTCTGATCGCCCGCGACCACGCCTTCCCGCAGATCCTGAAGCATCGTGGCGCGCGGAGCCGCAAGGGCGACTATTTCGGACCGTTCGCCTCGGCCGGGGCCGTCGGGCGCACCATCAACACGTTGCAACGCGCCTTCCTGCTCAGGTCGTGCTCCGACGCCTATTTCGAGAGTCGCCTCCGCCCTTGCTTGCTCTATCAGATCAAGCGCTGCAGCGCGCCGTGCACCGGCGAAATTTCGGAAGCCGAATATGCAGCGCTTGTCGATGAGGCGCTCCGCTTCCTTACCGGCGAGAGCGATGAGGTGAAGCGGCGCATGCACAGACTGATGGACGATGCGAGCCTCAAGCAGGACTACGAGCGCGCGGCAAGCTTCCGCGACCGGCTGACGGCGCTCAGCAACGTGCAGTCGCATCAGGGCATCAACCCGCAAAATGTGAAGGACGCTGACGTCTTCTCAGCCCACCAAGAGGCCGGACAGACCGCGATCCAGGTGTTCTTCTTCCGCACCGGCAACAATTGGGGCAACCGCGCCTATTTTCCCCGCGCCGACAAGAGCCTCGCGGTCGAGGAGGTGCTCGAATCCTTCGTCGCGCAGTTCTACGACGACAAACCGCCGCCTAAGCTCGTGCTGCTGTCCCACGAGATCGCCGGCCGAAGATTGCTCGGAGAGGCCTTGTCCTTGCGCGCCGGTCACAAGATCAGGGTCGAGGCGCCACAGCGTGGCGAAAAACGCGAGCTGGTAAATCATGCGCTGGTCAACGCGCGCGAGGCCTTGGCCCGCCGTCTCGCGGAATCCTCGTCGCAGGCTGCGATCTTTGCCCGGCTCGCCGAGTTGTTCGACCTCGAGGACACGCCCGAGCGCATCGAAGTGTTCGATAACAGCCATATTTCCGGCACTAATCCGGTCGGTGCCATGATCGTCGCCGGTGTTGAAGGGTTCATCCGCAACCAATATCGGAAGTTCAATATCAAGTCAGAAGACCTTGCTCCGGGGGACGATTACGCCATGATGCGGGAGATGCTGACACGGCGCTTCAGCAAGCTCGCGCGGGACAAGGATCCCGCCAATGGCTGGGCCGCGCCCGATCTCGTGCTGATCGACGGCGGCCCCGGGCAGCTTTCCGCGGCGTCGAGCGTGCTCGACGAGCTCGGGCTTTCCGAGATCAAGGTGGCGGCGGTGGCCAAAGGTCCCGACCGCAATGCGGGGCGTGAACGAATCTATCTGAAAGGCCGCGAGCCTTTGCTGCTCGAACCGCGCGACCCAGTGCTCTATTGCATCCAGAAGCTTCGTGACGAGGCGCATCGCTTTGCCATCGGCGCCCATCGCGCGCGGCGCAAGAAGGCGATGCAGACCTCTCCGCTCGACGAGATTCAGGGCATCGGGCCATCGCGCAAACGCGCGTTGCTACAGCATTTCGGCTCTGCCAAGGCGGTGAGCCGCGCCGGCATCGCCGACCTCGAAGCGGTCGGCGGTATCAGCGCGCAAATGGCCAAAGTGATCTACGACCACTTCCACGAGGGGGCGCGCTGACCATGGACTCCGGCATGGTTCAGGGCGGAGTGTCACCGGCGCCGCGCGCGGCCACCCGCGGCTTCTGGAGCCTGCCCAATCTCCTCACCTATGGCCGCATCATCGCCATCCCGGCGCTGGTTGCCTGCTTCTTCGCCACCGGCGATTGGGGCCGCTGGACGGCGATGTGGATCTTCATTGCCGCCGGTGTCAGCGATTTCCTCGACGGCTATCTCGCCCGCGCCTGGCAGCAGCAGAGCGCTATCGGCCGCATGCTCGACCCGATCGCCGACAAGCTGATCGTGGCGGCGGCGCTGCTCATGCTCGCCGCCGATCAGACCATCGCCGGCTGGTCGCTCTGGGCCGGCGTGATCATCCTCTGCCGTGAGATCCTGGTGTCGGGCTTGCGCGAATTTCTCGGCTCGCTTGCGGTCGGCGTTCCGGTGACCCGCCTCGCCAAATGGAAGACCGTGGTGCAGATGGTGGCGATCGGCTTTCTCCTCGCCGGCAGCGCCGGCGACAAGATCTGGCCCTACACCACGCTGTTCGGTCTGACGCTTCTGTGGATCGCGGCCTTGCTGACTCTTTATACCGGCTACGATTATCTCCGCGCCGCGCTCCGCCACGTCACCACCGAGGAGGATCGATGAGCACGCGGCTCCTCTATTTTGCCTGGGTCAAGGAGAAGACCGGCGTCGCCACCGAAGAGGTGGACATTCCGGCCCATGTCACCACCGTCGCCGAGTTGATGACCTGGCTCAAGACGCGCGGCCCCCAATTCGACCATGCCTTTGCCCGGTCTGAAGTCATCAGGGCGGCGATCGACCAGGCCCATGTGCGCCATGACGCTGCGATCGGTGCTGCGCGCGAGATCGCCTTCTTCCCGCCGGTGACCGGAGGCTAGCGTGATCCGCGTCCAGCAACAGGACTTCGACATCGGCGCCGAGATCGCGGGGCTGAAGGCCGGGCGTAGCGATATCGGCGCCATTGTCGCCTTTGTCGGCACCGTGCGAGACCAAGCCGGCGCGGTCGAGGAGATGACGCTCGAGCATTATCCCGGCATGACGGAATCCGAATTACAGCGCATCGAGGCTGAAGCTTGCGCCCGCTGGCCGCTGCAAGCCTCGCTCATCGTGCATCGCACCGGGACGCTCCGCCCAAGCGACAACATCGTGCTGGTGGTGACGGCATCGGAGCACCGCGAAGCCGCCTTCCGCGCGGCGGAATTCCTCATGGACTATCTGAAGACCCGCGCGCCGTTCTGGAAGCGCGAGAGCGGGCCGCAAGGAAGCCGCTGGGTCGAGGCCGAAGCCCGCGACGAGATCGCCGGCACGCGCTGGAACAAGCCCAAGCACGCCGCAGAGTAAAGAAAGCTACTGCGTAATCGGCACGCCGCGCGGAGCGAGCGGGAGATACGGTCCCCAGACGCAGACGGTACCCCATTGGCATGGCCCGCGCCGCGGGCATTGGCGCTGATAACTGCAGGACCGGCAGTGGAAGACCGGCTTGCAGCCATTGCAGCGGGCGATCCTTTGGCAGTCGCGCCACACGACCACCGGCTGCACGAGAGTCTGATGCTGGAGAGCGCCTGCGACACCAACGGCCGTCGCGGCGCCTGCCTTGGCGTCGCTCGCCGCGCCAGCGCCGAGCAGGGCCGCAAGCAGCATGGCAAGCACCAGCCCAACCAAAGATTTGCGCATGCGCCCCTCCCCCTTGACGGTGCATCAACCAGCAGAGTGCAACTTGATCGGGCGCGATTCAAGCCTCACCGATAGATTACGACGTCCGCCGAAGGATGGCGCCTTTCCCAGCCCTGTCGCTGCAAGGCCGGCAAATCGGCCTCTTCCTCCGGATAGCCGATGCAAAGATGGCCGATAAAGGTCCAGTCTTTCGGCACGTCCAAGATCTCGGCCATTCTCACCGGATCGAGGATCGACACCCAGCCGACCCCGATGCCTTCCGCCCGCGCCGCAAGCCACAGCGTATGAATGGCGATGGCGACCGAATAGTCGAGCGTCGCCGGCATCGTGAGGCGCCCGAGCCCATGACCTTGCGCCGTCATCCGGTCGGCGAACACGGCGATCTGGCACGGAGCGTCATCGAGACCTGCGAGTTTCAGCCGTGCATAGAGTGAGGCGCGATCGGGTTCCTGCCGGCGCAGCGCGTCCTGATTGCAGCCCTCGAAGCACGAGCGGATCGCCGCGCGGCGCGCTTGATCCTCGACGATCACGAAACGCCAGGGCTCGCTCAAGCCCACTGACGGCGACAAACAGGCGATGCCGATCAGCCGCTCGATAGTGCCTTGCGGCAGCGCCTCCCGCCTGAAGCGCCTGACGTCGCGCCGCCAGGCGAGCAAGGCCTGCAACTGAGCGCGGAATGTCGGATCGAAATCTGGATGTCGCGCGCGGTCGAGCTTCGCTTCCATGGGACAACCCTACCACGGATCGCCGTCTGCCGGCGCGGAAGCTACCCTACGGCAGCAATCTTCACGGTCCCGGCCTTGGCCTGATGCACGAGCGCGGAGTAATCGTCCATCAGGGTCCGCGTGATGTCGCCGATGGTGAAGCGATAGGGCCCGATCTCAGACACCGGCGTGACTTCGGCGGCGGTGCCGGTGATGAAGCATTCGGAGAAATCCGCCATCTCCTCCGGCATCATGGCGCGCTCGACGACCTTGAGCCCGCGCTGTTTGGCGAGCCCGATGACGGTGCGCCGCGTTATGCCGTCGAGGAAGCAATCGGGAAGCGGCGTGTGCAAGACGCCGTCCTTGACGAAGAAGATGTTGGCGCCGGTGGACTCGGCGATCTGCCCGCGCCAGTCGAGCATCAACGCATCGGCATAACCTTCGCGCTCGGCGCGATGCTTCTCGACGGTACAGATCATATAGAGGCCGGCAGCCTTGCTCTTGGCCGGCGCCGTGCGCGGATCAGGCCTGCGATAGTGCGCGATCTTGAGGCGCAAGCCCTTGGTGCGCGCCGCCGGATCGAAATAGCTGCCCCAATCCCACGCGGCGATTGCGAGATTGATCTTGGTCGCCTGCGCCGAGACGCCCATCTGCTCGCTGCCGCGCCAAGCAAGCGGCCGCACATAGCCGTCGACCAACTTGTTGGCGCGCACCACGTCGCGGCAGGCCTGATCGATCTCGGCGACCGAATAAGGAATCTCGAAGTCTAGACCGTTGGCGGACTCGAGCAGCCGCTGGCTGTGCTCGGTGAGCTTGAAGATCTCGCCGTCATAGACGCGCTCGCCTTCGAACACGGCGCTGCCATAGTGCAGCGCATGGGTGAGCATGTGCACCCGGGCGTCGCGCCACGAGATGAGCTCGCCGTTCATCCAGATATAGCCGTCGCGCTGATCGTAGGGCTGAGAGGCCGCTGCCATTTAAAACTCCCCTCCTAGACCAAGGGCCTTCCGATTGAGCCCGGCCCGGATTGAGGGCCTTATTATGCCCCTGAGAAGCCCTGCACAAGAATTGCGCAAGCCTGCGCCGGGGAGTATCAATTCCGGAATTAAGTCAACATGACTGACATAAATGAAGCTCTAACGCAGGCCAAAAATTAAGTCAACATGACTGACATAAATGACCCGCTGTCGGAGCCGTTGGACGCCAAGCGGCGCGCAGGCGCCGCTGCGCCGAGCAAGCCGTTGCGCCGCTCCGACGCGGAGTTGCTGGCCTACGCCGAATTGCTGTTCTTCGCCTATCGCGACTTCACCCGCGACCCTGACGCGATTTTGAGGGACTTCGGCTTCGGCCGCGCCCATCATCGCGTCTTGCACTTCGTCACCCGCCACTCGGGCTTACGGGTCGCCGATCTGCTCGACGTCTTGAAGATCACCAAGCAGAGTCTTGGCCGCGTGCTGAAGCAGCTCATCGACAAGGGTTATATCGTGCAGCGGGCTGGAAGCGCCGATCGGCGCGAGCGCCTGCTGTATCCGACCGCTTCCGGCCGCGCTTTGCTCAAGCGTCTCGCCGCGCCGCAGCTCGTCCGCCTTGCCGAAGCGCTGAAGGCCGCCGGCCCCGGGGCCGATATTGTCGTCCGCCGCTTCCTGCAAGCGATGATCAATGCCGAAGAACGGCCCAAAGTCTCCTCTATCATGTCCTCATCGCCGGTGCCTGACAGCGACGGGAACGCGGAGGCGACATGACGATGACAGCTACGATCAAACTGCATCGCAGCAAGGCACCCGACGACAATTGTCCTCATATTCTCGTTATCGACGACGACAGCCGCATTCGCGACCTGCTCGCCCGCTACCTGCAGGAACATGGCTTCCGCGTCACCACCGCCATCGACGCGGCAACGGCGCGGGCGACCATGCGCAGCCTGTCCTTCGACCTGCTCATCCTCGACGTGATGATGCCGCACGAATCCGGCCTCGACTTCGCCCGCTCGCTGCGTCGCGAATCGCAGGTGCCGATTCTGATGCTGACCGCGCGTGCCGAGCCCGAGCAGCGCATCGAAGGACTCGAAACCGGCGTCGACGACTATCTCACCAAGCCGTTCGAGCCGCGCGAGCTGCTCTTGCGCGTGAGCAACGTGCTCCGCCGCGGCGGCGCTGCGCCCGCGACCGGCGAAGTGCGCATGGGCAATTTCGTGTTTCACATCGGCCGCGGCGAGCTCAAATGCGGCAACGAAACGATCCGGCTCACTGAGCGCGAACGCGAGCTGTTGCGCTATTTCGCCCAGCGGCCGGGCATGCCGGTGTCGCGCCACGAGCTCGCCAGAGATGACGGCGAGAACGGCGGCGAGCGTGCCGTCGACGTGCAGATCAACCGGCTGAGGCGCAAGATCGAGAAGGATCCCGCCAATCCCGTCTACCTGCAGACCGTGCGTGGCAAAGGCTACATTCTGTACCCGGAATGAGGCTCGCGATCCCAGACCCCAAGTCCCTCCTCGAGCGATGGCGCAAGTTTTACGGCCAGTTCGCGACTTGGGCCCGCGAGCGCATGCCCAAGGGGCTCTATGCCCGCGCCCTGATCATTATCATCGCGCCGATGGTGCTGCTCCAGTCGGTGCTCACCTTCGTGTTCCTTGAGCGTCACTGGGAAACCGTGACCCGGCGGCTGTCCATCGCCACGGTGCAGAACATCGCCATGCTGATCGACATCTACAAGTCCTATCCGCAGGGCAAGGACTCACAGACGCTGATCAAGCTCGCCAACGACGACCTCGGGCTCAGAGTGAAGATCGTGCCCAATGACGAGCTGCCGCAGACCCGCTCGCGGCCCTTCTTCGACCTGCTCGACCGCACGCTGTCCGACGAGATCACCCGGCAGATCGGCAAGCCGTTCTGGATCGACACCGTGGGCACGTCGAACCTCGTCGACATTCGCATCAAGCTCGACAATGCGGTGATGCATGTGCTGGCCCGGCGCAGCCAGACCTACGCCTCCAACTCGCAGATCTTCCTGTTGTGGATGCTCGGAACATCGCTCGTGCTGCTCACCGTGGCCATTCTGTTCCTGCGCAACCAGATCAAGCCGATCCTGCGTCTGGCCGAGGCCGCCGAGAGTCTGGGAAAGGGGCGGCCGACGCCGCCCGATTTCCGCCCGCGCGGCGCCCGCGAGGTGCGGCAGGCAGCGCAAGCGTTCATCGAGATGCGCGACCGCATCGAGCGCCACGTCGAGCAGCGCACCACCATGCTCGCCGGCGTGAGCCACGATCTCCGCACCGTGCTCACCCGATTCAAGCTGCAGCTCGCGATGTTCGAGGAGTTGCCCGAGCTCGACGCCATGCGCGCCGACGTCGACGAGATGCAGGCCATGCTGGAAGACTACGTGGCCTTCGCCAAGGGCGCCTCCGGCGAGGAGATCGTGCGCACCGACATCAACGAGATCCTGACCGAGGTGCGCAACCAGGCGCATGGCAATTCGGACATTCGCATCGACGTTGGCGATGCGCCACTGGTCGTGCCGCTCAGGCGCCATGCCTTCAAGCGCGCCGTCGCCAATCTGGTCAATAACGCCGTGCGCTTCGCCGACCATGTTGCGGTCAGCGCTGGACGTGAGGATGGCTCCCTCGTGGTCGAGGTCGAGGACGACGGCCCCGGCATCCCGGAAAATGAGCGCGATCAAGTGTTTCGGCCTTTTTACCGGCTCGATGACGCCCGCAATCAAGATGCTAAGTCCACCGGCCTTGGATTGGCCATCGCCCGCGACATCGCCCGCATTCATGGTGGCGATATCGCCTTGAGCGAGTCTCGGCTTGGCGGGCTAAGGGCCGTTCTTAAGGTTCCCGTTTGAGGCCTGCCCGTGTACCTTGTGGCGAGTCATGGGGGAGGAGGGATATGCCAAAATCATTCGTTGCCGCGCTGGCGCTGATCGCCTGCGGCGTTGCGAGCAGCGCCTATGCGCAATCGTCTGATGGAGCCGATGGAACGGGAAGCGCCGGAGCGCCCATCCTCATCATGCCGGGCCTGCTGACCAATCCCTTGACGAGCGGACTCGATACGGAGGGCTCTCCAGGCAATAGTGCGCCGGCGGCGAGCGAAACGCCTGATGAGGTTCCCTACTCGGTGGAGGGCGAAGAGACGCTCGATCCAAACACCAACTAAGCGAGCGACCGAAACGGCATCTGGGGAGGAATTGCATGCGTATCAGGACCCTGGGATTGGCGGCATTGATGGCAGGCTCCCTGATGGGAGACGGCGTCGCCCAATCCGTTCAGGAGGAGATCCAGGATGAGGAAGCGCCCGGATCAGAAATCGAGATGAATATTGAGCCAGGCAGGGTCATCATCGGCCGGCAAAAAAATCTGGACCCGTCGCCGGTCGAGATTCAAGGCCACACTCTCGATGTTCCCGACGATCCGGACACGCCCGCGGCGGAAGATCCGGTTGATGCCGAGCTGCCAGGCGAGGGGCCCGAGGATCTCTCAGGTCCCGACGACGACGATTCGCTCCCCGACTGAGCAGTCTACGCGCCAGCCGGATTAGCCGAGGCGCCGCCGGCCGCCGGTTCGGCGGTTCCGCCGGTTTCGCGGCGCTTCCAGCCGCGCGGCATGAACCCGCAAGCCAAGCGGCAGAAACTCTCGCACGCCGCCTCGACCCTTGAGAGACACTGCTCGCCGTTCTTGAGCCTGCGGTCGAGCGCCGCCATGGTGCGGTCAAGACCTGGCGTATCATCGTCGAGCCAGACTCCGAACACCTTGCAGTAGATCGAAGCAAGCCCGGCGACGCGGAGGCCTGCGCCGGGACCGTCGAGCTTGGCACCTGCGCCTGCCAGCATCCAATATTGCGCGGCAAGCGAGGACGGGATGAGCTGCGCAGCTTCGGCCGGATGGCAGCAAAGCGCAGCTGAGATGCGGCGAAGCGCCGGCTTATACGGCGTCATCGCCTCGAACCGCGTCATGACCATGTCGAACACGCGGTCCCGCGGGCTTTGCTCCGGCGTCGCGGGCTTGGACTTGGCAAGCACCTCGGCATCGATCTCGGCCTGGAAGGCCCTGAGGATGTCCGTCTTGCAGGTGAAATCGCGGCGAAGGTCGGCGAGGCTCACGCCGCTGCGCATCGGCAATCGCCGGGAAGGTCACGGCTTTCCACCCGCCCTCGGCCGCAAGCTCGAGCGCGGCCACTATGGCTTTATTGCGTTTGCTGTACTCCTCGAACATGGCGCGTACTCCTTTACCAGGGATCATAGATCAGAAATCAGAAGTCAGAAACCAGAGGCTCGCTTCCCAGCTTCGGACGCGAACTTCTGATTCTGATTTCTGACTTCTGATCCCTGCTACGAGGACAGCTCGCGAGAGCGCCTGGCGGCTGCCGCAACCGCGCGTTTGAGAAGATCGCTCAAACCGTCTTTGCCCATCAACACTTCGAGCGCCACGGCGGTCACGCCTTTTGGAGACGTGACGTTCTGCCTGAGCTCTGCAGGCGAAAGGTCTGAGCGGCGCAGAAGCTCGCCGGCACCGGCAATCGTCGCCCGCGCCAGCCGCGCCGCTAACTCGGGATCCAGGCCCTCGGCAACGCCTGCCTCCGCCAGACATTCGGCGAGCAGGAACACATAGGCGGGGCCGCTCCCCGAGACCGCCGTGATGGCATCGAGCAGAGCTTCATCATCGATCCAGATCACCTCGCCGACCGCTTCGAGCAGCATGTTGCAGAGGAGCGCCTGGTCCCGCGTTACCTCGCTGCTCGCGCAAGCGACCGTCATCCCCTGCCCGATCGCGGCAGGCGTGTTTGGCATCGCCCGCACGATTGCACTGGCTCGCGGCAGATGCGATGCGAGGTTCGCGAGCGTACGCCCGGCGGCAATCGACAGCACCACCGTCGACGGCCCGACCGACGAGCCAAGAGCCGGCAGCACCTCATCGATGATCTGCGGCTTCACGGCGATCACCATCACCGACGGAGGCGCAGGCAATTTCGCCTGATGGCGCACGCGGATGCCGTGGCTTGCCATCAGCCCGGCGACCTCCGGCGCCGGCGTGGGATCCTGCACATAAACGAGAGTCGGATCGAGACCCTGGCGAAGCCAGCCTGCGAGCAGCGCTCCACCCATCTTCCCCGCCCCAACCAGAAGGAGCGGGCCACCGAGGGTGACGGTCACGCCTGCCCTTCTGTCTCGAGCATGGTGGCCGCGAGCGCATCCTCGGACGACTTGCCGGCCCATACCACGAATTGGAAGGATTGGTAGTAGCGCTCGCAGGCTTCGAGTGCGCCGCGCAGCAGCGCCTCGCATTGGCTGACATGGGTCTTGGCGCCGGCAAGCAGCAAGCCATGGCGATAGAGCAGCATGCCGTCCTCCTTCCACAGATCGAAATGCCCGAGCCAAAGCTGCTCGTTGATCAGCGCGATCAGACGATAGATCTCGTTCAGCCTGGGCTTCGCCACCTTGCAATCGAAGGCGCAAGCGAGGTGCAGCGCCTCGAGATCGTCCCGCCAGGTGAGCGAGAGGTGATAGTCGCACCAGGAGCCCGAGACCGACAGCGTCAGCTCGTCGGGAGCGCTTCGCTCGAACGTCCAGTCGTGGATGGTAGCGATATGCTCGACCATGTCCACCGGGTTGGTGAAGTGGTCGTAGTTAGCCTGTGTCGTTGCCATGCGTGTGTCTCTGTGGCCTCTCCAGAGTTCCCGCGCACGCGTCACGCCGCCGCGAATCAGATTGTGAATCAGTTATATATCGGAGTTTGTGCGCTCACCAACCGCGCCAGGACTCGCCGACTCAAAATGCTGTGGACGTTGCAAAGATAGTTGTGGATGACGCTTTGCCGGCGACGCTTGCGAGGAGTCCGATTCGGCCCGCGCTTTCGTTGCTCAGCTGGAACAGTCAATAGCTGCGTTTGACCTTCCCTTGCCGGCGGATCGGGCGCGGGGTCGGCGGCTCGGCGATCTCGGCTTCCAACTCGTCGAGAACCTCTTCGAGCACGGCGACGCGCTGCTTCAGCTGCTCATTCTCCTCCCGCGCTTTTTGCGCCATGGCCTTCACCGCCTCGAACTCTTCGCGCTGAACGACATCGAGCTCGCGCAAGATGTTTTCCGCCTGAGCCCGCACGACGCTTTCGATCTCCTTGCGCACGCCCTGCGCCGCGCCTGCCGCGTCGGTGATGAGCTTGCCGAGCTCGTCGAAAAACTTGCCGGTTGTTTGCGTCATGCATGCACCCTTGAAGACGGCTTAGTTGCTAGACTATGGGGTTCTGCGCCTTCTCGATCAAGCGGGAGACCAGGGCGCCACGCCGCCTTGACAGCCTAGGGGCTAGCAGTGAAGGGTCCAGCCCATCGCGGACTCCTTGGGGCCACATGCCGCTTTTCGTTATCCCCTACCCCGTCATCGATCCGATTGCGTTCGAGATCGGGCCGCTCGCCGTTCGCTGGTACGGCCTCGCCTATATGGCCGGCATTCTGCTCGGCTGGCTCTACGGGCGCTATCTCCTCTCGCGCCCCGATCTGTGGAACGGCAAACCGCCGATGACCATCAGTCAGGCCGACGATTTTCTGCTGTGGATCACGCTCGGGATCGTGGTCGGCGGCAGGGTCGGCTTCGTTCTGTTTTACGAGCCGAGTTATTTCTGGGCTAACCCCCTCGAAATTCCTGCGGTTTGGACCGGTGGCATGTCCTTCCATGGTGGTCTGCTTGGCGTGGTCATCGCCGTCTATTTCTTCTCCCGCACCAAGAGCATCAACCCGCTGTCGCTTGGCGATATCGCCTCGGCGGCGACGCCCTTCGGCCTGTTCTTCGGCCGCATCGCCAACTTCATCAATTCGGAGGTGGTTGGGCGGGTAAGCGACGTGCCTTGGGCCATGGTGTTTCCCGGCGCCGGCGATGCGCCCCGCCATCCGAGCCAGCTCTACGAGGCGGCGCTCGAGGGCGTCCTGCTCTTCATCATCCTGGCCGTCGCCACCTATCGCTACAAGGCCCTGACCCGTCCCGGCACGATCTTCGGGCTGTTTCTCATCTTCTATGGCCTGTTCCGCAGCTTCGTGGAGTTTTTCCGCGAGCCGCATGCTGGACACCCGCTCGACATTGGTGTCCTTACGCCGGGCATCGTCTATTCTATTCCGATGATCCTGCTAGGCCTTTGGCTGATCCGCCGCGCACAGACAAAACCGGCGCTCGCGCCATGATGCGAGCCGTTGCCCGCGAGGCCCGCGACGACATCTCGCTTGCGGCAAGGCTGCATGCGCGCATCGCCAACAGCGGCCCGCTGAGCGTCGAAGTCTTCATGCAGGCTTGCCTGTCCGACGCGGCATCAGGTGCCTACGCCTCACGCCAGCCGATCGGCGGCGCCGGCGATTTCGTCACCGCGCCTGAGATCAGCCAGATCTTCGGCGAGCTGATCGGCTTATGGGCCGTTGCCGTCTGGCAGTCGATGGGCGAGCCACGCGCCGTGACTATCGCCGAGCTTGGGCCTGGGCGCGGCACCCTGATGGCGGATGCGCTCCGCGCCTGGCGCGGCGTGCCGAACTTCCTCGATGCCGTCTCGGTCGCGCTGATCGAGACCAGTCCCGTCATGGTTGAGGCGCAGCGGAACACTCTGCGTGAAGCGCCAGTGCCTCTTCGCTGGTACGCGAGGCTCGATGAGTTGCCGGACGATCCGCTCATCCTGCTCGCCAACGAATTCATCGACGCCCTCCCGGTCCGGCAGTTCGTCCGCCGCGGCGGCGCCTGGCACGAGCGCCTGGTCGCGAACGACGGCAGCGGCGGCTTTTGCTTCACCGAAGGCGAGACGGTTGCGCTTGGCAATCAAGCGGGAGACCTCCCGGACCAGGCGCCTGACGGCGCCATTTTCGAAACGAGGCCTGCGGCGCGGGCCCTCTTGCGTGAACTTGCCCGCCGCGCCGCTCTCGCCCCGCTCGCCGCCCTCATCATCGATTACGGTCACGACGAATCAGGCTTCGGCGATACGCTGCAGGCCGTGCGCAGCCATCGCTTCGCCGTGACCCTTGCCGATCCGGGCAGCGCCGATCTCTCCGCCCAGGTCGATTTCGCCGATCTCAAGCGGCAGGCGAGCGCACTCGGACTGAAGCCCTACGGCCCGATGGCGCAAGGCGAGTTCCTGCTCAAGCTCGGTCTTGGCGAGCGCCGCAATCGGCTCTTTCAGCGCGCCACCCCGGCGCAAGCCGAAGCGATCGCTTCAGGCGCATCGCGGCTCGTCGACCCCATGCAGATGGGCGTGTTATTCAAGGTGCTCGCGCTCGCGAACGCCGGTCTTGCCCCGCCGCCACCTTTCAGCCCAGAGCATTTGACCCTATCTTGAACTGACCGGCCATGGTGACACCCGACAGGGCCATGTTCTGCGCCTCGACCCTCGAGAGCTGTGACGGCATCCGCCACGGATTCTTCACCCGCCAAGGCGGCGTTTCGAAGGGTATTTATGGTTCGCTCAATTGCGGTCTCGGTTCCGGCGACGACGCCGAGAATGTGCGGCAGAACCGCGCCTTGGTGGCCGAGACCTTGGGCGTGCCGCCCGAGCGCCTGTTGACCCTCTATCAAATCCACAGCGCAACGGCGGTGGTCGTCGACAAGCCCTGGAACGGCGGCGTGGCCGAAGCCGATGCCCTGGTCACCTGCACGCCCGGCCTCGCAATCGGCGCTCTGACCGCCGATTGCGCGCCTGTTCTGTTTTGCGATCCTGAAGCGCGGGTCATTGCCGCCGCCCATGCCGGCTGGCGCGGAGCGCTGCTTGGCATCGTCGAAGCCACGCTCGCCTCCATGCAACAGCTTGGCGCAAAGCCCGAGCGCATGGTTGCGGTTATCGGTCCCACCATCTCACAACGGGCCTATGAGGTCGGATCGGACTATATGGAGCATTTCCTGGCCGAGGAGCCCACAAGCTCACTCTTCTTCATGACCGACGACGGCTCCGGCGAGCCCCATTTCGACCTTCCCGGCTATGTGGCCGAGCGCCTTGCGCGCGCCGGTGTCGGCACCGTCTCGGACCTCGGGCTTTGCACCTATTGCGACGAGACCCGCCTGTTCAGCTATCGCCGGTCGCAGCATCACGGCGAGGATGACTATGGGCGTCAAATTTCTGCCATCGTGCTCGCTTGATCCTCGTTCATCATAGGCGCTGTGGGCCGTTCTCTTTTGATCCTTAAGCTGGACGCAAGCGGGCCAGGTAATCTATTGTTTGGGCGAGGTTTGGAAGCCCCGCCGCTTGCACTTAAGCGCTGTAGCGAAGGGGGCTTTGCGGCCAACAGAGGGAGTATTTGTTGGACGCGTCTCCACCATGCGTGTGCCGCAGGCTCAGGCATATCGTAACCACGGCGTTAATCGCCGCGGTTGTCTTCGGGCTACATGCCGGTGGGTTCGCAGGGGTCGCCAAAGCAGGGTTTTTCAGCGATGCCGCCGGCAGGCTGTTCGGCCGCTCCTCCTCTCGCCTGGACTTGGCCCCGATCGTCGGCGCGCCACCGAATATCGCCAAGCAATTTGCCCAAGAGCTTGCTGCCGCCGGCGCCGATAACAAGCTGACGATAACGCCGGACGGCACCGGCTCGCCTTACACGCTTAAGGGCTATCTCGTGGCGACCGCCGAGCGGAAGGGCGCAAAGATCTCCTACATTCTGGATATTACCGACAGCAAGGGCCAGCGCGTCGGGCGCGTTTCGGGCGAACAGCTCGTCGCCGGCCGCGCTGGGGCCGACCCATGGAGCGGTGTGAATAGCGCCGCGCTACACGGCCTCGCTGTCCAGATCGCCCCGCAAATCGCCGCCAGCATGTCAGGCGGTGGCTCCCCTCCCCCGGTCGCATCGGGACCGGCGCCGAGCGCGAGCGCGCCTGACACCGCCGCCCCGGCACCCACCGCCCGCGCGGCGAAAGGCCCGGTGACGACCATCGTTGCGCCGGTCTCGGGGGCTCCGGGCGACGGGATGAAGTCGCTCACCGCCGCCATCAAGAAGCGGCTCTACGCCAAGGGTGTGAAGCTAGCAACAGTCCAGACCGGGAACACCTACACCGTCAAGGGGATCGTCAGCGTGACCGACGGCTCAGGCGGCAAACAGAGCATCCGCATCGACTGGCAGGTGATCGATCCGAACGGCAAGCGGGTCGGCACCGTCTCCCAAAAGAACAATATTCCCAAAGGCTCGCTGGATGGCCCGTGGGGCGCCATCGCCGATGCCGCGGCCGGCGCCGCGGCCGACGGTATCGTCAAGCTCCTGCCCAAGCCGAGCGGCTGAGACAAAAGGCCCATCCACAAATCGCTTGCGCCGTGAGTTTACAGCGGGCCTTTAGCTTTGCTAAATGCGCGAGCCTTGTGGCGCGGCTTAAGCCCGCTGATGTAAGGCTCTGACGGCTTAAGGAGCGGGGTCCGATGAAACTGGTTGCAGGCAACAGCAACCGCCCGCTCGCCGAGGCGATCGCGGCCTATCTCAAGATACCTCTGGCCAAATGCATCGTCCGCCGCTTCGCCGACATGGAGATCTTCGTCGAGGTGCAGGAGAACGTGCGCGGCGAGGACGTGTTCGTCCTTCAATCGACCTCGGCGCCCGCCAACGACCATTTGATGGAGCTGTTGATCCTGATCGATGCGCTGAAGCGCGCCTCGGCGCGACGCATCACCGCCGTCATTCCTTACTTCGGCTATGCCCGCCAGGACCGGAAGCCTGGTCCGCGCACGCCGATCTCGGCCAAGCTCGTCGCCAACATGATCGACCGCGCCGGCGCCGACCGCGTGCTCACTCTCGATCTGCACGCCGGTCAGATCCAGGGCTTTTTCGATATCCCGACCGACAACCTGTTTGCCGCACCGGTCATGGTGCAGGACATGCGCCAGGTCTTCCCCGCCGACAATCTCATGGTGGTGTCGCCAGACGTCGGCGGCGTGGTGCGGGCGCGCGGGCTCGCCAAGCGCATCGACGCGCCGCTCGCCATCGTCGACAAGCGCCGCGAGCGTCCCGGCGACTCAGAGGTGATGAACGTCATCGGCAATGTCACGGGGCGCACCTGCCTGCTCGTCGACGACATCGTCGACTCAGGCGGCACCCTGGTCAATGCCGCCGAGGCGTTGCTCGACAATGGCGCCACGCAAGTCACCGGCTACATCAGCCACGGCGTGCTGTCAGGCGGCGCCGTCGCTCGCATCATGGCCTCGCGTCTCAAGGAGCTGGTGATTACCGATTCCATCCTGCCGAGCGAGTCGGTCAAGAAGGCCCACAACATCCGCATTCTGCCGATCGCGCCTTTGCTCGGCGAAGCCATTGCCCGCACCGCTGAGGAGCAGTCGGTCTCGAGCCTGTTCTATTAGCTCGACGTTCCGTTAGATCGCATAGACAGGCGCAAAGCCGCCGCCAGGCGTCCTGAAGTTTGTCGTCTGCCCCTGGTAGAGGCGCGCGGCGGTGAGCAAGATGCGGCCGTTATACGTGTAGAGCCTGACATCGGTCTTGCGTGCCTCTGGCGTTCCATCGAGCTCGATCATGCGCTCGCCCGGGGCGGCGAACGCTTGCGCGACGTAGCCGCCGCTGGCGATCTCGGCCCACACCCGCTGGGTGACCTTGTCGCCGCGATAGACCGCCTTGCTGCCATGCCCGCAGAACGGCTTGAAGAACAGGCTTTTCCTTTCCTTCCACAGGTGTTTCGCGTTCTCAGGCGTGACGATGACGGTGCCCGGCACTGCCGCAAGATCGGCGATCATCTCCGGTGGAAGTCCCCATGCCAACAAACGCGTCTGGTCGGATAGGAGGCTCAAGTTTCGCTTGTCGGCGTAAAGCGCATGCACATGCGGATTTGGCGTGACCACGACAGCTCCGTCCATATACGCAGCACGCAGCGCCTCATGCTCCGGGCGATCGAACGAGAAATCGACCAGCCGATTGTACACGAGATCGACTTCCGCCCCCTCCGCGAGCAGCCTTCCCCGCTCGTAGCGAAGTTCGCCGCCATCGGCGATCGTGGCATCAATGCCATGCTTCTGAAACAAACGCTGGGCGAGGAGGAACTCGGGATAGAGATATTGCTCGGCTGGCCGCTCATCCACGATGGCGATGCGCCTGGGTGCGCCTGCCTTTCGTTGGAGCAGCCACTCTTCCTCGAACATACTTAGCACCGCGCGGTCGAAATCCTCGGCCTTGATCTTGGCGAGCGCGACACCGACTTCGGCGCAGCAGGCGAGCTGGGCCTTGGCCAAAACGGCGTTGAGAAAAGCGCCGCCGGCATTCGAGTTCACCTCGATCAGCTTCGGTCCACTCGCCGCAAGGTGGAAGTCATAGCCCATGAACGCACCGCGTGGTCCGAAGTCGGTCCTCGCGATTTTCGGAGCCCACGACAAAACTGCATCCCGATAGCCAGGCAACCTGGCGGTCGCCTCAACGGCCTGCACCACGCGCAGCATCTCCGCCGTCTCGCGCTCGGAGATGAACACCGGTGTGTTGGAGAACAGATGCGGCCGCTCCTTGATGAAGCTCGCGCACAACGTCTCGTCCCCGACCTCATGCTCGAGCGCCTTGATCAGGGCGTGACGGTCCAGCGTGATGCAGAAGCACTGCTGGTTGAGACGCTCCGAGAGCGATTGGGCAACAGGCATCGCGGCCGGTGGAGAATGCATCAGCCCGTCCTAAAGCCTCCAATTGCGGCGCGACTGCTGCCCGCTGGTCTCGCCTCAGTCGTGCTCCTCGTATTTGAAGGAGACCTTGACCTTGGTGCGGTAGGCCTCGACCTTGCCGTTGGCGATGACCATGTCCTGTTCCACGACCTCGGCAACGCGCAGCTCGCGCAAATGCCGCGCGGCACGTTCCACCGCGTTCTTGGCAGCCTCTTCCCAGGTTCTTGGGCTTGTGCCGATGAGTTCGACGACCTTGTAAGTACTGTCGGGCATGGGGGACTCCTTCTTTTAAGCTGACCCTGCGCCACGGCCTGATGGTGCTCTTCCGGGCAGAAGCTTCATCCTACGCCGAATGTGACACTCTGTCTGGAGCCATTCACCCTGCGTCCATCAGGCACTTGGCAGTTGCCACCAATTCGATACCTGAGGCGTTTAGATCAGCGACATTCACGACCACCCATAAGGAGCTACCATGCACGTCAATCTGGAAAACGCCGAGAAGGCCATCGCGGCCGCGCGCAGGAAGGCCATCGCGCTCAACACGCAGATGTGCATCGCCGTCGTCGATTCCGGCGCCAATCTCAAGGCCTTCATGCGCATGGACGACGCCTGGGTCGGCTCCATCGACATCGCCATCAAGAAGGCGAAGACTGCCTGCTTCTTCGGCATGGCCACCGGTCAGCTCGGGCAATTGTCTCAGCCCGGCAAGCCGCTTTACGGCATCGAGCATTCCAACGACGGCCTGATCACCTTCCCTGGCGGCGTCCCCATCGTCGATGAGGACGGCGTGCTGGTCGGCGCCATCGGCGTCTCCGGCAGCACGGTCGAGAACGACCATGCGGTAGCCGAGGCCGGCGTCGAGGTGGTTGGCTTGACCGAGCTGCCCGCGCATCCCTGGCGGACCTAGCCTTCCCCTGAACGGCGAGCGCAGGGCCGATTAGCGGATTGTCTTGGCTTCGCTAGGCGTTTATAAGCCCCCTCGATCTTGCATCGGCCCTGCTTTGCGGGCGATTGGTTCAACTTTGGGGCCTCTCTCAGGCCCTTGATTGTTTTTATTGGAGAAAATGCATGGCTGAGGCGTTGGAACTCAAGGCCTGGACGCGGGCGCGCACCGGCAAGGGCGGCGCCCGGGCGTCGCGCCGCGAAGGGCGCATTCCCGGAATCCTGTATGGCGACAAGTCGACGCCAGAGATCATCGACGTGGATTACAGGGCGATCACGCAGCAGCTCCACACCGGGCACTTTCAGAGCACGATCTTCATGCTCGATCTCGACGGCAAGAAGACGCGGGTGATCCCCCGCGACGTGCAGCTCGACCCCATTCGCGACTTCCCCATTCATGTGGACTTCTTGCGCGTGGGCGAGCATTCGCTGGTCACCGTCGAGGTTCCGGTGCGCTTCCTCAACGAGGCCGCCTCCCCCGGCATCAAGCGCGGCGGCATCTTGAACATCGTGCGCCACGAAATTCCCGTGCGCTGCCCGGCAGATGCCATCCCAGAGCATTTCGATGTTGATCTGACCGGTCTCGAGATCGGCGACAGCGTGCACATCTCTGCGATCAAGCTGCCGGAAGGCGTGAAGCCGACGATCACCGAGCGCGATTTCACCGTGGCGACCATTGTCGGCCGCACCGCTGAGGAAGCTGCGCCCGGCGCCGCCGCTGCTGCTGCCGCAGAGCCTGGCGCTGAGGAAGCCGCCGCTGCTCCGGCCGAGGCCGCTCCAGAGAAAGACAAGGAGGAGAAGGAGAAGAAGAAGAAGGACTAGTCTCCTTCGGCTTCTCGCCGCCTCCGTTCTTTCTGTCGGGATGAAGAGATGAAGCTCTTTGTCGGCCTCGGCAATCCGGGCGCTGAATACGCCTTCAACCGGCACAATGTGGGCTTCATGGCGGCCGATGCCATCGCCGCGACCCACAGCTTTCCTGCCTGGCGCAAGCGCTTCCAAGGTCTCGCCGCCGAAGGCAGGCTTGGGCGCGAGCAGGTGCTTCTGCTCAAGCCGCAAACCTATATGAACGAGTCGGGGCGCTCGGTCGGCGAGGCGGTGCGCTTCTACAAGCTCGACCTCGCCGACGTCATCGTGTTTCACGACGAGCTCGATCTTGTCCCCGGCAAGGTACGGGTGAAGGCTGGTGGCGGCGTCGCCGGCCATAACGGCTTGCGCTCGATCACCGCCCATATCGGCAACGACTATGCGCGCGTGCGCATCGGCATCGGCCATCCGGGCTCCAAGGAGGTCGTGGTCCACCACGTGCTCAACAACTTCGCCAAATCCGATCGCGAATGGCTCGAGCCTCTGCTTGGTGCCATCGCCAAGGCGGCACCCGATCTCGCCGAAGGCGCCAACGACAAGTTTCAATCCTTTGTCGCCCACGCCATGCATATGGAAGCTGAGTCTGCCGACGACCGGCCGGAGCCTGCCCCGCGCAAGCGCGAAGATTCGGACGACCGCGAGCGGCAAGCCTGCCGCCGCCGAGGGCCCCTTCGGCAAGCTCCGCCGCTGGTTCGGCTCGTGATGGTTTCCTGACATGGGCTTCAAATGCGGCATCGTCGGACTGCCCAATGTCGGCAAGTCCACGCTCTTCAATGCGCTGACCGAGACCGCGGCCGCGGCCGCCGCCAACTATCCCTTCTGCACCATCGAGCCGAATGTCGGCGAGGTGCCGGTGCCCGATATGCGGCTCGACACGCTCGCCAAGATCGCCAAATCGGCCGAGGTCATCCCGACCCGGCTCACCTTCGTCGACATCGCCGGCCTCGTGCGCGGCGCCTCGAAGGGCGAAGGCCTCGGCAATCAGTTCCTCGCCGTGATCCGCGAGGTCGACGCCATCGCTTACGTGCTCCGCTGCTTCGAGGATGACGACATCATCCATGTCGAGGGGCGCGTCGACCCCATCGAAGATGCCGACACCATCGAGACCGAGCTGATGCTTGCCGATCTCGACAGCCTGGAGAAGCGCATTCCGACGCTTGAGCGAAGGGTGCGCGGACAGGACAAGGAGGCGAAGAAGACGCTCGATCTCGTTGAGCGGTCGCTTGTGCTGTTGCGCGAGGGCAAGCCCGCGCGGCTCGCGCAAGTGGCTGACGAGGAACGCACCGCCTTCAAGGCGCTCAACCTGCTCACCGCCAAGCCAGTCCTCTATGTGTGCAATGTCGATGAGGCTTCTGCTGCGACCGGCAACGCCCATTCGCGGCGCGTGGAAGAGCGGGCCAAGGCCGAAGGCGCCGGCTGCGTCATCATCTCCGCCAAGATCGAGGCTGAGCTAGCCGAGCTGTCGACTGACGAGCGCAAGGCCTATCTCGCCGAGCTCGGCCTGCCAGAGCCCGGGCTGAACAGGCTGATCCGCGAGGGCTACAAGCTGCTCGGCCTCATCACCTATTTCACTGCAGGCCCCAAGGAGGCGCGGGCCTGGACGGTCACCGAAGGCACCCGTGCGCCGCAAGCCGCGGGCGTCATCCATACCGATTTCGAGAAGGGCTTCATCCGCGCCGAGACCATCCCCTACGACGACTACGTGGCGCTCGGCGGCGAGGCCGGCGCCCGCGACGCCGGCAAGCTTCGTCTCGAAGGCAAGGACTACGTGGTCAAGGACGGCGACGTCCTCCACTTCCGATTTGCGACTTGAGCTGCCGATCCTGGCGGACAGCGTAACCGCACTTACGCATGCGGGTATAATGTGAGCCCGAACTCAGTTTCCTTCGCCAAGGTGAGCGGAAAACCTGTCAATGGTCTGGGTGACAAGCTTCGTGAGTTCATTGAGGACCTCGACCACTGGGGCTCGGGGGAACGGTGACACGTTCGGAAAAACTGCGGTCACTTCGCCTTGCTGCCGAAAGGTAAGCCGATTGCCTCTAGCAAGCGTGATGGAGCCCCCGGGCATCATATGCATTACGCCACCGGGAAAGATGAGAGCGGTCCCATTTGAATGTCGCCAAATGGTGCAGCCTGGTAGGCTGGTAGGATCATATGATGCTTGTCCATGATGTCTAATTCGTGCAGTCCCGATAACGCCCTGTTGCCCGCGGGATAGGGCCTTTCATCCTTAACAAGGTCGACGATGTCGCTGCCAAGTCGAGCAAGACCTCTGTTCTTAATTTCCTTTTCTAGGCGTTGTTGGTCTCTTGCGAATGGGAAAGCCAGATGCCCTGAGTTCTTGGTCCCTCAGACGGGCAATGTCGCAAATCATCAAGTCCAACGCGGACCGAAGATTGTGGACCGAGTTGCCCAAAAGGGGAGCCACATCGTCGGGCGGTGGTTCGGAGAATACCAGTGTCCACTCGGCGAGATCGGTTTCGGGAATGTCAGACTTCCGAAATCCGAACCTAACGCGGGCTGCATAGTCGGCCAGCACTTCCTTGAAGCATTCGAGATGCTTACCCGATTGCTTTACCTTTAAGCGGGGGCCACGAAAAAGGTTATCCATTTCGCGTTTGCGCGAGCGAGCGAGGCACCTCAGCGCAATGCGGCGGCGATGTTGCCGCCGTCGACCGCCTCGACATGGCCTGTGGTCTTGCGCGCCTTGGCGAGCGCGACGAAGGCTTGCGCCACGTCCTCTGCCAGCACCTCGCGGCCGAGGAGATTGCCGCCCATATATTCGGCCTCCGATAACCCCTCGCCTTCGCCCGGTCGGCGATCATGGCGTCGGTGAGCAAGCCCGCTGCGCACCCGGTCGGCATTGACGCCGTTCGAGCGGATGCCGTCCTTGCCGTAGTCGAGCGCGTATTGGCGCATGAGCAGCATGGCCGCCGCCTTGGGCAGCCCGTACGGCCCGAAATTGGCGCCGGGGTTCACCGCCTGCTTCGACAGATTGAACAGGAGTGCGCCGCCGGTGCCCTGCTTCAACATGATGCGCACCGCCTCCTTGGCCACGGTCTGATGGGCGAAGAAATTGAGCTCGAAGCTCTGCCGCAGCAGCTCGTCGGAGACATCGCCGATGCGGCCCTGCCAGGCTGCGCCGGCATTGGACACCACGATATCGACGCCGCCGAAGCGCTCGATCACCTTGGCGAAGGCGTCGCGCACCTCATCAGGCTTGGTCACGTCGCATTGCAGTCCAAGTCCCTTGAAGCTCTTCGCCACCTTCCTCGCCGTATCGCCATAGATATCGACGATGGCGACGGCCGCGCCCTCAGCGGCGAGCGCCTTTGCCGTGGCGCTGCCGATGGCGCCGGCTCCAGTGACGAGCGCCACCTGCCCGGTCAGCGGCTTGACCACGGCGCCCTTCAGCTTGGCCTGCTCCAGGCTCCAATATTCGAGCTCGAACAGATCGCTCTCAGGCAGAGGCTCGTAGCGGCCGATGCCTTCGGCGTCGGTCACCACGCGCACCGTGTTCTCGGCGAGGTCTGCCGCCATGTCGGCGTCCTTCGCCGTGCGCCCGATGCCGAACAGGCCGAGCCCTGGCACGAGCGCCACGCGCGGCGCCGAGTCCAGCTTGGTCTTGGTCCTCGCCGACGCGCTCGTTCTCGCGCTCGAAATACGAGTCGTACCGGGACGCTAAACTCCTGCACCGCCTCCTTTCACATGGCGCGCGAAGTCGTCGAGCTTGCCTGGCTCCGGCGGCTGGAGCACCAGCGGCGTGTTCTTGGTGCGGATGATGTGGTCCGGCGTCACCACGCCGCGTTGGCTATAGTCGGAAAGCTCAGCGCCGTTCACGTAGCTGAGGACCTCAGGCCCGGTGCGGAAGGTCATGACGAAGCGCGTCGGCTCCCCGCCAGGCTTGTCGGCCGGAAGCGCCACGGCGCCCCTGATGATCGGCGCGATTTCGGCGACCTCGGCGAGCTCGTCGGCAAGCGCGCGCGCCTGGAACACGATCGGCCGCCCTTGGCGCAAGCGGCTCTCGGCGAGCGACACCATCTCGATCATGCGCTCGTAAGCCTCGCGCGCCGTCTCGCCGAAAGTGAAGATGCCGTGCTTGTGCAGGATCAGGCCTTCGACCTTCTCATCCTGCTCGAACACTTCCGCGGCGGCCTTGGCGAGGCCGAAGCCGGGCGCGATATAACGCACGATGCCCATGCGCCCGTCATAGACCTCGCGGGCAAGCGCCTCGCCGTCTGGCTGATCGACGATCGAAAGCACCGCGGCGGCATGGGTATGGTCGATGAATTTGTGCGGCAGGAAGGCGTGCAGCAGAGTCTCGACCGATGGGTTCGGCGCGGAAGCATCGAGCAAATTCAGGCGCTGCACATTGACCATGGCCTCGTCTGACAGCGCCGAAAGTGCGCGGAGCTTGCGCAGCGGCTCGAGCTTCACGGCAGGCATACCTTGCGGCTCGATGTCGGCCATGTCCCAGCCGGAGCCCTTGACCGCGATCACCTCGTGCTCCTGGCCGAGATCGTCTTTGGCGCGGGTCTTGACCGAGGTATTGCCGCCGCCATGCAGCACGAGCAGAGGGTCGCGGCCGATGAGCCGCGTGGTGTAGACGCGGAGCGCGAGGTCCTCGCTCACGCCCTTCTCGGCATAAGTCTCGATCGCGTCGAGCGCGCTGATGTCATTCCACCGGCTTTGCATGAGGCGCGTTGTTCCACTCCTCGCGGCCCGACGCAAGAGCAACGATTAAGCCCGCGCGATGACGCTGCCGCGACTTTCATCCCTCCCCTTAAGGGGAGGGTGGCGAGGCCGGCTTGCCGGGATCGCCGGGTGGGGTGACGCGCTCGGCCCCCACCCCGACGCCGCCGAAGGGCGTCGTCGGACCTCCCCACAAGGGGGAGGTGTGATGTCCAGCGAGTTGCCCGAAGCCTGGGCATTCCTCAGGGCGTTTGCCCTCTTCACGGGCTTC
This sequence comes from uncultured Alphaproteobacteria bacterium, assembly GCA_963740805.1. GTDB lineage: Bacteria > Pseudomonadota > Alphaproteobacteria > Rhizobiales > Methyloligellaceae > Methyloceanibacter. The sequence continues at coordinate 37,015 of CAVUFL010000005.1, read as the reverse complement.
GCGGCAACGCTTCCAAAAAATGACCCAGCTTTCGCCACGGTCCTAAACCCATTTGCAACAACTTTTGATGGATTCTAGCGGGTTACGGACGGGCATTGATGTATCGAGGGAGTTTTTGGAGTGGGGAAACTCTTCGAAGGCTACCGGCCGGAGCTGCACTACATGCGCGGCCCTGGCCCGAAATGGCACGAGAAGTATGACGGGGTATCGCTGGGAGCGGATGAGCACCAGCCGGAGCTGCCTTATTCGCTCTGGCTGATCCCTGCCGCAGCCTTCGCGCTGCTCGGCATCGCCGCTGCGGTGGCTCTCGCCTAGTTGCGTTCGTTGCTTGCTTCCTTGCCGCGATCGCGGATCACCACCAGGCGGTCGGTGCCTGACTCTGCGCCCCACACTTCGCCCGGGCGCCCGTTGAGCTGACGCACCGCGGCGCCTTCCCTGTCGCTCGGAAAGCTCTCGAAGCGTTCGGTGACGGGATCGAATTTGACGATGGCATTGGCGCCGAAGTCGCTCAACCACACTTTGTCCTTGTCGTCCACATAGACGGCATAGGCCTGCGGCGCCTCCCCTGGCAGCTTGAACACCGTCCAATTCTTAGCGGCCGGCGCGTAAACGCCGAGATTGCCGGTGTTCCACTCGCTGACCCAGAGCCGCCCCTTGGAATCCGACCACACTCGCCGCGTGCCCGCCTGCTCGGTCTTTGGCTCGATGACCTCAGTCTCACCGGATTCAAGGTCTGGCTTGCCGAGGTAACTGCCGGCGAGTGAGACGTAATAGATCTCGCCTTGCGGTGTGCTGGCGATGCCGTAAGGGCCGACGCCCCTCGGCGCGTCCCACACATCCATAGCGCCGGTCGCGGGATCGAGCCGGCCATAGATGCCGGCCTGCCCGGTGAACCAGATGCGTCCCTTCCCGTCGAAGGCGGCGGTGTTGAGATTGGCGTTGATGCCGGCTTTGGGCAGGGGCCAAACCTTCACCTCCTTGCTCTTGGCATCGACGCGCAGAATAGCATTGAGGCCGCTATCGGTGACCCACGCCGCGCCGTCAGGACCGACGATCACGCCATGCGGTCGCGATCCGTCTCCCAGCGGAATCCGCTCGACGCCGCCGGTCTTGGGATCGAGGCGGCCGAGCACGCCCTTGTACTGGCCTGTGTACCAAACGGTGCCGTCGGGCGCCGGCGCGACATCGTGGGGATGATCGCCCTCCCCAACCGGGAAATATTGCACCTCCGCCGCGGCCGGCAGAGCCAGCACGACCAGCAGGGCAGCAAGACAAATGGCGTGCCTTCGCATGGCGCGAATCTAGGGTCTCAGTGTGAACATAGGAAGGCTGGTCAGGGCCAAAAGCCTTGCTCACATGAGGAACGCTGCGGCGAGACCGGCAAGCAGCGTGACGGCGGTGGCCAGCAGCAGCGGTTTGCCGAGGGTAGAGCCTGCCACGGCAAAGGCCATGCCGCATTTCACCAAGGTGTTGGAGAGCGACGCGATGACGATGGCGATGACGGCCACGCGGGCCTCCCCGCTCTGAGCGAACTCTGCCATCGACAGTGTAATGGCATCGACGTCGACGAGACCGGAGAGCGCCGCCACGGCATAGAGACCGCTCGGCGGCATGGTCTGCTGGACAATCTTCACCGCGAGCAGGATGACGGCGAACAGCGCCCCGAATTTCGCCGCCTCCATCAGGCTGAATGGGTTCTTTACGTCGACCTCGCCTTTGGCGCTCGCGTGGCTGTTCGCCGATCCGTCACGGAAATAGTAGAACGCAGCGAAGGCGCCGACCGTGATCGCCATGACGACGAACGGGACCAGCAAAGGCGTAAGAAGCGCCCGGTTGACGACGGCAACCAGGACCAGCACGCGCACGAACATGACGGCCCAGGCGAGCAGGATGCCGCAAGCAAGCGAATTGGCGATTTCCGGTCTCTCGCGCCCGTCCTTGGCAAAAGACAAGGTCACCGCGGTGGACGACGCAAGTCCTCCCACAAGCCCGGTCAACGCGACACCGCGGTTCGCTCCGAGCAGGCGCGTCAGCACATAGCCGACCAGCGACAGGCTCGAGATCAGGATCACCAGCAGCCAGAGCTTGTAGGGGTTGAGCGCCCCCCACGGATCGATCGGCTCGTTCGGCAGGAGCGGTAGCGCGATGAAGGTCGCGATCAGCAGCCGCACGCCGGCATAGACGTCGTCCCAGCCGAGCTTCTCCACGAAGCCATGCAGCGGCTGCTTGTAGGCGAGCACCGCGGCGGTGACGACGCCGAGCCCGATGGCGAGCTCCTCGTAGCCGAGCATGACCATGGCGGCGAGCAGGAAGACGACGACCGCGGCAATCTCGGTGGTCAGGCCTTTGCCGTCTTGGCTCGACCTCGCCGTGACGAAATAGCCGGCGACGACCACGGCACCGACGATCAGGAGCGCGGCAGCAAGGATCCAGGGTGTCGAGAGAGTTCGCGACAGCCACCCCGCCGACGCCCCGAACAGCGCGAGCAGAATGAAGGTGCGCAAGCCGGCGATATGCCCGTAATCCTCCTCTTCGGCCTTGCGCTTTTCGCGCTCGATGCCGACGAGAGCGCCGAGAAGGATTGCCGCGGCGAAGTCGAGCGCGACTGTCAGCAGCTCTCGATATTCCATCTCACGCGGCGCGCTTGCTGGCGTGCTCCGGGTAAAGCGTGGCGAGGCCGTCGCGGGTGGCAGGGGTGACGCCGCGCTCGGTGATGAAGCCGGTGATCAGGCGTGCCGGCGTCACGTCGAAGCCAAAATTCGCGGCGGTGCTCCAGTCAGGCGCGATCTGCACCGTGGCGATAGTGCCGTCCTCAAGCTTCCCGGTCATGAACTTCACTTCATCCCCGCCCCGCTCCTCGATGGGGATGGCGCTGCCGTCATCGAGGCTCCAGTCGATGGTGGAGAAGGGAAGCGCCACGAGGAAGGGAACGCCATTGTCTCGGGCGGCAAGCGCCTTGAGATAGGTGCCGATCTTGTTGGCGACGTCGCCGGTCGCCGTGGTGCGGTCGGTGCCGACAATGCAGAGATCGACGAGCTTCTTCTGCATGAGATGCCCACCGGTATTGTCGGCGACGAGCGTGTGCGGCACGCCGTGCGCCCCAAGCTCGAAGGCCGTCAGCGAGGCGCCCTGATTGCGCGGCCTCGTCTCGTCCACCCACACATGAACGGGGATGCCCTCGTCATGGGCGCGGTAGATGGGCGCAAGCGCCGTGCCCCAGTCGACGCAAGCAAGCCAGCCTGCGTTGCAATGGGTGAGGATGTTGACCCGCTCCCCCTTCTTCTTCTCGGCATGCGCCCTGATGAGCCCAAGCCCATGCTCGCCGATCCTGCCGTTGGTCTCCACGTCTTCGTCGCAGATCTGGGCGGCGCGGGTATAGGCCGCGGCAAGGCGCGCCTCGCGCGGAAGGTTGCGCACGGCGTGTCGCATCTCATCGAGCGCCCAGCGCAGATTGATGGCGGTTGGCCTGGTGGCGGCGAGAGTCTCGCAGGCGCGGTCGAGCGCCTCGTCGGACTGGTCGTCGCGCAAGCCGAGACATACGCCGTACGCCGCGGTCGCCCCGATCAGCGGCGCGCCGCGCACCTGCATGGTGGAGATTGCCCGCGCCGCGTCCTCGAGGTTCTTCAGCGTGACGGTCTCGAAGGCGAAGGGCAGTCTCGTCTGGTCGATGATCTCGACCGACCAGCCGTCAGGGTTGAGCCAAATGGTACGATAATGCTTGCCGTCGATATTCATGGACCTTGCTCAGTCACCCTCGAAGGCCATCAGCGTGTGGCACTCGATGCCGTGCTTGGCGAGGCGGGCGCAGCCGCCGAGATCGGGCAAGTCGATGACGAAGGCGGCGCCAACCACCTCGGCACCGAGCTTGCGCAGCAACTTGACCGCAGCTTCAGCCGTACCTCCGGTGGCAATGAGGTCGTCGACGAGAAGCACGGGCTCGCCTGGCTTCAGGGCATCCTCGTGAATCTCGATAATGTCGATGCCGTATTCCAACTCATACTCTTGGCCGATGGCCTTGGCCGGCAGCTTGCCCTTCTTGCGGATCGGCACGAAGCCGCAGCGAAGGCGGTCGGCGACAGCACCGCCGAGGATGAAGCCGCGCGCCTCGATGCCGGCCACCGACTCGATGCGTTGGTTGGTGAACGGCGCAACCAGCCGCTCGATGCAGGCGCGCAAGCCGTTGGCATGGCCGAGCAGCGTGGTGATGTCCCGGAACATGATGCCGGGCTTCGGATAGTCGGGTATCGTCCGCACGAGGTCCTTAAGATCGATGTCTTCGGTCAAGCTCATGCAAGGACCTCCGTGATGGTGGCGAGCGGGGGCGCCGGCTTCAGTGCCTATAGTGGAACGGAGCGCGGCTGGCTAGCGCCGCAAAACACATGGGGAGTGCCATGACCGATGGGAATTTGGTTACCATCCGCGACATCGACGTGCCGTTCTGGCGGATCGTGATCATCATGATCAAATGGTCGGTCGCTGCGATCCCCGCGACCTTCATCCTCGTTCTCATCTGGGTGCTGGTCGGGGCGTTGTTCGCGGCCATTTTCGGTTCGCACATGCCGGTGTCCACGCCGTAAGGATCACCTGCCGTTCAGCACGCGGCCGGCAACTGCGTCGAGCTTCTTGACGAGCTCGGGATCGCGCGCCTCAGGCGCGGTGATGATCGCGGTGTCGAGCGCGCGGTCGGAGCCGATGGGGCAAGGCTCGTGCTCGCGCGGAAAATCGCGGGCGAGCCGCGCCACAAGCCGCGCCGCCTTCTCGGCATTGGCCGTCAGCACCTTGATGATGTCGGTGACGGTGACCGCATCGTGGTCCGGATGCCAGCAGTCGAAATCGGTGACCATGGCGACGGTTGCGTAGCAAATCTCCGCCTCGCGGGCGAGCTTGGCCTCAGGCAGGTTGGTCATGCCGATCACCGAATAACCGAGATTTTTGTAGGTCATGCTCTCGGCGAGCGTGGAGAATTGCGGACCTTCGATGCACACATAGGTGCCCTCGCGGGCGAACGAGATGCCTTCGACTTCCGCGGCCTGGGCAAGGTGAATACGCAAGCGGGGAGAGACCGGGTGCGCCATGGACACGTGCGCCACGCAGCCCGTGCCGAAGAACGAGGTTGACCGGTTATGGGTGCGGTCGACGAACTGATCGACCAGAACGAAGGTACCTGGCGGCAGCTCCTCCTTGAACGAGCCGCAGGCTGACAGCGAGACCAGGTCGGTGACCCCTGCCCGCTTCATCACGTCGATATTGGCGCGGTAGTTGATGTCGGTGGGCGAGAGCCTGTGTCCCTTGTCGTGGCGCGACATGAACACGATGGGAAGGCCGGCGATCTCGCCGAAACGCAAGACGGCTGACGGCTCGCCCCAAGGGCTTGCGATGCGCTCCTCGCGCACCGTCTCAAGGCCGGGAAGATCGTAAAGCCCCGAGCCGCCGATAACGCCAAGCACTGCTTTAGTCATGCATTCCTCCTCGTCGTGCCCGGACTTGATCCGGGCATCCATGCCAAAGGCGCCTCAACCAGGTGGAAAAGCAACGGAATGGATTGCCGGGTCAAGCCCGGCAATGACGAAAAAAATCACTCGCCGACCTTCATGTAGAACACGCCCCACACCCAACGGCCGCGGCCGTCGTCACCGGGCTTCACGCCTTCGCCCCTCGTGTTGATCAACCACAGGGGGCCCTGCTGGCCGATTCCGAGCGGCACGCCGTCGGCTTCGAGCGCGAGAATCCAATCCGAGCTGTCGACATCCTCCGGCGCGAGATAGCCGGTGTAGCTGTCTATCGCGACGAAGGTAATCTTCATCTTCGCCGCCTCGATGCGTCCAAGCACCTCACGGAGCAGCGGGCCCTTGAAGGTGGCCGGGGCCCCAAGTTCGGCAGGTGTCGCGGTCACCGTGCCCTGCTCGAGCCCGAGCAGCATGGCGCGATCGAAGGCGAAGGCCTTCTTGAAATCGGCCTTCTGAAGTGCGAGCAGGCTGTCTTTCTTGGGATCGAGCGCACCGCGATTGCTTTCGCCGATCGTCCCGCTCACGGTGAGCAGAACCATGTCCTTCGGCGCCTGCTGTTGCTCGGCAGCCGACACCGGCAGGGCGCAGAGCGCCGCTATGAAGGCAATGAGGATCGATCGCATGGGGTGAGAACCGGGAGGGTTGATGTGCGGGACCATCCTCGGCTGCGAATCCGATCCGGTCAAGGTATTGGAACGGCGAGAGTGGTTTACGCCGTATGCGCGGCCTTCGGGTGCAGGCGCGCCCACACCGTGCGCTTCGCCAGGAACATGATGACGCAAAAGGCGATGAGAAAGATTACCACCCTCGCCCCGAGCTCATGCCGTTCTTCGAGCTTTGGCTCGGCGGCCCACATGAGGAAGGCCGACACGTCCCGCGCATAATTGTCGACCGTAGGCTTGGTGCCGTCGGTGTAGGGAACAGCACCGTCGACCAGCGGCGGCGGCATGGCGATCTGATGCCCGGGGAAGGCGAGGTTGTAGTGCATGCCGGGGGCAAGATCGAACCCCGCCGGCGCCTGGCGGTAACCGGTGAGCAGCGCGTAGATATAGTCGGGGCCGCCCGGCCGCGCCTTGGCCATCACCGAGAGATCCGGAGGCAACGCGCCACCGTTGGCCGCACGCGCCGCTCCCTCGTTGGGGAAGGGAGACCGGAAGCGGTCCGACGGACGCGCGGGGCGCTGGACCATCTCGCCCTTGTCGTTCGGCCCATCGGTTACTTGCACCTCAGAGGCGAGCGTCGTCACAGCCTCAGGCGAGAACTCAGGTCCGCCGCCCTCACCGAGATTGCGGTAGGAGAGCAGCCGCATCGAATGACAGTTCGAGCAAATGTCCTTGTAGACGCGATATCCGCGCTGAAGCTGGGCTCTGTCGAAGCTTCCGAACGGTCCGGTGAATGTCCATTTCTGCGCATCGAACTGCGCTTCGTGGCTCACCGGCGCGGCCGCTGGCTTTGCCTCTTCGGCCAGCGCGAGGCTCAGCGGAGCTCCGAGAGCGATGACGAAGCCCGCAATAAGCGCAAGGACGCGTGGCGAAAGCTTTGTCATGCCACCGGCTCCGGCGCGCGGCGGCGAGGCGCTGGCTTCGGAGCGGCGACCGGCGCCGCCTGTGGCCCGAGCACCGATTCGGTGATGCTCCCCGGCAACGCCTTCGGCTTCTCGATCCAGCCGACCACCGGCATGACCAGCAGGAAGAACAGGAAGTAATAGGCGGTGAGGATGCGTCCGAGCACGAGATACACGCCTTCCGGAGGCTGCGAGCCGAGATAGCCAAGCACAATGCAGGTCAACACGAACGCCCAGAAGAACCATTTGTAGATCGGGCGGTGGCTCGTCGAGCGTACGCGCGAGGTATCGAGCCAAGGCACGAAGAACAGGATGGCGATCGAGCTGATCAGCGCCGCCACGCCGAACAGCTTGCTCGGGATCGCGCGCAAGATCGCGTAGAAGGGGAGGAAGTACCATTCCGGCACGATATGCGCCGGCGTCTGCAGCGGATTGGCCGGAATGTAATTGTCGGGATGGCCGAGATAATTCGGCGCGTAGAACACGAAGCAGGCGAAGAACAGCGCGAACAGCGCAAGCGCGAAGCCGTCCTTGATCGTGTAGTAGGGGTGGAACGGTATCGTCTCGCGCGGGCTCTTGACGTCGATGCCGCTCGGATTGTTGTTGCCGGGAACGTGCAGCGCCCAGATATGCAGCACCACGACGCCGGCGATCAGGAACGGGAACAGATAGTGCAGGCTGTAAAGCCGGGTCAGCGTCGGTCCACCGACGGCAAATCCTCCCCAGATCCATTCCACAAGCCGCGTGCCGATACCGGGGACCACCGCGTCGAGCGATGAGAAGAGATTGGTGATGACCGTGATCGCCCAGAAGCTCATCTGCCCCCACACGAGCGAATAGCCCATGAAGGCGGTGGCGATCATCATGAACAGGATCAAGACGCCGAGGATCCACAAAATCTCGCGCGGCGCCTTGTAGGAGCCGTAATAGAGGCCACGCAAAGTGTGGATATAGGCGGCGAGGAAGAACATCGAAGCGCCGACGGCATGGGTGTAGCGCAGCAGCCATCCCCAATTCACGTCGCGCATGAGGTGCTCGATGCTGTCGAAGGCGCGGTCCGGCGTGCCCACGTAATGCATGGCGAGCACGACGCCGGTCGCGATTTGCGACACGAGCATGAAGACGAGGATGCCGCCGAAGGTCCACCAATAATTCAGATTGCGCGGCGTGGGGAACGCCAGGAACTGGTCGTGCATCAGCCGCGGAATGGGCAGCCGCTCATCGACCCATTTCTCAATGCCGGTTGACGGCTCGTATGAAGTCGATGAGTGCGCCATGACCGTCAGCTAGCCGATCTTGATCTTGGTATCAGAGGTGAAGGCGTAAGGCGGGATCGCCATGTTCTGCGGCGCAGGCCCTTTGCGCACGCGGCCGGCGCTGTCGTATTGCGATCCGTGGCAGGGACAAAACCAGCCGTCATAGTCGCCCTTGGGGTCGCCGATCGCCTGTCCCTTGGGGATGCAGCCGAGATGGGTGCAGATGCCGATCATTATGAGCCACGGTTCGCGATCCTTGCCGGCGCGGTTCTCGTCGGTGGCCGGCGCGGTCTCCGCCAAGTTGGCGTTGCGCGCGATCGGGTCGATGAGATCGTCGAGCGGCACGACTTTCGCTTCCTCGATCTCTTTCTTGGTACGGTGGCGGATGAAGATCGGCTTGCCGCGCCACATCACGGTGATCGCCTGGCCCTCAGCCACCGGAGCGAGATCGACTTCGGTCGTGGCCATCGACAAGGCCGACGCGTCCGGATTCATCATATCCAGGAGCGGCCACAGCCCGAGGCCGAGACCGACGGCGGCAAAGCCGCCGGCAGCGATCATGATCACGTCGCGGCGCGAGGGGTCTTCTTCTTCGGGAAGCGGAAATTGTGCGGGAGTTACATGTGTGCTGTCGGCCACGTCGGCAGCTCCTAATCCATTGCCATCAGCGCAATAAACTCAAGCCGGCCGTGCGAGAAAACAGACCATCCACGTCCGCCCCCCGCGGGCCGGCATCGATATGCGCGCCTTAAAGCTTATGCTTCTCCTTTGCCGGCCGAGGCTCGCGGCCGACATGGCTCCTGTTGCTTTCTTGCATCGGCGCCAAAGCTTGTCCAGGACCGCATCCCGGTCAAATTGGCGCAGTGCACAATTTTGTTGGCTAACAATTACAAGGCCTGAGAATGCAACACCTTGATCGCGATCAAGGCCGGGCTTGACCCGGCAGACCATTCCAGCGCCTCTACCCGTGGCGGTGATCGGCCTCGGTAGCGGTGGCCCAGGCAAAGTTGGCTCAGCAACGTTGCAGTTCGATGACGCAAGTAACGGCAAAAAAGACGGAATCGGACATGAGTCGATTCGAGGCTGGCAAGGAACTTGCGCGGACTTGGTTTGAGTTGTTGCGCGATTCTGCCTGCGCCGCGCTCGAGGCGGTCGAAGATGCCGCCGAGCGATCACAGCTTTATGCGGGCGAGCCAGCCGGACGCTTTACCCTCACGCCTTGGACGAGGGCCGAGGCCGACGGCGGCGAAGGAGGCGGAGGGGTCATGGCCCTGATGTCAGGCCGCGTGTTCGAGAAGGTCGGCTGCCATACCTCGACGGTGCACGGCACCTTCCCCAAGGAATTCGCCGCGCAGATCCCCGGCGCCGATCGGGACCCGCGCTTCTGGGCCTCAGGCATCTCCTTCATCGCCCACCCCAGGAACCCGAATGCGCCGACCGCGCACATGAACACGCGCATGGTGATCACCAGCAAGGGCTGGTTCGGCGGCGGCGGCGACCTCACTCCGGTGCTGATGCGCCGGCGGACTCAAGAAGATAAAGACTCCAAAGACTTCCACGCGGCGATGCGCGCCGCCTGCGAGGGCCATAAGTTGGCCGACTATCCGCGCTTCAAGGACATGGTGCGATGAGTATTTCTATCTGCCCCACCGCAAAGAGATGCGCGGCATCGGCGGCATCTTCTACGACTATCTCGACAGCGGAGACTGGGACGCCGATTTCGCCTTCACGCAAAGCGTCGGCCGGGCCTTCTTCGACATCTATCCTGAGATCGTCCGCCGCAACATGCTGAGGCCATGGACGGCGGCAGATCGGGAGGAGCAGCTCATCCGCCGCGGGCGCTATGTCGAGTTCAACCTGCTCTACGACCGCGGCACGATTTTCGGCTTGAAGACCGGCGGCAATGTCGAAGCGATCCTCTCCTCGATGCCGCCGCTGGTGATGTGGCCTTAGAGGCGTTACCCCCTCACCCCTGCATAGGAATAGGTGACTTGCACCGTGTGGACCGCACCGACGCGAGTCTGGATCACCGGCGCATCGGCGATGAGTTGCGCAGCGAGCAGCGCAAGTGCGGTGACGAGCAGCACGAACACGAACTTCCACATGACGGCCTCCGAAGGGCTTGGGCGCGGCGATTGACTCGCGCCACAGGCTGTCTTCGTAGGCAGGTACGGCTGAACCTGAGCTGAGATGCATGTTCATCTGCGGTTTGGTTTTGTGCCTTTTTCGTGCGAAGCTAAGGCGTTCGAAACCTGATTGGGGGCCTTGGTTTCGCGACACGATCGGCGCGCTCGCATCCTGCGGGGAAGCGCGAAGGAGTGCATGACGCGTGGCCCGCTCGTTCGACTATAGTGCGCCTGCGGAATTGTTCGCACCCAAGGGACGGCCGGGCATGCGCCAGCCGGTGGCCTATCGCCGGTTCCCGAGCGCCGCCGCCGCCATCCGCTTTGCCGTGGAAGAGCTGTCGCAAGCCGGCCTCGCCGCCGCCATCCTCGAAGTTAACGAGGACCGCTTCGATCACGTCGGCATTCGCCAGCTCTACGAGGATAAGAAATATCCATTGCGGCGGCGCAGCAAACGCGCCGATTAAATCTTGCCAATCTTCGGGCTTCTGCTCATACTATCGGCACCGGGCGCTCAAGGCTTTGGGCGCGGACTTGGACTGACGGCAAAGTGACCATCGCGCCGATTACGAGCACGACAACCTTTCCTGAAATCTCAAGACGCCAAAGGACTCTCTTGAGTCCACGGCCCGTTGTTTGAAACTCGAACGGGAAAGGAATTCCCCCCATGGCTCGTGTCAATGGCACAGTGAAGTTCTTCAATCATTCGCGCGGCTTCGGCTTTATCCAGCCCGAAGACGGCGGCAAGGACGTGTTCGTACACGCCTCTGCTCTCGAGCGTTCCGGCGTGCCGGCGCTGAACGAGGGCGACAAGGTCTCTTTCGAGATCGAGGATGATCGTCGCGGCCGCGGCAAGCAGGCTGCGAACGTCCAGCTCGCATAACACGACACCGCGAACTTCGCGATTGACCGCCGCCGGGCCTCGTGCCCGGCGGTTTTTTATTTGGCCGCTGGCCCCATCCCTCCCCTGGGGAGGTGGCCGGACCCTAGTCCGGGCAGCACCCCGAGCTTCGCCGCAGACACGTCTCCCTCCCCGCAACAAGGAGAGATGAGAAAAATGCAGCGCCTTGCCTGCCTGGCAGCCCCTATCCAAGCCACTTTGACGGCCCGATTTCGCCGCAAAAACGCGTTTAACTAACCGCTCCCAAACCTCCCGACGAATCGATCTCGTTCGCATGCGAAAGCGGGCGGATCAGCCAAGGACGAACTCAATGACGAGAACATCTATGAAGGCCCTCGCCGTCGCCGCCATCATGGGATTGAGCGCCCTCTCGCTATCCGCGCCGGCTGAAGCCGGCCACGGCTGGGGCGGCCATGGTTGGAACGGCCACTGGCGTGGTGGCGGCTGGGGCTGGGGCGGCCCAGGCTATTGGGGCGCGGGCCTTATTGGTCTCGGCGTCGGTGCCGCCGTCGGCGCTGCCCTGACCGCCCCGGCCTATGTCGGCCCGCCACCTCCCGGCCCCTACGCGCCGGTCGCCGGCGCCTATGGGCCTCCGGCCTGGTCGCCAGAATGGTACACCTATTGCGCCCAGCGTTACCGCAGCTTCAATCCTCATACCGGTTACTTCACCGGATATGACGGGCAGCCCTATTTCTGCCAATAGGGGCCCTGGGCTCTAGCTATTAGCGGCCTGTCAGACCGGCTCTGAGCCGGTCCGGCGGGCCTTTTGTTTTGACGGGGCGTTTACCCCTGCGGCAACTCGGCCGGGTTTGCGTCTTGAACGCGACGTGTCCGAAGGGCAAAATTCATCACTTCCGGGGATGAGTTTCGTGGCGGGCGGCGCCCACTGCGCGTGTTTGCATGACTGAAGCTGAGGAACCGGAAACACATGAGCATGACGACTGAAGTAGCCGCCGTACCTGCGGGAACCGTAGCCGAGGCGCCGCGCGATCTCCCCAATGTCCCGGCAGACCGCCAGGCGCTCGGCCTGGTGAAGCCTTACCTCGGCATGGTGGCCTGGCCAACCGTGTTCACCGCCATCGTTATCGTCGCCGCGTTTGCCACGGTGACGACGCTTGGCGCCATGCACATCATCCCGCTCTGGCTCGGGCTGATCCTCAACACCTTCATCCTCTATTTCGATCAGACCCCGCTGCACGAGGCCTGCCACGGCAACATCGCCGGCAAGGACTCTAAAATGCTATGGCTCAATCATTTGGTCGGCTATGTGTGCGGCGCCATCCTGCTGCACGAGTACAAAGCCTTCCGCTACATGCATCTTGCCCATCATCGCGACACCAATAATCCGGATCTCGATCCCGACAATTGGGTGGCGGTTGAGGGCCCGTTCAAGGTGCTGTGGCGCAGCCTCACCATCGTCTACTGGTACCAACAGTATTTCTGGAAGCACATCGCCTTCCACGCCCACATTCCCGGCATGCGCCCGCTCACCATCCACATCGCGGTCATGTATCTGGTCCTTTACGGAATTGCCTTGGGCCTTGCGCTGTTCGGCTGGTGGCGTGAGGTGCTGGCGCTGTGGATCGTGCCGCACATCCTTGCCTCGGCACTGATCATCTACTTCTTCGCCTATCTCACCCATAAGCCGCATGAGGTGCACGAGCGCTATCGCGACACCAACGTATTCTGGGTGAAGGGCAAGATCCTCGAGCCGATCGTCAACTGGCTCTATATGTTCCAGAACTTCCACCTCATCCATCACCTCTTCCCGCGGGTGCCGTTCTATCTCTATCCGAAGGCGTTCCGCTCACTGAAGCCGGTGCTGGAGAAAGAGCACGCCCACATCTACGAATACGATTTCGGGCGTTAACTCTTCGCTCAAGCCTACCCGCCTCGTCATTGCCGGGCTTGACCCGGCAATCCATTCCGTCAACGCATCGGCGCTCGGGGAGGTAACGGCATGGATACCCGGATCAAGTCCGGGCATGACGGGCTTCGGGAATTGTGTGCCGACGTCGTGCCTAATGCAGCCTGAGTTCGCCGCGGACGAAGTTGAACTCGGTCGGCGAGATCAGCCCGCGATGGGCCACCCGCACGCGATAGAGCGGACCGTCGAGATTCGTCTCCCAAAAATCGAGGAACTCGATGAGCTTGGGAAAGCGCGGCGCGAGATCGTAGTCCTGCCAGATATAGCTCTGCAGCAGCATCTGATGATCCGGAAGCCGGTAGATGATCTCCGCCGTGGTCAGAGCGAAGCCTTCGAGCTGGCGGAGGAAGGCCGTGTCGGTCATGGATCCCCTGCTTGTCTTCTGTTCTTGCCCCCGCCTGAAATCCTAGCCGCGCCCGCGATTCGGGTCCAGGGTGATTCCCGAGACAAATCAGCGCTCTAGCAGCAATTGCGATCATCTGCTAACGCCTTAGCACTCCGGCCTTGAAAGTGCTAATATGTGCCGCTAAATACCGCGCGGGGAGCACCACGAGGCATCCCACAGCGCAAATTCCCAAAGTTTTCCAAGGAGGAGGTTCATCATGAAGTTTCGTCCGTTGCACGACCGCGTGGTCGTACGCCGTATCGAGGAGGACGAGCGTACCAAAGGCGGTATCATCATCCCCGATACCGCGAAGGAAAAGCCACAGCAGGGCGAGATTGTCGCCGTCGGCCCCGGCGCCCCTGACGACAAGGGCCATATCCAGCCCCTCGACGTGAAGCCAGGCGATCGCGTGCTGTTCGGTAAGTGGTCCGGCAGTGAGGTCAAGATCGATGGCGAGGAGCTGTTGATCATGAAAGAGAGCGATATCCTCGGCGTGCTCGAAGGCGCCGTCGCCAAGAAGAAGGCCGCCTAGTCTAGGGGTCACGGAGTTGGAGAAAATCCATGTCAGCTAAGGAAGTAAAATTTTCGCAAGACGCGCGAGAGCGCATGCTGCACGGCGTCGACGTCTTGGCCAATGCGGTCAAGGTGACGCTCGGCCCCAAGGGCCGCAACGTCGTGCTCGAGAAGTCGTTCGGCGCCCCGCGCATCACCAAGGACGGCGTGACGGTGGCGAAGGAGATCGAGCTCGAGGACAAGTTCGAGAACATGGGAGCGCAGATGGTGCGCGAGGTCGCCTCGAAGACCTCCGACACTGCCGGCGACGGCACCACCACCGCGACCCTGCTTGCGCAGGCCATTGTCAAGGAAGGTGCGAAGTCGGTGGCCGCAGGCGCCAATCCGATGGATCTGAAGCGCGGCGTCGATATGGCCGTGGCTGCCGTTCTCGATGAGCTGAAGGCCAAGGCCAAGAAGGTCACCTCCAGCGAAGAGATCGCGCAAGTCGGCACTATCTCAGCCAATGGCGATCACGAGATTGGCGCCATGATTGCCAAGGCCATGCAGAAGGTCGGCAATGACGGCGTGATCACTGTCGAGGAGGCGAAGTCGCTGGAGACCGAGCTCGAAGTGGTCGAGGGCATGCAGTTCGACCGCGGCTATATTTCCCCCTACTTCATCACCGACGCCGACAAGATGCGCGTGGAGCTCGAGAACCCCTACATTCTCATCAACGAGAAGAAGCTCTCCAACATGCAGTCGCTGCTTCCCCTGCTCGAGCAGGTGGTGCAGGCCGGCAAGCCGATCCTCGTCATCGCCGAGGACGTCGAGGGCGAGGCGCTTGCCACGCTCGTGGTGAACAAGCTGCGCGGCGGCTTGAAGGTCGCTGCGGTGAAGGCTCCCGGCTTTGGCGATCGTCGTAAGGCCATGCTGCAGGACATCGCCGTGCTGACCGGTGGCCAGGTGATCTCGGAAGATCTCGGCATCAAGCTCGAGAACGTCACTCTCGACATGCTCGGCCGGGCCAAAAAGGTGTCCATCACCAAGGACGACACCACCATCGTCGCCGGCGCCGGCAAGAAGGTCGACATCGAGTCGCGCGTTGCTCAGATCAGGCAGCAGATCGAGGACACCACGTCCGATTACGACCGCGAGAAGCTCCAGGAGCGTCTGGCCAAGCTCGCCGGCGGCGTCGCCGTGATCAAGGTTGGCGGCGTCACCGAGATGGAAGTCAAGGAAAGGAAGGACCGCGTCGACGATGCGCTGAATGCGACGCGGGCCGCAGTCGAGGAAGGCATTCTGCCCGGCGGCGGTGTGGCTCTGATCCGTTCGCAGTCCTCACTCGCCAAGCTGAAGACCGCCAACGACGACCAGCGGGTCGGCATCAATATCGTGCGGCGCGCGCTCCATGCGCCGGCGCGGCAGATCGCCGAGAATGCCGGCGAAGACGGCGCCGTGGTCGTGGGCAAGATCGTCGACAAGGACGACTATGCCTTCGGCTACAACGCCGCGACCGGCGAATACGGCAATCTGGTGAAGCAGGGCGTCATCGACCCGGCCAAGGTGGTGCGCACCGCGCTGCAGGACGCCGCGTCCGTTGCCGGTCTGCTCATCACCACCGAGGCGATGGTCGCCGAGAAGCCGAAGAAGCAGTCCGCTCCGGCGATGCCCGGCGGCGGCGGCATGGGCGGCATGGACTTCTAAGTCAGTCCCTGTTGCGTTCGATGGTAAACGAAGGGCCGTGCCCAAGGGGTGCGGCCCTTTTTGTTTTGCCTGACGCCTATCAGATCGCTCATTGTCATTGCCCGGCTTGACCGGGCAATCCAGTGCTCCCGGTGAAGCGAACAATCGAACACCCTTGATTACTGGATGCCCGCCTTCGCGGGCATGACGAGGAAAATTCTCATGGCCAAAAAACCCACGACACCTTCAGGCCGCATCCGTGTGGGCATCGGCGGCTGGAGCTATGCGCCGTGGCGTGGGGTGTTTTACCCGAAGGGCCTGAAGCAGGCCGACGAGCTCAGCTACGCGACGAGCAAGCTCACCTCGATCGAGATCAATGCCACCCACTATCGCCTGCAAAGCCCGAAGAGCTTCCGCATCTGGGGAGCAACCGCGCCTGACGGGTTCGTGTTCTCGGTCAAGGGCCCGCGTCTTGTCACCCAGCAGAAGGTGCTCTCCGAAACCGGCAACTTCGTCACCCGCTTCTTCAAGTCTGGGCTTGCAGAGCTAGGGCCGAAGCTCGGACCGATCCTTTGGCAGTTCGCACCCTTCAAGCGCTTCGACGAGGACGATCTCGGCAAGTTCCTCGACCTCTTGCCGCACGAGCTCGACGGACAGAAACTCAATCACGTCGTCGAGGTCCGCCACGCGAGCTTCGCCACGCCGCGTTTCGCCGAGCTTGCGCGCGACGCGGGCGTTACCATCGCCTATGTCGACGCCGAAGGCTGGCCGAATATCGCCGACCTCACCGGCGACGTCGTCTATGCGCGGCTGCAACGAGGCGATGACGCGCTTGCCGCTGCCTATCCCCCGGGCGAGCTCGACGCCTGGGCTGGCCGCGCCAAGAATTGGGCGAAAGGCAAGGCTCCCGACGACCTGCCGATGCTTGCCGGAGCCGAAGCGTCGAAGCCTCGCCCGCGCGACGTGTTTATTTACTTCATCCATGAAGGCAAGCTGCGCGCTCCGGCCGCGGCCATGGCCCTGATCGAGCGCCTCTAGCTAGCTTCGACGATGCCTGAGCGGGCCTTGGCGAGAAGCTCATCGCGGCCGAGCGCAAAGCCGGAAGCGATCCAATCCTGCTCTAGCCGTTTCAGCATCTCGCCGATCTCAGGGCCTTTGAACGCGCCAAGCGCCATGATGTCATTGCCGCCGATCGGGAAGGATGGGGCCTGCCATCGCTCCGGCAGCGCCAGGGCCTTGCGCCATGCTGCATCATCGGGAGGAGCGCCCGAGTCCACCCAGGCAAGCAGCAGAGCGGAGCGGTAGCTCTGGCCGAGGCGATAGAGGGCGGATTGCGCCGCAGCCTCATCCGGCAGACCTGCGCCCTCTCCTCCCCGAGCCCCGAGCGCCAGCATCGCCTGCTCGGCATTGGACAGCCGCAAGCGCAGCGCGAGGCGCGCCACGTCCTCCTCGACGAAGACCGCCAATGCCGCGAGCCGGAGACCTGCGTCAGGCGTCAATCCGTTCGCCGTGTCGATGGCAACCAGTCTCTCGAACCGGCCAAGCCGCGGCACACCGCCGAGCACGCCGGTGAGAAGGCCATAGTCGTAAAGCGCCTCGACCGCGCACACAGCCTGGGGTGCCACGAGGATGCGCCGCAATTCGCCGGCGACCCGCTCGGCGGAGAGTTGCTCGAGCCCTGCGCGCAGCTTGACCGCCGCATGCAGTCCTTCGGCATCCATCTCCCCCTTGCCGTAATAAGCGTGGAAGCGGAAGAAGCGGAGGATGCGCAAGAAGTCTTCCTTGATGCGCGCCTCGGCGTCGCCGATGAAGCGCACCCTTCCCGCGGCAAGATCGTCATAGCCGCCGAGCGGATCGAATACCTTGCCGTCGCGATCGGCGTAAAGCGCATTGAGGGTGAAGTCGCGGCGCTTCGCGTCCTCCTCCCATGAGGTGGTGTAGGCGATCTTGGCGTGGCGGCCGAAGGTCTCGACGTCACGCCTGAGCGTTGTGACCTCGAACGGCAAACCGTTGGCGATGACGGTGACCGTGCCGTGATCGATCCCGGTCGGCACCGCCTTGAGCCCCGCCTTCTCGGCAAGCGCCATCACCCGCTCAGGCTCCGCCGTGGTGGCGAGATCGATCTCGGTGACGGGAAGCCCGAGCAGCGCATTGCGCACGGCTCCACCCACGGCGCGCGTCTCGAGGCGGTCGCCCTGAAGCGCGCCGAACACGGCGCTCGTCTCTTGGCGCTTCAGCCACTCTGCGCCTGCAAGCGAGGGAGCCTCGGAGCGGCACTCACGATCATGCGCGATCATCGGGGGACGAGCCGTCAGTCGATTTCACCCGGCTTGATGACCCCATCCTCGATGGTCGCCGGATGATAGGTGCCACCGGGCTTGCCCCCCGAGAACTGGATCAGCGTCGCCATGGTGATCAGCAAAAGTCCGCATCCCGCCGCGAGCAACCAGAGCACCGGCGCGTCCTGCCACACATCTACGGGCGCCGATCCCTTGGCGGCAAGCATATAGGCGCCATAGATCAGGAACGGCAGGGAGAACATGAAGATGTCGATCAGAGCGATGCGAAGCATCGGGAATCATGCCTTGCTCAGGAACGGTCCCGCACAATAGCGGCGGAGCCCTCATAAAGCGAGCGGCGGAAAGGCGAAGAAGGTCCCCCCGCTCCACACTCCGAGCCCGTGCTTTCCGCCTTTGCCTTCGCTCGCTGCGGCTGCGACCAGATCATAATAGACAGGCCGCGTAAGTCGTGCCTTCAACTTGTCGCGCACCAGCACATAGGGGATGAAGCTTCCGGTCTTCTCGGGTCGAAAGCTCAAGGGATGGTCGGGTCCTACCTCGACCTCATCGTCGAGATTGGTGCGGAAGGTCAGCAATTGCTGCTCGCCGGTGCCCTCGATCATCATGCCCACGGCAAGAAAGGGAGCGTCCTCGACGTGAATCAAAACCCTCTCGGCCGGCGTCACGAGATAGAAGCGGCCGTCTCTTTCTTGTCTCAGCACCGAGGCAAAGAGTTTGACCAGCGGCTTCCGCCCGATGGCGCTTTCCCGATAATACCAGGTTCCGTCGCGCCCGATCTTGAGCCCGATGTCCCCGCAGTCTTGGGGGACCCGCCGTGCTGCGGATTTGGCTTGGGTTTCGCCAAGGGCGCGGAGCACGCTCTTTTCGTCTCGTCTTGCCATCTTGAGCGGGCCTTGAACGCCTCTTACCTAACCGACAACCTGGCGTGGGAGACGCCAGCCGACGAAACACTATTGTGACCAATTTTTAACCCAAAGTATTCCTCTCCCCATGGCCTTTCGGCCTATAGTCCCCCTTCCTGACCATTTCGAGCCAAAGCGAGCCCATGACCACACTTGCCTCCACGGAAACGCAGCTTCTCGAGCGGATCGACGAGATCGGCGCCAAGATCCACGACGTGCGCGAGGCGACAGCCGCCACCATTTTCGGCCAGGAACGCGTCATCGACCTTGCGCTCATCACGCTCCTGTCCGGAGGCCACGCGCTCCTCATCGGCGTTCCCGGTCTCGCCAAGACGAGCCTGGTGGAAACGCTCGGCGCCGTGCTCGGGCTCCAGAATAAGCGCATCCAGTTCACCCCTGACCTGATGCCGTCCGACATCGTGGGATCGGAGGTGCTTGAGGAAGGCACCGGCGGCCGGCGCAGCTTCCGCTTCGTCAAGGGTCCGGTGTTCACCCAGCTGTTGATGGCCGACGAGATCAACCGGGCAAGCCCCAAGACCCAGTCGGCGCTGCTCCAGGCCATGCAGGAGCATCATGTGACTGTCGCCGGCGTGCGCCATGACGTGCCGCGGCCCTTCCATGTGCTCGCGACCCAGAACCCTCTCGAGCAGGAGGGAACCTACCCCCTCCCCGAAGCGCAGCTCGACCGCTTCCTGTTGCAGATCGACGTCTCTTATCCCGACGAGGCCGCCGAGCGGCGCATGCTGTTCGCCACCACCGGACTGGAAGACCGCTCGCTCAAGACCATCCTTTCGGCCGACGAGCTGATGATGGCCCAGCGCCTGGTACGCCAGCTCCCCGTCGGCGATCAGGTGGTCGATGCCATTCTCAAGCTCGTCCGCTCGGCACGCCCAGGCACCGGCATCGATCAGGAATTCGAGGACATGATCGCCTGGGGCCCAGGCCCGCGCGCCAGCCAAGCCCTGATGCTCGCGGTTCGCGCCAAGGCGATGATCGACGGGCGGCTCGCCCCTTCCGTTGACGACGTGATCGAGCTCGCCGAGCCCGTGCTCAAGCACCGCATGGCGCTCACCTTCGCCGCTCGCGCCGAAGGTCTGCAGATGAGCGACCTCGTGGCGAAGCTCGTCAAGCCGCTGGGGTGATCCGAGCTTGGCCACGCGCGAGGCGAAAGCACTTCATCCGTTTCCGGCCGAGGAGCCGGAGGCCCATGCGCTAGCTGCGCGCATGCCTGCGCTGCTGATTGAGGCGCAGCGGGTCGCCCATACCGTCACCCATGGCAGCCACGGCCGCAGGCGCGCCGGGCCCGGCGAGACGTTCTGGCAGTTTCGCCATTTCGATTACAACGATTCCCGCGCCGGCATCGACTGGCGGCGCTCGGGAAGCTCCGATCATCTCTTCGTGCGCGAGCGCGAATGGGAGGCTGCGCATACCGTCTGGCTCTGGGTCGATCTCTCGCCCTCGATGCGGTTTCGCTCGCGCTTGTCGAACACCACCAAGGAAAGTCGCGCCGTGGTGCTCTCGCTCGCGCTCGGCGAGCTTCTTGCCCGTGCCGGTGAGCGCGTCGGCGTGCTCGGCAGCAGACCTTACACTGGCCGCAACGCCTCGCGCCGGGTCGCAGAGGTTCTGGTCGGCGATGCCGGCAAGGCGACGAGCCTGCCACCGCCGGCAAGACTGAGCCGCTTCTCCGAATGTCTGCTGTTCAGCGATTTCCTCGAGCCGGTCGAGGAGACGGCCAAGCGCCTCGAGGCGATCGCAGCACAAGGCGTGCGCGGCCATCTCGTGCAGATCCTCGATCCTGCCGAAGAGACGCTGCCCTATGAGGGCCGCACTGAATTCTCCGCCAGCGAAGGCCGCGACCGCGTGATCGCCGGACGCGCCGAAAATTTGCGCGAGCGCTACCAGGAGCGGCTCACCAGCCACCGCAATGCCCTTGCCGCCGAGGCTAAGCGCTTGAGCTGGTCGTTCCTCGTCCACCATACCGACAGGCCTGCAGAGGAGGTGGTGCTCGCCATCCACAATCGCCTGTCCGGCCTTGAGCGCGACTATCGCTTTCGTCCGTCGACGCCTCTCGCTGCCGGCGCAACCGAGGCGAGGTCGCAATCATGATGTCCCTCGGCGCCATCGGCTTCCTGCAGCCCTGGATGCTGCTTGGTCTCGCGGCTCTCCCGGCGATCTGGTGGCTGTTGCGGCTGACGCCGCCGACGCCGCAACAAGTGGTGTTCCCGCCGACGCGGCTGTTGAAGGACCTCAAATCGACCGAGGAGACCCCGGCGCACAGCCCTTGGTGGCTCACGGCGCTCCGCATGTTGCTTGCGGCCCTCATCGTGCTTGCGCTCGCCCGTCCGGTGCTGAACCCAGACCGCGAGAGCTTTGCCGGAACCGGTCCGCTCCTCCTCGTCGTCGACAATGGCTGGGCTTCTGCTGCGCACTGGCCTGAGCGGCGCGAAATGATCGACGCGGCGATCGACCGCGCCATGCGCGATGGCAGGACCGTGGTGCTGGCGCCGTCAACTCCCGGCGACCCGCTCATCGGGCCGATCGCCGCCGAGCAGGCGCGCGAGCGCGCTGCGGGACTTGCGCCTCAACCTTACGCGCCCGACCGCAAGGCGCTTGCCGAGACGCTCGATCGCGAGCTTGGCGGCAAGACTGATTATAGCGTCGTGTGGCTCTCCGACGGTCTCGATTATGGCGAGGGCCGGTCCTTCGCCGACAGCCTGGCCAAGCTCGCCGGCTCGTCGGGCAGCGTCGTGATGCTCCGCCCTGAGCGAGACGATGCGCCGCTTGCGCTCGACCAGACCGCTGGCGAGCGAAGCGGGCTCACCGCCAGGATCTCGAGCGGAGCCGAAGGCCCGCGCGCCGGCGTGGTCAGAGCCGTCACCGGACGCGGCGAGCCTCTTGGCGAGGTATCCTTCACGCTACCGCGAGGCGCGCGCTCGACCAACGCGCATTTTGATCTGCCTCTCGAGATCCGCAATCAGGTCGCCCGCATCGAGATTGGCAGCGAGCGCTCCGCCGGCGCCGTCTATCTGCTCGATGCGCGCTCGGAATGGCATCGTGTCGGCATCATCTCCGGCAAATCCCGGGAGGCCGCGCAACCCCTGCTCTCTCCGCTTTATTATGTGCAGCGGGCGCTCTCTCCTTACGCCGACGTGGTGACGCCGGCAGAGGGAAATGTCTCCACCGGCGTGCATGAGCTGATCGACGACAAGGTCTCGACCATCGTGCTCGCCGATATCGGCAAGCTCGTCCCTGGCACCGAGGAGGAGCTCGAGCGCTGGCTCAAAGCCGGCGGCGTGCTCATCCGCTTTGCCGGCCCGCGTCTTGAGCAGGGCGGCGATGAGTTGCTGCCAGTCGCGCTCCGCCGCGGCGGCCGGTCGCTCGGCGGCTCGCTGTCCTGGAGCACGCCGCAGCCGCTCGCCGCCTTTGAGCCGTCAAGTCCCTTCCGCGGCCTCTCCGTGCCTGACGACGTCAAAGTGAACCGCCAGGTGCTGGCCGATCCCACTGTCGCCACCGAGTCGCAAGTGTGGGCAAGGCTCGCCGACGGCACGCCTCTCGTCACCGCGTCGCGTAACGGCGAGGGTTGGATCGTGCTGTTCCACGTGACCGCGAATTCCGATTGGTCAAACCTGCCGCTGTCAGGCCTGTTCGTCGAAATGCTCCGCCGTACCGTCAATATGGGTCCGAGCAAGGTCGATGTAGGGTCAGGCGACCAGGCGCAGGCTGCGACCGGTGCGGCCAAGAGCACCAGAACGAACCTCGATTCGGCGAGCGCGCTGCCGCCGATCCAAACTCTCGACGGCTACGGCCAGCTTGGCTCGCCTCCGGCGCGGGCGGCTCCCATTTCGCCGGATCAGATCGACAGCGCGCAGCCGAGCCCGGAGCACCCGCCTGGCTATTACGGCTCCTCTGGCGCCACGCGCGCTTTCAATGTCTTCACCGCCAAGACCGTGCTCACCCCGCTCAAGCCCATCGAGGGTGCTGGGCCAGGTGAGCGGCTATGTTATGCGCAAACCTGTGGCGCTTGAGTTCTGGCTCTATCTCGCCGTGTTGGCGCTCTTCGCCCTCGATGTTCTCGCCGTGGTGCTCATGAGCATGGGTTTCGGCTTCCGTCGCCGCGGTGCGGTAGCCGCAACCGTGCTGCTCGGTCTTGCCTTGCTTCCGCTGCCGCAACCGGCGAGGGCCGAGACCCAACAGCCGGCGACGACAAACGCCGACGATTTCGCCATGAAGGCCTCGCTCAAGACTCACCTCGCTTATGTGATGACCGGCGACGCTCAGATCGACGAGGTGAGCCGTCAGGGTCTTGCCGGCTTAAGCAAGGTGCTGTCCGCGCGGACCGCTCTTGAGCCGGCGGAGCCCATGGGCGTCGACATCGACAAGGACGAGCTCGCCTTCTTTCCAATTCTGTACTGGCCGGTGCGCGAGGACGCCGAACCGCTCTCCGACGCGACGCTCGCCAAGGTCGACGCCTTCATGAAGCAAGGCGGCTTCATCATTTTCGACACCCGCGACCAGGAGCGCTCGCTTCCTGGAAGCGCCACGCAGAGCAAGGCGCTGACCAGGCTGATCGGCCAGCTCGACGTGCCGCCGCTCGAGCCGGTCCCTGAAGACCACGTGCTCACCAAGTCGTTCTACCTGATGCGCGACTTCCCCGGCCGCTGGGACGGCGGCACGCTTTGGGTCGAGGCCGAACCCGAGAACGAGGCAGACCGTTCGGAGCGCTCCCGCCGCACCGACGGGGTGAGCTCGATCGTCGTCACCTCCAACGACCTTGCCAGCGCCTGGGCGCTCGATGACAGCAACCGTCCACTCTATGCCACGGTGCCCGGAGGCGAGGTGCAGCGGGAAATGGCCTTTCGCGCCGGGGTCAATCTCGTGATGTACGCGCTCACCGGCAACTACAAGGCCGACCAGGTGCATTTGCCCGCCCTGCTCGAGCGTTTGGGTCAGTAGGACGCGATGCGCTGGTCGATCGAATTCCTCCCCTTCGTATCCTGGCCCGTGATCTGGGCTCTGGCCGCACTCGGCGTGGTGCTGTTCGCGCTTCTGTTGTGGCGCGCGCGGCGCGGTGCACTGCTGCGCGCGCTGGCTTATGCCATGCTGCTGCTCGCCATCGCCAATCCGCATCTGAAGCAGGAGGACCGCGAGCCGCTCAACGACGTGCTCGCCGTCGTCGTCGATGATACGCAGAGCCAGACCATTGGCGGCCGTGACGCGCGCACCGAGGCGATCCGCAAGGACCTTGAAGAGCGGCTGAAGGCCTTTCCCAATCTCGACGTCCGCTGGATCCATTCCATGTCGACCGCCGGCGACGGCGACCGCGACGGCACCATGCTCTTTACCGACCTCGCCAAGGGCCTGGCCGACGTGCCGCCGGACCGGCTCGCCGGCGTGATCATGCTCACCGACGGCAATGTCCATGACGTGCCGGGAAATGCCGCAGCACTTGGTTTCGATGCGCCGGTGCATGCGCTGATCACCGGCAAGCCAGGCGAATTCGACCGCAGGCTCGAAGTCTTGCGCGCACCGCGCTTCGGTCTCGTGGGCGGCGAGCAGCCGGTCGAGGTCAAGGTCACCGAGACCACGCCCGGCGAGGCCAAGTCCGTGAATCTGACCGTCACCCGTCAGGGCGAGCCGCCGAGCACGAAGACCGTGCGCATCGGCGAAAAGGTCGACATCCCGGTCAAGGTCGACCACGCCGGGCCGAACATCGTGGAGATCGAGGCCGAAGCCGCGCCCGGCGAGCTCACCACCGTCAATAACCGCGCCGTGCTGACCGTCGAGGGTGTGCGCGAGAACATGCGCGTGCTCCTGGTGTCAGGCGAGCCTCATGCCGGCGAGCGCACCTGGCGCAACATGCTCAAATCCGACGCCGCCGTCGATCTCGTGCATTTCACCATCCTGCGCCCGCCGGAGAAGCAGGACGGCACGCCGATCAACCAGCTCTCGCTTATCGCCTTCCCGACGCGCGAGCTGTTCCAGGAGAAACTCGATCAGTTCGACCTGATCATCTTCGACCGCTATCAGCGCCGCGGCGTGCTGCCTTTGCTCTATCTCGAGAACGTCGCTCACTATGTCGAGCGCGGCGGCGCCGTGCTCGTCTCTGCCGGTGACGATTACGCTTCGCCGTTGAGCCTTTACCGCACCCCGCTTGGCCAGGTGCTTCCCGCCGTGCCCAACGGCCGCGTGGTGGAGGAGCCCTTCAAGCCGGCGCTCACCGACCTCGGGCGGAAGCACCCGGTGACCCGCGATCTGGCCGGGTCCAATGGCGACCAGCCGTCTTGGGGCCGGTGGTTCCGCGTGGTCGATGTCGATCCGCGCGACGCCGAGGTGCTGATGAAGGGCGCGGAAGGCAAGCCGCTGCTCGTTCTCGGCGAGCGCGGCCAGGGCCGCGTGGCGCTGCTGCTGTCCGATCACATTTGGCTCTGGGCGCGCGGCTACGAGGGCGGCGGCCCGTACACCGACCTTCTGCGCCGGCTGGCGCACTGGCTGATGAAGGAGCCTGACCTCGAAGAGGAGATGCTCAAGGCGACGAGCCGCGGCCAGACGCTCAACCTCGAGCGCCGCTCGATCAAGGACGAGGTCGAGCCGGTGACGGTGACGGCGCCCTCTGGCAAGGAGGAGACCGTTACCCTCGACAAGGCCGAGCCGGGATTGTGGCGTAAGTCGATCACCGCCGGCGAGCAGGGCGTGTACCGCATCTCTTCCGGCAAACTTGCGAGCGTGGTCACCATCGGCAACGCCAACGCCAAGGAGGTTTCCGCCGTGACGGCGACCGACGCAGCACTCTCCCCGATCCTCAACGAGACCGGCGGCGGCAGCTTCTGGCTCGGGCGCGACCAGGCCGACGCGTCGGCATTGCCGCGCATCGTCCTGATGCGCGGCGGTCACGTCATGCATGGGGCCGATTGGCTGGGGTTGCACAAGCGCGACGCCTATCACGTGCAAGGCGTGCGCCTGTTCCCGCTGTTCACCGGCTTCCTCGCGCTTGCCCTGTTGCTCGGCATGATGGCCGTCACCTGGTTCCGCGAGGGGCATTAGTCGCAACCCGGCCATGAGTGGAGGGACTGCATGCCCCGCATCGTCGTTGCCGCGGCCCTGTTGCTGTTGAGCGCCGAAGCCGCGCGCGCCGACGACTTCAAGACCTGCGCCACCGGCGCCCCCGACAATGCCATCATGGCCTGCACCAATCTGATCGAGGGCGGCAAGCTCGATACGCGCGAGCAAGCCATTGCCTATACCAATCGGGGCGTGGCCATGCGCAAGAGGGGCGGCCTCCCGCGAGCGCTCGCCGATTTCGATCGCGCCATCGAGCTCGATTCCGGGCTGGCGCCGATCTACGCCAACCGCGGCATCGTCCATCAGCTCATGGACGAGGCTGATCTCGCCCTCGCCGACTTCAACCGTGCCGTCGAGCTCGATCCCAACAACGCCGTCTTTCTCCTCAATCGCGGGGCCGTCTACCAACGCAAGGGGGATGAAGACCGCGCGCTTGCCGACTATAACCACGCCATCGAGCTCAATCCGAATCTCCCCATGGCCTACAACAACCGCGGCGGCGTGTTTAAGGAGAAGGGGGACCTGGACCGCGCGCTCGCCGACTATGATCGCGCCACCGACCTCGAGCCGAAGCAGGCCTTCGCCTACGGCAACCGCGCCTTTGTCTATATGAGCAAGGGAGAGCACGACCGGGCGCTCGCCGAATACACCCGCGCGATCGAGCTCGATCCGCGCTTCGCCAATGCCTATCGGGGCCGCGCCGAATTGAACCGCAAGATGGGCAGATTGGCGGAAAGCCTGACCGACGCCGAGCAGGCGCTTTCCCTTGATCCGAAAAACCCATTCGCGCACGACACGCGCGCTCACACGTTGGCAGCGCTCGGCCGCCGCAACGAAGCCATCGCCGAGTACAAGAAGGCGCTCGCCATCAATCCCGATCTGAAAGAGAGTGTGGACGGTTTGGCCGCGCTTCAGCATGGCAAGCCTTGAGGGTCGCAGGCGACATTCAAGCTGCCTTGGCTTGAACCAAACCTGTGGCGTTGCCGAGCGCGCCGGGGACAAGCTCAAGCGCAAGCAGCCGTGCCGGGTCGACGGGGCCAGGCAGCCTGATCTGACCTGGCGGAACCTGCACGAAGCCGAACCTGCCGTAATAGGGCATGTCGCCTACGAGTACGACGAGGCGAAAGCCTTGCGTGCCCGCGCGTGCAAGTCCCTCCGCGGCCAGCGCCTTGCCATAGCCTTTGCCCTTATGCACGGGGTCCACGACGAGCGGCCCGAGCAGAAGAGCGCTCCCCTCCCCGCCGATGGTGACCGCAGTGAAGCGGATGCCGCCCACCAGCCGATCGTCGAGCCAGGCGGTCAGAGCGAGCGACGAAACCGGCGCCACGCCTTCGCGGATGCGATAGGCCGTGCGCCCGAAGCGGCCGGGCCCGAAGGCTTGCGCCGACAGCTGCGAGAGTGCCGCTTCGTCCTTCTCGTTTTCATCGCGGATTTGGAAATTTGGAGCGTGCATGGAGGCGTATCCCGAAAGGCTGATGGATTATCGGTCCCTCAGCCGCAAAGCGGTGCACCGGACGCTGCGAGGAAATTAAGGATAAGCGAGGCGTCAGCGGCGAGGGGCAAGCGAAAGCGCAAGGCGCGCGCGGCCTCGTCGTCGCGAGATCGTTTCTCTGTGGGCTCGGAGCCTCATGGCGGCGCTGCCATATCATGAGCGCTTCCTACGGTCCAGCAGCTTCCGCCCTGTCTCAATATGAAACGGTCCCGCGGGTTGTTGTCGCGCCCCGGCGCAATTTTCATCTAGACTGTCATATTGACTGGGGAGGGGCGGTTCGGTGTACCTCCTTGCAAGGCGCGGGGAGCAAGGATCTATGGCCAACACGACGCGACTGCTCGTTCTCTATCACAGCTCCTATGGCCACGTTGAAACGCTGGCCTATGCTGTCGCCCATGGCGCCCGCGCCGTCGACGGCGTGCAGGTGAGCATCAAGCGCGTGCCGGAGCTGATGCCTGAGGAGATCATGCGCAGCGCCGGCATGAAGGTCGATCAGCCAGCCCCGATCGCCGATCCGCAAGAGCTCGCCAATTACGACGCCATCATCTTCGGCACGCCGACCCGCTTCGGCAATATGAGCTCGCAGATGCGCAACTTCCTCGACCAGACCGGACCGCTCTGGGTGGAGGGCGCGCTGATCGGCAAGGTCGGCAGCGTGTTCACCTCGACCTCGACCGGCGGCGGCAACGAGACCACCATCGTGTCAGTCCATTGGACGCTGCTGCATCACGGCATGATCGTGGTCGGACTCCCCTATTCCGCGCCTGACCTCGCCGACGTCAGCGAGTTGAAAGGCGGCTCGCCTTACGGTGCAGGGACCATCGCGGCGCCGGACGGCTCGCGCCTGCCCTCGCAAAAGGAGCTCAACCTTGCGAGCTTCCAGGGGCATCACGTGGCCAAGATCGCGAAACGCCTGGCCGCCACCGCAATAAGCGGTTCACCACAGCTGGCTGATCGGCGATGCGTCGAAGATCTCGGCGAGCCTCGTGCGCGTGCCGGCGTCGGTCTCGCCCGGCAACTCGCTCCGCGCGAACATGCCGGTCTCGGCGATCTCGCCGCGCTTGCGGTAGTTCTCCTTCCGCCGCCAATGGCGGACCACGAAGACGGCGATGTGGTCCCCCGGGAAGCTGGTGAAATTACCAAAAATTCCATGAAGTTGCGCTGGCTCGGTGAGACTCACGCCGACCTCTTCTTCAAGCTCTCTCGAAGCGCCGTCTCGATCGTCTCGTTCCATTCGACGCCGCCGCCGGGGAAGAACCAGCCTGGCCGGTAGCCGTGGCGCACGAGGAGCACGCGCTCCTCGCCATCGATCACCACCCCTTGCGCGCCGAGCGTTAGCCCGCGCCGCATCCGCCAGAACGGACGCAACACCTTGGTCAGGCCGCGCATCGGCGGCGCGGTCGGCTTTTGCCCTGCCAATGCCACCTCCAATATCTCGCACCCTTACGAGCGCCTTTATACCGGCGACTTTGCCGCCACAGGCTGAAGAATGCACTTCCCTCTGCTGTCGGCGCCCCTGAGGGGCAGCGCATGCACATCTCTGGGCTGGAGAACCTCAAGCGATTCTTTCTGACCATTCGAACGCAGCTGCCCGCCGTCGCGCCTGGTCATTTAAGCGGACAAAGCACCCGAGTTAATAATTTTGCACCGCGGCAATTGGGTTCGTTTTGCAAATCCGAAGGACCTAATACAACTCAGAATTGCAGTACCGCTAGCTCGCGCGAAGTGTTCGCTCATCGAGAATTTTAAAAAACAACCCCATGCAAAGTAGCCGCCGCATGATGCCGGACGTAGTGCTGTCAGTCGCGCCTGCACCAATAGTCAGCTGTTGAAAGAGCCTAATGTTTGTGGGGTTGGCTTTGCGGAAAGGCCTGAAACGCCGTAATAATTACCTCGTGAAGGGAGAGGCTCCGCTACGGTGGGGCTGCTTTGTTCCCTTGGCCCGAAGTGATTTCGCGCCTTTCCCTTAGATGGAGCTCGCAAATGAAACCCAAACGACTGGCCACCAGGGGTGCCCATAGCAAAGCGGGCACCTACTCACGAAACGAGAGCAGTAAATCGGTTCTCGCTGAGCTTCCTGACGCGCCCCGCTCGTCAGCACCTCAAAAACTGAGGACGATCAGTGTCTGCCAGACGCGTGATGCATTGGCTGTCGTCCAGGTGGTTGCAGCAACGGCAATCCCACCAAATGTAACTGAAGAATCTCAGGTGCTATTGGCCGAGAGTGCCCAGGCGCTCTATGGCGACTTCCGAGCTGCGGATCCGATCAATTCTATCATTGCTCGGCTGATGTGCGGAATTTCCAGCATGACGATGGATGCGTTAGGGCGAGGAAGTCGAAGCCAAACTTTAGAATAGAGAGAGATGGAGCTCAAAAGCGCTACAAGGGGCGCTTTGGTGCTGGCGGAACTCACTAAGACTTACGATGGGCGCCGCGCTCGCGTCAAACAGACTGTAACGTTGGGCAGGTGAAAATCGAGGCAGGCGGACAGGCGGTGGTGGGCAACGTTACATCGGGATCTAGTGAAGTTCCCCAGGCCCAAGAAATGTTGCCGCCGCAGCCGAAAATCGAGGATCCCACCCCCTCCTCATAGATCGCACGGAAAAGCGGAAAGCTCTGATGAGCGACAACCACCGCCGTAATATCGCTCCCATGCTGGCGAGTCCTCGCTGCGGCGCCAGGACTCGCTCAGGTGCACCCTGCCGTTCGCCCACAGTCAGCTGGAAGAAGCGGTGTCGGATGCACGGTGGGTGCAAGGGGATCAGGCGTGCCATCGGGTAATAAGAATGCCTTGAAGCACGGGGCCTACACTGGCGAAGCCTTTCAGAGGCGCGCCGCAATGCGTGATCTCATTCGAGAAGCCCGGAAGCTGCTCAAGGAGCTCGGTTAGCAGCTTTGCCCAGGTCGAAGTCTAGACAGTCGCGTAGGTGATTGTGATGCCTAGAGAGGCCGGCTGAGCGGAGCCGAGCCCTCGAGTTTGTAGGGACAGCGTGGGCTTAGGCTCCCCTTAAGCTGATTTGCCTCGCCTCCCAGCCCGCCTGACCCGCTTCCCTCTTGCTTTGTGCTTCAATCGTAGGCCAGGGCCTTTCTCATCATCGGCTGGGATGAACTCCACGCCAGCCGCCTCCAGCGCGGTTTGAATTTTCCACAGCGTGCGAGCGGAACCCGTGATCTCGTCAGATAGCTCTAGGCGCTTAAGCGTGGTGAGCCCCACGCCAGCAAGCTCGGATAGTTCGACCTGGCCTATCCCCAGCAATGCCCGGGCCGCCTTAATTTGCGCAGCCTCTATCATGGCTTGACCTCTGGGGTCCCTTTACGGTACTCTAAGTGCCGAAATCAGCTCTATGAGATCCGCCAATGAGTTGCACTCCACTTTCGATTGAAACAGAAAAATACCTGCAACTAAGGGAGCGGATTGCTCTGGCTTATCCTGAAGCGGACGAAGAGACCCTTTTGGACACCCTTGAGGGAATCACCGACCTCCACGAGATGATAGCGGCGGTGATCCGCTCGGCGCTAGTGGATGAAGCCCTCCATTCCGGCCTTCGCTCGCGGCTCGATGACATGAGGGAGCGGCTGTCGCGGCTTGAGCTGAGAGCCACGCAAGAAGCGGGAGCTCGCCCTCGAGGCGATGACCGAGGTGGGGCTCACCAAGCTCGAGCAGCCAGACTTTACCGCCTCGGCCAGAGCTGGGTCTCCCGCCCTCGTGGTCGTCGCTGAAGAGACAGATCCCGGAAGCCTACTGGCTGCCGCAGCCGCCGAAGCTCGATCGCCAAGCGATCCTCGGACGAGCTCAAGCGCGGCCTTGAGATCCCCGGGGCTGAGATGAGCAACCCCAAACCCGTGCTTAGCGTGAGGACCAAGTGATGGCGCTTAGCGATACGCAAGTCAGGCAACTAAGAGCCAAGCTCGATGGGAAGCACGTCAAGACGCGTAACGCCAACGGCGCCGATCTTCACTATGTCGAGGGGTGGCACGTCATCGCCGAAGCCAACCGCATCTTCGGCTATGACGCCTGGGATCGGAGGACGCTCGCCAGCCACTGCGTGTGGAGTGGACCCTCTGGCGCCTATCACGGCGCAGCCTACACCGCCAAGGTCCGCGTCAGCGTCCGAGCCGGAGATATCACCATTGTGCGGGAGGGATCAGGGACGGGGGAAGGCAGAGCCCCTACCCCGGGGCAAGCACACGAGCTCGCGCTAAAGGGTGCCGAGACCGATGCCACCAAGCGGGCGCTCGCCACCTTTGGCAACCCCTTCGGGCTTGCCCTTTATGACCGCGAGCAGCTTGGCGTGCGCAAAGCCCGAAAGCGAGAAGGCTTCGCCGCCAATAGGCCCGTGGGTGCTCCGCTCGGCATCCGGCGCCGAGGAAGCAAGCTTCGACAAGCCAAGCGAGTTCGCCGGCGCCCTGCGCAAGGCAATGAGCGAAGCTCGCGATATCGAGCTCCTGTTCGCCATCTGGGAGCAGAATGTCGATACCGTGCGAGCCTTGAACAGGAGCCTGAAGCAAGAGCAGTTGCCGAAGTCAGGGATCGCGCCTCAGCTCGTCAACCACCTGAAGCAATGCGCCATCGCCCTCGTTAAACCGACAACCAAGGATCAGGCCGTCCGGAACCGACGCCGATGTCGCATCGGTCGAAGGGCGTCCGCCCCAAGATCGACAAGAGCGTTCTGACCTTCGGTGAGCCGAAGCGGATCCGCTGCAAGGAGCATCTCCGCTTCGTCGCCAGCCAGCCTTGCCTCATCTGCGGGCGCTCGCCCTCTCACGCTCACCACGTCCGCTACGCCCAATCCCGAGGGCTCAGCCTGAAGGTCAGCGACGAATTCACGGTCCCGCTTTGCGCCATCCACCACCACCACATCCACACTACGGGCAAGGAACGCGAGTGGTGGCAGGAGCGCAATATCGATCCGCTCAAGGTTGCCGATGCGCTTTGGCAACAAAGCCGTGAACGGGATCTCTCCTCGACGAGAGCTGATGCATTGGAAGGCAACGCGTTAGGCGATGCGGTGGCAGAGCCAACACGGCAAGCGTCCCCCAGAATTGATGAGGGCCCCACGGCATTTCGCGATCCTTCGGGCGTTGCTTCGCCGAGGGACTAATCGGTGGTCCAGCAAATCAGCGGAACGGTAGCCTTCTTTAAGGCGATGGCGCCGGTCCTCATAGCCAACGTCCTCACCGTCACCTTTGTCTACTGCTTCGCAAAGATCAGCCAAAAGGAACGTCGGAGTCAGGAAGAAAGCCTTCTCGCCTACCTTTGGCTGCTCATTCTCGTCTTTCTGTTCATGCGTATGGGCTTCACACGTGGGATGTTTCCGCCGCCCGATACTTTATAGGCGGCTGGTAGAAAACTGCCGAGTTCCCCCTGTGCAATGCATTCGTGCTTTGAAGCCATATGCCGGCCACACGCCATTCCAATGTCCGCTTGCGGCTGAAGAGCGGAAGTTCGAACCAGACCCAACTTGGTCCGCTAATGACCCAAGGCGGACATCGATGAGGTTGTCGGCCAGCGCCCTCATTTGAAGCGGCGAGCGAAGTTAACCGCCCGATCTTCCAATTCTCTCGCGAGGAGTTTCCACGCCCTTCAACTTAGGGGCCGCAGCTCTTGCAGAAACCAAATTGCAGATTGGGGGTTACCCGGTCCGCCTCCTGTACTCGGGCGCCTCTAACGTATCACGCAGGGCCTGAAGATCGCCGGCTAGCTTTAGCCACGTCTTGGCGAGGCTGGCGAATTGCTCTCGTGCGTACGGCGATGCTGAGGTTTGCGCAAGGTGCAGACACGCTAGCGCGTGTTTTCGGCACTCTTTGGTATTACCGATAGTGACTTGCTCATATCGACCCCCTTCTGTCGAAGCCGTGTGCCGCCAGCTTCCGTTTAACGCCGGAATGGGGCCCGCGTTCCCGGCGTCGGCTTCGGCCGGGCGCTACTTTTTCTCAAGGGCCGTCGTGAATGATCGATCTTCTGATCGGCGCTGTGTGATGAGCAGGGCAAGCGCTCGCTCCAGATCGGAACCATTGGCTAGCTCGACGCCGCGAGCCTCCTCTTGTCGAACAAAGTCCTCTAATCGGTCGGAGGCCAGCGCTTCACGCAAGGTTAAGCGCAGATATCCCATGTCGTCACCCGTGTAGGCTTAACGCAGCACCCGTGCAGGCTTAACGCAAGGAGACCGCGCAAAGTTTCAACGAGATTTAGACCGTTCTGGCTTGGAGAGAAACTCAGAGGGGCGTCGGATTCGGCCGCCGCGCTCCAGCCACACTTTGGAACCAACCGCTGTTACCAACGTTTTTGGTGCAGGGAAAATTGACGGGAGGGCAGGCACACAAGCACATCGAGGGAGAATTGCCATGTTCAAGATAGTAGGCACTCTTCCGGTGAAGACGCGCTTACCGTTCGCAGCGTGGTTTCTCGCCGGACTTGTAACACTGTTCTCATTAGTAGCCTCGCTGACGCATGTCAGCAGCTCAATCGTACAGGCAGCGAAGCCGGCAACGGCCCACTATGCCTCTATGACTGATCTACTCAATTTATTCGGGGCACTCTAGTGCCCTGAGCTTAATAAGACGGAGCCGTCCTTCGGGGCGGCCCCTCACTTCCCGCTACACAACCCACCTAGTCGCGCGCTAATTCTTGTCTGTGGAAAACCTTGCGGCTGCGGGCACTAAATGCCGATGGAGCGCGTTGTCAGATTGGGCGCTGCCAAAGGTAGGTGACCATGGACCAGAGTCTCCCTTCACGCCGCGCATTAATCGTCGATGACGAGTTCCTTATTGCATTCGACTTAGAAAGTTCGATGCGAGAGTTGGGTTTCGACGTCTGCACTGTGGCATCAAATGAAAAAGATGCAATCGACCTAGCCAAAAGCAACCCGCCGGATGTGGTGGTTATGGATGTTTATCTCGGCGGAAGTCGTGCGGGAATCGAAACAGCAAGATGGCTCCGCGAGGTGTGCGGAGTGCCTGTCGTTTTTGTAACCGCTCACAGTGACGGCGGAACCCTAGAGCGTATTCATACAGTCTTGCCTGGAGCGCCTGTGCTCTTCAAGCCGGTTTATCGCGAAACGCTGGCTAACGCGGTATCTGCAGCTACTCACTAAATGCTTGGGCAATTCGGACCGCAGGGTGTCGGTGATTGGGCACTAAGCGGACCAATCCGTTAGCGGAGGTGGCGCCGCAGTGCTCAAATAATCATTCGACACTCAATCCGACTCCCAGCTTTGTGGTAACTTGTTTGAACGTGCGATGCCTGTCCAAGGATTGCTCCGTTGCGTTCATTAAACGTTGTGATGGTCAAATGTCCGAATACCGGCCGCGAACTATCAACGGGCATCGAAATGGATGCTGCGACGTTTAAACGACTGCCTGACATTCGCTCGCAATTGATGTGTCCCATTTGCAAATTCGACCATGTTTGGTCGACGCGCGGTGCATGGCTCGGTAACCCGGCTCCTTCCGTACACGAGGTTCAGTGGCTGATGTTGAATACCCGAATTGCAGGACGTTGACGGGAAAATTCACGACGCCTTGCCGACGTGAACAGCGGGTCCGCACAACTCGGCCTATCGTCCACGCACCGAGGGTCAAATCCCTTCGGTGTTTCGATTCCACGTAAGCGCTCTCGCAATCTGTCAGCAAAAAAACGCTACGACGCGCATAGCTCTGGATTTGAGTTTGTTCGGATCGCAGCACTTTTGCTGAAGCACATAGACGCTGACGTTTCCGGAGCGAGCCATACCTTCGCTCCATGGAAGTGCCCGCAGAGGGGACAGTACACTTCGAGCCATGTTTCAGTGAGGCGGCAAAAGCTGATGGGCTCGGTTTCAATGCCAGGTGAACTGGGCGCCCTGTCTTAGGACATTCGAATAGGATAGTGCCCATGTTTGGCTCCTGTTCGAGGATCTAATGACCCCGTAATCGTGAGCCGGTAATGGTTAACAAATCGTTGCTTAAGGCGCCT
Source organism: uncultured Alphaproteobacteria bacterium (assembly GCA_963740805.1). Lineage (GTDB taxonomy): Bacteria > Pseudomonadota > Alphaproteobacteria > Rhizobiales > Methyloligellaceae > Methyloceanibacter. The sequence continues at coordinate 1,466 of CAVUFL010000005.1, read as the reverse complement.
TAGATCCCTGACGGCCGCCTTTGGCACTAAGGGAACAGCCCGCCACGCTGGGACGTCAGCTATTGATGCTATGGACGGCTCCTTCACCGGCACATGACGCCGTGGATGTCGGTATGTTGATGCTCCCGCGACGGAGGAACCGATGGTGCAACCCACGCGACCATCGGTCTCGATACGCAAAGTCGGTATTTCAGGTGCACGGCGTCGACGCGGAGGCAAGGTGATCATCCGCCGTCAGCTGAAGCGCCGCTACGTCCTGGCGTTCTTTCAGAAGCTGCCGCCGTGCCTGGTTGGTATCGAGGCCTGCGCCACGTCGCATCATTGGTCGCGCGAACTCAAGGCGCTCGGGCATGCCGTGCGTCTGATGCCGCCGGCCTACGTGAAGCCGTATGTCAAGCGACAGAAGAATGATGCCGCTGACGCCGAGGCCATCTGCGAAGCGGTCACCAGGGCCAATATGCGGTTTGTCGAGACCAAGACGCCCGAGCAGCAGAGCTGCCTGATGCTCCACCGCACGCGCCATCTCTTTATCCGCCAGCAGACCTCGGTGATCAATGCGCTCCGCGCCCATCTGGCCGAGTTCGGGATCGTGGCCCCGGTCGGACGCCACGGCGTAGAGGCAGCTGCTCGAAGTCGTCGCCGATGTAAGCGACAACCGGGTACCCGAGGTTGCGCGCGCATGTCTAGCCGCGCTCGGCGTCCAGCTGCGCAGGTTCAAGGAGCAGATTTTCGAGTTCGATCGCATGATCATGGCCTGGCACCGATCCAATGAGACGAGCAGGCGGCTGGACGAGCTTCCCGGCGTCGGACCGGCGCTGGCCACGGCTCTGGTCGCAAGCGTCGCCGATCCGAAGGCTTTCCGATCAGGACGAGATTTCTCCGCCTGGATTGGGCTCGTGCCGAAGCAGCACTCAAGCGGGGGCAAGGACAAGCTCGGCAGTATCAGCAAGCAAGGCGATCGCTATCTGCGCAGCCTATTCACCGCCGGCGCGCTCGCCGTGATCCGTTATGCCAAGATCCATGGCACCCAGCATCGACCTTGGCTGACGGCATTGTTGGCGCGGCGTCCGACCAAGGTCGCCGCCATCGCGCTCGCCAACAAGATCGCCAGAATGGCTTGGGCCCTGATCGCCAAGGGCGAGCGCTACAAGGAACCCGTCGCCCTTGCGGCGTGAACGAGATCGCGCCGGACATCCGGCGTGATGTGAAGGTTGGGAGGGCGAACAGCACGTAATGACAGAGCCGGTCGATCCGGCGATCAGGACAACCCACATGTGCCAGTGCATCAGCAGAATGCGGGCTTTTGACCGGGACCTGATCCGCGGAGGGCATTATGGCCAGCGGTCATGCGAACCGCGCTAACAGGCCGAACACATGGCTGCACCGACCAATGCTGCACACGTGAAGAAAAGCCCTTGCCAACTCGGAGCCGTCCACACATGGCACATGGCGGACGTGCAAACCGC
>CAVUFL010000004.1:0-229333 GCA_963740805.1 uncultured Alphaproteobacteria bacterium | reverse complement strand
GGCGCGTCCTTCGCATTCGCTTGAAGCGACAAGCGGCACGACTTAAAATTAATGTTGATAGCGAGCGCGTTGCAAAGTGCTCGGGGTTGGATAAACCATGGTCTACAAAGCAACAGCTCGAGGCAAATCCAGTGATGCGAGGCGAAGCACCGGTCCAAAGAGTGCCTTGGGAAAAGCTCGCTCCCGGATCAATGCTGTCACCCACGGACTGACAGCGAGGCAGATTGTCGTTGCGGGAGAAAAACCAGAGGAATTCGATGCGTTCCGGGAAGCGCTTTTCGCCGACTTGGAGCCCAGCGGTGCACTTCAACGCGAGCTGGTTGACGATATTGTGATTCTAGTGGCGCCTGCGACGAATTCCCGTGTTTGAGGCAGACTTGCTTAACCGCATTACGATGGGTTCCAACGATTTGTCGCGCCTAACCGATGAAGAACTACACCATTTAGATAATATCTGCCGGAAGTTTATAGGCCCCCTAGAAGAACGGAAACTCTCCGTTGCGGTTGATGAGGAGGGTTTGGACGACGTGAAAGAGCGTGTGCCAAGACGAGTTGAGATGCTAAGCATCCTGTCGCGGTATGAGGCGAATCTCATCGCTGGCAGGAGCAAGGCCATTAATTTACTTCATGGCCTCAAGGCAGCCAGGGCCGCTGCCGAGAACGATGCTCGGACTATTGAGGCGTCGCCAGCCAACCTTAGGCTTTTCAAACCGCAACGATGAGTTCATTGCAGCGGGGTGCAAGTTTAGGCCCCGCTTAGGCTGATTTGCCTCGCATCCCTGCCTGCTTCGTCCGCTCCTCTCACCTTGTGCTTCAGTCGCGCCGGGGCCCTTCTCATCATCGGCGGGGATGAACTCCACGCCAGCCGCCTCCAGGGCAGTTTGGATTTTCCAGAGCGTGCGAGCGGAACGCTTGTGGCCGCCTTCACGAGCGCGTTGCAGATGCTGCTTCAGCAGACGCGACCTCCGATGGTTGAACCGGTGACGCTGGAGGCCATCGACATCCCGTCTGCAGCCTAAGCAGGCCGTGAGTGGCCTTAGCTCGTGTTGTGTCATCACGACTTCGAGCTAAGGCCGGCCAGGCGTCTCGGGCGGAGTGCGGGGAGCATTTGACGTCATGATTGCGGCCACGCCGAGGCTCTTGGCGCGACCCTGGTTACAAACGAGTGGGCCGTCAGGAACCTGAAAATCGAAGGCTTGAAGATTGTGAGCTGGTAGGGCTCCTCTTAGGCTGATTTGCCTCGCCTCCCTGCCCGCTTGACCTGCTTCCCTCTCACCTTGTGCTTCAGCCGCAGGCCGGGGCCCTTCTCATCATCGGCGGGGATGAACTCCACGCCAGCCGCCTCAAGCGCAGTTTGGATTTTCCAGAGCGTCCGAGCGGAACCGGTGATCTCCTCGGCGAGCTCTATGCGCTTCACCGTGTTGATGCCCACGTCAGCCAGCTCGGATAGTTCGACCTGGCTGAGGCCCAGTAGCGCCCGAGCCGCCTTTATCTGCGCAGCCTCGATCACAGCTTGACGTCTCCGCCCAATTTAGTACTTTTAGCCCCTATACGGTTCAGGAGACCCATAAAAGAATGGTAACCCCACTTTCAGTTGAAACTACGAAGTATCTGCAACTAAAGGCGCGGATCTCACTGAACTATCCGCAAGCGGACGAAGAAACGCTGCTCGACACCCTGGAAGGAATCACCGACCTCCACGAGATGATAGCGGCGGTGATCCGCTCGGCGCTAGTGGATGAAGCGCTCCATTCCGGCCTTCGCTCCAGGGTCGATGACATGAGGGAGCGGCTCTCGCGGCTTGAACTCAGAGCCAGCAAGAAGCGTGAGCTTGCCCTTGAGGCGATGACCGAGGTCGGGCTTAGCAAGCTGGAGCAGCCAGACTTTACCGCCTCAACGCGAGCCGGATCCCCGGCTCTCGTGGTCATCGCTGAGGACAAGATCCCAGGAGCCTACTGGCTGCCGCAGCCGCCGAAGCTCGATCGCCAAGCGATCCTCGGCGAGCTCAAGCGCGGCATCGAGATCCCCGGGGCTGCAGATGAGCAACCCCAAACCCGTGCTTAGCGTGAGGACCAAGTGATGGCACTTAGCGATACCCAAGTGAGGCAATTGAGAGCCAAGCTCGATGGGAAGCACGTCAAGACGCGTAGCGCCAACGGCACCGATCTTCACTATGTCGAGGGGTGGCACGTCATCGCCGAGGCCAACCGCATCTTCGGCTATGACGCCTGGGACCGGAGGACGCTTGCCAGCCACTGCGTGTGGAGCGGTCCCTCCGGCGCCTATCACGGCGCAGCCTACACCGCCAAGGTCCGCGTCAGCGTCCGAGCCGGAGATATCACCATTGTGCGGGAGGGATCAGGGACCGGGGAAGGCAAGGCCCCTACCCCGGGGCAAGCTCACGAGCTTGCCCTCAAAGGTGCCGAGACCGATGCCACCAAGCGGGCGCTTGCCACCTTTGGCAATCCATTTGGCCTTGCCCTTTATGACCGGGAGCAGCTTGGCGTGCGCAAAGCCAGAACGCGAGAAGGCTTCGCCGCCGATCGGCCCTTGGGTGCTTCGCTCGGCATCAGGTGCCGAGGAAGCAAGCTTCGACCAGCCCAGCGAGTTCGCCGGCGCCCTTCGCAAGTCCATGAGCGAAGCCGACGATATCGAGCTCCTGTTCGCCATCTGGGAGCAGAATGTCGATACCGTGCGGCGCTTTAAACAGAAGCCTGAAGCAAGAGCAGCTGCCGAAGTCTGGGATCGCACCTCAGCTCGTCAATCACCTCAAGCAATGCGCGATCGCACTGGTCAAGCCGGAAAGCCGAGCCAACGGCTCATCGTCATCCAAGGTGGCGCGAATCACTGACCAAGGCGGCTCGCACCAAGATCGACAAGAGCGTCCTCACCTTCGGCGAACCGAAGCGCATCCGCTCAAAGGAGCATCTCCGCTTTGTGGCAAGCCAACCTTGCCTCATCTGCGGGCGCTCGCCCTCCCACGCCCACCACGTACGCTACGCGCAATCGAAGGGATTGAGCCTGAAGGTGAGCGACGAGTTCACCGTTCCGCTTTGCGCCATCCACCACCATCAGATCCACGCCACAGGCAAGGAACGCGAGTGGTGGGAGGAACACAACATCGATCCGCTCGAGGTGGCCAGCAGCCTTTGGCAACGCAGCCGGGATCGTCATCCGGCAATCGCCGAACCGGCGAGCCCTGAAATCGAACTCACCCCAGAAACAAGCGAACCTAACGACAAATCGGGTGAAGTAGCGATTGCCTCAGTTCCTGCCACCGACGCAAGTCGCGAACCCTAGGAACCCGCCCCATGGAGCACGCCAACGGAACGGTTGCCTTCTTCCAGGCAATGGCACCTGTTCTCACTGCCAATGTGTTGACGGTGACACTCGTCTACTGCTTCGCAAAGATCGCCCAGAAGGAACTGAAAGGCGAGGAAGAGGGTCGCCTCACCTATCTGTGGCTGATCGTCCTCGTGTTCTTGTTCATGCTCTACGGGCTCTACACCTGGGGTGTCTACCCGTTCAAAAAGTAGATGCCGTGTGCGTAAGACGAGGGGACCGGAGCGGATGCGGCGGCAGGGCAATAGAACTCCAAATCGGTGTGCCAAGCTAGGCAAGGAAACTGCACATCAGCCTGATCTTCACTATGTGGATGGCTGACGCGTCATCGCCGAAGGAAACCGCATCTTCGGCTATGACGACATAGATTCCCTCCCCGTGGCGTTTCGCTTGTGGGACGGTGGGCAATCAATCGCACCTGTCCACAACCTAAACGTGACATTTGCCGCCACCTCTTGCCCTACTGCTCGGCGAAGCCGCAGTCCCCGGCTCTCGCCTCCAGCGCGATCGAATACATGCCGATGAACGGAACGTTCCGCTTGACGGTACGTACCGTTCTGCGTTACTAATCGTTGTGATCAAGAGCTTTGCCGACAAACGCACAGCGGCGATCTTCGTCGGCCACGCCGTCCGCGATCTCCCACAGCAAATCCAACGGCGGGCCCGTGCCAAGCTGCTGGCGATTGATGCGGCCTCGTTGCTTGACGATCTAAGAATACCGTTCGGCAATCGGCTGGAAGCGTTGCGCGGCGACCGCCAAGGTCAATTCAGCATTCGTATCAACGACCAGTGGCGCATCTGTTTTGTCTGGCGCAATAATGAGGCTTGGGACGTCGAGATCGTCGACTACCACTGAGGAGCTTGCCAATGACCATCAAGCGTGACGACATCGACAGGCGCATTGTGGACTTCTCAGAGGTAGCGTCCGGGCGTCGTCTTCCACTTGTCCATCCCGGCGAAATCTTGCGCGACGAGTTCCTGATCCCGATGGGGATCAGCGTCTACGAGCTCGCCAAGGCGCTCAAGGTGCCTCGCTCTCGGACCAATGACATCGTCCTCGGACGTCGTGCGATCACGGCGGACACTGCCATGCGCCTCGGGCGCTACTTCGGCATGTCGCCGGAATTCTGGATCAATCTGCAGGCGCGCTATGATCTCGACGTTGCCAACCGCACTGTAAAGAAAAAAATCGAGCAGGAAGTCGCGCCCCGAAACGCAGCCTGATGGGGTGCAAATGGGCATCTGAATGTGATCCTAAGACGCGAGAGCTCGCGCTTCAGGCCATGGGTACAGGCAATCCCTGGAGCCTAGGACAACGCCTGCTCGGCGAGCTCAAGCGCGGCGCTGCAGTCCCTGGAGCTGAGCTAAGCAACCCGAAGCCGGTACTCATGGTGAGGACAAAGTGATGGCGTTTATTGATAGCCAAGTTCGCCAACTCAAGGCGAAGCTCGATCCGCGATATATAAATACGCGCAATGCCAATGGCGTGAACTTGAGGCTTCGATGCCTGGGACCGCAGAACAGTCTCAACCGCCTGCGTGTGGAGCGGCCAAAGCGGGCAGTATCACGCAGCCGCCTACACCGCCAAAGTGCGGGTCAGCGTGCGTGCCGGCGATATTGTTATTGTGCGGGAGGGCTCAGGAACGGGGGAAGGAAGAGCCTCAACCCCGTAGCAAGCACACGCCAGCGTCAAAGAGGACGGGCTCCGAGCCGACCGCTGCGATGATCTCTGCTCGAACATGCCAGCAGGTGTGCCTTGCAATTCTTATCGGTTGCTTAGGCAAACCGATGCTACCCCGAAGCGCGGTGAAGTAGGCAAAAAGCCGTGGAGTCTCCACGCCCATAAGGAGTTTCCAACGGAAGGCAGTTACCATGAAATTGCGGCATCATGAGCGCGATGGTGGCGACTGTCCGCCAGTCGACGACGGTGCCGACGATCACTACGGCGAGCAGCGTGCGAACGGGGCCTCGCCCCTTGCAGCCCGGGTCAGGTCCTTCTGTCTGCAGCATGCAGCACGAGGCTATACTCAAGCGTCTGCGCTACTGCGACAACATGCACGCCTCGAGAAGGCTCCGGGAGCACTCCTCCCAGCTGGTCACTTTGTACTCTCGTCGAATGCGCGCTTCGCGTGCTGCTCGATAACTCGGATCAAAGATCGCTCGCTCCACCAGCGCAAGGCACGCATCCAGATCCTCGGGTTGATGATAATCAATTAGATCCCCGCCAATTTCGGGAATCGAGCTGGCGTTCGAAGCAATGCAGAACTTGCCGTGTGCGAGGCTTTCGGACACCGGCAATCCCCAACCTTCATAGATACTGGGAAACATTGTGAACAGGCAGGCGCGATAGAGCCCGTGCAGGACAGTGTCGGGCAGGCCAGCCGCGCGTCCTAGCCAAATTAGCTTGCCGTCGAGAAAATTCGATGCCTCGGCCTCGGCGAGAAGCTCTTCGAACATCCAGCCCTCGCGACCCGCCCACATCAAGGCTGGTACAACAGACCGCTCATGGCGCTGCAGCAATCTCGACCAGGTCCGAAGGAGAAGCCGATGGTTCTTTCTAGGTTCCACCGTGCCGACGCAGAGGACGAAGCCTGGCGGTATTTGCTGGAGTTCGACTGGTAGCGGCGTGTCGAGTTGCGAGACTTTTTCCTGACCTAGGCGCACAACGGTGATAGGTCGTTCACCGAGTTCGAGCTCCTTGGTAAACTCAAGCAGGTCCGCTCGCGAGGACGCTGAAGTTACCAGCAGCCGGTCGGCGGAGTTCACTGTGTCCCGCGCCCAGGCGGCGAAACGTTGAACCAACGCTGGGGTAAAGAACTGGGGCAGTCGCCACGGGATCAAGTCGTGGATGAGCACGACATACTGCACATCGGTGTTCAGCCTTATCGTGGTGAGCGCTGCTCGGTGCTCTGGCTGTTCCCAGCTCGATCCGATGTTGAGAAGGACGTCCTTGTCTCTGAAGATGGCGTTGGCCTGCAACCGTCTGCGCACCAACCATAGCTCGATTTGCCTAAGTGGCCTTTTTAGCCACGCCCTGAGTGATGTGCAGGGCTCACTGGGATCTGGCTCGATAGCTCGCGAAAGCCGAGAATAAATTCTACGGAGCAAGTTCGTGAACCCGCGGGGAGGCAAGGCGGACACCTCCTCTCCACTCAGACGGAGGATGCGGGGACGAAGAACCTCCGCCGATACCTCAATGAAACCTATCTCTTCTGCATATCTACAAAAGCCAATGGGTTGGCCGCGTGCGTGCAATTTCAAGAACTCTGCCGCCAGGCAGACGATCACCCGTTGGATTCCCGCATGGTGATGTTGCCAGGACAGCAAGTCGCCGACATCAAGCCAAATCTTTCCAGGGTGCCGAGGTTGAATAGGCGCGTCTTGCAATTGAGCGCCGTCCATGCCAGTCCTCCCGAAAGCGCCTACATTTTACATCCTTGACAGCCGCCCGGCCCAGTAACCACGATTGTGGCTATCGGCCATGCGATCTGTCACGCGCGAGAAGCGCCGGCGGCATCATGCGCCTTGCAAGCGGCAGGCTTCTTCAAGTGCTGCGGCAAACTCGCTAAGAGGTTTCTCCCACGTCCGGAGCTTCGGTGTGCGCTCTTGCAGAAGCCGGCCAGACAGCACCTGCTCGACGAGAGCTTCGGGTGCAGCAATCATCAAGGAGGCATCATCGGAGGGGATGATCTCGAACTGATCCGTCGCAGCTTCAACGGTTACGACAGGCAGTCCCAAGGCCAAGGCTTGTTCGAAACCGAGGTTGTATCCGCCCTCCTGGTCGCAGCTTACGTAAATGTCCGCAGCAGCATAGATATCGATCAGCTCTTGGTGATTGACGTTGGAAAAGACCGAAAGATGCGTGGCTTCCCTTTCGCCTACATCCGTTAGCGCTCCCACGCAAAGGACAAACTCAAATCTGTCGGCGAAACCCGGCGAGGCGGCGCGGAGCTTTTTGGCGAAGGCAGCGTACTTACTAATCTCCCTGTGATGCGATCCTCCATGCGAGCCACGGCAGACATTGAGCATGACCACCTTGCCCTGCCACCGGCGCGCACCGCAAGTCCGCTCTCGATTGGACGACAGCGCGGTACTCCAAGGAGTGAGGTGCGAATTACCAACGCTAATGATCTTCATCTCGCCTTCCCGCTTCATATCGGCGGGCACCGCAGACGAGATGGCAAAAGCGTGATCTGCGATGCCGAAATAAAATTTTCGCGCCGCTTCTCGCCGACGCCACTCTTCCGAGTTCGAATAAAACGAAGAATCGAGATAATCGTAGTCGCAGAGGACGCAACTTGGCCAGTTGCCGATCCAACGCACAACCGAGAAGTACGGATCAGTCAGAGCCATGATGCAGTCCACGTCGTTTTCGACAGCGTAAACCGCAGCCTCGGCTGAATGCTTCAGTTGTACCAGTTTGCATCCTTCGTAAGCGACGCCCCGGTCGAAGCAAGGCTCCGCAATGAAGACCTCATGGCCGAGCCGAGCCATGTGCGTGGCTTGCAGTCGCAGCACCGCTGGCAAACCTTTGCTCATCCCGTTGGTGGCGCCCAGAATGAGAATGCGTAGCTTGCCGCGCGCGCGAAGATGCCGCCGCCAGGGCTTCTGGCGCCGGGGCGGGAACGCGAGATCGTAAGGCCGGTCGTAGCTGAGGTTTGGGCTGTAATATGGGTCGTTTTGGAAAAGCTGTTTGTACCGGCTGCGCAAGTAGCGTCCCTCCTCAAGGGCTCGCTCCTTCTTTTCTTGGGTATCGTCCCGGCCACGGGTTTTCGATTCGTGGTGGATAAGGAGTGGCAACCCAAGACAAAGGTTGCGATAGCCGCGCGCAGTCAGCTCGGCGCAAAGTAGGACGTCACTGCAACCGACTGCCAAGGCGGTGTCGAAGCCCCCGACCTCCTCGAAAATCTTTCGCCGGAGGGCGAGGCATGCGCCGGTTAGGGCCGTCACCTCGCGGGTAACGTTGGCAACGCCGCAATATCCGCCGTCGTCTTCTCGCAAGCCGACGTGGGCATGATCCGCAACGCCGTAAAGGCCTACTATCGTGCCAGCGAACTGAACCGTCCGATCTGGATAAAGTAGTTTCGCCCCCACCGCGCCGACATCCTCTTGCATCGCTTGCGAGACCAGGAACTCCAGCCAGCGCGGTTCGTCGATTGTGGTGTCGTTGTTTAGGAACACTAGGACATCGCCTTTTGAGTGGCTTGCGGCGAAATTGTTGATGCGCGAATAGTTGAACGCTTCGGCATCACGCAGTAGGCGAATCTCGCCGCGTGCTGCTGCGTGGCCGAGATAGCCGAGGGTAGCAGGGTCCTTCGACCCGTTGTCGACGACCACGATTTCGATTTTGGCGCGCGGATAGCGAGTTCGGCTCTCGATGCTAGCGAGGCAGGGCTCGAGAAATTCAAGTTTATCCTTGGTGGGAATGATGATGCTGACGGGGGGCAAATCCTTCTCCGGTAAGGAGATCTCTTCGACCGACTCGGGCCTCGGGCGACAGCGACGTGCATCGTGGTAGAGGACAAAGGGAAGGCTTTCGACCCCATCCCTCCCCAGTTCCTTGGCGAACCGATCGATGCAGCGTGTCACTCCACCGTCACGGCAAAGCCACTCACTCGCGTCGAAATCAACGCCACGCAAAAAGGCGCAAGGCCCTAAATAGCTCAGGCGGTGCAACAGTTCCGGGGAGAAGGTTGGCTTGAACCGGGGCTTACGGCGCAGGCCATGGGTGTCGAGGTGATCCTCGTCGGAGTAGATAAGACATCGATGCCGCTCTCCCGCGGCGAGGACGAACATATAGAGGGCATGCTCGCGAAGCAGCACGCCACCCTCGGCAAGAAGGATGCAGTCCCGCTCCGCTAAGAATTCATCAGCCCGCGAATCCAGTTCGGACGAGACCGTGAAGCGGGTGTCGCCAGCGACCGCCTTTCTCGCCGAGACGACGTCTTTTGTTCGGCAGTCGCGAGAAAAGCACAAGAGCGCGTCGAAGCGCGAAAGGAGCTGCTTGCGAAGATGTTGGATCGAGGCTGCCGCAAATTGCGCCGAAACTGCATCAAACAGGAATACCACGAGCGGCACCGGCAGTTCGGTTTCGGCGACGTGGTGCAGAATTGCCTCTTCGTCGCTGCGCGTAAGCTTATCGAAGCGGCCGATCCAATCTTGGTAGCGCTGGGTGTCGATCTCATAAGCTCGGCGCGCGTCGTCGTCATCGACCATCCAGCGCCTGAGGACCCGGCGCCGGAGCGAGGCCCAGATGATCTCCCGCGCCTTGCTGTCTGTGGGACGCAAGGCCCGAACGAGGAGCAGCAAACGCTCTAGCTGAAGCGCCAGCGCTGCGGCGACCGTTTTTGATCGGGAAGCCGCTTGAAGCGGCTTGCTCTGTGTGGCCTTGAGCATTGGCAAAGGGGTCAGCCGGACAAATGAAGGCTTCTGCGAGGGTTCAACGACCCTCCACTGGGAGGGAATTCTTGCCTAAGCGGAACTTGGACTTCAACCCTCATCGGATACTGTTTTCGCCGTTTGCTTCGCGATCTATCAATTGAAGCGTGAACTCTGCGTAACGATCGGCGACGGCTGACCAGGATGTTTCGAGCGCCTTTTGCCGCGCCATATGGCCCATTTGCCGAAGACGCAGCGGTTGCGCCAGCAGACGGGCGAGGGCATGCGCGAGCACGAGCGGGTCGGCTGGTGGAACCAGCAGTCCGTTCAAGTCATCGTCGATCCATTCTCCGACGCCGCCAACATCGGATGCGACTGCGGGAACGCCGCAGGCCGCGGCCTCAACCAGGACCGTGGGTCTTCCCTCTTGATCGCCGTCACTGGTTACAACAGAAGGCAAACACAGGACATCGGCGGCGGCGATATGCTGGCCCAGAGTTGAGTGATCACACGGCGGAAGAAAGCAGACTCGGTTGGCGAGCTTGAGTTCCCCGCAAAGTCTCTGCAACCGCGCTTCCAAGGGTCCCCTGCCAATGATTACGAGTGAAGCCTTCATAAATCGCAACGGCTCGGTGGCCATGGCGGTAAGGAGAAACTCGACCCCCTTCTTCTCCGAAAGTCGCCCGACATACAGGATCACCGGCCGCGACACACCGTGCGCTGCCGGCCATTCTTCGTCGCGGAGCGCCGGTGAAAACTTTTCGGTATCGACCCCGGTTCCAATTATGGCCGTCGGCCGCGCGGTCATCTCAGCGGGGGAATCTTCGAAGCAGCGTCGCGCACAGGACTTGACTGTCGCTCACCACACCAGAGGCCCGGCGAACCGCATGTCTCAGAATCTCAGTCGCAAAGATACCGTTCATTGCGTGAACGTCGGCGCCATGGGCGATAGCGATGTAGGGCGTTTGCGACTTGCCTGATGGTGCGAGCGCCTGGACAGCGCCCTGGGGCACTAGCCAATGCGCGTGCACACACGCAAAATTCCGCTCGGCCAAGAGGCGTCGCGTCTCACGATAGAGCCCGGCCACCAATAGCGGCACCAATCCCCAGCGGACTGGCCTTTGGCGAAGCCGCTCGAGGGAAGCGCCGGGATAGGTCAATGTCTCCCACGACCTCAAGGGGGCATAGGCGTACCGGCGGATCTCAACGCTCCCCAATTCATCGATCGGTCTTGCGCCGGGATTGCGAGGGGCAAGCACACAGACTTCGAAATGTCTCTGAAGCCCGACTGCGAGGTCGACAATAAACCGAGGCTCGGGGTCGTCCGGCTGGTTAGGCAAGGTCGACGTCGTAATCAGTAGCTTTGGTTTCAAGTCGATGAACCTTATCGATATTTTGGCTCGGATGGGCGGTTACTCGCGAGAATGAATAGCACTTACCGGAGGGCCCGCTGTGTTAGGAGGTCTGATGATTGATGCATCGCAGCAAACGCCGCATTATATTGCATCAAGCACCACGGGGGTGGCGACATGATTGCCAAGTCGATCTGGATCGAGCTTGACTCTCTTCATTCGAGCATTCTTTTGCGCGGAATCCGCGACGGTATCATGCCCAATCTTGCGCGCCTCAGGGAGCGCTGCGGCGATGCTCGGGTAGACTACGAAATTCCGCTCCAGGTTGCAGCCTGGGCCACGGCCCATACCGGACTTTCGGTGACGGATCACGGCGCGACGGGGTTCGATCAGCGCATACCGGGCACCTATCGCACGAGAATCGAGCCGTGGCCGATAAAAGCGGGTTCCACCTATTGGGAGCACCTCAGCAAATCGGGCAAGCGCGTCCTCGTCATCAACAGCGTTAATGGCATTCAGACCCCTGAGTTGAACGGTATTCAGCTCAACGAATGGGCGACGCATGTCGTCGGCCGCCGTGCCACGCCCACATCTTATCCCCCGGAAATCGCAGCGAACCTAAATCGTGAATTTCCCGACGACCCCTTCGCCGAAGGAGATTGCGGCAGCGACAAATATGTCGATGCGGAACGTCTCGGAGCTGCCATATCGGCAAATCTCGCCAACAAGACGAAAGCCTTCGCCAAGCTGATTGATCGCGAAGATTGGGACCATGTGCATATCGGGATCGACGATCTGCACAATTTGGGACACGTGCTGTGGCGTTGTTTTGAGGAGAATGACCCCGACCACGGAGTGGTGCGGACAGCGCTGAGCGAGACTGACGCCGCAGTCGGTGTTCTTCTCGACCATACCGGCCCTGACGCCGCCGCCATCGTCGTCCTCCTCGCAGGTATCGGCCCGGCCAATACCTGGTCGCACATGGTCGACAAGATTATTGCCCGCTTCGAGTACGGCGAGGGCCGCGAGCGCACTTTATATAGTACGCTCGGAAATATCTGGGCCTCGCAACCTCCCTGGCTAATGAAAACGCTCCTTCCAATGAAGTCGTACTTTCGAGAGTTCTATCTCGAGGCCAAACGGCGCCGACGGCGCGCTTTCGCCATGCCGCTCAACGAGGAGACCGGCGCGATCCGTATCAATCTTCGAGGGCGCGAGCCGGGCGGCATGGTGGAGCCCGGCAAGGAGGCTCAAGCTCTCGAGAAAGAGCTGCGTGACGCATTGTTGGAACTGCGCGACGCGGACTCAAACATGCCGCTAGTCTCCGAGATCCACTTGAGCCGCGACCTCGTTTCTGGAGCTGCTGACGGCTTGTCCATCCCAGACATATTCATAACGTGGAACCGTTCGAAGCGGATGAACGCAGTTCACTCGAAGCGACTTGGACGCATCGAGATGGACTTCTGGCCGCCGCGAACCGGCGATCACAACGTTGATGGACTGGTCCTGGCCAATCAGCCCATCGCGCGCGGCAGGAATGGCCGAGAGGGGATATCAGTCTTTGATTTCGCACCGACGATCGCCGCCTTGCATGGCGTCGGGCGGCACAAGAGTTGGCGCGGGGTCCCGTTTGTCGGCGGGAGCCAGCCGATGGCGAGTGGAACGGCCGCTGCGTGAAAGCAGCCGGTTTGGGCAATCCGAGGAGGCCTGATGGCAGTCAGTGGCAAGGCGTTCGTCATCTCACTCGATTGCGTGAACGCGCAGCTCCTGGACGAGTGGACCGCAACCGGTCACCTTCCAAACCTTTCGCGACTTCGCAAGCAGGGCATAGCCAGGCGGCTTAACTCGCACTCGGTCTCGATCGAGGCAGACTGGCACACGCTCTATACCGGTCGCCAACCCTCCGAGCATGGACATTGCTGCTACGACGAAATTATTCCAGGAACGTATCGCAGTAGGGTCACGATCGCGCCGCGCACGATCTTTCCCCCTTTCTGGGAGACGCTGAGTCAAGAAGGCGCCCGGGCGATCGTTCTCAATCCGGTTCATGCCGCACCCTCCCCGGTTGCCAATAGCATCGTGATCACGGATTGGTTGGTGCACGATGCCGGTCATTATTATACCTCGCTTGCGAGCTATCCGTCCGAACTCGCAAAGGAACTGCTCGCTCGCTACCCCGATGACCCCGTGAATCCGAACGACTGGGGCAATTCCTTCAGCGGGAACCCGGAACGCTTGCTCGCCGCAAAACGCGAAACGCTGCGGCGTAAGGCGGAATTTTTGAGCGAGCTAATGCAATCGCGCCCGTGGGACCTCTGCTACGCCGGGTTCGACGAGTGCCACGAAATGAGCCACCTGTTCTGGCACCTGCACGATCCCGCTCACCCACGCCACACCAAAGCGCTGGGGGCGGAAGACCCAATTCGGGCGATGTTGATGGAACTCGACGCAACGGTCGGCCGCCTCCTTGCCAGCATCGAGAAAGATTGCTCGATTGTGGTGATTTCGATCGGGGGTATCGGACCGAACTACCAATGGTCGCATCTCGTCGACACCATTCTGCGCCGCATCGACAATCCCGTTGACAGTTCGGGAGGGACTTACAAGCGTCTCCGCGCCCTGTGGAATCGGATTCCTCACAGCGTGCAGATTCAGCTTTACGGGATTCGCCATGGCCTACGCGAAACGATGCTGGAGCGCGACCGCCGCAAGCAACGGGCTTTTGCTTTGCCGTTGAACGAGCGCGCCGGTGCGGTGCGTATCAACCTCGTCGGGCGTGAACCAGACGGCCTCGTCGCACAAGGCGCCGACTACGATGCAGTCTGTAAGGATTTGTCTGACGTCTTCGAGAAATTGGTCTGTGTCGAAACCGGTACTCCGCTCGTTCGCTCGATAGTCAAGATGCGCGACGTTCTGAGTGGCCCATTTCTCGATCGTCTCCCTGATCTGATGATTGAATGGAACGTCGATCGTCCGATCAGCACCGTGACGTCGCCGCGAACCGGCACGATCACGCGCGAATATACCGATGCAAGAACCGGCCACCACATCAACGATGGCTTTCTCTTAATCTCAGGCGCCGGAGCCGAAGCGTTCAATGGCGACATCGATGGCTATATCGACCTCACTCAGATCGCCAGCGCGGTGATTGCGTGTGTCCGCTCGGCGCAGTCTTCGGTTGATGCCGGGGTCTCGGCTTGATCGTTGGTTTTCGTCCGCATGCGCGTTTGCATCGTCACCACCGAGTTCTTGGGCGTCGGGCCATGCGGCGGCTTCGGGGTCAGCGCGCGCACCCTCGGTCGTCATCTTGTCGCCCGCGGCATAGAGGTGAACGTCGTGGTTCCGCGCGGCGGCCGGCAAACTCGACCTCCCCCTTCGATGCTTGAGGAGATCTCCATCCAAACTTACGACCGGCGGGATCAGCGAGCGTTCATGTGTGCGGTTCGGGCGGCTGACGCCGACGTGTATCAGTACACCCAGGCGTCGCTCGGAGCCTATCTCGGGCAATGGGCGATGCCTGATCGCGCGCACGTCGTCGAATGCGCCGACCCGCGCAACTGGAACGATTGGCGCATCGACTTTAGCCTCCCCACGCACAGCGCGTTGCGGCTCGTTCCATCCTTCGTCTTTTTCGGAACCCGGCCGGCTGTTCTCTCGGCTCGTCGGGCCGACGCTGTCCAGGTACCGGCACGTTTTCTCCAGGAAAAGGTCCGCCGCCTCTACCGCCTGAGCGCCGAGCCCGACTATGTCCCGATGCCGTTCGACGCACCGGCCGACGTCAAGAAATCGGCGGTGCCACTTGTGGTGTTCGTTGGGCGGCTTGTGCGGCGCAAGCGGCCGGAGATCTTCCTCGATCTCGCGCCACGATTTCCGAATGTGCGCTTCGTTGTGATGGGCGGAGGGATCGACGAGAGCTACGCAGGCTATTTAAGGCGACGCGCCGCTGTCCTGAACAATGTGGAATTCATTGACTTCATCGATCAGGCGAGCGACCTGCGCTTCTTTACCAACCTGTCCGAGGCTTGGATACTGATCAACACCGCTGCGCGTGAGGGGCTGCCGCTGACATTCATCGAGGCCGCGGCCAACCGGTGCGCGATCCTCAGCGCATGCAATCCGGATGGATACGCGACGAACTTCGGATATCACGTAACCGATGGCGACTTTGCACGCGGACTCGATATGCTGCTTACCGGCGATGCTTGGCGGATGGCTGGCAAACGGGCTCACGCGCACGCGACCCGGGAACATGTCTCTGGCCCTGCGATCGAGCGTCAGCTGTCAATCTATGCGGCGGCGCTGGCCAAATCGGCGGGACGCCGCGACAGGTCAAGCCTGAGAGCTGCGCCACCGGTCGAGCAATGAACGCGATCGTGCTTTCCTCATGACACTCCTCGCACGGCTCGGCGAAAGCTTCGGTTCGGTCTCGCGCAAGGGCGCCGTCTCGGCGATCGGCAATGCGACGGCCTCGGCGCTCGATCTCCTCTCCTTCGCGCTCGTTGCCCGCATCCTGTCACCTGAAAACCTCGGCATCTTCCTGATCGCGCTTTCCGTGGGGACGATGGTCGAGCGGCTAGGGTCGCCGAATTTCGGTCAGACCTTCATGCGGCACACGGTGCGCGCCATCGAAACCCAACGGGCGGATGACCTGCGGCGCATTCTCGATCTTGCATTGATATGCGAACTCAGCCTCCTCGCGCTCGGACTTGTGGGCGGCCTCATCACTGCGGTGCTGATCGTGCCTATCGGCGAGCATGGGATTTTTGCCGCCGTCGTGCTCACGGTAATGATGGCTGCGCTCCGCCCTCCGCTTCTTGCCGTGGCGATACCGCGGGCCTTTGGCCAGCATGAAGCGGTCGCCGGTTGGCTGATGCTTGGTTCCCTGGTCAAAGTTGCGATCCTCGCTTTGGTGATGATCAAGGGCGGCGGCATGGTCGGCGTCGCCGTTGCCTTCGTCGTTTGGCGCCTCCTCTCCGGTGTCGGCGGCCTCGCCATCACACTGAAGCAGGCGCGCTATCAGGGTGCGTTGCTAGCAAAGCGATCGGATCCATTTGCGTTTGCCGAATGGCATGAGGAGTTCTGGCCGCTCACCCGCGCCAGCGCGATCACCGTGCTGCCCCAAGCCGTCTTTGAGTTCTCAACGCCGCTGATCGGTGCCTTGAGCGGCGTCACCAGCGCCGGCCTTTATCGGCTTTCGACCAAGGTCGGCGACGCCGCGAGGATCTACACCAACCCAATCGCCTTTGTCGTCTACTCCGATCAGTGCGCCGCGCTCGGACGGGGAGACCTTCGCCGCTTCCGGCTTGAGACGGTGCGCTGGTCCCTGATCGTCGGGGCAGTGACTGGTCTCGGGGCGATCCTGTTCTCGGTGGCTGGCCCCTTCTTCGTCGATCGGATTTTCGGAGAAGGGTACGAGGCGGCTGTGCCCGCCATAACCTGGTGCGTCGTCGCCGCGGTGCCGTACAGCATGTCGACACTCTTGCAGTTTGGTCTCTTTGCTGTTGGCGCCGCAAATCATGTGTTCCGTGCGGAGAGCGTCGCCGCGATCCTGTTTCTGGCGATCGTATTTGCGCTCCAGACCCCAAGCCCGGAACAGGCGGCGATTGCCTTGGCGATCAGCCGAGGCGTGGGGCTTGCCGCATACGGCGTGCTGTTCGTCAAGGCGCTGGGCAATAGGATGGGAGCAGATAGAGATGGGCCATCTCAGATTTCGACACTGAACGACCAATGAGCGCACCCGCTATCGAGAGAAGGCGTCCCGACTTGGACGACTAGTTTGTTGCCGACAGCATGCTCGTCTTCCTTTTCATGGTCGCCCAAATGTTGGCCTCGAAACCGGTCTCGTTCGAAGCCGCCGGCGTAGCGACGCCCAGAGAATCGCCCGCGCATCGCGATCCGAACGAAGCGCGGGCGCAAGCAACGCAAAGCGCGCTTGTAGCCGGGCGATCCAAGGCATCGGTGCGTCGACGGCTTCCGCATTGGTTGCACGTTTCCGAGCCCGTAGTGGAGGCTATCGAATTGCGCTTCCTTCCTGAAGGCGGTAGCCCCCTGCTCTCAATTGGAGCAAGGCCGCGCACGAGAAGATACCGGCGCAAACCAGCATGTAGTGAGCGGGAGCGATGTAGTGCAACATGAAGGCAGGAAAGGAGGTGAGGTCGATAAGAGCCAAGAGGGCAACTCGTGACAGGACCAGCAGCCAAAGCGAAAGCGCGAGAATGAAGCACACATTCCAGAGAGCGGATCTCCAAAAAGCCAATACCGAGCCGATAAACGCGGCGATGCCGAGAGCGAGAACCGGAACGAGTACATATTTATAGCTCTTGAAGACCCCCGCCCGAATGCGCGCCGCCAGAGCATCTGCCGGGGTAGGTCCCGGACGCTGAACTGTAACAGAGTCGATGTAGAAGGTCCCCTTGCCAACAGGCAATGCCAAAGGCGTTTTGTCGAGTTGCCCTAATTCCGCTGACGCTGTCTCACCGTCGGCGCCTTCGATCTGTAGTAGGCATCGCCTCGTGCAGTCCACGGCGATGACGTATCTGGCGCGAGGCCATTGGATCCTTGAAATGCTCAGTTAGATCAGTACTGTCATGGCGCTCGACCAGCGCATCGACAATTGCACCGTCGGCGCGCTTCACCGTCACAGTCATCCACTCCGCACCAGATCGGTAGTACCAGCCGACGATGGTGAAGCTTGGAAGAGCAGATTGAGTCCCGATTGGCGTATGCAATGGATAGTTCAAGAAGCGCAGGTTCTTGGCCACGATACCACGGTCGCCCGAACCCTCTGGCGTTTGCAGAGGAGGATCGAGATACAAGAGAAGACGCCAAGCGCTTCGATAGCTGGCTGGAAAACGTTCGACGATGTCGCTCCACGTCCAGGCAGGCATCTCGGGAAAAAGCCCGGGATCGCATTCTAGCTTACCGCTATCGCACGCAGCCTCGATCTCGTCGGCAATTCGCCCGAAGAAGGCTGCCGCTTCGGATGGCGACGAATAATGCTTCGATGTTGCCGCCGCGTGGCGCAGCGTCCACATGAACCAGCCGGCGCCAATCTCATCGCACGTCGCGGGTTGAATGCGGCAGCTCAATCTCGCCCAATCCCGGCCGAGGGACCCGTCGAGGTCCTTTGCCAATGTCGCAAAGGTGGGACTAACCTGATAGATCAGCTTTCTCGTCGCGGCGGTGACGGCAATGTACGGCTTGATCTCGCCGGAGCGCACGCTGGTGATGGCGCCGAGCGCCCGCTCAAAGTTTCTCTCCTTGAAATCGACGCCGACGAACTTGCCATACTCCCACCAATTGATGGCTCGGAAGCCGACTTGGGCTACGGCGAAAGTGCCAAAGACAAGGAGCAGGGCGACGCCAAGCTCCCGCATTTTCCCGTCTCGGCGAGCGTGCAAAACTGCCCCCAGGACAAGGAGGGCAAGTCCTGGGAGGATCCAAGCCCCCTCCTCTCGCGTTAGCCAAAACCAACCGAGAACTGTGCCGCTGACAATGGCGTAGATCAGTCGTTCCCTGTTGCTCTGCGCGCCGAACAATGTCCAGCTCAGCGCCGCAAGGAGGATCAGTAGCTGATCGTAGTAGATTACGTCTCTGAGGATGCGAAGCACGGATAGCGAGGTCGGATGCCACAAGAGCAGCCCGAAAAGCAGGCCCGAAAGCAGGAACGACCGGAGGAAGCGGTGAGCGATGATGACAAAGAACGTTACCGCTAGGCAGTGAAACAAGGCGAAGGTCAGCGAAGCCGAAAGGCCAAGCCAATAGCTAACCGCCAGGAATAGAGGAAAGCCAGGACCCTTCGTCAGGGTGAAGCGATCGAAGGGACCGAGCCACTCGCCATCGGCAAGCGAGCGCCCCAACGACATGAAGAGCGCATCATCATGATCCCCATCAGCATAAAGGGTAAGCGGCGTATGAACCGCCACAATGATGTAAAGCAGTATGAGGCTACCCAGGTAGGCGTAGACCACCCCTTTCGGAACGCTGACAGACAGCAACTTCGCCATACGGTTGGAGTGGACGCCACCATCAAGCCCACAGGCGGACCCTTGGGACTGAATGTGCATGTTCTCTCCCCCTCGATCTCAAAATAACTCAGAGAGGAAGGCCTTTGCACCGACCTGAGAGCGCCGCGAGTGAGGGGAACTATCATGATGCGGACCAAGTTCGAGCGCAGCCACGCGTAGCACGACTCCAATACCGATTTCCGCCAGAATGTCCCACTGTGATGAGCGCATTTCTGTAATCCATTAAAGTTCAAAGATTCGCTTGAGCTGGGCGTTGAAAGCTTGTCTTGAAAAGTCTGTCGTCACGAGCTCGAGCTCGGTCTCGCGGATATCGTGCCAAACGATTTCATTTTCATATGCTTCGACGCATGACCTGGCAAAATCGCGAGCTGTAGTTCCCGCCCTCAGCCCAGCGGCACCCCGCCACCCGAGCTGAGAATAAAGGAGATCAGTCGCCACCACGGGGATGCCTGCAGCGCTGGCGTCACACACCTTGATTGGTAGGCCAGCTGCAAAGCGCGTGGGTGCGACAAAGACACGGCAATAATCATACCATGGCTGGAGATCTTCAATCTCTCCCACCAAAACCACCCGTGGATTCCTCAGCGCTTTAATTCGCGGAGCATTGCTACGCCCGACCACAAATAAGCTCGGCCTGGATAAGCTAAGCTCATCGATCAAGGGTAGAATTTGATTTGCGAACCAGATCAACCGAATCGACATTTGGAGAATCGTCCTCATCCATCCGCCCAACGAATAGGAAGTCATGCCGTGAGCCGAACGTGCGGCTGGTTGGGACCATGTCAACAGCGTATGAGAGCGTGTCTACTCTGCTCACGCCGGCCAATCGAAATTTCGACCCTTCGAGCACATTTACCGTGTGACCTTGTTCCGCGTCGCGCGCAAAACCCAGTTCGGAGCGCAGCAATGTGGTCGGGATCGATGGTGGGTTGCGGGAGCTCCGGAATTTTGAGCTTCTGTCTTTCTCGTCGTGCGTATATGGCTTCGGCGTCATATATCAGCTCGATATCATCAAAAAAATCTGGATTCCGGTTACGAATCTCAACCAAGCGCTGCCATGTTGTGTGGGCGGCTGACAAATACCCGGCCAAAAAAATTTGGTCGAGATTCAATAAACTTCTCGAGAGTACCACCGACCAGATTTGGAAGTTCGACTTCCGTGGGGACGCAATCCACTTGGTCAGTAGCTGCAAGATTCTGGAGAGGAATAAAGGTAACCTCAATGCCGAGTTTAACGAGGCCCATGAGTATCTCACGGGTACGAGGCATTCCAGCGCCCGCACTGGGAATTGGAAGGTCATCGTCTATGTAAAGAATGCGCTTGGACGTCACGCGCTTTGTCGAAAAGCTCGGTGCCTGGTCGGCGCCCTTTCGGCAGTTACGCTTTATCGAAGCGGCCTCTAGGCATACGTGCTCATCATCTGTCCTCAAGCCCGAATTCCAAGGGTGGGAGTTCCTTCCCAAAATGAGCTGCTTCAGCCGCTTAGCACTCTCACTCCATGTCAGCCAGGGCATGTTGTCTGAGCTAGGGTGGATATTCTCGGCAAACAAATGCAACCACTTTTTGATGGCGTGAGCGAGATCCTCCGGAGTTTCGGCCGTGAAATAACTTGCATGCTCGCCGGCGACCTCCCGGAAGACGGGGATGTCCCGAGCAAGAATAGGAAGCTTGTGTCTAGCGGCCTCGATGAGTGGCAACCCGAAGCCCTCGCCGCGTGAGGCTGCAATCAGGCAAGCGGAGGCGGCATAGACCTGCTCGAGATATTCATCACTGATGCCTTCCAGCCAAAACAGACGTTTCCCCAACTCCTGATGACCTCGCAGGCTTTTAGTGAGGGCATCGACGTTCCAACCGCTGTGGCCGACAATGACGAGGTTGAGGTCCTCACCGCGGGCCCAAAGCGCCTCGAACGCCGCCAGGGTTTGCGCATGTCCTTTGCGGGGCTCAATGGTGCCGACCATGAGGAAGCTTAGGCGAGCCTCGAGAGCGCTGAGGATGGCGCTCGCATCCCCCTGCAGGCCGCGGGTCGGCAGGCTGCTTTCAATGTCCGAGCCAAGGTGAAACCACTCGATCGCCAGCGGGCGCGAGCGGGTGATGCCACTCGCGTTCAGCCAGGCTTTGACTTCCTCGGCAACGGAACGCGAGATGCCAATGATCCCATCGGCATACTCGCTGATCGACGAGAGCCAGCGCTCGTGCAGGTCGGGAACGCCGGCAGGGAAAGAGGCCGGCATCAGCACCGGCAACAAATCATAGATCACGAAGTAGGTCTTCACACCCACCCTGCGCATGGCCGAATAGAAGCCAGGTTGTGTCAGGACTCCGATGTGGCTCAAGTCGAGCCCGAGGAAGACATCCTCGTGGTCGATCTCGACGCGTTCGTCCTCCAGAAGCGTCTCAGGGCAGTCGAGGACGCGCAGCGCAAAGCGGCGCGCATAGCGGTAGCCGTCTAACTCGGGCAGAGTGTAGATCGGTTCGACGCGAAAGCCCGCGGGTGGATTGTGCAGCAGCTCCTTGAGGACGCTGCGCGTAACGCGCTGGATTCCGGTCTTGCTGTCGGTCTGTGCCAAGACGGAAACGTCGACGAGCAGCTGACGTTGCGGTTTCAAGGGCGAAAGATTGCGGTTAAGGCTTCGCGCGAGCGCCAGCCATTCGCCTTTGTCGTAGGGGTGCTGACTCGCATTAGCGATCGCCTCCACAGCATGTTGGATCAGAGCTACGCGGCTTTGCTCTGCGGAGGTCTCGATTGCTTGATGATAGAGGTCCGCCACGGAGCGAGGAGAAAGGTGCCGCGCCACGAAGGCGCGCGCACGCTCGCCGAGCGCCTTTCGCCGTAAGGGCTCGGCATGTAAGGTCTCGAGTGCCGAAGTAAGCGCGGAATCCGAGAAGTTGTCATTGAGCATGAGTACACAGTCTCGGGGTAATTCCGAGAGTGAACCATGAGCGTTGACGATCGTCGGAAGCCCATAACCCATGCAATCGAGGACGGCCGCGGAAGTTTCACCTCGGGAAAAGGCACGCAATTGTACGGCGACATCCGCGGCCGAAAGATACTGTCGGAACAAGTCAGGTGAAGCGAAGCCAGTAATACGAATGCGCTCTCTGGCGGCAGAGGCGTCGACCTCTCTGATCAAATCGGGGTAGTTCTCCGCACCGCCGACGAAGACCAAGTGGCTCCCCGGCCTGTCTGCGAGGTCCGAGTTCAACCAAGCTCCGAGCAGGCGATCATTCAGTTTGGTTCTGCCGAGCATCCCGAACGAGCAAACAACAAAATCCGTGGCATCGAACCCCAAGGCTTCTAGCGCTGCCTGTCGTGCTAGCGGTTGAGGCAAGCGTCGCGGGAATGGAAGCACGCGCCATTCGCTGGTGATATCTTTCCGGTAGAAGTCCGCCGCCAATCGACGCGGATGTTCACTATGGACGATCACACCAATCGCGTTCTGCAGCGCGGGAAGGTTTGCCGGATATCTCCAGAACGCGTCGTTGCTGTGACAGTACGTCTCCACCGCGCCGTAGCCATGAGACCGGTAAAGCGTTCGGGGCCACAAGCCCGTGCCTCCGTTCCTCAAATCCGTCTGCTCGATCAGCCCGCTCAGGAAGAAATCATGCAGGACCACCGTGCCGGGATGACGGGAAATCAACTGCAGCATGAAGCTGTGAAAGGGGGAATTGCCAAAATGATAGAGGATACGGTCGTAACCTTCCGCGTTCGCATCAAACCACGCCGCGTCGCGGATCGGGCAGTTGGCCCTGATCCAGGGGTCCGTTACGTCAACCTGATCCATGACCACTTCGATGTCGTAGCGGCGCGCAAGCTCGGGTAGCAATTCGGCGCTGTAGTCGGCAATGCCGCTCTGCTCGGGAGGGAGCGGCGACACATAAGCGAGGCGAGGTCGATTTTTAGAAGCCGGGGCTGGAGGCGGATGCAGCTTGCTCTCCTGCCTTTCCTCATGGTGAGACTCGAAGGCGTCCCAGGCGCGCCGAGCGCTTTCTTCCCAGCTGAACTTCTTGGCTTGCACGAGCCCGTGTTGGGAAAGAGTGTTACGATAGTCCGCATCGGTCAGGACCTGATGCAGCCGCGCGGCAATGTCTTTCTCGTCGCGGGGATTGAAGAGCGCATCGACTCGGCCGATCACCTCCGGGACGCTCGAGGCGTCCGAGCCTATGACGGGGGCGCCGCATTGCATGGCCTCCAAGGCCGGTAGGCCGAACCCCTCGTGCCATGAGGGGAAGCAGAACGCCTTACAGAGGTTGTACAATGCCAGCAGGTCGTCGTCTGAGACAAAGCCGGTCATGACAAGTTCGTCGGGGCCGAGACCCCGGGCTTCGGCATGGTGTCGCAACGCGGCTACACTCTCCGCCTGGGCCTCGCACACGATAGCCAGCTGGTGATCCTCGCGCAGCGACATCGGCAACTGCGCGTAAGCGCCGAATCAGCGCCTCGATATTTTTGCGGTGATCGATGCCGCCGGTGTACATCACGAAGGGGCGCGTCAGGCCGTAGCGCTCGCTAATGCCTTTCGCCTTGTCTTCGCTCAGCTCAACTCTAGAGAAGCGGGCATCTGCCGCGGTGCAGACATTGATGACTTTGTTCGGGGGCAGGCTGAGCCAATCGATACCCTCGCGACGGGAGGACTCGGAAATGGCAAGCCAAAGGCCGGCGCGGCGAAGATGTCCGATCTTGGTCCAATACCATAAGGCAACAGCTGGATTGCTCAAGTAGAGGTCGCGCTGGATCAGAGGGATGAGGTCGTAAAGCGTGACAGACGTCGCCTGGCCGTCGAGAGCGGCGCCGATCGAGGTAAGGGCATTGTCTACGGCGCCCTCAAACAGGCTGGAGACATGGACGATGTCCGGCTTAACGCTGTGGAGGAACGTTTCCCGCAAAATCTCGCCGGTTTCCCGCCGCCATCCATTCTCTGGATCGATGCCAACGACTGGGGTCGGGGCGTCCCACACGACGATGCGCTCCTGCGGAAGGAAGGAATCTAACGCGGTGCGCAACGGCTCGATCGTCTCAGGAAAGGCGCTGTTGAGCGCGATCCAGATATTGTGGTTGCGGCTGTCGCGCGCCATGGCTTGAGCCAGCGCAAGCGAGTAGCGTCCAATCCCCCTGTGTCTGCTGCCGGTCTGCGCCCCTTGCAGATCGATCACGAGTTTCACGCCGACCCCCTTGCTTAATTCCGCTTCGACGTCAGGTCTCTCGCACGCACGAGCCACCGGTACATCTCACGCACACCTTCCGGCTCGGCGCTGAGGTCAAGCTCACTCGCTGCGGCGATGCCCGGATAGTCGGCGCCGTTGCGATGAGGCTCGCCTCCTGAAGTTTCGCCTCGCTCCGACAGCAGGACTTCGGCGGGGGGCGGGGCGATTTCGGCCGCGCCGTTAGGCGCTGGGGACTCCGGCGCTGGGGCGATGGCAGACGGGTCCAAGCCTGGGGGCGGAGGCGTTACATCATTCAGGACAGGTTGTGGCGCCTGGGGCACGGACCTGTGGGGTCTGATCCAGGCCCGGATTCCCGACAGGATCATGCGTCCGGTGTGTCCGACGAAGCGGAGGGGGGCTGTGACATGCCAGGAGGTGGAGGCATGGATGCCGGCGAGTCTTTCCTGCAACAATGCCAGTTCCTGCCGCAACGCCGTATCCTTCGCGGCTGCGGCCTCACTGCTTGCCTTCTGCATGTCGACGACCTGATGCAGACGCTCCACCTCTTCGTGGTAAGTGCCGAGCTGTCGCCGCAAATCCGCTTCGCGCGACCGGTTGTCGGTCAACTCGGCAATGAACCGCGCGCTCGCGGACTCAAGTCCGGCAATTTTCTCTCCACGCGCGACGAGCGCCTCGTCCTTTGCGGCAATTTCACTCTTGAGAACGGTCAGCTCATGCGCCAAGCCAGCCAGCGCCTCGGCGTGGCTTGCCGCCTGGACGGCGAATGCGGCGCGCAAGTCCGCGGCAAGGTGCGAGAGCCGCGACGTCTCTTCCGTCTTCTCTAACAGCTGCCTTCGCAGATTGAACAAGTCGATATCAAGTTGAATCAGTTTAGAGTTCGAGCGCCGCAACCTGTCGGTCGCGCGTTGCCAGCATCTCGGCTTTCTCTGCCAGAGCTACCTCGAGTTTTGCGCGGTCATCCCTCAAGCCGGCTAACTCCGCTTCCCGCGTCGCGAGTCTCTGGTCGCGCGTCGCAAGAGCCTCGGACTGCTCCGCGAGATCTGCCGCCTGCTCTGTCGCCTGCTGGCGAAGGTGCGCTGCTTCCTCGCCGAGGCGCGCGATCTCGGCGTTGAGTGCTTGCGATCTGCTCATCGCCCGCGGCGATAGCAGCGGCCTTTGCGAAGACTTCGCTCGCGCGGTCCGCCAATTGCTGGCGCAATTTGGATGCCTCTTCGCCAAGGCGGGCAAATTCAGACCTCTAGAGCAGCAATGCGCTGCTCCCGTGCGGCCAGGGCCTCACTCTTGGCCGAAAGCTCGCGTAGGAGAGCCGCACTCGCGCCTTCCCAGGCGATTGTCGCCTGGGCAAAACTCGCCGCTTGCGAGGAGGCTTCGGCCCGGAGGGCCTCGATGGTTCGAGAGAGCTGCGCGGTGGTTTCTTCGCGCTCGACCAATTGGTCGCGCAAACGAGCTTCGTCCCCAGCAAGACGGGAGACTTCTGCGCCCAGCTCGCCCAGACGCTGGTCCCGCGACGGCGATGTCGTGATCCCTGGCGGCGATCTCCGCCTTCAAGCCGGCCGTCGCGCTTTCCCAAGCGGCGACGGCCTTGGCGAAGGTCTCGGCTTGCGCTGCCTTCTCCGCTCGCAGCTCTTCCGCTGTTCGAGCCAAGTGCAGCGGCTCCGGCTTCGCGATCCACCAATTGCTGGCGCAACGTTGCCGTCTCTGCGTTGAGGCGGGCGCAGAAGGGCTGGGTAGGCGAGCCCGCTTAGGACGAAATTGTCAAAAACGTTCGGCCCTGGTCCCAAGGCTTTCGCTCAGATTCGGTGCTTCCGGCTGACATAGAACCGGTTCAGCCCATCGAAATAGACGAACTCGTAGCCGAGCTTGGTGAGAAGCGGCTCCCACGCGGATAAGCTCGGCTTCTGGCGAATTCGGCTCCGTGCTTTCGACGACGACGATCCATGGCCGCACCCGCGACGGAGACCAGCTGCGGAGCACCTGCCCTTCCATGCCCTCGACGTCGATCTTGAGCCAATGGATGTCGCGATCGCGATAGCGATCCAGGATCTCCGACAGGCGAACACATGAGACCGAGGCCTCTCGAACCTGATAGCCCCGCTTCCTGTGCCGCTCCGCGATGGCGCGGCTGCCGGTGCTGAGGCCGGTGTCGGGGATCTCGTAGAAGGCGAGATCTTTCTTGCCGCGTGGTGACGGCGGCCTGGATCACCTCTTCATCCGGCCGCGCCTTGCGGAGCTTCTCGGCATACTCTGCCACGGGCTCCACATGCACGCCGCGCCAGCCCTGCTCGTAAAAGGCAAGGCTGACCGAGTCGATGACAGGGTCTTGCGCGCCGATATCGATGTAGAAGCCACGCCCGACGTGCTTGAGGGCCCGCCAGAGGATGACGTCCTCGAAGTTCTGGGCGTAGGAGACGAAGGGCATCTCTGGTGGCTTCCCCTGCGGCTTACTGTGGCCGCTCGACCAAAGAAAATTCGTATCAGTGCCGCTTTAGCCGATCGAGAGAGATCGCCGAAATTTTCAATGTCAGTATACGCCTTTAATGCCGGGTTGTGGCGTGATTAGGTGCACGCGCGCAAGGTCCTGCTGTGCGGCGTAAATTCGCAGCGAAGTCGTTGGTCCATCATCTGCCCAACCTAGGTAAGTGTTATGGGGCCTGTACTGCGCTCAGCCACACAGCGAGCTGACGCGGGTCAGACTTACCTTGCAGATCCTTGGGGGAATTGGCGTTCGGGAGGTAAAGGCCCAAGATCAACGGGGCGCCGTCACTGATACTTAAATTGCTGAGCGGAAGCGTTATCTCGCTTTTATTCGCGTGAAGAGCGTAGTCGCCGATCTTCTTGCCTTGCGACCACACTTCGACCTTCTGCTCGGTCAATTTCTCGGGAACCAGAAAAGGCACGGCTCTGAGAACGAGGTTCTCCGGCAACGAGCCCTGCCCCTTGTCGATCACAAAGCCCAGATAGGCAGCATGACCGTCCGACCAGACGCCTTGCGGCTCGGGACCAGACCATCCGGACAGCATGGCGGATCGGTTGAGGCCGTTGGTGAAATCCAGGGTCTCGCCGGCGCTTAGACGGGGAAGCGAGGCCGCATCATAGGCCGGCTCCTGAAACTGAAACTTGGACGTTGAAGGGCTGTAGTAGACCACGATGCCGACTGCGGCTGCGGCTACGATCAGCAGCGCGATAAGGGCTGCGATGATTTTCATGTCATGTGATCCTTCCCAACGGAGATGAGGTGCCCTGCGCGAAACCGAAAGGCATTACCGCGGTGAGCCTCCATCTTCTGGGATTATGCGCCTAGGGCCAAAATTCGTGTCAAGCTCTTATCCGTGGACTGACTTTTCGGCTCTGAGGCGCGCGAGGCGGCTCTAGCTGTCGAGCTCAACGAGGCTGCGAAGTAAAAATCATTTGGTTATCACGAAGCGCTTTTTGGGTAAGAGGTATTGCAAGAGGAAAATCTGTCTATCGCCCCACGCTGACCTGGGCCACGGAACCTCATCGCCAAAGCGCTCGTTGTAAAGCGTTGCCTTGAGCTCAAGTTCTGCTCCATGCCTCATGCTCCACGATCTGATGTGGCCATAGGATAGGACGTTACTTGCGGCGACAAAAAAGCAGCAGAGCTACCCCGAGAGTTTGGCGAGGCAACAGCGCAAACAGGATGATTGCCGTGCCTCCGGCGAGCAGGGAGATAAGAACAAAGAGGCGGACCGCATCGGGCATTTTGACGCCGCTTGTTATCTGCCATGCGGGACCAACGCCGGGCGCGCCAACGTAGTTCATGTTCGCCAAGGTCGAAGGCGTGAGCAGAAACAGGATCAGCCCAAGCGCAATGATAGCTGCGACGGTAGGAAGAACCTGATCGCGCAAATGGCCGGCAAGCGCAGCGCAAAGCCCGACGAGAAGGAAAACGAAGGCGACGCCATCCACATATCGGCCGTAGATGGCATGGTCGATCGTGAGGGCGTCGACATTGTGACGCTTGACGCTGCGAGGACGGCGAGGCTTGCGAGGAGAGTGTAGGAAACCGCGACCCGATACTTGCTCCAGAAGATTTGAACAAGCGCCACGAGACCGAACAGCACAAGGCCGAGGGAAGACACGAGCTGCTGCCAGATCTGCCCGGCAGCACTGATAGCTAAACCGGTTAAGCCGACCTTCTTGATGACTTCAATGCCTCGTCCGGTCATCGAAAACGCGGGAGGTCCCCAAAGTGCGGCTTGAAAGTATCGGTTGCCTAGCGTCGCCAGAACCCATCCGACGAGAAGGATCGCGACAGCTCCGAAAGCTGATGGCCGAACTCATGCGCAAAGAGATTGCCAGCGCGGCGACGATGCCGGTGGCTACCGGGACGAGCAGCACCGCCCTTGGGTGCGTTGCTGTGAGAGCAACGTTGGCGAGGGCAAACAGGGCAGGCCACAGCGGTCCTGACCGCGTCGTCATCCGAAACGCACATAAGGTGGCGCAGGCAAAGAGAACGCGAAAAAGCGTCTCCGGCCACACGAAATAGTACTTGGAAGAAATACGCAGGCCAAAAAGTGGTCAGCAGCGCTGCGACGAGCGAGATGTTGGGATCGACGTCGAAGTCCCTGGCTATCTGATAGCAACACAGAAAGAAGGCAATAGCGAACCCGGCATTGAGAAGAACGATGGCGGTGTAGGCGATGTGGGGGTCTTCTATGGCCCACATAATCGGCACCATGAAGAGTGAGCCGCCGAAATAATAATGGGCAGCGGGCGCCATGTTGGGGCCAGACCCCGTCGCTATGTAGCGGGCAATGCCGAGATAGCCGACCTCGTCGGCCGCGATGAGCGGCATGTTACGGAAGGAGGTCGCCGCGGCGATGACCGCAAAGACGAACAGGCTCGCCGCAAGGACCTTCGCTCGGTTGGGGCATGATGAGCGACCATACATCAGCGTGCTAGCGCAAACGCCCAGGAATCTTTAATTGACAGGACGGCCTTGAAGCTCCTGATCGGGCGGAAAGGAGAGCGCACGTTGATGCACTAGAACTGCGGCCGCTATTGATGGTAGGCATTGGCAAGTCGTCCGTAAACTGAGGGCCGGCCTTGCCTCGCTGGAGCCTATCCGCGACAACGGCTCTACGATGTTGGGCACCGGACGTTTCTCCCGGCATGAGCCATAGCTGTTGGTTACGTCGCGACGCCTGCGATGCCGAGGAAGCACCTATGGCGATCCGGAGTGAGAACCCGCCGCTGGCCAATTTGATTTAACTAAAGGCGAGTTCTTTGGTCACGTCGCGGCCCCTTCTGAACGCACTTGGAACCCTGCTGACGATCGCAGCCATCGTCTTCGTAATTGTTGCCTTTGTCCAATCTGGCGTCGCGAAATCTAGATCTTTGGCGCTTGCCGAGAACGTGGCTGGTCGTCGGCGCCATTGGCGTGTTGTACGGCGCGACGCTCAGCTTGGTCTTAGGAGCTTGGTTACTGCTTCTTGAGAGTTGGTCGCCGGCGTCGATAGTCGGAGCAGGCGCGGTCCGAGCCTACGCCGCTTTTCAGCTGCTCAAATACCTGCCGACGAACCTTTTCCATCACGCCGGGCGCTACGTGATGCTGCGCCAGATTGGCGTCGACCACACGGCCATCATCTGGTCGAGCCTTGCCGAGGCGGCGCTCCTTGTTGCGAGCGCCATCGTGGTAGCGGTCATGTTCGGCGCGCACTTGCTGAGAGCGGCGTTCGCGGCCGTTTCGCCCTGGCTCGTCGCTGCGATCGGAACCTGCTTGGTGGCGCTTTTAGGTGGGGCTCTCGTCGCCCTGCGCTGGTCCGCCGCGGTGCGCCAGGCGCTGGCCCGTTTGGCCGCTCCACGTTCGCTGCACGCAGCGGTCTTGGCCGCGGTGCTCTACGTCGGCTTCTTCCTGGCCACGGGAAGCGCGTTCTGGCTCATGGCTCAATCGCTGCCCGGCGAGATGAGCAGGCCCACACTCACCGCGTCGATCGCCGCACTCTCGGCGGCGTGGCTGATCGGCTTCCTGACGCCCGGCGCTCCAGCAGGCATCGGGATCCGCGAGGCGATGATCATCCTTGCGCTTGGCTCAGGTGAACACGCAGCGGAGGCCGTAGTGCTATCGACGCTTTATCGCGTGGTCACTCTTGTGGGTGACCTCGGCTTCGCCGGCGTCTGCTATCTCGCCTCACGCCGATCGGTCTTAGCCAGCGACGCGTAGGCCCTCAACGAACCTTGCATAACAGCATCGTCCAGGGAAAGGGCTTCCGTATATCCACAACTTCAAACCTTGTCTCCACGAGCTTCGTGAACGCTCGTGTAGACCAGTGTTGAATATGCGTCGGCGTATTGCCGAGGTCCCTCACGTATTTCCCGCGCATCAGATTGACAATCCTCCAAAGAGGCTCGCGGGGCACACTCGCGATTAGCCATGGGGCAGCGAGGCTGGCCAAGATATCGAGGGCAGCGTCAGGACGCTCCAAATGTTCGAGTACCTCGCAACAGACGATGAGTTCCGCCCTATTCTCCGTTCCAAGTGTATACAAGTCCTGAAATCGGACGCCTTCGAATTTCTCGTGCCCGCGCAGTTGCCGTTCCGCCTCTTTAAGCAGCGGCTTCTCTATATCGATGCCGCTTGCATACAGACCGAGGCGTATCAAGCATCGCAACAACTCGCCTTCACCACAGCCGACCTCGAAGGCCCGGCGAGCCTGTGTGGAGACGACCAGACCCTCAAATGTCTGGAAAAAATTTTGTAGCAGGGCGCGAGCGAGAGGATTACGCGTCTCATACTTCGCGCGTTGGCGCTGCATGAGAGTGGTCTGCGAAGAAGCGAATGAAGGCATCGTAGGGACCCTCATCTTGCGCGCACGCTCGCGCACTAGCGGGCAGCGGCTTGCCGCCGCGACTGCAGCTCGTTCACGGGTGCTGGCGCCTCCAAACCTTCCCTCATGGCAAGGGCTTCGATTTCCGCCCGCAGCGCCCTGGTGCGCAGGTCCTCCAGCAAGAGCCTGTTGGTGGCAATCAAATCGGCGAGGATCCCGCCCATTGCGGCAATCCCTGCGAGACCAAAGAGAATGGCGGACAGCACCAGCGATTGGAGGTGGCCCGAGCCGGTGCCGGCTGCGTAGGCAACGAGGAACCGCGCGACGTAAAAGCTCGCCGGCAATGCAAGCAGGACGGCGACGATGAAGAAGAAGCGCAAGGGTTTGTAGATGATGAAGATGCGGAAGATCGTGAGTACCGAGCGCCAGACATAGCTGAAAATGCTCTTGACCAGCCGTGGACGGCCGCAAGTCGGGGTTGGTCCGCACCGGAACGGATACGATCGGAATGCCTTTCCGTGCCGGCCTGAATGATCGTCTCCAGTGTGTAGGTATAGCTGTTGAACACGTTCACGCGCATTGCCGCGTCGCGATGAATGGCGCGGAAGCCGCTCGGGGCGTCTTCGATATCTGTGTGGCTCACTAGCTTGACCACCCAGCTACCGAAGCGTTGCAAGAGCTTCTTTGTCGGAGAGAAGTGCTCAATGTCCGGGATCGGGCGCGCGCCCACCACGATCAAGGCGCGCTCTTCCAGAATCGGCCGGACCAGATCGGCGATGCACTCGCGTCATATTGATTGTCGGCATCGGTGTTGACGATGACGTCGGCGCCGCGCTTCAGCGCAAATTCGAAGTCCGGCCATGAAGGCGTAAGCGAGCCCGCGATTGTAGCCAAGGGAGAGGACATGGTCTGCGCCTTCACGCCTGGCCACGCTCGCGGTGTCGTCCGTGCTGCCGTCGTCGATGACCAGCCACTCGACGACGTCAAAGCCTGGAACCGAACGCGGGCAGGCTCGCGAGCGTGATCGGCAGGGATTGTGCTTCGTTGAGGCAAGGGATCTGAATCACAAGCTTGCGGTATGCTTGGGAAGCTGAGGGCTTCTTGCTTTGGTTCACGATCTAAACCTCGGAAATCGTCCGCTATTCTATCAGCAGCGGATGATGCCAGATTTTACCCTATCGTAGTCAGCCTTAACCATCATCTCGATGAGCTCTTCCAGGCTCGTCTTTGCTTCCCAGCCAAGTGCTGTCTTCGCTTTGCGCGCATCGCCGATGAGAAGATCGACTTCGGCCGGACGGTAAAATCTCGGATCCACCGCGATGATCGTGCGCCCGCTTCGACGGTCGATGGCGCGAGTATCGACGCCCTTCGCCTGCCCATTCGAGATCGAAGCCAAACCCTGCGGCAGCGCCGTTGACGAAATCGCGCACCGTGGTGGTGCGCCCGGTGGCGAGCACGTAGTCGTCGGGCTTTTCCTGCTGCAGCATCATCCACATGCCTTCGACATATTCGCCGGCAAATCCCCAATCGCGCTTGGCCTCGAGATTGCCGATATGCACCATCTCCTGCCTGCCCGAGCGCCACGCGGGCAAGCCCGAGGGTGACCTTGCGGGTGACGAACTCGCGCCCGCGCAGCGGGCTCTCGTGATTGAACAGGATGCCGGAGCAGGCATAAAGCCATGGGCCTCGCGATAGTTCACGACGCTCCAATGGGCGAAGAGCTTCGCCACCCCGTAGGGGCTGCGCGGATAGAACGGCGTCGTCTCGCTCTGCGGGGTCTCCTGCACCTTGCCGAACATCTCCGAGGTCGAGGCCTGGTAGAAGCGCGCGCCTGGGCATGACCTCGCGCATGGCTTCGAGCAGACGCAGCACGCCAAGCGCCGTCGATTTCGGAGGTATAGAGCGGCTGCTCGAAGGAGAGGCCGACGAAGCTCTGCGCCGCGAGATTGTAGATCTCGTCAGGCTTGAGCTTCTTGAGCACGTGGCGGAGGTTGCTTTCCTCGAGCAGCTCCATGTCGACAAGCTCGACGTCACGGGCAATTCCCAGCTCCTCAAGCCGGCCGATACCGGCGCCGGACGTGCGGCGGTGAGCTCCGACGACGCGGTAACCGCGCGCGAGCAGCGCCCTCGCGAGATAGGCCCCGTCTTGACCCGAGATACCGGTAATCAGCGCAGTCTTTCCCGTCATGCGTCCTGCCTTGGTGGGGCCTCCGCGGGGTCGTCTACCCCGAGATATCTTTGAATGCCCTGTAGCTCTATGCTAAGCACGAACACGCACTAGAATTCAGCATACGGATAAAGTCTGAAAGTTCAAGGCAGGCGCTCGATGAAAAGACCCCCGCCTTCCTCGTCGAGGTCAGGTCCGGCGCCTATCTCGATTATCAAAGTATCATCGGGTTCGAGGACATCTATTGACGGAGCTCAAACGAGTAGACTGAGCCTGTCGCCCAAAATCGCTAGCGTTGGTTCGTTCAGCATCAGAATTCAGCGTGGCAAAGTCTCCTGCTAGCAAAAAAAGTTTCCGCCAACCGCAGGCGTCCGTGCGCGGCTTCGCCGCCCGCGCCAGAAGCCTTGTATTGAGGCTCATCCACACACCTCGACAGCGCGCGGAACGATTGCAGCTTTTTGATGCTGACTGGTATCTCGCGAAATACCCGGAGGTGGCCACGGCTGGGCATGACCCTTTTTCGCACTACGTCTCGATCGGCGCCGCCGCGGGACACGACCCCAGCCCGAACTTCAGCACTCTACACTATTTGCAGCGCTATCCGGACCTAGCCCGCGCGGGTGTGAACCCGCTATTGCATTATCTCGACTTCGGCATGTGGGAGGGGCGCCAGATCTTCGCTGTCGACACGGCAACGAAGGACTACCATGAGTGGATAAAGCAGCACGAGCACGGAGGCAGAAAGGGTCGCTCCCGAACTCCACCGGCGCGCAACGTGCTTATCGCGCAAGCCGCTGATCTCGATCATCATGCCGACCTACAATACGCGGCTTAATCTCCTCCGCGAGGCGATCGATAGCGTTCTTGCTCAAGTCTACGACCATTGGGAGCTCTGCGTCGCGGACGATGGATCGAGCGATCGGCAGGTGCACCAGATGCTGGCCCACTACGCGGAGGCAGATGCGCGCATCAAGGTCGTCTACCGCGAAGAGCAAGGCGGCATAGCGCGCGCCTCGAACTCGGCGCTCGAGATGGCCACCGGCAAATGGGTGGCGATGCTCGACCATGACGACCTGCTCGCGCCGCAGGCACTGCTGCGCGTGGCGGAGGCCATCAATGCCAAGCCGCGCAGTCAGGTGATCTATTCCGACGAGGACAAGATTACGGAGGCCGGGCACCGCTACGGCGTCTATTTCAAGCCTGACTTTTCGCTCGAACTGTTCAGGTCGCAAAATTACCTCAACCACCTCACCGTGCACCGCACCGAAAATGTCCGCAGCCTCGGCGGATGGCGCGCCGGCTTCGAAGGAAGCCAGGACTACGACCTCAATTTGAGGATTATCGAGCGAATTCCCTCTTCAGCCATCTGCCACATTCCCGATGTGCTCTATCATTGGCGTGTCGTGGCCGGTTCCACGGCGCTCGCATTGGGCGAAAAGAGTTACGCCTACACCGCGGGCCTGCGCGCGCTGAACGACCACATCAATCGCCTCAAGCTTCCAGCGGTCGTCGAGGAAGCGCCTGGCGTACCGTTTTACCGGTTGCGATTTGCCCCACCCCGGCCGGCGCCTCTTGTTTCCATCATCATACCAACCCGCGACAAGGCTGATCTGTTGCGCATGTCGGTGGGTAGCATCCTCGACAAGACATCCTATGAGCCGTTCGAAATTCTGGTGCTCGACAACGGGTCGGTCGAGAAAGAAACGCAAGCCTATCTCGCGGACCTCCACCAGGATCCGCGTATTCGCGTGCTCCGCTACCCTCACCCCTTCAATTACTCGGCCATCAACAACTTCGGCGCACGCCAAGCGAAAGGCAGCATCCTCGCCCTCCTCAACAACGACATTGAGGTTATCACATCGGACTGGCTTACCGAGATGGTGTCCTTCGCCGCGCAGGAGAAAA
Source organism: uncultured Alphaproteobacteria bacterium (assembly GCA_963740805.1). Lineage (GTDB taxonomy): Bacteria > Pseudomonadota > Alphaproteobacteria > Rhizobiales > Methyloligellaceae > Methyloceanibacter. The sequence continues at coordinate 194,207 of CAVUFL010000004.1, read as the reverse complement.
TCGGATGCGTTGGCGCCAAGCTGTATTACCCTAACCGAGCCATTCAGCATGCCGGGGTGGTTCTTGGCATTGGCGGGGTAGCAGGACACTCGCACAAATACTTCCAGGCGCACGAAGCCGGCTATTTCGGCCGGCTAAAAGTCGTCCAGAACTTCTCCGCCGTCACCGGAGCGTGTCTCGTGGTGAGAAAAAATGTGTTCTTCGAGGTCGGCGGCCTCGATGAAGGTCTTAAGGTTGCCTTCAATGACGTCGACTTTTGCCTCAAGGTGCGGAAGGCGGGCTACCGCATTGTGTGGACGCCGTTTGCCGAGCTTTACCACCATGAGAGCCTGTCCCGCGGCCATGAAGATACGCCCGAGCGAAAGAAGCGCTTCCGCAGTGAAGTTGCGTTTATGAAAGAAAAGTGGGGCGACGTGCTCAAGTCCGATCCGTTCTACTCGCCTCACCTGACGCTCGATCGTGAGGATTTTTCAATCCGGAAGGACAAGCGCTCGCGTTCACAACGCGTCAAGAAATCTGCCGGTCGAGCTAAAACGACGCGCGCTAGCCGCGTAGCCGGGCGGCCTCGTAGGCCTCAGTTGACGTCTTAGCCAGGCCGATCCTTCCGAGCGCGTTGCCGCCCTCGACCAACGGACCCCACCAATTTTCGCTGTCGAGATACCATTGCACCGTGTGGCGAAGGCCGGAGGCAAGATCGTAGACCGGCTTCCAGCCGAGGCGCGTTGTTAGCTTACTGGCGTCGATAGCGTAGCGCTTGTCATGGCCTGGCCGGTCGGCGACGAAGCGTGATGAGCCCGCGCCGTGCTCCCAGAAGGCAGCGGTCCCGCGAGATCGTCGACGAGATCGCAGATATCCTCGGCCATATCGATATTGCGGCGCTCGGCCGAGCAGCCGATGTTGTAGGTCGAACCCGGCTCTGCCTTCGCCAGCACGGTCATAAGCGCGGCGGCGTGATCTTCGACATGCAGCCAATCGCGGACATTGTCGCCGGCGCCGTAGACGGGAAGCGTTTGCCCGCGAGCGCGCGTAGGATCATCAGGGGTATGAACTTCTCGGGAAATTGATACGGTCCGTAATTGTTGGAGCAGTTGGTGATCAGCACCGGGAGCCCATAGGTGCGTCCCCAGGCGCGTACGAGGTGGTCGGACGCCGCCTTGCTCGCGGAATAGGGCGAGGATGGATCATAGGGCGTGGTCTCGGTAAACTTGCCGGTCGGCCCGAGCTCGCCGAAGACCTCGTCGGTCGAGACGTGGTGAAAACGAAAGGCGGCGCGGGCCTCGGCGCTCAGGCGATCGAAGTGGCGGCGCGCCTCCTCCAGGAGAACGAAGGTTCCGTTGATATTGGTATGAATGAATTCGCTCGCGGAATCGATCGAGCGGTCGACATGGGACTCGGCGGCGAGGTTGATGATCGCATCGGGACGTACCTCCTCGAACAGCGCCCTCACCGCATCGCGGTCGGCGATGTCGCCGCGGACGAAGCGATAGCGCGGGTTGCCTGCGATGCTCACGAGGGAAGCGAGGTTCGCCGCGTAAGTTAGTTTATCGAGATTAACGACGAACCAGTCAGTGGAGCTGATCAGATGCCGGCACAGCGCCGAGCCGATGAACCCGGCTCCCCCGGTTACGATCACCCTCATGTCGTCTCCCTGCGCCGGCTCAATTGCGCCACGTCATTTCTCCAAGGATGTTTCAACGAGCCAAGGCCTGTCAACCACACGAGCCGCCTCAGCAGTGGCGCGCGCTCAAAACTATGGGAAAAAGCCCGCAAAAGGACCCTCCGCCAGCGCCAAATGGATGTCTCCCAAATACCTCTTCGGCGATGCCTTGATCTTGAAGCCGAAGCGCTTCGAGGACCTCCGCGGCTTCTTCTGCGAAACCTATAGCAAGCGCCGGCTGGCGAAGGCCGGTATCGCTGTGGAGTTCGTCCAGGATAACATCTCCTTTGTCGAAGCCACGCGGAACTCTCCGCGGGCTGCATTTTCAAAAGGAACCTTGCGCCCAAGTGAAGCTTGTGAGCGTCGTCAGGGGGGCCGCACGCGACGTCATCGTCGACCTCAGGCGCAGTTCGCCGACATTCGGTCAGAGTTTCTCGGTTCTGCTAAGTGCGGATGAGGGCAACCAGATCTTCGTTCCGGTCGGCTTTGCCCATGGGTTCTTGACCCTCGAGCCCGATACCGTGCTGAGCTACAAAGTCTCCAACTACTACTCGCCGGAACATGACTCGGGCATCCGTTTCGATGACCCTTTGCTTGGCATCGACTGGGGCTGCAATCCCGCTTCCCTTGTGGTGTCCGATAAGGATCGGCTGTTGCCCCCCTTTGACCCTAAGGCCAAGTATTTTCTTTGAAGCTTCTGACGACGTGCATAGTTCCGGCGGCTCATTCTGGGGGGTTAGATGGAATTTATCGCCTGCCGTCACTCGATGAAACCCAAATCAGCGCTGAACCCCGATATCACGGCTGCGACAGGACGCTACATTCGAGCCGGTCGCCGCAAGTCTCATTCCAGGACGGCTTGCGGGAGACGGTCACCCATTTTCGCAAAGAGCTCGCCCAATGAAGCTCTCCGTCGTAATCCCCTGCTACAATGAACTGCATACGATCGGCCCGCTCGTGCAGCGAGTTCGCGATGCGCCCATACCAGCCAAAGGAGATCATCGTCGTCGATGATTGCTCCACCGATGGAACGCGAGAGCTTCTGAAAAATGGCGGCGTACCCGGCATTGATCGGCTGATCCTCCAGGAAACTAATCAGGGCAAAGGCGCCGCCTTACGCGCCGGCATTCAGACTGCGACTGGCGACGTCATCGTCATTCAGGATGCCGATCTCGAATACGACCCCGCGGAATACGGCACGCTGATCCAACCGATCTTGGCCGGCGACGCCGACGTCGTCTTCGGCTCGAGGTTCCTCGGCCTTGGGCCGCACCGCGTGCTCTACTTCTGGCACCGCTTCGGCAATGGCTTCCTGACCTTCATGTCGAACATGTTCACAAATCTCAACCTCACCGATATGGAGACCTGCTACAAAATGTTCCGGCGGGAGGTAATCCAATCAATCACGATCGAGGAGGACCGGTTCGGCTTCGAGCCGGAGATCACTGCCAAGGTCGCGCGCCTCAAGGTGCGTATCTATGAGGTGGGCATTTCTTATCATGGGCGCACCTATGCGGAGGGCAAGAAGATCAATTGGCGAGATGGCGTTCGCGCGCTGTATTGCATCCTCAAATATAATTGCTTTCGCTAGCGCGCGCGGGTAACCGCCCGCAAAATCAGGACAATGCCGGTCTGTCCCGGTTTGCTTTTGCAGCCAACATGCGTGCTCACGGCGGCCAATTTGCCGGGTGGAACATCTTGCGGAACGTCAACCCGAAGTAGACGATCCAGGGGATGACTGCTAAGACGGCTGCACCTCGCCGGGCCGTCGGCGGGTCGATGGGGACGGAGGTTTCGGTGTGCGATTGTCGCGGCAAGAAACTGGGCGCCTGGCGACGGAAGTGCAATTCTTGCTCTATTTGGCGGTCTCGTCCGTTGCGGCCCTGACCAACCTCCTTGTCGGCTTCTCTCTCTATGGACTGCTTGGCCTTTCCGCCGGCCCGCTATACGCCATATCGGTCGCCATCGGCTGTCTTGCCGGCATGGCCGTGAATTGGTCCCTAAATCGCGTCATAACGTTTCCCAAATCCGGACGGCGTAAATCATCGGAAATCCGCACATTTATTGTCGTTGCGTCGATCGGATTGCTGCTGACGGTGGCCTTGGCTGCGGGGTTTCGAAACTCCGTTGCCCCCTACATTGCTGAGCTTGTCGTCCGCCAGAGGTGGGTGCCGGCTCTGTCGGCCGAAGTAACCGCACAGGTCATGGCGGTGGCCATCGTCGCCGTATATTCCTTTCTCGGCCACAAATGGTTCACCTTCAACCGCGGCATTCGCTTCCAGGTGTCGCGCTTGGCCGATCTCGTAACACGGAAATCGAGTGATGTTTCGGGCAGCTCCGCACCTCGATAGCGTCTCAACCCGGCGAAAGGAAAGAGCCTTTGCTAGTGCAAGCGATCCGGCCAGGTAATCCGGATGAATGATCTGGTCATCGTTGGCGGCGGACCATCGGGGCTTGCAGCCGCACAAGAGGCAGTCAAACTTGGGGCAACGGCTGTCGTCCTTGAGCGCCTCGACCGCCTCGGTGGACTGTCGCGAACCACAAATTTTGATGGTTTTCGATTCGACATTGGGCCTCACCGCTTCTTCACCAAGAACCAGGAGGTCCACGCGCTATTCGTCGATACCGTGGGCGCCGATCTTCTCAATGTGCCGCGCCTGACCAGGATCTTTTATAACAACAAGTATTTCAACTATCCGCTGACCCCACTCAACGCGTTGTTCGGTGTTGGCATCGCGCCGAGCATCTCGATTTTGTCAAGCTATCTGGCCGCTCGGGCGCGGAATGCATACGGCGAGCGCCCGATCGAGAATTTTGAAGATTGGGTGGTCGATCGCTTTGGTCGCCGACTGTTTGAGACTTTCTTCAAAACCTACACTGAGAAAGTTTGGGGCATTCCTTGCACGCAAATTGGCGCCGATTGGGCAAGTCAGCGCATCAAGGGCCTCAGCCTTTCGACCGCACTTGCCAATGCGTTGTTCAAATCACGAAAGAACACGGTGAAAACCCTGGTCGACGAGTTTGTCTATCCACGACTGGGCGCCGGGCAGCTTTACGAGAAAATGGCCGCGAATGTTCAGCGGGGCGGCAGCTCGGTCATGACCAATGCCAGAATGTGCCGCATCCGACGCGACGGTATGTGTGTTCGCGCGGTCGAGGTGGAAGACAAGCAATCCACACGTTACGACGTCGAGGGAAACTATTTCCTGGTGAGCGCGCCTCTCACCGACATGATCGAGATGATGTATCCGAGTGCTCCGCCAGAGGTGCTTTCCGCCTGCCGCACGTTGCGGTATCGAAACCACATTGGGGTCAATCTCGTCGTCGAGGGCAAACCCTTTCCCGACAATTGGATTTATGTCCACTCGAGAGAAGTGGGCATGGCGCGCATCGCGAACTACGCCAATTTTTCGTCCGCAATGAGTGATCGGCCGGGAGTAAGTCCGCTGACGGTCGAATATTTCTGCTTCCCCGGTGACACGCTGTGGGATGCGCCTGATGACGCGCTGATCGATCGGGCAAAGCGCGAGCTCATGCATATGGAAATCCTTTCACCCGATAAGGTCCTTGCGGGTTTCGTCGTGCGCAGCGACAAGGCCTACCCAGTCATTGAGATTGGCTATGAGCGCCACATCGCCACGATCAAAAGCTGGCTGGATCAATTCAACAACCTGCTCCCGATCGGCCGATCAGGAATGTTCAAGTACAATAATCAGGATCACGCCATGGCGACCGGCTTGCTCGCTGCACGCACGGCTCTCGGCATCGAGTGGTTCGATCCTTGGCTCGTCAATATCGACGCGGAGTATCACGAAGCCGCGACCGCAAACCCCAGCCCCCGCTCCTATGCGGCTGTGATGACGCGCTTGCCCCAGAAGGCTTCACAACCATAGCCTGATCTTCGCAATGCGAATACGAAGCGCTGATTTAACGACTTGGAAGAATACACTTGGGATTTACAGTGATATTCTGATTATACTTTCTGTCCTGCTGTCTCTCTGGCTTATGTACTATATTTGGGGATTTATAAGCCTGCCTTTTAGCAATCCCTTGGAAGTATATGGTCCGCTTGTTGTCCAACAATTCAATCCGCTCAACAACATTCTACGATACGTTCTATTAGTAGCCGCTGCAGTTGCGGTCTATGCGCTATTTAATTACCGCACTCTGAGGTTACCACCTCAAACTATCTTTAGGCCTGTTGGCCATCTCTATAACTGGAATTACGAAACTGTACTGACAGCCGCCCCTGTTTATATTCTATGCTCAATATTCGTTGTAATTCTGAATATCTCTGACAGTTTTAGTCTCGCTCCGCTAGATGTATTCCATGAAGGTGAAAGCCTTACCCCAGCCTGGAACTATCTACAGTCCGGAGGCATCTGGAGCAAATCTTTCTTCGTGCATGGGGCCTTTTATGATGTTTTTTCCACTATTTTGGCATGGAATTTCTTTCAAAACATGACAGTTGGGGCTTTCAGGGCCGGATTGGCCTGGATGAACACAGCACTTGTTATTGCATTACTGACTCTCGTTTTTGTAATCGCACTCATTCAATATGAAAAGCCTGGTCAATGCCTGCTGGGTGTCACCGTATATTCCGTGGGCATCCTCTTCCCGGTTGTTTTGTTCAACTGGCGAGATGTGCCGGTCGTGGTCGCGGCCACCTTGCTGGTGATGAGCCCGTTTCGGTTGGGTGAGGCGTTGCTTTTCTTGGTTGGTTTGATCGGCGCCTGGACATTCATGTGCACCATCGACCGGGGCGCATATCTTTCAGCCCTTCTTCTATTTTGCGTTTTGCCGCTGCTGCTGCTTTGGCGTGAGTGGTTTCGAGCGGCAGCTCTGTTGCTTGGGCTTTTGGTCGGTTGGGCAGGCATCGTTTGGTGGCTAGGCCTCCACGAATTCAAAGGATTTGTACAAACGACGGCCATGCTTTTCGCAACGAAGGATCTGTTTGATTCCTATATTTTTGGTGCGCCCTTTACCAATCGGGTTCAGCTATTGGGGCTTTTCGTAAGTTGCGCCGCCGGGCTCTTGGCCTTTGATGCATGTTTCAACGCGCGGTCAACAGTTCCAGAACGGCTCCGATGGCCAATCATTCTGATGGGCGTGCTGGGAATTTTCTATTTCCGCAGCGCCCTCGGTCGAAGTGATGATGGCCACGTCTATTATTCGCTCGGATGGCCAACGCTAGCGCTTGTGATTTACCTGGGAAGCCGTTTCACGGATGCCCTAGCGAGAGCCCCCGGCTGGGTTTCGAATATCTGCAGCGTGCTCCTACTCCTCGCCCTGTTTTCATCGTACGCGCCTCACCTCAGCTGGGCGAACGTTGTGAACTACCGCTCGCGGCTGAGGGAGTACGTTGCCCTGCCCGACGCGTCATTCCTCACCCCGCAAATGCGCTCGATACTAGACACTTACGCCGATCTGGCTAAGGCGGACGATTGTGTTCAGGCGTACACGAGTGAGGGCGCGTGGCCATTCTTGCTTAAAAAGCCAGGCTGTACGCGTTTTCACATAGTGTGGTTCATAAGCCCACGACCGTTGCGGGATGAGTTTATTGAGGAAATCAAGGAGCACGGTCCGCAAGTCATGCTGGTTAATTCGCCTCTCTGGACCACCAACATCGATGGTATCAGCAACGCCGAGAGGTTTCCCGACGTTGACGCGTTTGTTAGAGGCCTATACCCGGTGGTCCGAGAAAAAGATGGCTGGGAATTTGGGCGCAGGGATAACCCCAGATAGTCCTTGATCGGGTGGAGACACTCGAGTGATCTTGTGCCGTTAACATCAACCGGGCTTTGCAATCCAGCCGCGTGGTTGCCACCGATCGCTGTGGCAGAGATATGCAGCACCTGAAGGTGGCTCACCTGAATTGGGTCGGCTTTTTGGATGAGCCTGGTGGGGCCCACGGCCGGGTTCACATCCTTGCAACATCGCCGGTCATGTCGTGTACTGACGACCCTAGGTAGAGGGATAGGGGCGATTTGCGGAAATCGTGACTTTGTGATGCAAGATTATGGGCCTGACCCCGTCCGTCAGCTGCTTTTATCAATTCTAGTGTCAGTGGCCTTTATCGCCATAGTTTTGGTCATGGCTTGGCTATTGTTTGACTGAGGCGCCTTTGATCGGCGGCCCACTGTTCGACCACAAAAAGGCGGATCTATAGACTTTCTCAGGCTGGGATTTAGGCTTTGAGATGTGTCTAGATAGTTGAAGTTAAGGGCGCCAGAGAGGCAAACAATATAGCTTGGAGTATCCGATGCGTGAAGTCTCGCCCTTCATCCTGTGCGGCGGCGCAGGCACCAGGCTTTGGCCACTTTCGCGGGAGGCGTTGCCCAAGCAATTTCACGAACTTGCTTGGCAGGAAACATTGTTCCAGCAGACCTGCCGCAGGCTTACCGGCGATCCGTTCAGCAATCCGATCATCCTCTCGAACCAGCAGCATCGCTTCCTGATTGCCGAACAGCTTGAGGAAGTAGGGATAGAACCGGCGCGGATCGTGTTGGAGCCGGTGGGGAGGAACACGGCTCCAGCGGCTTGCATCGCTGCCTTGGTGGCCTTGCGATCGGATCCCGACTCTTTAGTGCTGCTGGCGCCGTCAGACCACATGATCCCCGATGCGAGCGCCTTCGCACACGCTGTCTCCGTCGGCATAAGGGCAGCAAAGGAAGGAGCCCTCGTCACCTTTGGTATCGAGCCGGACTGCCCACATATCGGTTATGGCTATATCGAGACAGAGAAGAGCAATTCTCCCGATCTGAAGGTCCGACGCTTCGTGGAAAAGCCGACCCGGGAAGCTGCCGAAGGGTTCATCGATGCTGGCAATTTCTACTGGAACGCGGGCCTATTCCTGTTCCGAGCGGGCACGCTGATCGACCTCCTTGACAACCTCGCCCCCGAGGTTCTGCAGGCTTGCCGCGACGCGCTGCAAGAGGCGAGCGATGATCTGGGTTTCTTGCGCCTCGGCGGCAGCTACGCAAAGGCGCCTGCCATCTCGCTCGACTACGCGGTTGCCGAGAAGGCCAACAATATGCGGTGCGTGCCTCTCAACACGCCGTGGAGCGATGTGGGCTCGTGGTCGTCTTTGTGGGGCCTGCTCGAGAAGGACAACGCCGGCAATGTCGCCCTTGGAGAGGGTGAAATGCTTTTCGAGGAAGCAAGCAATAGCCTCGCCTATAGCGACCACGCTTGTGTCGCTCTGGTCGGCGTCAGCGACACGATCGTGGTGGCGACCGAGGACGCCGTACTCGTGGTCGCAAAGGACTACGCCGAGACGGTCAAGCGGATCGTTGAGCGCCTAAAAAGCAACGGCCGCTCCCAGACACAGTTTCACAACCGCGTGTATCGGCCGTGGGGATGGTATCAGAGCCTCAATCAGGGTAATCGCTACCAAGTCAAGTGCATCATGGTGAAACCTGGAGGGACGCTGTCGCTGCAGAGTCACTTTCACCGCTCGGAGCACTGGGTGGTTGTGACTGGGACGCTCGAAGTCACCAAAGGCGACGAGGTGGAGCTGTTAAGCGAAAACCAATCCACCTTTATCCCGATCGGCAAAAAGCATCGGCTTGCCAATCCAGGCAAGATCCCGGCGTTTCTCATCGAGGTCCAGTCAGGGCCATATCTCGACGAGGACGACATCGTCCGGTTCGAGGACGTCTACCACCGAAGCTCAAATGAATGAAAGCTCAAGACCGGCGCCCCCTCCACCTGGGAAATGACTTATAAGGCTCCTTCAGGCGCGGTACTTTTCTTCGGGTGAGCTCGTTTATGCCACCGCCACGCAGTGCGAATGATGGTTTCAAGATCAGAGAGTTGTGGATGCCAGCCGAGCTCACTTCTGCCGAGCGATGCATCGGCCACGAGTTCGGCCGGGTCGCCCTCTCGCCGCGGCCCCACCGGGGTCCTTAGCGCCTCGCCGGTTTCGCGAGAGATTGTTTCGAGCACTTGTCTAACGGAATAGCCTTTCCCGGTGCCGAGGTTGTAGGCGCCGCTTGCTTTGCCGTCTTGCAACCTGCGAAGCGCCGCGACGTGCGCGTCGGCTAAATCTGAGACGTGGATGTAGTCGCGGATGGCGGTGCCGTCGGGAGTCGGGTAGTCGCTGCCGAACACCGCGAAATCATCGAGGTGCCCCCGGATGGACATCATGGCGCGCGGGATGAGGTGGGTCTCGGGGTCGCGAAGTTCCCCTACCTCTGCATCGGGATCGGCGCCAGCGGCATTGAAGTACCTCAGGGCAACGGCCTGGAGACCGTAGGCGCGAGTATAGTCCATCAGCACGCGCTCGATCATGAGCTTCGATGCGCCGTATGGATTAACTGGTTGCTTCGCGCTGCTCTCGGTAATCGGGGTTTGCTCCGGCTCGCCGTAGATGGCGCACGAGCTTGAGAACACGATCGCCATGGTGTCCGTGTCGAGCATCGCGCGCAAGAGGGAGAGCGTGCCATTGACGTTGTTGTCGTAATATTTCTGCGGGTTGATCACCGACTCTCCCACGTAGGCGCAGGCGGCGAAGTGGAGAACTGAGGTCACCTCGTGGCGAAGAATGGCGTCGCGCAGCGCGGCGTGGTCGCGGATGTCTCCTTTGACCAGCGGTCCCCAGCGGACGAAGCTCTCGTGACCCGTCGAGAGGTTGTCGTAGGTGACCGGGCGATAGCCGGCTCGCGCGAGTGCCTTGCAGGCGTGCGAGCCGACGTAGCCGGCGCCACCGGTGACGAGGACGGCGATGCCTGTCATAGCCGGATTGCCTGCGAGACGTCCTTCTGCGACAGAAGCGTCTCGAAATAGGGAATCGTTCGCTTGAGGCCCTCGCTTAACGGGATTGTCGGGCGCCAGCCGAGCAGCCTCTCAGCCTCGCTGATGTCCGGCTTCCTCTGCCGTGGGTCGTCCTGCGGTAGAGGGCGGTGCACGATCTGTGAGCGCGAGCCGGTCAACTCCTTAACCAGGTCGGCGAGCTCGCGCATCATGAACTCGCTTGGGTTGCCGAGGTTGATGGGGCCGACAACGTCCTCCTTGCTATCCATCAGACTGACGAGGCCTCGTATCAAGTCGTCTACGTAGCAGAAGGACCGCGTCTGCTCACCGTCGCCAAAAAGGGTGATGTCTTGGTTCAACAGAGCCTGCACAATGAAACTTGAGACCACGCGCCCGTCGTTCGGGTGCGTGCGCGGGCCGTAGGTGTTGAAGATGCGCGCAACTTTGATGGGTATGCGGTGCTGACGCCAGTAGTCGAAGAACAGCGTCTCGGCGCAGCGCTTGCCCTCATCGTAGCACGAGCGGGGACCAATAGGGTTGACGTTGCCCCAGTAGCTTTCGTGTTGAGGGTGCACTGCGGGGTCGCCATAGACTTCACTCGTGGAGGCCTGCAGGATCTTGATCTTGAGCCGCTTCGCAAGCCCCAGCATGTTAATGGCGCCAATGACACTCGTCTTGGTAGTCTGCACCGGATCCTTCTTGTAGTGAATGGGCGACGCCGGGCAAGCGAGGTTGAAAATCTGGTCAACCTCGACAAATAGCGGGTGGGTGATGTCGTGCCGCAGCAGCTCGAAGTGCTTGTGATCGAGGAGGTGCTCGATGTTGCGCCGCGTCCCGGTGAAGAAGTTGTCGACGCAGAGGACTTGGTGGCCGCGCTCGAGCAGCCTGTCGGCGAGGTGCGATCCGAGGAAGCCGGCGCCGCCTGAGATCAGAACTCTGCACTCGAGATGCATACTCGCCACCAGTTGCTAACGAGATTTCCCAATCACAGCACTCAAATTCCGCCTGTTGCCAGTTGGTATGCAACGCCCGCCGTTAGGGGTTCAATCTAAAGTTACACCCACTCTAATTTCGCTTGTAGTTACAGGAACTTAGGCATTGCGCCGACCGTTGGCTGCTTGAGGATGGGGAGAGCGCCGAACAAAAAGGCTTTCCAAGCTCGATTGTGTCCTACCTGACGCAAGGCTCTCAAGCTGCTCCGAGCGGGGCGGCTTGAACGCTCCGCTAGATGAATTCAAGAAGCCTTGTCGCTTCGTCGGCCCGCGGCTAACAATTCTGAATGCACGCGGCGTTGATTGCTCAACTTCTTGCCTTGCTCGCGGTCGCCAACGGCACGCCCATTATTCTGAGTAAACTGTTTGGCAAGGCAACGCTTCCGGTGGATGGCGGCGCCGTATTCGCCGATGGAAGACCGCTGTTTGGAGCCTCAAAGACGGTGCGCGGTGTTGTACTCTCCATCTTGGTCACGTCGGCCTTCGCACCACTGATCGGGCTAAATTGGAAAGTCGGCGCCGTGGTCGGGTCGACGGCGATGCTTGGCGATCTGCTCTCCAGCTTTCTCAAGCGCAGGCTGAATTTAGACCCTAGCAGCCGCTACATCGGCCTTGATCAGATTCCAGAATCTTTGCTCCCGCTGCTAGCCTGTCGGCTATTCTTGCCGGTGACGCTTCTCGACATTGCAGCCGCTACCGTCATCTTCTTTTTCGGTGCCTTGCTCCTGTCCCGCATTCTGTTCACGCTCAACATCCGGCGTCAGCCATACTGAACCCCCGGCTAGGCCAAAGATTGGAGCTGGTGGAGGGTGACCTCTGGCGGGCAATTAAAGCGGACCGGTACCACAGACGACCCTACTCCCACCGAGGTGTAGCCAAGCATGTCGTGATACCGCCAAGACCCCGAACCCATGCGTCTCGGAAGTCTCGAATTGAGCGTGATGGGAATACCGCCAGGAAGGCAGATCTGTCCCCCATGCGTATGACCACTGATCAAAACATCGAAGCCGGCGTGAGCGGCATGGCGATAGATCTCTGGCGTATGCGAAATCAGAATTGAAAATTCGTCGCGAGGAATTCCCGCCGCGGCCTTTTCAATATTGTCGACCTGATAAAAATGGGCGTCATCGATTCCCACGAGATGAATGCGTTGGTTGCCGCGCCTCAGGACTTGCCTCTCGTTGAGGAGCATCTGGATACCCATTTCTTCCAGGGCGGGAACCATCGCGATCGAATCGTGATTTCCGAGGACGCCGTAAATCGGACCTTTGAGAACATCCCTTAGTCGCGCCATTGCTTTCAGCGTCGCGTCAGCTGGTCCGAAGGTCTCTCCTCGAAAGTCACCTGTCAGAACACATATGTCATAGTGCAGCTTGTCCACGAGACGTTCAGCGTGTTGCATTGCCTCTAAATTCATATCCAAGTGCAGGTCGCTCAGCTGCAGCAGCGTGAAGCCTCGGAATGACGCGGGTAGGTTTGGCGATTTGACGACGTTGTGCCTTAACTCCACTCGCTTTGCGTTCCGGAGGCCACGCCAATACAAGCCCGTCATCATAAGGACGAGGCGTATCAAAGCGCGTGATGCGGTTAGGTTCTCGATATGAAAAAAATTCAAGCCCTGGCCAAAGATTTGCGCTTCGTGGTCAAGCTCAATCCCAAGGCGCTGCCTGGCGTGCACCCAACCCAGACGCCTCTCAAGTCTTTCTGAGACACTACCGTCCACTGCCGGACAGGCATGAACCCGCTGCATCTTCATAGAACTCGCTTGATCGGATTTCCCCGTAGGATCCAAGCATATGACCCCTGGTGCAACTTTCACAAGAGTACATTGCTCATAAGCGATCGCTAGGTACCGACGGACCGCCCAGACTCCAACAAATTGGCGGCACTCGCCTAGCAGTCGCCCTGCCCCCATTTGGATAGGTGATGACGCGTAATAGCGGCGAGGCCGAGGGGGTCAACGCGACAACCTGCCACGGAACCGGGGCCGCCCCTTGGTGCGCGTCAGGCGGTTTTCAGCGCCCCTTAAATCTGAGCGATAGGACGTCCAAATTCGAATGAGGCAGGCTGCCGTGCCTTGTCGTGGCTGCCTGAGTTGGTGAGCAATCGCGGTCTCTGTTCCGAGATGGGCACCCACGCGCGCGAAGCGTTTGAGGCTCACTGGGATAAGAAGCAGGCGTTAGCGAGGTGGGATGAGGTGCTGATGGCCGCCTGAACTGTGAAGTGAACGGCGCCCGCAAGGCTTGCGGCTTTGAAGTCAACCCTCTGGAGGCCGCGACACTTATCGAGGCTTACTAAAGTTCAAAGATGCATCGGGCAACGTTATCGGGGCCTACTTCGTCGGTTATCCGAAGTGACGTGCTAGCGAGCCTCTAGTCGCCTGCCATTAAGGGGGGGTCGGCTTCAGTCGGCGCCGTTTAATTTTTGACGTGGTGGGCAAGTCACAGTGGCAAGAAGGCGGTTGTGTTACGCTCCATTGCTGACTGTTCGGGCAGAAGGTCGGCATGCATCGAACCAAGAAGCCCCGGTGCTCCCGAGGCACCTGGGCTTCTTCATGGCGGCGTCGGCAAAGGGGCGTCGGACGCCGAATTCGGGGAGGGTCGGATGTCATTTATCTTCATGATCTTGGCCATGCCGTTCTTGTCGGCCACGGGCATTTACAATCCACAGGTAATGCATCATGGCCATTGTATTGCCGAGCCTGGCAGTTTTGACGCGCTTTACTGTTCGGGCGCCGAGGCGCCACCTCCTCGTCGTTCCGCGCGATAGAAGAGCGAGTTCCCCGCCTCGCCGAACGCAGCCTGCACAACCCGGTAATCACTGGTAAGAACAATCAGCTCCTCGACGCTGGATGCCGGGCACATGACGTGTGCCCGTCTCACGCCAGTCCCCCATTCCCGTGCGCCGCCCGGGAAGATTTTAGCGTCCTTAAAGGGCAGATGCCCTCGGACCGATCTCGCTGCCCTGAGCCCTCATTCAGACGATCCACCCGAGTTCGCGCGCTTTGTCGTTTGCTGCCTGCCACGCTCGAGCGAATAGCTCGTAGTTATCGCCCTCGGTGCGCTTCCGCAGGATCAACTGCGGCATCACGCTTGGCTTTGCATAGATGGCAATGAACTGCGCCTCGGGCTCGCTGACGATAATCAGGTCGCCGTCGACCTCAGCTGTAGATCGGGATCGCTCATGCCAACTCGGGTTTGGAGAGGATAGTTTCGCAGCAGCTCGACCAAAGCGTCTACCACCAACGGAGGAATCCGGCCAACCCGCGCCGGGGCTTCTTCATGTCAACCCAGTCGATTAAAGCGGCGTCGGCTTCGGTTGATGCCACGGATTCTTCAGGGTTCTCGCGACGTTCTGCGGCGACGACTTCGTTGCTAAGGGTGGGCACTTCCGAGTTATCGCTTTTTGGTTGGAATACCAATGGCTTGCCAGTGCTTGGCAGTTTGAGAATGAATTTGGTTGTGAGTGATGCCGCAAAGTGACAGTGTGGCGCAATTGCATTTGCTAAATTGCTAGAGATGGCTCCGCACCATCATAACGCAGAGACTACCCAAGGAAGCCCCGGTCCCATGACACCGCCGGGGCTTCTCCTTTTCTTTAGGAACTGGAACCTGTAAGGAGTTAAACCAGTTTCTGAGCTGATAGGTCTGCTGCGAGATGCACTTTCCTGGACCTATCGAGCGCAAAGAAGTCCTGGCTCCTTCCAGAGGCCAGGGCTTCCTCTTAGTGCGGGATTACCCTTGCGCTGTCAGTCTCCCGCCAGCACTTATGTCTTAGTCTGGCTTTTGCCTGCTGACCTAAGGCGGACGTCAACTATTCGCTACACCAAAAACATGGAACATCACGACGAGACATTCGAGCCAGCAGAGAGCTCCCCATCTGTAAAAGAGATAGAGAAGCGGCTGCGGAGACTGGGTTGCACCAAAGAGCAGGTTGGCCGCCACCTGGAAAGGATAATCAATAGCCGAAAGAGGCCCATTGACAAAAAGCCGAGCAAGAATTGCGCCCACAGATTTGATTGGCCGTAGTCTCGCGGCATCCCAAATCGGAGGGGGTTGCCTCAGCAGCTCGGGCACTAAGTCTATTCTGTGATGGCTTCCTTCCCATCACGGTTCCGCCAAGAGGACCCGAGAGAAGCCCAAGTCAGCCCGCGTGTTGGCGGCTTCTCTTCCTCATGAATAGCCCCTCCCCTCGCCGATGCTGCCGCTTAGCAAAGCGTTGCCGTCAAGACATGAAACGCAGGGGGTCAGGAGCCCCGTCGCTTCGGCGGTTTGTTCTCGTTGGCGGGCTCGCGGCGGGTGCTTTGTTTCAGCGCCTCCTTCAGCGTGCGCGGCCGGTGGTGCTTGGTCAACAAATCGGCGAAGGCCTCATCGGCAAGCTCCTGCAGATCCTTGCCGCGGTCCCGACACACGAGCTCGAGCGCCTGCCAGGTCTCAGGATCGAAGCCGATCAGCTTGCGCTTGGGCGCCATGGCCAGTCTCCTCGAAAGGACGCAGCCTACACCGATCGTCGGCTTATGGCTTGACCACCATGACATAGAGATTGGCGAGCGGCAGCAACGTGGCGATGGTTCCCCAGATCATCCAGCGTCTGCCGAGGTGCCAGTAGCGTGAGGGAATCGCGCCGCCGCGGGCAAAGTCTCGCGCCATTCGCGCCTGCGAGATCTGCGTCGGGACCAGAATTAGCGCCCAAATGACGCCGGAGACGATAAACAGCCCCTGGCCCCAAAGGAGCCAAGTGGTTCTCAGGGGATCGAGGCCGCCGGTCGCGACCATGCCATAGGCCCCAATGAGGATGAGGATGATGCCTCCGAGGGTAAAGACCCAGTCAGTGATGGTCACGAGGCGCTGAGCGAAGGCGATGGTCGAGGGCTCTAGGGTCTGGTCGGCCAGAGTTTTCCACACCCCTATCACGATGATGTTGCCGAGAAACAGGACAACACCTAGGAGGTGGACGACTTTAAACGCGAGGTAGCTCAACAGTCGGCCCCTGCCAGGATACGCGCGGGCACGTCAGCAAGGGTTTTGCTTAAGACGCCACTGAGTTTTGACGAGTTCGAGCATCGGATGCTTTCGTGGTCGCGCCGGGCTCTTTGGGTATCCGTTGGGCGTCCTGGCGCTCGCGCAGCCACTGAAAATAGTCGGCTACTTCCCGTGTGTTCTTTTGGATCGCGAGGGCGGCGACGACTAGGCGGCCTATCCCCAAAAGTAACAGCACCATGATCAAGAAAGCGAGCACGTCCATAGCGCACTCCCGAGCCAGAGGTCATCGAGCACAAAATAACATCATGAAAAAGCTGCAAAGGAAACTCCGCATCACGAGCAATTTGGCCTGAGGTGGCGCCCAGAAAACGCTTGTGAGCCCAGCAATTTCTAAGCCGCTGGTCGCCCGCGCCATGGATTGGCTTCGACGATACAGAGATTGAAAAGGGAATAGAAGGTCCCGGCACCTAAGCGGTCGTGCCTAAGCTCTTGGCGATGTCAGCGAGAGTTGCTTTCTCGGCGTCACTGACGCGCTGGCCGCCAAAACCAAGAAAAGCGCCTTCTACCGATGCCGCCGCCACTTTCTGGCTGATGGTGCATAGCCAAGCTTTGAAGGCGGCCGCATCGCCGGGCGCCTTGGCATCGAGGATGGTCGACACCTGCTTCAGGCCTGTCAAGCGAGCGCTCGACGCATTCAGCCGGGTGGGCGCCGGCAAAGCGCTCGCGAAGCGCTTGTTGAATGTCGGACCTTCCCTGCGACGTTTCAAACTCGGCGACGGCCGCCAGGATCAATTCGTTGGAGTTGGCGTCAACCTTAGCCGCCTTCAGCGCCGAACTGCTCGCAAACCCCTCTTTGAGCGTGCCCCACAAGCCGCTTGGGTCCGCCGCCGAGACGGCGATGCCCGACAGCATCACGCTTTCCACGACCTGAATCCATTCCTCCGGCGTGAAGTTCTGCTTGTTCCCCATGGCGATCCTCGAATTTTTACCAACTGCCGAGTGCAAGGACCTGTCTCAACGCCTCATGAAGGCGCGTTCAATTCGCTTTGCGCAGATCGGACTGAGCGGCGCGGGCCCTCGCCAAGAGATGTAAGGACAAAGCAGTCTGCACGGGGAGCATCAAGGCAAAGGAGGTGATGAATGCCTGTCCGACCGCCTCTTACGCGTTATCGACGCAAAGAGAACAGCAAGCAAAGAAGCAAACGCCCAAATTCTCGCCTTGATATGCGACAAGTACGATGACTTCTGAGCCTCTTCACTCATCTTTTGCGGCCCCGGTTCCTGCCTCAACATCGTCTCAAACGGCGGAGGGAGGCGCAGTCTAGACCGGTTCGCCTGCCAAAGGAATATAGCGGAGGCCAATCCTCCAGCGGTGGGCGGCTCCAGCCGAACGCGCCCGCCATGGTATCAAATTGAGATAATCCTTCTATTGTCAGGCTAAATCCGGAAGCGGAAATGTCGCTTTCACCCCTTTGCGCGGCTCACATTTCCAGCTCATTGATCATCCCGTCGGCGCGACGCAACCGTCCACTCAGCTCGCGACCCAGGTTCGCGAGCAGCTTAATGGCGATCGCGGGAGCCTCCCGGGAGAGCACCGCAAATTGCGCTTGGCTCAATGCGTAGGAGACGAAATCGTCGTCGGCGATGATCGATGCGGACCGCGGACCGGCATCGAGGATAGCGAGCTCGCCAAATACGGTTCCGGGCGCGAAGGTCACGAGCCGGACATCACGGCCAGTGGCCTGATGAATGTAGGCGCTGGCCGTTCCTCTCGTGACGATAAACAGATCGGTGCCACTATCGCCCTCGCGGAAAATCACCCCGCCCTTAGGATGAGCGACACGGGTGAGGCGCGCCTTCAACGCAGCTATTTCGTCAGGATCGAAATTATTGAGGATGCCACTTTGTTCGAGACGCATTTCCTCCGCGGGCAGAGGCTCATCCAGCACGTCGCGCAGCAGGTTGTCTTCTGCCCATTCGATTGCCCGGTCCACGTCTTCGAAGATCTGGTTGGTGGGGATCTTTTCCAAAACGCCGAAATCTTTCAGTCGCGATATGCTTTCGCTGCGGTTGGCGAGCACCAGACCCAAGTGACAGCCTTTGCGACCAAGGTTGGTTTGTATGTCCAGCAAGATGCGAGCCCCGGTACTGTCGATCTCGCTGATGCGGCGCAGATCAAGAATCAGTGAGCGCGTTTCCTGTCGAGTTGCAGAGGCAATCTCGTCGATGAGGCGTTCGCCGGTGCCGAAAAACAGTGCGCCTTGCAGCTCCACGACCAGGATGCAGTGTCCATTCTGTTCCAATGCGCTTGTTTCTCTGGCATCGCGCGATCTTCGCGAGCTTATGACATGGCAACGATAGCTACGGCGAATGATGGAGCGGCTCATGCGCACGACGAACAGCAGCACGGCGATAGCGGTGCCGAGAAAAACGGCGAGGACGATGTTCACGGTGATCGACAGCACCGCGACCAGCACGACCACGAGCAGGTCGAGCATGAGAGATCGCCGCTGTCCCCCCGTACTTGTGTTGATGCGTTGAATGAGCTTGGTCGTCCACGGGTCGAAATGCTGGATGGCGACCACCATGATCACGGCGGATAGGACGACCCGCGGCAAGTGCGCCAAGACCGGGAAAAGCACGGTGAAGGCAAGCAGGATTGTGGCGGCGTTTACCAGGACGGAAAGCGCAGTCCGGCCGCCGAATGCCCGATTGGTGAGGCTCGGGCCGATGTTGATCCCGCTGGTAATGCCGCCAAACCAGGCGGCCGTGAAATTGCCGAGTCCCAGCCGGACCAAAAGCCGGTCAGCATCCACTCTGGCGTCACCGGGTTGGCTCACCAGCTTTGCGCACAGCAGCGCATCGATAGAGGCGATGATGGCGAGAGCCAACCCGCCTCCTACCACCGTCGGCCAAAGTGCAAGAAGCGACGTGGTGTGCGCCATATCGCCAAAATTTCTCCAAGGCATGGCGCTCAGCGTATCGTCGGAGACATTGCCGATGATTGACCCGAGATGATCGCCCAATCCAAAAGCGCGGAGGAGATAGTAGACGGCCGTTCCTATGGCGAGGCCGAGGACGAGCGGCGGAATTCTGGCATTGATCCTGCGGGCGTTCCACATCACCGCAAAGGTGAGCGCGGCAACGAAAACGCTGAGTGGCTTGATCGCATCGGGATGAGACAGCACGAAGGTGAATGGCTTCGCCTCATCCAAGCCGCTCACGTTGGCCAACTGCACGAGAAACAGGAGCGCGGCAGCCGTGTTCTGGAAGCCGGCGAACACCGGGTGAGGCGCAAACCTGATCACGGTGCCGACTTTGATGAGGCCGAAGAGCGCTTGGAAGATTCCGCCGAGGAGAACCGTCGAGAAGAACACCAGCAGGATGGCGGCGATGCCGGCGGTGTTCAGCACAGCCGTTTCAGAGTGGACCAGGCCGTAGAGAAGCGCCCCGAGGAAAAACGTGCTGTTGATACGCGGCGCGTAAACCGTCGGCGTTCGATCCCCAAGAAGGACGCTGACAATGGCTACGAGGAATGCAGTGTAGAGGCCCGCCAGTGCGCCGTAGGCAAAATATTTGTCGCCCAGAGATACAAAGGCGAACATTCCGTATCCCATCGCCAAAGGAATTGCGACGGCGGCGGAGACCAACCCGCCGATGACCTCATCGCGGATGTTTACGCCCCAGGGATGCGGCATTGATCGTCCCATCGACACGGTGTCGCGCCGACCGGTTCAAGACTTGAGGCGCGATAGAATGCCTTCGAGAATGCGGATCGCATCCTTCTTGTCACGCTTTTGCAGGTTGAGGTGGAATTTGAACCCCTCCTGCTCCTCGCGGATCACGGTTCCCTCCTCGGCGAGGTGGTCGTAGAGGCCCTGCACCTTGTAGCAGCGGATCGGCTCGGCGAAGCCCTTGACCTTGATCGGGGTCTGCTCCTCGGCGGCCACTTCGTCCTTCACCAGCGAATAGGTCTCGTGGCCTAGGAGGATGCCGTCGATTTCGGACTTGGATTGCAGCCGCGCGGTCAGGTTCACGGCGTTGCCGATGATGGTGTAGTCCATGCGGTCGTTGCTGCCGAAATTGCCAACGGTGCAGTAGCCGGTATTGATGCCGATCCTGAGCCTGAACGGCTTCTCGGCGCCAAGCTCCTGCCACTCGGAGCGCAGATCATGCATCCGCCGCAGCATGGCGATGGCCATGCGCACGCAGGCAAGCGCGTCCTCCTTCAAGCCCTTGGTCTCAGGATCGCCGAAGAACACCATGATTGCGTCGCCGATATATTTGTCGATGGTGGCGCCATGTTTGAGCGCGATATCCGACATCTCGGTGAGGTAACGGTTGAGCAGGTTGGTGAGGTCCTCCGACTCGAGCTTGTCGGTGGTCTCGGTGAAGTTCACCACGTCGGAAAAGAAGATGGTCAGCTTCTTGCGGTTGGAAGCGATCTCGACGCCTTGCGCGCCGGTGAAGATCGAGTTGTAGATCTGCGGCGAGAGATATTTCGACAGCTTGGTGGAGAGAGACTCAAGCTCCTTGTTCTTCTGGGCGATGACTTCAGCGGCGGCGTTCAACTGCCGCTCGTTGTGATCGCCAAGGCGCATCAGCCTGCGCGCGGTGCGGAACAGCTTCTGATAGCTCTTGAGCAGCTGCTCGAAGCTTTTCTGCTCGTCTGGACTGTCAAAGACTCCATCGGCGAGCAAGCGCTCGGCTGCCGCGATCACTCCCTCTTCAGCGACAAAGAGATCATCGCTAGACATCACTCAGCCATCTTCTCGAGATGAAATTTGGCATTGGCCAAGTCCTCGCCAAATTCCTCGCCGAGCTCCTGCATGGTGTCGTCTTCCCGGTCGTAATACCAGAAGACCTCGACCGAGGCGCCATTCGCCGCTGCGGCATCGAGCTTGTCCATCAACATCATAATGGCCTTGGCGCTGCTCGAATTGAGGTAGATGAGCTCGATGTCGAAGCGGCAACTGCCCTTGCCGAGCTTGGCCAGATAGGTATCGAGGGCCTCAAAGACCGGTTTGTAAAACTCGGTCACGTCCTCTGGGTAGGACTCTCCTGCGAGCTTCAAGTGGTTTTCGGCGAAGTCGAACGTCACCGCTGGTGTGCGGGGGGTAGCGGGTATTTCGAATTTCCACATCATTCGCCCGTCCTCACACGCTCGCCTTGAGGGTGAAGAATGAGTAATCGCCGTCGACATCGGTAAAGTCGAACTCGATCGGTTTCGACGCGCGGCGCGCGATTTCCATGATGCCGAGGCCCGCGCCCTTGCTGCCCTCCTCTGGCATGGCTCGCAGCTGCTCCTTATGCAAGGCCCGAAGCTCCTCCTTGTTCATATCCCGGATCTTGATCAAGCGCGCGCGTAGCCGCTCCACGTCCTTGTGCGCCACGAGGTTACCCGCCTGGACGACATACTCGTTGCCCTCCTGACCGATGGTGACGATCCCGTAGCGGATTTCCAGCATCGGGCTGTCGCCTGCCGACGACTGGGCGGCGAGCTCGGCGGAATAGCGGATAATGTTCTGCATCTGCTCTACGAACACCGCGAAAACGCTGCGCAGCGTCTTGGTGTCGGCGTCGTCGATGGTCAGCTTCTGCTTGATGGCCTCGCCGACGCCGCTCAGCACCGTTTCCGTCATGTAGCCGCTGAATGCAAAAATAATGCCTTGCCTTTGCAGCGTGGCGCGGAGGTCGAAGAGGTCGCGGCCGTCCATGTTTGTTTGCGTCCCCTAACGTCCGAGCGGCACAAAGCCCAGGATGGTGAGGTCGTCGCGCCTGATCTGCTGGCCCTGATATCTGGCCAGCTCCGTGCGTACCGCCTCGGCCTGAATCTGCATCGGATGTCCTTGATATTTCTTTAGCAGCTTCTGGAAGCGGTTCTTGCCGAAGGACCGCCCGCGCGGACCGCCGATCTGATCGATCAGTCCGTCGGTCGTCATGTAGAACGAGTCCCCGGCGCGATAAGCCAGGGTAATGTCGGTAAAGCTCGTCTCCTTCGGGTAGCGGCGATAGCCCACGCCTTTGCGGTCTCCCTTGATCTCGGTGACGCCCTTCTCATTCGCCCGCCACAACGAAAAGCGCGCGCCGGCAAAGGTCATCTTCTTACGGTCGGGATTGATGAAGCAGACTCCGGCTTCCAGCCCGTCATCGGTCTCGCCGGTCTTCTGATCCTGGCCGAGCAGGGTTTGCACGCCGCGATGCAGTCCGGCGAGAACCTCGCTTGGGTTCTCGCTCGGCGCCAATTGCAGCATGCGGTCGAGCATGCCCCAAGCGACGAGCGTCATGAACGCCCCGGGAACGCCGTGTCCGGTGCAGTCGCCGACGACGACGGCGTGGCCGTCGCGGATCGGCTGGAACCAGAAGAAGTCGCCGCCGACGATGTCGCGCGGCTCCCAGATCAAGAAATGATCGGCGCTCACGGTGGCGAGCTCGCGCAGCTGCGGCAGGATCGCGGCTTGGATGCGCCGCGCATAGCGCAGGCTTTGCAAGATGAGGTGGTTGGCGGCGGCGGCGCGCTGTTCGCTCTCTTTGAGCTCGGTCAGATCGCTGTAGACGGCGACCCGGCCGGCATTCTCGGTGCGACGCTCACTGACCTGAATCCAGCTGCCGTTGGCGCGATGCTCCAACACCGGCTCGCCAGGATTGCGGTGCTGCGCCAGGCGCTCCTCGATCCATGCCTCACGCCGGCTTCTCGCATCTTGAATGAGACCGCTCTCAACCGCGGTGCGCAGGATCTCCTCGTAGGTCATGCCTGGCTTGGGCGGACCCTCGCCGTGATCGAACAGCTCCTTGTATTTGTAGTTGCCGAGGACGAGACGGTCTTGCGTGTCGAAGAGGGAGAAGCCTTCCGAGATGGATTCGACGGCGTCGGTCAGGCGCTGCTCGCTCGCTTGCAGGGCGGCCTGCTCGGCGGTCTTGCGCGCGGTGACTTCGCTCCAGGAACCGACCACCTCCTTCGGCTGGCCGTGATGGTCGCGGATCAGATGCTGCTCATCGCTCACCCAGCAATAGGTGCCGTCCTTCTTGCGGAAGCGGTATTCGGCGATGTGGCTGCCATGCTCGAACAGCTTGGCCTGCTCGGCCTCAACGGCGGCTAGGTCCTCAGGATGGACGCGGGCGCGCCAGAAGTCGGCATTCTTCAGATACTCGTCGGGGCAATAGCCCAGAACCCGCTTGACGTTTTCGCTGATAAAGGTGGGGGCAAAGTCGCCGGTCGCGGCGAAGCTGTAGACAACGGCCGGCGCGCTTTCGAGCAGAAGCGCGATACGCGCCTTCAGGGCATCCTCGGCCTGCTCCGCCGCCTTGCGCTGGGTGATGTCGCTCCACGAGCCTACGATCTCGAGCGGCTCTCCCTTCGCGTCGCGGATCAGATGCTGCTCGTCGCTGAGCCAGCGGTACGTCCCGTCGATATTGCGGAAGCGATATTCGGCCGAATGGCGATCCTTCTCGAACACCTTGACCTGCTCGGCTTCCACCTGCCGAAGATCGTCAGGATGGACGCGCGCGCGCCAGAAGTCGGCGTTCTTGAGATATTTGTCGGGGCAGTAGCCGAGCAGACGCTTGATGTTCTCGCTGACGAAGGTCGGTGCATAGTCGCCGCTTGCCTTGAAGCTGTAGATGACCGCAGGCGCGCTTTCGAGGAGCAGTGCAAGCCGGGCCTGCAAGGCATCCTCCGCTTCCTCGGCCTTCTTCCGCGCGGTGATGTCGCTCCAAGAGCCCACGATCTCGAGCGGATCTCCCTTCTCGTCGCGGATCACATGCTGCTCGTCGCTGACCCAGCGGTAGGCGCCGTCCTTCTGCCGGAAACGGTATTCTGTGGTGTGCTGGCCGTTTTCGAAGAGCTTGGCTTGCTCGGCTTCGATGGCGGCGAGATCGTCGGGGTGCACCCGCTCACGCCAGAAGTCCGCGTTCTTCAGATATTCATCAGGGCTATAGCCGAGAAGCCGCTCGATATTGCCGCTCACGAAGATCGGCGCGAAGTCGTCCCTAGCCTTGAAGCTGTAGATCACGGCGGGCGAGGCATCGAGCAGCTTGGTGAGCCGTTCCTGCATCGATGCCTGGAGATCGACCAGACGCCGTCGCTCGCCTTCCTCACGTTCGCTGGTCGCCTCGTTGAGCACCGTCTCGATGACGTCGGCGATCGCCTTGGCATCGAGTTTGCCCTTGACAGCCCGCAGCTTCTCGGCCAGTGCGGCCGCAGCCGTATCGGCGCATTCTCGCAATGTGGTCATGAGCCCAACCATCTCAGCTTCAGATCGCCAGTGCTGGGTTCATTTATCAGAGAAGAGAACCCTAGGAAACGCAAGTCCTTACTGGACGATCCTCGTACCTGTTCACATCGTTTATGACCCTTGAATGGTGGATGGATGTCAACCAAAGCCTGGCGCGTTCTGCTATTCAGCAGCCATCTTTCTCGCCGCGGTTGCCAGCAGATCAAGCCAGCGCCTACCCACCGCGGCGATATCGAGGCCTGCGACCGCAGACCGCGCCCGCGAGGCATAGGCGTCACGGCAGCCGGGGTCCGACATCATGACGTCGAGAGCGGCGGCCAAGGCCGGCACGTCGTCCGGCGGCACAAGCATGCCGTGGCGCCCGTTCGCAAGAATTTCCGCGGTGGCCCCCGGGCAGGCCGTGGCGATCACTGGCAAGCTGCAGCTCAGCGCTTCAAGCAGGACGTTGGGATAACCCTCAAAGCGTGACGGCAGTACAAATATGCTCGCCCTACGCAAGACCTGAACGCTGTCCTTGGTGAGCCCCGGCAAATCGATTCGGTTGGCGCATCCGCTCTTCGACCGCATTTCCTCCAGTCTGGAACGGTCTGGCCCCTCTCCGTAGATTACAAGCCTCCAGTCAGGATGCTTCGCCGTCAAGGCAGCGAAGCTTTGCAAGAGAATATCGAAGCCCTTTTGCTGGGTAAGGCGTCCGATCGATACCAGAACACGGCCATCATCGTGCGATGGGCGAGGCCAGGCCTCAGATGTGCCTATCACGGGATTTGGAATGATATGAACGGGGATACCAAAGTAGGCTCTCGCCCAGGCTGCGATCTCTTCGGTTTGCACTACCATGGCACCGGCAAGAGGATAGGATAGCCTGCGCGCCAGCCTATGGTACGGCCCGAGCCCCGGTCTGTCAGGTTGGTTGCGTTCGGAAATCACCACGGGAATACCGAGGTTTCTCGCAGACCAAACCGCTATCACGTTGGCTTCCGTCATGAAGGCCACGGCGGCATCGGGGCGCATTTTGCGCAGCAAGGCTCGTAGGCGAGTTACACGAACGCTGTTTTTGCCCAACCCGAGAATTGGATTCCGCGATGGCTGCGACGCTGCGAGCCC
Organism: uncultured Alphaproteobacteria bacterium; assembly: GCA_963740805.1. GTDB lineage: Bacteria > Pseudomonadota > Alphaproteobacteria > Rhizobiales > Methyloligellaceae > Methyloceanibacter. Next base: position 168,484 of record CAVUFL010000004.1, on the reverse strand, counting down.
ACGCACCTCAACCCGAGGATCCAGAGGAAAGAAAGGTTCGGCACCGCGCATTTCGAAAGTTATCAGCGTGACCTCATGGCCTCTGTCCACCCATTCATTGGCCAAGAGAATGGCCACGCGTTCGGCGCCGCCCGGACCAAGACTAGGAATGACGAAGACGATGCGCACTGCTCACTCGCAACGCAGAAGCCGAAGCCAAACCTCGATGGCCTGATCGGCTTCGTACGCGCTTGCGCGCTCGCTCGCCCGAAGGCCCAGCCGCCGTCGCAGCTTCTCGTTTTGCGCAAGGCGGACCATGGCCTCCGCCGTGGCGCCGGCGTTTTCGACCGGGACCACCAAGCCCGCTGCGTCGGCGCCTATGCCGATCAGCTCGCACGGGCCAGGGGAGGCGTTGGACACGACGGCGGGAAGTCCGCAGGCCATGGCCTCGAGCAACGCATTCGGCGTGCCTTCGAAACGCGAGGTCATGACGAAGAACTGTGCGCCGCGAAGCAGCGGAAAGGGATCGGTAACCTGACCGGTCAAGCAAACGCTGCCCTCAATGCCAAGCTCTTTGGCATACTCCTTGAGCTCTGCCTCCAACGGGCCGCCGCCAACGATGGCAAGCTGCCAGCCCGGTACTCTATCAACGAATTTTGCCCAAGCGGCGAGCATGACATCGAGCCCCTTCTGCTCCACTAAGCGCCCTACGGTAATCACGGTCGGGGATTGATGGCTCACGATCTCGGTCGTGAAGGAACGCGCTAGCGGGTTGGGCAGGAAAGCGAGCTTCTCCGTTGGAACGAATTGTTCAAGGGCGGCAAGTGCGCCCCGGCTATTTGCGGTCACCACGTCCGCCCAGCGATAGACGAAGCGCCGTAGTAGTTCCACGCGCGGACGATGACGCTGGAGGCGCGGATCATTACGTTCCGAGATCACGGTGCGCACCGCCAGCCCGCGGGTGGCGAGCACCGTCATGATGTTCGTCTGGGTCAGAAACGAGAGCACGGCGTCAGGCTCAATCGCCCGAATGGTGCGCCGCAACCACGCCGAGATCCGCACCACCTCATAACCGAAGGCAACCGAGGTCGGCACCAACCGGCGAAGAGACTTCAAACCCGGCTGGCCAGGTCGCGGCGCAGGGGCCGGCGCAATGTCCTCAAGGTTGTCCTGATCGGCGCTGACAGCGGTTCGATCACAGCCCAAGGGCAGCCAATAATGGCACGTTGCCCCAGGGTGGATGGGATAGGCGTCGCCGCGCTCGGTGAAGACCAAGAGGTGAAGATCAAGCCCGCGATCGGCCAGTACTTCAACAGCGTTGGCAACGACTCGCTGAGCGCCGCCGGGTCCGAGGTGAGAGATGACGAGAGCAAGGCGTTTCGCCGGATGCCGTGACCTTGAGCTGGTCCTTCTCGGAGCTTGCCGACCTCCCGCTCTCTCCGACGTGCCGGCAAGGTTGGGGGCGGCATCTGCCGCCGCACGGTTTGGGCGCGGCACTAGGCTCTCCCCGCAGCTCGTGGTGTCGCCGTCATATCCGCCCCGTTTTCCTACGTCCTTTTGCATTCTAGACCGATCTCGCTTCCCTGTCCTCATCGTCCTCCAGCACGCTTAGGAGGGATTCGATCAAAGCTGTTTCCGAGTGGGCGATGACGTTAGTTGAGGTCGCAGATGACTTATGTGACGTGGCGCTGGCAAGCAGCGGGCTCTGTTCAATCCCTCATCTGCCTCGCAGCGAGAACGTCGGTGGCCACGCCGGAGTTGTGACCGTTCTCACCCGCCGCCACGGCCATCCCGTCGATTAGAGCGTTGCGCTCCAAGGAATGCACGTGCGGCCCTCACCATCTGTGCACTTAAGAAGTCTGGTTTGATCTCATTGTCGTGCGGAAGATGATTTCGACTTCGCGATGGGATCAGGGATCTCGCCGATTGCCGAAGGCCACCCTTTGATCGATCGCGCGTTGAGGCTATTCCGCCGCGACTTTCCTCGGTTCGACCTTGTCGAGCATTTCCTGGTAAAGGTCAGCATGTGCCTCAACGCATTTGTCGATGGAAAACTCCTTTTGCACGCGCCGGCGAGCCGCAGCGCCGAAACGCTTTCTGTTTTCGGGATCGCGTGCAAGCGCGATGATGGCGTCGCTGATCGCTTTTGGATCTCTCGGCGGTACCACCAATCCTGTTTCAGCGTGAAGCACTGCCTCGGCGTTGCCGCCAACATCGGTGACGATCATTGCGAGACCCGCTGCCATGCCTTCGAGAATAACGTTGGAGAAACCTTCTTCGTGCGAGGTCAAGAGGCCGAAATCCGCGGCCGTAAGCAGCCCCTGAATGTCGGGATACTCTCCGAGAAACTGGATGCGGTGGCTGATCCCTCGTGCTACCGCGAGCGCCTCAAGCTCGGCCCCGATGCCGTGGTCACGCCCGGCCACCAAGATGCGCCAGTTGGAAGGAAGCGCCTGCTCGACATGCGACAGGCCCCTCACCAGATCGCGATGGCCTTTGTAGTGAATGAGATTAGCGATGGCCACGCCGAGCAGCGTGTCGTCATCGATGCCAAGCGCCCGGCGCGCTTGGTCGCGGTCTGGGGGGGTCTGTGACACTTCGATACCATTATAGATCAATCTGACCTTGGCCTCGGGGATGCCCTCCTCGATCAGCTGGCGCACGACCGCGCGAGAATTTCCAATTACCGCGTCCATCTTGGTGTGTAGCCGCCGCTCCAGCTGGGCGACCAAAGGCCAGTTGCGCTGATAGTTGGAAAGGCTGCGCCGGCTCATGATCTTGATGGGCACGCGCGCCGCAATTGCGACATTAGCGCCGACCAAATAGGGACCGGGAAGATAGAAGTGGGCGATGTGCGGCTGCCAGCGCCGCATCAGCCAGTAGAGTTTATTCACGGCAAGGGTCACGTGCGCCGGGTAGCGCAAGAACGATCCCTTGCGTCTTGACAGCCGGGGGGCAGCGTAAACCTTGATGCCCGCCGCTTCGACTTGCGCTGCCCGCTCGCCGCGTTCAGTCAAGCAGAACGCCACCACGCTCCAGCCGGAAGCTGCGAGCGGCGGGAGAGTTCGAATGAGGTGGCTTTCCGTTCCGCCAACCCCGAGTGATTCGGTGACCACTAGGAGCCGATGGCCTGTGACGTCACTGCCTCGTGGCATCTTTCGGCTCCATCGCCACAAAAATGAAAACAAAACGGCCGGGCCGAATAAACATCTCGCGTGGCTCAGAGTTGGGAGAATCGCTAGCGGTATGACGCACAGGTTCTCCTCAGCCGATTTAGTAGGCCCCGGGCAATTATGGTAAGTCCCCGATCGGCTGATGGAAAGGACATCTCATAGTCGCCCCACACCATGATGGCTTCGCAGATGTGTTCGACGAGGGCAATTTCGTTTGGCCGCAGTACTGTCCTATAGGCGCCGACGCTCGCTGGTGACGCCTTCTTCCCCTCAAGCTCGCCGATCCATGACGACTTGTGACGTGCTTCGGCGTCGAGCCACGTGGGATTGTTGAGTCGCCCAATATCGAGCTCAAGCCCGCTCTCGGAAGCAAGGGCCTTAAGCACCTGTTCGGGATTAGTGACCAACGCCTCGTAGCGGATTAGTCGCGGAGGTGCCCGTCTCCCCAATAGGGGCTCGTAGGACGCTAAAATCTTGTTAGCGATGAAATGGATATCGCGTCTGCGATATTTGCTTGCTTGGGCTTCGCGTGGCTCCCGTTGTCCGATACGCAAGAACGAGGCAGCAATGTCACGCGGATCCCTCAGACAAGCAATACGAACTGCCTCCGGCAAAACGACCGTGGCTTCCGCATCGACCTGTACAAAATTTGGATCTTTAAGAACCAGGGCAGATCGAGCACCTACGTTCTCCACTAAATCCGCGATATGGCGATCGGCGCAAAATTGAAAAAAGGACAGAAGGTCGGCATCGCTGCGATAGTAGAAGCGAGTCTTGTTCGAAGTCTCTTTGGCCCTCTTAAACGACGCCAACATATCGCAGAGAATGTGGACCTCCGGTAGAATCGGCTCGTCAAGGACGTTGGCCAGCAATGTCTGCAACAGCGTCGTCCCAGACCGCTGCGCGCCACCAATGAGGATCAATTGCACCCGCGCGCCGCTCATGCCGCCCCCAAAAATCTAGTGCAAGCCAAGCTTGAGGAAAGGATAGCGCCCGGGAACGGTGCCGATGTCGATGGCGACCTTTTCCACGAGACTCAATTGGTCGCGCCATCGCTCGTCGAGCTTCAGCTCGCCCGAAGCGCGTCTGCGCATGCCGTTGCCGCCGACATTGTGGCGCACCGGCGTCGCCCATTGCAGTTGGCGCGGATCGAAGGCGAGCCCGAGACCTTGCATGAGCGAGGTCAGCGTCTCCTCCGGCCGCTGCACGAGCTGCTCGTAGCGAACCACCGCGTGCGGACGATCCTTCACGGCGTTGTAGATCTCGCGATTGGTGCGGATATAGCTTCCGATGAGGGTCGCAAGCGGGACCGGCCGCTTCTTGGCGGAGCAGATCTGTCCCTTCGGATTGCGCAATAGAAAGACCGGGAAGACGTTGATGTCCGGGTTGCGCAACAACAACAGCAGCCTCGGGGTGTTTTTCGAGGAATCAACGATGTACTCCTTGCCGGACGCTTCAGCGATCGCCCGCAACAAAATGACGCTATCCCGGTTGAAACTCGCTTCGTCGCCGTAATCCTCGACATTCAGGTCCGGGAGGCTCTGGCCCGTAGCGACTTCCGTGAGCGCGCCGACCCTGCTCCAGAATTCGCAGTCGTGCACCGTCGCCGCGCCGCAGGTGCAACGGCGGCGGCGGCCTATCTTTTCGAGGCGCGCGAAACGGCCAAGCTGCTTCAGCTCGCCGACCGACATCACCTCTGGATGCGCGTTGAGCATCAGGTCGAGGAGTGTGGAGCCGCTGTGGCTCAGGCTGGCGATGAAAATAACCTGCACTCTAGCATCTCCTCCTCGGGTGCGCGCTCAGCCAGCTTGAAGAGGTTCGGTCGCCCCGTTGAGCAGCGTCTCGTAGCGCGCGCACCATTTATGCGGCGGTCCTTCGAACCGCCGGCACATCTCGGTAACCATGGGAAGATAGTCTTTAGCCATCTCACGCTGAAACTCGATTGGCGCGGGCTTCGATCCCGCTGCGGAATTTACCGCTTCCGCGGGCAGATAGGAGGCCACTTCGCCGGGCGGCGCACCGACAAAAGACAGAATTTCTGTTACGAGCCTCTCCGGCCGATCCCGAAGATCGTCGAAGAAGCAATAATGCAGTTGTGAAGGCTCAAACACCCTCTCAAGTGTTTGCATCGTCTTGGTATAGCAAGAGCGCGCATCTGTGCCGGATGAGCGGGCACGGGCGACGGCTTTGTCGGCAGTGAGAGCGCCGTCGATTTGCCCCTTGCGCGCGGCATTGTTGACAGCGGACCAGGCGCGATCCAGCGGATCGCGCATGATGAAAATCAGCTTCACGTCCTCGTTCATGCGTTTGATGCGGCGCCAAACATCCTCGCCGAGAATGGCATAAGCGGGTGTGATCTCGCCGGCGATGAACCCCTTGCGCCGAGCGTCATGAAAGAGGCGCGCGTACCATGCGTCATCGCGCCTCCCGAGCCAAAAACGAATCTCCCAAGGGTCGAATGACATCAGCCGACGCAAACCGAGACGTTGCCTCTCCTTCGGGTCGAGACAGGTGCGGGTGGTACCGAGCTTGTCGAAATAATGCAGCTCTTTCACCGGGGCCAGCCAAAGCGACGGATGCTGACGCAGGACCCGATGCAACCAAGTCGTTCCGGCGCGCTGCGCGCCGATGATCAAAAAATCCGGGCCATTGCCGGCCCTCGGTGACTGTGCTGGCGAGAATTCCGCTGCCATGAATGCAACTCTAAACGATATTGGTCCAAAACTTGTTTGAAGATGGGTCGTCGACAGCTGGCAAGACGCCGGTTCACGTCCTCCCAGCGGCCAATCTGCTGGGTTATGTAGCGCCGCTTAGCTCACGAGCCTGATGCCGACCTCGTCGAACACCGGGGGCGGAAATTTGTCCCTCAGCTCGCAATCCACATAGGCCTGAAGCAAACGGTCCACCTCCCCGACCGAAAAATAGCGCTGCTGCATCTTACGCGCGTCGTGCTTTTGTGACAGCTTGTTTAGCAATTTAGCCCATGGTCTTGGTCCACGGAAGCTTTCGAGAGCGTCTGCCATCTCCCGATAGGCATTCGGCTGTCGGTAATTTTTCAGATAGTAGTCGATCAGCTCCTCCGTCTCGCGGTTGCGTTGCACGCGGGCGCCGCCGTAGGCATAATTCTCGATCCATCGCGCCAGCTCCTCGACATTGTCGCAGCTCCCCGTGACTTGGCCCGGCAGGATGGGATCGAACTCTCCGCGCGGGATGGAGGCCGGATGATACTCGATTACCGGCTTGTCGAGCAAATAGGCCTCGATGCCTGTGGTGCAGGCGTTGTGGACGACGCAACGCGCCGCGGCGAGCCAAGGATTGGCAACGCCGTCGCTCAAGATGTCGACATTTGCGACCGACTCGAGCCGGGACGTCCATGTCTCGGCATTCTCGATCGGGTGCGGGCGCACAATGAATTTCAAGTTGGGGAGACGCGCGGCAATCTCCGCGATGGCGTCCATGTAAGCTACAAAGATTTGGCGGCGAAGCTCTAGGCGCTCGCCCACGGTCTCTTCGGCGCCCGCGGTGTATTGCTCCTTACGGCGATCGAGAAGTCTCGTCAAGGCTGCGGCGAAAATGGTTGACGGCGCTGAAGCGCGAAGTGAACAGGACGAAGTCCCCATGCTTGGCGCGGATTGCTTCCGCCTCGCCCTCCCACGATTTGCGGAAGCGGCTGTGCAGGAGATCAAGGCGCGGGTTCCCGGTCACGCGATAGCTCCGTACGCTTCCGAGGAAGGGCTCCAGGTCCTTTTTCTGCCGCTCTCCCCAAAGGAACAAATAGTCGATGTTGCGCACCGTCTCGGGGTGAACGCGGCGTTGGATATAGTCTTCGCCCGAGCGATAGATGAAACCCTCCTGGCACATCACTGCCAAGGCGTGGCCTGCGCTGCGAATGGATCGAAAGCGCGACAGACATCCCTTAGACAGTCCTTTTTCCAGCACGAGACTGGGTGGGAAGGAGGCGGGAGACTTGCGGAACCTCCCTTTTTCGATCAGCCACACATTATGGCCGCGAGCGGCAAGCTCGGCGCCGACGAGCACGCTCGCCGGCAACTCTCTCTCCACGATCTCGACGAGCAGAATGAAGTTTTTGGCTTTCTCGCTCATTGCAATCCTGGCAGCGCCACGGCGGAACGCATTGTTGCGCAATTCAAGTCTTGGTCACCGCCGCTGCGACGGCGGCGGTCTTAGGGTGTTTCCCTGAGCGGAGTTCATCGACGAGACGCCGGAGCGCAGATTTGACCGCCTCGAAATAGCCCTGCGTGTACCCAGCCGCCTTAAGTCTCCGCAACTGTTCATCCGCGATGCGCTTCCGTTCCTTCGCGTCGCCGAGATTCTCCACGATCGCGCGCAGCTGATCGGGCTTAGAGGCTTCGAGCAAGGCGAGTCCTTGCTTGCGGATCGGGTGACCTTCGATCTCGGGGAGATGCTCTTTGGGCGAAAGCCAGATCACCGGCACGCCGGCGAACATCGCATCAAGGGCGACCGTAGAGCGCACCATGATCGCCACGTCGGCCGAGCCTATGTCATCGGCAAGAGGCGTCTTTAGCGGATAGGAAATTTGATCCGGCGAGATCCAGCTAAAGAGCCCTCGCATTTCGGCTTCGCTATTGCGCGGATGAAGTCTTACGCGGAGGCATCGACGTTTAGAGTCAGCGAACGCGTCGCGCAGAATGGCCGAGGCTTCCTGCTCGAAATTGTTGCCGGAGATATAGAGGGCTGTGAAAGCCTTTCCGTCCGGCTTTGATCTCACTTCACTCCGGACTGAGGCTCGTGGAAACCCGACCACCGCGATCGCCGCCTCCTCGCGCAATTTGCAAATCTCCGCGGCCGAGTGATCGGAGAAGGGAAGCGCGAGGTCGAACGCCCCGCGGCAGAGGGAGAAAAAGCGCGCTGGCTTCGGGTTGATCTCGGCATAAGGCAGTAGAACGGTGGCGAAACCCATCCTCCTTGCCTCGGCAAAGAGGGCAAATTCGAAGGGTCGATTGCCGTTGCCGAGTACCAGGCATTCGGGCTTGGTCTCGCTCAGAACGGCACAGGCAGCCCGCCGATACGTGGCATGGACCAAGCCGGCTTCGGCGATGAGGCGGCGCTCGGCTGATCCTGTTCCAGCCGCTTTGAGCAGGGAATTCACGCGAATGGCGAAGATCAACGCCGGACAGAGCCCTGCCAGCGCCCGAAGGGAGTCAAGGACTTTGCGCGATGCGCTTCGACTATGGTCGCTCACGTCGCACAAGATCGCTTCTCCCGGCTCGAAAGACTCCACGACTGAACGCAAAAATTTTGCCGAGACCGAGTACGAGCTTGCGGCGAGAATGGCCGCATGTCCAAGTCTCCGCGGTGTCGGAGGTGGGGTGAGGATGAGCCGACAGACTTTTACGACGGAGGTAAGGTACGAGCTTTGCTCGTTGGCTGGATGTTGCAGCCGCAATTTCAGTGGTGCGTAAAGATAGTCGGCGGGGCCGAGCCCCGCGGCATCGAGCCTGGCGGCAAGCGACTCGAACTCCGCGACGATCCTTTTCCACGAGCGGTCCGCTTCGTCCGCCCGCGCTCCGGCCCGAGCCGGGGCTTGAAGCTGGCCGCCGGCTGCCGCGGATTGATTTGCCGCGATGACGTTCTCTCTCAATCCGCCGTTCGTCCTTTTGTCGATAAGTTCGAAACGTCGCGTCCCCGGCAACGCCCAGTGCGTTCGAGGATGGCATCCCAGTCTTGCTTCAGCGCGCCGGCGAGATCGGAATCGAGAGCGATTTTGCCCCGCTCGTCGTCGTCAAATCTGGCGCCAAGCCTGGCGCCGAACTCCCGCAAGCCCTTTGTCTTTACGCCCGGCAGCCGATCCAATGCGTAGGAAATCTGAAAGAAAGGACGCGAAACCAGTTGCCCCGCAAGGCTCCGCGGAGACGGGTTTTCGCGTCGTGTCAGGACCTCGCTCAGGTTCGCTGGCGGCCTCGTGCCAAGGAAGCGGCACAAATCTTCGATCAGCAATTCCGGAGCCGACTGGAGCTCCTCGTAGAAGAAGGGGAATACCGAGCCCGAGGTGCTCTCGATCAGGTCAAGCGAGCGGCACCAAGAGAGATCCTCCACCGAGAAGGTCCCCACATAATGCTCAAAGTCCACGTCCTCCTTTTTGGCTTTGTGCGCGTGGGCAGCCCCAAGCCAGGAGGCATGCTCGCGGAAACCGACGATGATGGCGGCGTCACGTTTGATCGCAGAAATCTCTGCAAGCGATTGCGCGAGACGCTCCTTGTAGTCGCCAGGCTGCTTGTCGCTTGCGAGCGTCCCGCTCAATGACTCGTGCGAAATGAGGAGTATCGATCCGTTGCCGTGCCTTGCAACGGTCTCTTTGATCCGCTTTGACCTGCGGTAGCGGATCCCGGCCAAGCTCGGAAATAGCTGACGCTGAAACCAAGTCGTCGCCGTCTTGTGCAGGCCGATATGGAAGAAAACTCTGCCTGTCACGGGAGCACCCCTCAGCGGCATCGAACCCGTAGTCCCTGTCCGGAGGGTCCGGACAGCCGCTAGCCCTAGCACGAAGCTGAGGGCAAAACGCGGAAAAAGCAATTCTTTTTGGGCGCCCGGAAAGCGTCTGTCTGAGCCCGCCGACGCCTAAGTCGGCGCCGTCAGCGCGTAACTGCGCACCGGATCGTCAGCATAGCGGATGCGGGCAATCTCTTCGCGAACCGGATCGAGAATCGGACATCCTTTGCCAGGGTCGATGCAATTCACGCGTGAATAATTGATCATGAAAATCAATCGGCCTTCGCTGTTGCGGCGGCTCCCATAATGGAGGCAGCATCCGGTGTCGAGGATCAAGCCTTCTCCGGCGGGCCCTGCCGCGCAGTGCAAATCCTCAGGTTTGAACACGGAAAACACATCCTCGTCTGCAATGCGTTCCTTCGAATAGCCGACTTCGGCGTCAAAGATCGCCGACTGCCGAGCGTCAAGGAAATAGAGCGGCCCGGCTGCGGGCGTGATGTCCATAAGATTGACGAAGGCCTTCGCCTGCCGGCTGTCGAGCCCGTCATAGTGGAACAGCTGACTGCCTTTGAGGGTGTCGTTCGGCGGCGACCACCAAACCGCCACGCGATAGAGTCGCGGCACCTGGCCGTAATAGGCTGCCGCAGCCCGAAGCAGGTGCGTATTCAAGGCTGCATCGATAATCTCCGGGTGGTCGAGCAGATCCTGGCTGGTCGCCAATTTCTTCGGCCAATTCTTCTGATTGACCCAGCGCGACTCATCGGCGGCCCAGGCCGTGCCGAGCGCCCGCAGGCGTGCGATGGCTTCTCCCATGCCGGGAAGCGCGGCGGCATTGAAGCGGACATATCCAGTCTCGACCGGCACGCGAAGCTCGGAACTTTGCGGCCAGCCCAACTCGTTCATGAGGCGGCGGGCTTCGCGCTCAAGGGGGTAGCGCGTCGCAACCTTCATGAAGCGCACCGTCTGACGGCGCGCCCTTTCGGCGTAGCCGGAAATGACACTTCCCATTGCCGATCCTCCCTCTGGAGCCGGGATAATCAGACGCGGCCTTGGGGTTGTCAATGAGCGCCCCGAGTACAGGGGGGTGCACCTCGTGTGACTTTGATTTCGAGCCTGCCCAGGGCCGCCCGTCGCGACCCATGATCCCAAAAGGTCGCGGGGTCGATACGACCTGCTTAAGGGTGACTTGCGGCGAAGGGAGCTGGACACCTCGATTTACCCCTGTGTGCGGGGCGCTGGGGCGGGTGAGTGAGGGATTTTGGGATCCTTGCGGGACGTTGGCGCCGTTTGATGGTAGTGGGAGAGGGTCTGCGGTCCCCTCTATGTCATCGCCGCAGTTCTCTCCAACCAAATGAAGCGCTTCATGTTGTAGACGAGATTGGCGAGCCCGATCTTGAGTCTCGCGCGAGCGAGTCCGATGGTGCGGATGAAGAGGCCCATTCTGTCCTTCTGCTCGGCGAAGACGTGCTCGATGCGGGCACGCACGGCAGACTTGCGACCATTGGCGCGACGGATTGGCGTCGGCATCGGGCGACCGACGGGCTTCTTGCGATGGATCTGGCTGGTAAAGCCGTTCCGTACCAGGAACGCCTCGTTCTTCTGCGAGCGGTAGCCTGTGTCGGCCCACACGGCTGAACCGGTATTGCTCTTGTCGAGAAGCCCGTGGCGCAGCATGCGGCCCTCATAGGCAGCCGCGTCGGTCACCGCCCATTTGCGGATCAGTCCATGGCGGCGATCGGTGGAGATGTGATTCTGATAGCCGAAGGTCGGAATGGCGATGTCCACCGGCGTTGTCCCGTCGGCGCGGGGCTTGGCTTTCGAGAACTTCACCGTCCAGCGTGCATCGCGGTCCTTCTGACGCAGCCTTGCCGGGTTGTTGATCCAGCTCTGCGGGATGCGGCCAGCCTTGATGTCCGCCTTCTCGGCATCAGTGTTGCGCTGCTTCGGCGCGGCGACGAGGCTCGCGTCCACGATCTGACCCGACATGGCTATGTAGCCGGCCGCGGCTTAAGCGATCAGCTGATGTTCTCATTGCTTCCCTGCAACGAGCTTGTCCGGCCGCGACCAGAAGCGGTGCACGAGGCGCGCTCGGTCCGATCTATTTCCCTTGATTCAGCTCCGCCCAGGAGTCGGCCAATTCGTAAAAATGTATATCGGCCGCATACCATCTCCTAAGATTATCGATTGCGCGGGGGCTTAGTGGAGGCGTATCGGAGTAGCTGTTCTGATGGTATCTCTCCGGCAGTTCGGCCGGTACGACAGCTAATTTTGACGCGAGAAACTTCAAGTCCTCCTGCATCTTATCAAGTCTTACAATGCATAGCGGTGGTCTTACCGTTAACACCTCCTCTAAATTGGAAAACCAGGAATGCTGCGGCCGATTGATATGCTTGATCTGCTGCATCGCTGCGAAGGCATTGATCCCTACGGCATTACTCGCGAAAAGACTTTCGGCAAGGCCGTTCGCGTCCTTAAACTGAGAAAACACCCTTCCTTCTTGCTCTGAATAAGAGTCAGGCCGGGACAGATCATCAAGCTGATCTCTTCTGTTTTTCCTCCAATAAAACGCGCTGTAAAAACGCCCAATAGGATCTCGTATCGAAAAGAAATACCGGGCACTCGGCGGAATATCAGAAAGGCTGATCTTATGTTCGTGGGCTATTATCGAATATGCCTGGGACTGTTGATTAGCACGTTCGATGAATGCTTTTATCGTGGTGCCAGCGCATCTCCCAATATGAAAAAAATGGATATAGTAGTCTTCATCGAGCCGGCGAACTTGCGGTTTTGCAAGGCCCAAACCAAGCGGGGCCCGCATAAGCCTGGTTACGCTCTTGGCAACACGTCTTCTAATGAGAGAAATCACGGCATCGACCACCCCGATCAAATCACGGGCATAGACTACCCCGATCGCCCGACCCGACAGCCACTAGAATATCAACGCGCCCATCGGGAGTCTCGTTACGATTGTCGAGTTGGTTCTTTTCCAGAGAAATCAGAGAATCTGCAAGGCATTCGCGCCGGGACACCATAACAAGACACGGGCTCTAGTGAAACATCAGAAGCCGCTCACCAACCTTATCGACGCGCGGCAACTCCTCGAAAATACCCGCCTCGACCCAGCTTCCCACCGCAAGCCTCGCCTCTTCAGCCGTCACGCTCGGGAATTTCTGCCGGCGGCGTTCGATGCGCTCTTGATCATTTCTTCGCCACCTCCGAAAGCGCCAGCGGAATTCAGACAGGAGACCCTTTTTTCTCCCGCCGCCAGGTTTTCCAGCGAGCTGCGGCAGATCGAGCGTCTCGAGCTCATCGAGAATGCGGTCGGCCGCATAGGGTGCCTGCACATTTGCGACGAAGTACGCCAGCTTCTCGCGTTGTGCGGCGAAGCGAGCACGCAAGGCAGCCGCATCTTGATCACGAACTTCTGCAAGCCGCTCCAGGACATCTTCGGCGCTCTCGACCTGCTCGCTGATCTCGTCCGCCGGATTGACAAACTCGCTGTCACGCTCTGGCACATAGGAGAAGATTGGGCGCTCCAGCATCAAGCCTTCGATCGCCGTCGTGCAGCCGGGATGCAACAACGCGTCGGCTGCGAACATCCACTCGATCGCACTTCCTTCGTAGCGAACGTCGATGTTCAGAGGTCGAGCCCAATCCCGCCAAGAGCTCATGATTCTCGACGGGATGCGGTCGTATGATGATCCGTTCGACGAGCCCCGACTTTGCGATCTTCTGCAGGAAGTCCTGAAAGCTTTTCATCAACCGCGTCTGATACTCGATGAACCGGCGATAGAATTGCTCATGGGCGCGGCTCGAGATCATGCCCCTCTTGACCAGATTGGCCAGCGGGTCTGCGTTCCGCGCGCCCGCTCCGCCGTAAGGATTGGCGCGGGTGAAATTTGTGTTTACCAGGAGGAATCGCCCGAACTCTTTCTGGAGCGCCTCGGCATCCCGCCTGTAAACGCTGCGTGGCCCCGATAAGAGGGTGTCGAAGCGCGGATTACCCGTGATGGCGAGTTTATCTGCAAACTCCGGCAAGTTAGCTCGGATGTGGTCGGCATTTCTTCGGCCCACCACGAGCAAGCGGTCTGTCCAAGCCATGCAGCTGCGGCCCAGCTTCCGTTCGCAGTAATCGCACCCGTCAGCGTAAACGAGACCCTCCTCGCACATATTCGCGATGCGGTGTCCCGCGCTGTAGAGTTCCTGCAGACGCTTCGCCTTTTTCTCCGGAACACCAATTTCGATGTAAGCGCCGCGCGGTTGATCCCGCATGTACTCGCGGAGCTCGTTTCCTTCGCCGATGACGGCAATCCAGCCGCGCTCCGCCGCCCGCGCCGCGAGGAAAGTCTTGCCCAAGAACTCGCGCGCCTTGGTCTCAACCGGAATATAGAGCAAACGATCGGAAGTCATGGGCTCCTCGGCGTCCCCGCGCTCCGTCAGCGCGCTCTTGGCAGTTTATACGCGGCCCAACTCCGGAGGAAAAGGTTCTGGTGCCCGGTTAGCAGCCAAAAGCAACTCGGCTTCAGTAAGCTCCCCAAATGAGGCCGCACCGTGCGGAAACGTATTGCAGTTGTGCCGCGGTAGGGCGTAGCGGCGCGATTCGCCCATGCGGTCCGTAATGTCGCCGGCTCTCACCGCCAGCGCGAAGGGACACTGAGCCTTCGCCATCATCGCTTCCGTACGCTCGCTGAAGTCCCCGTAGGGGTAGCAGTAGCCCCAAGCGAGGCTCGATCCAGTCTCTTGGATAAAGGCGCACGAGGTTTCAATTTCCATCCACTCTTCCTCTGCCGATAGCAGACCCGACACAAGGTGCCTGTGGCCATGCGGGCCAACGCTCATACCGGCCTCTCTCAGGGCGCGAAGGTCTTCTCTATCGAGATAGATCTCGTTCCAGGCCGGAGGCGCACCGGCGAAAGCATGATCGAGCAGTCCATCGAGGAGCGGAGCGCGATCCTCCGCTGGCAGCCGCCAATTGAAGAGTTCCTTGACGAGTTTGGTCGCACGGTCGGACTTCTGCGCCGCGTAATGGCTTGCCGGCTCCTCCAGATCGGACGATACGAGATTGGGCGCCTTGTCCTTGATCCAGGCGAGCGCCGCCGGGCCGCCGAGGCGACCTAAGGCCAAATGCACTTTATGCACATCCAGAAGGGTCCCGCGCAGGATCGGCGCAGACGGAATGTAGAAGATTGCGAAGAATCCTCGCTGGCGCAAGGCGGGAACGACGAAGTCCAGGTGATCGCGAAGTCCGTCGTCGAAGGTCAGCAGCACACCTTCAGGCGCCACACCGCCTTCCACCCAATCGAGGAAACCGGCGCGGCTGACGCAGCCATAGGTCTGGGCAAAGCAGTCGAGCTGACGCTCGAAGTCGGCGAGACGGAGAAAGGGAAAATGCGGCAGCCCCGGCGCGCTTGGCCGCACGTAGTGATACATAATTGGCTTCATACTCGATCCGCCTGCACCGCGCTCTCACGGCCCAGCTTTTCGGTCCCCTTTGCACTGATTCTCTCTGTTCCGGCGATCAGCTCCTCTACTAACTCCCGGTTTCCAGCGCAAGCCAACGCGGCGTACACAAACTCCCACTGTTCCGGTGCAACGACGTCCTTCCAAACACCGATCCGCGTGGTGGAAATCGGCTGAGCGAGCCGCTGCAGGGTTGGGCTTTCTTTGCCGGTCGCCTTGCGGACGCGGTCGAAGTCTTCCGCCTGCCCCGGGAAGTCGGCGACCTTGGCTTCGAAGGGCTCGTCGAGAAACTCCAGAACTTTGCGCGTTTCTCCCCGTGGGTCTTCGACCAGCCGCTCGTAACGCAGCTCATAATAGGCTGGGTGTTTGCCGCCCTGAGCCGCGAGCCAACGTCGCGCCGCGGCGACGGTCCCGGTCCATCGTGAAGCAAAGTCGGCGGGCTTCGTCCATTTCCGGCTTTCGATCATGGAGGCATAGACGTCGCGCGGGTCGCGAGTGATGTGAAGAATAGTGGCCTGCGGCCAGTACGCCAAAATGCGCTCGATGGCGCCGGCATTGCCGGGGGTCTTTTCTATCCAGCGTACCTTGCCCGCGCGCAGGGCGAGAAACGTGAGAAGCCGGTCGAGAGAGGTCTCGACGTCAGCGGCATCGCCGCAAGCCCTTTCAAGCTCGTGCAGTGGGGCCTCGAAAAAAATAGAGAGGCGGTCGAACCATTGCCGGCGGGGGGTTTGACTGGCGCTGCCCCAATCTTCGTTGAGCCATTGCGTCTCGAGTCCAGCGAAGAGCCGCGAATGATTGCCGAGCATGGCTCGCAGCAGCGAGGTGCCGGACTTGAACATGCCGCCGATAAAGATCGGTTTGTCAGAACGCATGGAACGTCGAGGAGAATCGCTTGGCTCGTATTGAGAGAGATCGTCGAGGGACCCCGTTCGAAGCCCCCTGGGAGGCAGTTTATATCCAGAGCCGTCACTGTCATAGGGTCGCCGCATGAGCGAGAGTTTGACAGCATTCAAGAATGCAATAGCACACAGCCGCGGGCCTCGCAACGTCAGGGATCGGCGCGCGGCAACGAGCGTCAAACGAGGTAGCCGAGAGCTTCAAGATCAAGGCCGGTTAGCCGCTGCGTCGCTCTGTTGCTTGCCCGGTAATGGTCGCCGACGCATTGCTCCACACGACGCTCGAGATTTTTTCTGGTGCTCTCCTCCCACGACTTCGGCACGGCCCTGTCCAAAAAACTCTTGACGCAGTGGTTGAGGGCCTTTCCGGTCTTCGACGACGGAAAGTGCCCATTCGCTGATGTGCTCCGTCCCAGGGGAGTGAGCAGGCGGAAATAGTAGCTGCTGACATGCGCCCGTCTGAGATTTCACGATTTGCTTGACCGGGAGATCATTCGGCGTCGGCAGACCCACGAAATCGCTGATCTGTCTGATGTAGGAGTGCGGCTCACGGGCGAAGAGCTCATAAGGCAGGACGAGCACGGAGTTTCTTCCGAAGACGTTGTAATACATTGAAACGAGTGTGTGATATTCCCAGAACTTCAACGTGGTTGTCGGCTGGCGGCCATCTGGACGATGATTCAGAAAGGCTTCCGGCGTGTTCCAGCCGCCGTTGCGCAAATATTGCATGTAGTTTGAGAGAATGATCGCGCCCTGCTCGCGAATGCAAATCAAGATCCGCGCCTTCGGGAAGACTGCTTTGATGCGGTGGCAAATCATTTGCCGGTCGAAGCCGTTGGAGAGCGGATGGCCGCTTAGCCTCTCATAGCTAACGACGGGCCAAATTCCCTCCCTTGCCTCGAGGTTCGCCAACGAGGCTCTTACCGCACCTGCATCGAACTCCCATTCGTTGATCAGGTGTTCGCTCTCATCGGCGACGAGGAAGTGTCCCACGTTCTTGACCAGCGCACGCCGCTTCTTGCTCTCGGCCGGGCCATAGAAGCCGAGTTCTGTTCGCGTGAACAAATTCTCCTGCAACCAGGACGTTGCAGTCTTGTGCAGCCCAATATGCACGAGGAGGTCAGAGTCGATGAGCGCGGTCATGGGCGTGCTTCTTGCTCGAGAAGCTTGGCCAGCACGTCAACCACGGCCTTCTCGGTTCGCGCGATGGCTTCATGGGTCGCACCGCCGATATGGGGCGTGATGAGAACGTTGTGCCCGGCCCGCGCACAGGCAAGGAGCGGACTTGCCGCGATGTCTCCCCTCTCCTCCCCATCCAGCACATCGACGGCAACGCCGGCGATGCGGCCCGAGGAGACAGCCTCCGCCAAGGCCGCTTCATCGACAATCGATCCGCGGGCTGTATTGACGAGGAATGCTCCCGGCCGCATGTGGGCGATCGCGTCGCGGTCGATAAGATGGCGGTTCGCCGCGTCGGCAGTAACGTGAATTGATACGAACTCGCATTCTGCAAGCAGCCTCTCAAGAGGCACCGCCTTGGCGGGCGGCGCGATCTTCGTCGGGCCGCCGCGGTCATACGCAATCACCTCCATGCCGAGCGTCGAGGCATATTGGGCGACCAGGCCCCCGATGCGCCCATAGCCAACGATCCCGAGCCGCTTGCCCCGAATTTGGGTTCCGAAAAAGCGATCACGCTCCCAGCCACCGTCGAGCACATGCGCCGCGGCCGGAACCGTTCGGCGCACGAGTGCCAGCAACAGTCCGAGTGTGTGTTCCGCGGTTGCCGAAACATCGGCGATGGCGTGCATGCAGTCTCTGAGGCTCACGACACGCACGCCTCTCTTCTTCGCGGCGTCGAGATCGACGTGATCGAGACCGGTGGTTGTCGTCACGATATACTGGAGGTTTGGCGCCATTTGCATGAGCCTCTCGCCCAAATAGCGGCCGAGCCGGATCATCAACACTTGACAATCGGCAAGTTCGGTCGAGAGCGCCGCGTCGTCAAAGGGGCCGTAGACCACGGTGCCGTGCGTGGCTAGAGATCGCTTCACCTCTTCGGCCATGTGGAGCGGCTCCGTAACAACAATCTTCATCCAGAATTCTGTTCCCCATTCAGGAGCCCACTCTCGATCAGCGCCTTGGCGATCAAGAGGTCGCCCGGACCATCGATGTTGATCGAGCGCTCCCAAGGCATCTCGAAAATCACTGGCGTGAAATCCCGCAGCCTCCCCTCACGTCGAAAATAATTCAATGATACCATGTAGATAGCGCCGTTGCGCTGATATAATTCCTCATAGTCATGGCGAGTGGTGCGATCGTGAGGGTCGGGGATGAACAGCTCGCCGCGACCGTTTGCGCTTTTGCGGTACATGTCCCGCGGATGCCGCATGCCATCGACCCGGCAGGCGCTGATGAGCGAGGTGGCGCCGGTCTCGAGGAAGCGTTTGTAGGCGGCATCGATGTCGGCGGCGGTTCGTAACGGTGTCGTCGGTTGGGCGAGGAAGATCGCCTCGGGCTTGCTTCGCCGGGCCGCCTCCCAAGCCGCAAGCGCATGCGCCACGGCCGTGCTCGTGGTAGCCCTGTCGGTCGCGAGCTCTGGGGGCCTGCGCACGAGAAAGATATCCTTGCGATCAGCATAAAGCCGGAGAATGTCCTCGTCGTCGGTGGTGAGCAGAATGCCGTCCACGCAGGACGACGCTCTGAGGGCCGCTACGGTGTAGTCGACAAGCGGGCGCCCCTTGATCAGCGCCTTGTTCTTTCCCGGAACACCTTTCGAGCCGGCGCGCGCAGGAATGATCGCGAGAAGACGCGTCATCGTGGCGCTCCTTACTCCTGGCCTCTCGCCATTTTGGAAGAGGCACTGCTCGTTGGCGTCAGATAGCTCAGAGTTTTCTCGAGCCTGATCGGTGCCGTGGCGAGAATGTCGGCAATTCGCTTCCCGGCCTGTCCGTCTCCAAAGATGAGTGACCGCGGATAGCGCCTGTTCGACAATTGACGCTCGATGGCGGCATGAATGGCATCGGCATCGTGCGGCACATCAATCACGTTCGAGGCCCGCTCCCGGTCTCGCTGACGGCTACCGATATTGACGCAGGGAGTGCCGAGGTAGGAGCCTTCGCGGAGGCCCGACGACGTGTTGCCAACGATGCAGGCTGTATTGTTGAGGACGCGCGCATAGTCCTCCACGTCGAGATTGCGGATCAGCAAAAGATAGTCGGGATTGCGCCGCTCGCGAAAAGTGCGCAAACCCTTGGCAACGTCGTCGGAACCTGCATCGGCATTCGGCCACAGCCAAATGACCTGCATGCCTTTGGGGCCGATCCGGTCAACCGCCTCCAGCGTCGCGTTGATCTGCGCGAGGCCGTCGCCATACTCGGTGGTCACCGGATGTTGCATGACAATCATGTAAGGTTTCGAGGCATCGAGCTGAGCGCCAACGCCCCGATAGCGGCGGAAAATGTCCGGAGGGAGAGATAGGTCGATCTCCGTGAGAGTGTCGATCGAGGGGCAGCCGGTGAGATAAACCGTGTCCGGTTGTTCGCCCATGCGCAGGAGAAAGCCCCGCGCTCGCTCGGTGGCCGGGAAATGAATATGCGAAAGCTTGGTGATCGCGTGACGCACATTCTCGTCGATCGAGCCCGTGACTTCCCCACCCTGCGTATGGGCGACGGGAATGTTCATGTAGCTCGCCGCAATGGCAGTGGCGATGGTCTCGAAGCGATCGGCAACTGTCAGCACGACGTCGGGCGCGAGAGCCTGGAACTGGGTGGCGAGCTCGATCGTGGCGAGCCCGACCGACTTGGCCATGGTGATCGGTGTCTCGCCCTCGACGATTGAGTGCACGATGGCATCCGGCTCAAAGCCATCTTTGCGCATGACGTCGATCGCCGAGCCGAAGCGGTAGAGCAGCGCCGAGGCGCCGGCGATCAGTTGCAGTTCCAGCCCTGGATGGTTTTGGGCCGCGCGCAGAAAGCTTTTGATCCGTCCGTAATTGGCGCGGCTGTTGATGACAACGCAGACTTTTCGACGGCTCACGATCACTCCTTTGCGAGATCGCTCCAACGAAGAATCCGGTCAGGAGTCACATCCCGCGCCAGTTTCCTCCCCAGGATCTCGTCTATCGCCTCCGGCGGAATGCCCCCAGCCGGCTTCTTCGACGTCAGCATCTCCCGGCGCACGGCAGCGCCGGCTGGAAACGCGCTCACCGGTGCGAGGCTTTTTCCGAATACGTCTCGCAGTCCTTGCAGGCGCTCTGCCATCTCGTCCTTGTCCACGGGGTTTGCGTCCATGATTGCCACGGCGTCGCGCATGCCGCAGATCAAACGCAACTCGTCGAAGGTCAGCGAGGCTGGCATATCGGGCCCGAACATTCGGCGATCGAAGGTTACATGCACTTCAAGCAAATTCGCATCACGCGCAACTGCGGCGAGCCCCGGAAAGACGCTGCCGCTGTGATCCGAGAGACCCACGGGACAGTTGAACTCGCGCCGAAGCTCGTCGAGCACATTGAGCCCCACCGTCTCGAGCGGCGAAGGATAGCTCGTCGTGGACTGGAACAAGGCAAAAGGAAGCGCCTTCGAGCGAAACAGGCTCACCGCATCCCTGATCTCGGCGTGCTTGGCGAGTCCGGTGCTAAACAGGATCGGTGCTGGTGTGGAGGTCATCGCCTCCCACAGGTCGCGTGAAGCGAACTCGCCAGAGCCGATCTTCCACGCGGCAACGCCGAGATCTCGCAAAAGCTCGACGGCGGCGACCGAGAAGGCCGAACTCAAGAAGACGAGATCTCGCTCGCGCGCATGGCCCGCTAGGCCCTGCCATTGCTCTGGCGTAAATTCCATCCGCTTCCAATAGTCGAGCCGCGTCTCGTCCTGGCGCGAGAAGCGCACGCGAAAGGGCTCATCCAAGGTGGACTCTGCTGCGGCGACGTGGGTCTGAAATTTCACCGCAGCGGCGCCAGTATCGGCGGCTGCGTCGATGAAGGCGTGTGCCAGACCGAGCGAGCCGTCATGCGCCTGCGCCACCTCGGCGATGATGAAAGTAGGGCATCCTTCACCGATCGGGTGCCCCTGAATGCTCACGCTCAACACCCCACGCTTACTCCCGTCCGTGCTTACCATCAGCGCCGTCGAGCCGGTGGGCAGCGCCTCGGCTTTGAATTGTCTCCTCCTCCCCCACTATAGGAGGGCCTCCGGCTGGACACCTCACTCGGAATGCCCCGATCCTGGCGAATCGCCCGAGCCCCCCAAGCTCGACCGGTTTGTTTTCGATCATCTCGATCCGGCCACCCTTGGTTCCGAACAGCTCCTCAATCAAGGGCATGCCGTGAGCCCAGCTTCGTCCGCTCGATCGAATCGTCTCGGTATCGCTCCACTTTCCCCTGATGATAGCCTGGCCCGAGTTCCCGATGATCTCCAGGATGTTGACCACATACTCCTCAAGCTCGTCCGGGTGAACGTAATTCAGCACTTTGAACGAAATGAGCATTGCCGGCTTGCTGGCGGCCGCCTCGGCAACGGATTGGGGACATATGACGCGGAGGTGGGGTTGCTTCTCGGCCCAGAGATCCTCGCCCACCAGCTTGCGGCCCTCTTCCAAAAAAAATTCCGAGACGTCCATGCCCCAATAAGCGCCACGGCGCAGATAGGCAATGAGGTACAGTCCGAGGCGCAACGTACCGCACCCATAGTCGACGCAGGTGTCATCCGCCTTCAACCCGAGGTTCGTAAGCTTCCTCACGAAATTTCACGTGACTCGCCGAATTGCTTGTCTTTGAGATTGCTTCCGAGACTTCTATGCGCCTTACCTTTCAGCAGCTTCCGTTCAATGGTTTCGGCAAAATAATCCTTGAAGGTTTTGGAAGGATTTTGTTCCTGCCAGTTCTTGAAATCAGCCCTTCCGTGCTCGATGTCACCCCGCAGGCGCTTCTTCATGTCTCCCCCCAATAGCGTGATTTTCTTCCGCATTTGCCGACGGTTTATACAATGTCACTCGCGTGGCAAACAACTCCAGAACAGGGGTACGCATCGCGCTCCAGGCTGTGGCGTGGCGCCCAGGCCCTTAGCGTAGGACGGTGGCCGAACCGCTAGAAGTCTTCCTCGTCCTCGTCCTCTTCGTCGAACACGGCCTTTCGGCTCACCGACTTTTGCTCGACCTCCTTGATGGCCGCTTCACTCTCGGCTGTTCCAACCGGCACGACGCGGCGGAGCTCGGCATCGGTGACGGTGAGCAGCTCCGCCTCTCCGCAGGCGCCGATTTTCTCGGGGTGTCCATAAGCGACGAGCGCCACCCTGTCCTTGAGTGTCTCCGCGATGCTCTCTACTCCTCCTTTGCCATCGAGCTGGTCGAAATAAACGAAGTTCCGATCCCTCCCTCGCCAGCGGCAATTCCGCCAGAACCGACGACGGCCGTGCCAACAGGCGGAGCGGGCTCCGGCAACCTCGCGTCAATCAAGGCAAACAGGACCTTGTACACAGGATCGCTCGTCATCAGTGCTAGGCGGTCGCCGGCCTTGGCGATCACATCGGTGCCGTTTGGCAGAGTGCCGAGAATGACGCTATCGCCCGCTTCGACCCTGGCGAGCGGCATAGTCTGCAGCTTCTCGGAAGTCTCGCATGAAGAGGTAGTAGCGAACGATGAGCAGATAATAGCGGCTCACGCTCGCAAAGGCTTGGATCGCTGCGGAGACACCGGCGAGCACGATCCGTAGCGCGCCGATATAGGCAATGAAGATGGCCCACTCCTCTCTGCCCGAGAAGGCTTGGCTCGCCATATAGTAAATCACGACACTGAGGATGATCGTGGCGCCAATCTCGATCGCGAAGACGATCTGGGTGGTTACCCGTCGGCGGCGCAAGAGCATGCGCGCGACACCTGCCGCCGTGGGGATACTATGCGTGGTCTGCTCGCTGGTGCGGACCTCAAAATGACGACGGCTTTCTCGCTTGAAGGCCACTCCCGCCTTTTCCCGCGCCTTGGCAGTCTGCATGGCGCGGAGCGTCAGCGGATAAAGCAGCAGGGTTGACAAGATTGCCGATACCAGGATGAGCATCGTGAGTGGCAAGTCTATGTGCAGGAGAACACTGCTCGCCCCGACCGCACCGATCATGGCGGCGATAGTATTGGCGAATGTGCTCGCTATCAGGGCTCCGCGGCGGCAGCCGTAGGAGAGTCCCCCCATGCCGAAATCGATGAGAAGGCGACTTGCGAGCCGTGCTCTCGGATCGGGAAGGCGGCGGGAGAGTAGGACGACTTTCTCGAGGCTTTGCCCGTAATGCTGCTCGACGACATCGAGCACCAGCTTGCGGGACAGGTACAGGAGCGAAGCGCTGATGACAAAGCCAGCAGTGGAGACAACCACAACTAGCCATAACCATTGGATTTCGTCCCTCAAATTCACATCGAAGTTCAAATAGGGGACGGTGACGAGACCTCCGTTCTCCATCTGCTTGGCGTACCAATAGATGACGAAGATCGCGGCGGCCTGAGCGGCAAGATGAACGAGGTTGAGAACGATAGCCGTCGTCAGCAACTTCGCCCTGCCTTTGAAGACGGAGTAGAGGAGCCAGGCGACAAGGGTGAAATAGTTGCGCCCTTGCGTCGAAACCCGCGTCACAAAGGAGGTCTGTCCGATGATGTCGCGGGCAGTGTCTTCCTTTTGCATGAGATCCTGTTCCCGCCCGTGGAGTAGCCGGGCTCCCGGCGCCGGCCAAGCTTAACGTCGCGCGCCTTCCCGAGGGTGCTCCGGACGCGTGACAAATCCAAGGCGGGGAGCGGCGTCTGTCGCAAGTGCCCAGACTCGTACACGAATGACATCACGCTGTCTTCGGTGTTGAGCGCCGTTGCCAAAAGTTCGGCCTCCAATGGGCCGCCCCCAATGATCGCCAAGCACCAGCCCGGCAATGCTTCTGCGACTTTGGCCCAGGCTTTAAGGAGGACATCGAGACCCTCCTGCCTGACGAGTCGGCCGACGGTAATGATGGTCGGCGTCGATGGAGGAAAGTTCGCCTTTGCGGTCGAAATCAGGGGACATATTGGGGAGAGTTACAACGCTGCCTGCAGCTTGTGCTACAGAAATATCGCAACCTATTGGCAAGCAGGACAAAGCTCCTGTGGGAGTTCAGGTTGGTTTCGGCGGCACCAGGCGGGCGCCGCTTTCCAAGGTACCTACCCAACGGATGCATCTTGCCCGCGACAAGCCATCCATTTTATGAAGCCCGGGTCGCGTCTACACAGTTTGGGGGAAGAATTAGAGTACCGGTTCCGCACCATTCCAACACTGAACGGGAGATCCCGTGCAGGTGAAGCGGCCTAAGGACGCGCCCTGGGCGGCTTCTGGACTACGCAGGGCCAAGTTTTGCATGGTGAGTGATTGAGAACACCGAGCTCGATGACAAGCTCAGCGAGTGAGGGTGAGGCTCGGCGCGTCGCTCGATCGAGACGTGAGGGTGCGCACAAGGATAACCTCGACTTTCCGGCGAAAGCACCTTGGAGCGTGGAGGTTTGCCCGGAGCGTGTTGCGCTTCGTCTCCACGGACATCCGTCTCCACGGACACTGGATCAACCGCAAAGACTAGCGGCAGAAATAGAACTGCCCGTCCGGACCCACGAAATATCCCGTTTGCGGATTGAAGCCTGGATAACGCCGCACGCAGTAGTCATACCAGCCTGGTGTCCAGGGCGGCGGCCCGTAAGCCACGGGCCCATAATAGACCGGCGGCGGAGGCGGTGGCGGAACCACATAGACCTCGCGCGGCGCAAGCGCGCCACCGAGGATCGCTCCGATGCCAAATCCAGCGAGACCGGCGCCGACAGCCGAACCGTTTCCCGCCTGCGCCGAAGCCGACAGCGATAGCGCCGCCATCGCCATGGCCGCGCCGGCAACGGTTATCTTAAAAGCCTTGACCATCGAGACCCTCCAGCCCGCCCGAATTTCGTCAAGCGGTTCCCCAAAAACGCTCCGCAAAGATTAGGCCTAAACCGTTACCAGAAAGTCACGACAGGGCCGGCGAACCATGCTCGATTCGCAGGCTGGTACTGCGGCTCTTTTCGCGGCAAGCTCGCCATTGGGAAACAACGGAATGCCTTCGATGCAAAGAATCGCGCTCTCCCTCGCCTTGCTCCTTGCCGTGCTCTCCTGGCCTCCTTCTGCCTACGCCGGCGAGAACATCCAAAGCACCAAGAAACTCGGAAAAAACTACTATGTGGTGCGAAAGCCCAACTCCGGCGACTGCAAGGTCGAGCCCAAGAAAGTGCCCAACGATTTCATCATGGTCGGCAAATCGCCTTACGCCAGCCAGAAATACGCGGAAGCGGCCATCGAGACATTTCCCGAATGCTCATCCGCAAGAAAGAAGAGCAAAGAGTAGCCCGCGCCAGGCCGTGGCCGCTCCGCTCGACTACCCTTAAGGGTTATTGCCGGCCCCTGCCGCAGGTCCCACAATCGATGATCATTGGTGAGGGAACAGACAGGCATCGGTGACTGCGAGCGTCAAGACTTACGCCTGGCTTGGAGGTGAGGCATGACGAGAGACCCCAAAAAATTCCGCGAAATTGCCCGCGTCTGTGCCGTGCTCTCGAAGAGTGCCGCAACTCCGGAAGAGCGCGATACCTTCGCAACCCTGGCCGAGACCTGGCGAGGAATGGCCGCGTCGAGCGAGAGCCTTCACGCGCTTCTCGACCGATACCCTGCCACGGACGCGGATGATTTGAACCGCTTCGAAAACTACGGCAGTGGAGTTGGACTCTAAGAACCGGGCCCGCTTGCAGCGAAGGCGGACTGATCTCGTTCAGGATTTCTCGTTTGTCGCGTCTTGAACCTCGACCTTCAACGTCTTCTTCGAGGCAAGGATTCCTGGCTTCGTCTTTTGAGGCGACGGCAGTAGCGGTTACGCCGTCCGGCGAGACAGTCACGACCAAATATGGCATTCCCGATTTTGGCGGGTGATAGATCGCCGTCTTGGTCTTGTTCTTACCCATGGTCAGACGCACTCCACGCCTACGTTTCTGAAAGCTGCCCAGGCCTAACCCCGCATGGCCTGGGGCAGCGACGGATGCGTTCTGCATGCGTACGTAGATTTCTCGTACGACGCCCTAATGTCACAATCAATCGGGGATGACAGATTTTGGTGAGGCGTCGACTAGGAAATTAGCCAGCCGACCGCGCGCGCCTTTTCGTGAGCCGCCTTCCAGGCTTGCGCCCAGAACTTCACCTTCGCCTGGTCAACAACGCGACCGATGCCGTCGATGGCGACAAGCATGGGCGCGTCGCCATCCTTTCGATAGGTCACCGAGAGTCCGGATTCGGGACTGGATATGACGATATCTCGGTCGTTGATGAGCTCTACGCCTAGCGTCACGACACGCCTCACTAAATTACAGGGCCACAGCACCCCTTTTTACCGCAGAGCATGCCTCGCGGACAATCTCTGAGGCCAACCAATCTTGTTCGATGGCCAAGAAGAACCCCGCACGTGGGCGGGGCTTTCGAGGTGGAGACTTTGCTGGGTCAAGGCAAATCCCGCGACCGGCGCTCGCGCCGGCCAAGGTGGTAGTGCACTACACCTTAGGGCGCTCACATGTCGGTAGGATCACAGATTTTTGACAGCTAAGAAGAAGCCCCGTACGGGGGGACGGGGCTTCCTCGAATTCCCTGCATGGTGATGATGGAAGTTTGGGGGGAACTTGCCATCACCACACTAACTACGACCGAGCCGTGAACCTACAAAGACAACCGGCGCCTTGTCACCAACCCGCTCGGCAATTTGAGCGACCTCAAGGCGAACGCTGCAGGCGGTTCCGGTTAACGCTTGGCTAACGCCTGTCTGATTTAATCCGGCAATCGCAGCCTTGGACTCAAGACAGGGTGCTCGCGCCTTGCCGAGATTGAGCATGAAGCCAAGACCATCTGGCCCGGTCGAAATATTCAAGCCGGCAGTCGTGTGGCGCG
The DNA here is from genome assembly GCA_963740805.1 of uncultured Alphaproteobacteria bacterium. GTDB lineage: Bacteria > Pseudomonadota > Alphaproteobacteria > Rhizobiales > Methyloligellaceae > Methyloceanibacter. The sequence continues at coordinate 141,560 of CAVUFL010000004.1, read as the reverse complement.
CGTCACAATGCGGCTGGCTCAAGCTCGGCAAGACTAAGCACGGGCACGATCTCTGGGAGAAGCCGAACGGCGACCGGATGATTGTGCGATCCGGCGTCGAGCCGCTGGTGCCCGTAAGGTCGATCAGGGCGCCGGCCAAGCCTGCGCGCCAGCACCGCAAGGTGCCGATCGCGGGCCGATAAAGCGGAATAGGTCAGAACGCCCCGCTTTCTGCCGGGGAAATCAACCACTCACCTTCAGGGGTGGGATGTGGCCGTTGCGCAACGATACCGCTAAAGTTGCCTTTCGAGCTTCCGGAATCATTGACGGGCACTGCCCTGTGGGCGATTGGGCGTTGTCATCAACGTATCATTTCGGCATGTTCGCCGCTTCTGAGTTCCCCGCAAATTGCTGGCCGCAGGCTCATGTCAAATTCGCTGCAAGAACGGACGCGCTGGGGCCCTTTCGGCCGCCTCGTGACCTGGTGGCGTAGAGGGAGCAAAGAAAAGCGCCGCAGCGAAAGCGCTGCCCCCCGGAAGGCGAAGACCACTCGCGAAGACTTCGTCAAGAACGCCCTCGAAATTGCCGCGACCGTCGAGGCCGGAGGCAATGCCGAGAAGATGCACAGAACCTCCTACAAGCTGCTTCGGCTCGATCTCTATGAGCGAGCCTGGGAGCTTCGCATTGGCGCCGCCCGAATTGAGCAACCAAGTCCTATTCCCGAATGGGATGGTAGCGATCTCGCCGGCCGGAGCGTTTTGGTCCGGGCCTATACGCCGAGGGATCGCGTTGGAGAGGAGTTGCGCTTGGCGCGGTTCATTGCTCCTGCGGCGCGGCAGGCTCGCCGCTGTGTCGTGCTTGCCGAACCGCGCCTCGTGCCCCTCTTGCAGCGTAGCTTCGATGGGGTCGAAGTGCGTCCGCGGGGCATCGACGATGCCGCGGCCTTGGCCGAGGCCGAAATTGCCGCCTACTACGAAACGGTCGCCTTGCACACGGTCAAGACCGCAGAGGACATGAAGCGCTCCTTCGTGCCGTTGCGCGGCGACCCGGAACGGGTCGGCGCACTCCGCCGACGCTACCGCGCGAAGGCGGGCGGGCCGCTGATTGGCCTCTCATGGACCAGCAAAAATACCGACAAGGTGCTGCCCGATCTCGAGGATTGGGCGCCGCTGCTCGCCTGGGCGCCGGCAACTTTCGTTTCGCTGCAATATGGCGACATCGAGCGTGATCTTGAGCTAATGCGGGAGATTACCGGCGGCCGCGTGATTCACGACCCTGAAATCGATCAATGGACCGATCTCGACGGCTACGCCGCACAGATCGCCGCGCTCGATGCAGTCGTGTCGATCAGCAATACCACGATCGATGTGGCCGGGATGATGGGGGTGCCAACCGTGCACGTCCGCGACGACAATCTGTCTTCCGCGGTCTGGCCGCGATCAGGTCCTTCGCCCTGGTACCCCGGCATGATCTTTCTCTACCGGGAGCGCCGTCCTTGGTCTGAGGTGTTTGCCGAAGCTAAGGCGCGGCTCGAGCAGGTGCTCTCGACCTGAGATGACGCTGCTGGTCCGCGCGTCTTCGTGCTTCAAGGGGCTGGCAGCAATCTCGCAAGAGCCGCGCCAAAAGCGAGCTGGCCCTTCGTGGTGAAATGGATCCCGTCCGGCCTGCGCTCGTATCCATTTGCCTCGATCTTGGCGACGCCGGGAATGTCCACCGCGTGCTGCTGTGCCCGCACGACTTGCCAATAGGGATATTTCTTCGCGACCTTCTCATCGGGGTCGCCGAGCATCACCATGATGACGGGGAGATCAGGGTTGCCGAGATCGGCGCGCAGCTCGGCGACGAAGGCCGTGAAACGGTCCTTCCACGAAAGAGCGTCCTTCTCATTCTTCGCGTCGCTGCCCCCCTGCCAGAAGATCACCGCCCTGATCGTGCCATTGGCAGGGGAGACCGTTTTTATTCGGTTCATGCACGAGCCGTACAGCGTGCTCCGCTGGTCGTCGGTTTGCGTCTTCAGCCACTCGCTGATTTTGGTTGCCCCTCGCGCACAGGGAATGAGCCCAACCGAGGTCGAGGGGTGAGCTGACACGAAGGCATCGGCAAGCGCCAGTGCCGGCCCTACGCCCCCTCGCCTGCCGATCGAGACAACGTCGACCTGACCTTCGGGTGAGTCGATGGGCTCCTTGGCAGGCACCCATTTATAGGCATTGGTGAAGTTCCAGATCTTGGCAGGATTGGCGGGAAAGTCAGAGGGAAGCTCAGACAGCTCTCCGCGTCCTTCCATGTTGGACTGACCCATCAGCGCGATAAGGTAGAGATCGGACTGAGCGCTGCAGCCTTGGGCGAGCAGCATCAGGGCGAGCAGCATCAGAATGAAGGTCAACGCCGCCCGTCGCACGGCTCTCCTCGCGATTGGTGACCGAGGGGCGACGATGAGGAGTTCGTCTCCGTCCGCCAAGGTCGGGAAATTCGCGTCGGATTACGATGCCATCATGCATTGGGTCATGGCCACCGCCCTCGGCACAGAACCGGCCCCCAACGCAAGGTTGCGTTCGCTTCGCCGCATAAAAAGCCCCGGCCGAGGAATGCTCGACCGAGGCTGGCATTTGCCGAGAGATAAGTGCAGGAAAAATCGAATACCGCGCGTCAGTTCGCCGGTTCAATTATCCAAGCTTCAACGGCTCTTGCGTCACGGCCTTTTCGTGATGAAAACAGCCGCTGAGGCCAACCGCACCGGTGATGACGATGGCGCAAATGATCAAGACACGCATGGTTTCAGTCCCCCGTTTAGAATCTCTGATGACGACTATAGGGGTTCTGGAACCAAATATGGTGGTATTTCCGACACAGTCGAAACCAAAAGACGTCGCATGGCCGGGTGGGCAGAAGACCTGGGTTGCCGGCAAGTTTGCAATTTTGCTGCGTCGACGCAGACTTTCGCATAGCCTCAAAGGCGCCATTACAGCGAAACCAGAGGAAGATCCGCCATGGCTCGATACCTTCTCGCTGCGGCTTTGGTGCTTTGTCTTTCGGTCCCGGCGATTGCCGCCAAGCGCCACTACAATAGTCGCGGGGCGAGCGATGAGTGCAGGATCGTGAATATAGCGCCCTACTACAACAAGACGACGATTCGGAACGGCAAAAGGGTCTATATCACCCGATCTACCGCTCCGCTCAATATGGCCATCATCTGCAAACCACAGGCGGCGTGGTGAAAGCCATGCTAAGCCGCCAAATACTTGAAAATTTGGCGCGCGCAAAAAGACTGTAACTATCAGCCTGCTGATTTTCTTGATGTTGCTACGGGAGGCTCCACAAGGCTTCGGAATAGTCGCCAGTGTATTTCTCTGCAGTCCTTCGTCGGGGAGCTTGTGCCGGGCTGCTCGTTGCTCTCGCAACCGTGTTGCGGCTCCATGGCCTTGATCGCTGGAGCCTCTGGCTCGACGAGACCTTGCAGTACAGAACCTCCGCCACGCCGCTACACGAACTCTATTCGGTTCTGGCGTCACAGGACATGCCGATCTCTTTTCTTCTCGGACATGCCCTTGTGCTATCGGGCTTCGACGGCAGTGAATGGCAATTGCGGTTGCCCTCCGCAATTTTCGGCGTGGCAACCGTTGCGCTGGTCTTCCTGCTCGCCAGGGAGCTTCTTAGCCAGAGAGCAGCCTGTCTAGCGGGTCTCGTGGCATGTGTAATGCCCGTGCTCGTGCTCTATAGCCAGGAGTACCGTGCCTATAGCCTCCTCGTCTTCTTGACGACGCTTTGCGCATGGTCGCTTGAAGTCGCGTTGAGGACGAACGGTCGAGGTTGGTGGGCTCTGTTCGTGGGTGCCGCCATCCTAAGTCTCTACACCCATTTCGTCGCACTATTCTTTGTCGTTGGCCTCGGAGTCTTCGCCGCCGGCTGTGTACTGCTAAAGCTAAAGGACGGTGAACCGATCGGACCGCTCGTTTGGTCTAGCGTTTTGGCATTCGCGATCATTGGCATCGCCTTCATTCCAGCCATCCCGATGCTTGCTCGGCTTGCCGGCTCTGAAGCGCGGTTTCAATCAAGTGTTCCCAGCGCCACTCGTCTTTATTTGCTGCAGACCATCGTGCTCACCTTTCCCGGCTTCAAGGACGCCGCCTGCTATGTCATGGCAGGCCTTGCCGGACTGGGGGTGACCTGCGCCGCCTTTCGCTCCCCGCGCACCCTGCTCTCTTCCTTGGCACCTTCGCGGTCCCCGCACTCCTTTACGCGTTCTACGGTTACCAACGGGCATCTTCCTCGCCTCGCTACACGCTCCCGCTGATGGCGCCCTACGCCATCGCAACCGGCGTAGGTCTTGCGGCAATCTCCTTGCAAATAGAGGCGCTGGCTGCTCGCATATGGCCCGGTTCACAACGCGTTGGCACGTTCGCAACTGTTGCCTTGGCAGCGATCGTGGCTCTCCTTTCGATGAGATCGCTTTCCGACGCTTATGCTGCCAATCCCAAGCAGCTCCCTGTCGATCTCAGAGGGGGCTTTGACTACGTGATCTCGCGTATCCAGCCAAATGACCTTCTGCTCGAGGCGAGCACGATTAAGGGGGGTTCTGTCTATTGGTTCTCGACTTTTGATTTCTACTATCTGCGCAACGAGCTCTTATCGCGAACACCCGCCAGGGCCATGATCGAGGACCTCAATTTTCCGGCAGCTTTTACCAACTATCTCGACAGACAGGGGTCCTTGTGGGTGCTCATCGCGGTTGCCGACGACGAAATCGGCGCCGCGCAAGACCGGGCCGGGCCAGACTTTTATGTCCAGTGCTTCCAGCGCATTTGCGCCATCCATTGGCGAGGCGGCGAGCGGCCGATGCTGGAGCAACTCGGCGCATTCTTCGACCGCTTCTCTGATCTCGATCCGAATTATTTCGCAGCGCCGGCGCGTGCGGTCCGTGCCGCTCTCGATCAGGTTCGCGCCGACCGCTAACAGCCGCCAGCCTTGAAGATTGGCCAAAGAAGGCTGCCAGCCAGACGATCTTGAACTGGAGCTTGGCCGGTGCGACAGTCCGTCAGGGAGGGGGGATAAAGCCCCATGATTACACGCGAAAGCTTGAATTTACCGACGCCGTACGAGCCGCCGGCCGGCAAGCTCGAGGCATTGATCGTGAGGGTCTTTGCCGAGGTTTTCGAGCTCGACCGGATCGGTGCGGCGGACGAATTTTTCGACGTCGGCGGCGATTCGCTTCTTGGTGAAGTCCTGAGCGAGCAGATTTCTCTGCGGACCGGACAAGACCTTCGAATTTCAGACCTCTTCGAACACGGCTCGCCGCGGGAGATAGCCAGGTTTCTTTCCGAGAAATCTAGTCAGCCGGCGATGGGAGCCGGCCGACGGCCGCCAATCTTTCTGATCCATGGACGCGTGGGGTTCACCTTGCCTAAGCCCGAGTTCCGCAAGGTCTTCGGAGAGGGCCAGGAGTTCCATGTGTTCGAGCTCCCAGGCCTTCGTGGCGGACCTAGCTACGACCGGCTCGAGGACATTGCCGCGGTCTATATCGCACAGCTCGTCGAGCGCTATCCGCAAGGGCCAATCCTGATCGTCTCCTTTTGCGTGGGCGCCTTGATCGCGCTTGAAATGGCCGCGCAGCTCGCCGCGCGCGGCAGGCCCATCACGCAGCTCGTGCTGCTTGACCCAAGCTTGCCGAAGAACCGCGGCGTGGACTTGAAACGGGAGCGCAAAAGGAAGGCGCAACGCGAGAACGGCGAGGCAGACAAACCCCTGCCGGGCCTGTTTCGGGCGCAAGCGCTGTGGCAAAGGATGCGCGATGCCGCGAAGAAAATCACCGGCAAGAGAGAGGACCCGGCCGAGTCGTTGCAGCTGTTTCGCGAGAAGCTTCTGACCAAGGAGGAGCGGGGCCGCTCAAAAATGCCGGGCGTGCCACAGTCGGTGGAGGCACGGGCCAAGCTTCAGTTTGCGCTGTCGCGCTACGAGCCGCGCATGTTCGACGGACCCGTCGAAATTCTCGCCTCGCCTGAGCGGGAGCTGGACAAGTCCTTGACCGACCTGCTCTCGCGGTGCCGCGCGCGGCTCGTGTTTGAGCAACACGGCGAGATCAGCACGGCCAAGGCCGCCTCCCTCATGCAGTCGATCTTCGAAGAGGCTCTCGCCGAGCGGGGCTCCCCGCCGTCGCACACTCCTTCGATGGACTCGATGAGCCTCGCCGCTCGTGAAGCCTGATCCCTTCCTACGGAGCACTCCGGGCACGCCAGCCGGCAAAAGCGATGGGGCATTTTGTGGAACATAAGGAACGTCTGGGAGACCCGGTCGTAGAACGACCAAGGCCAGCTTCTCGCTCAGTTCCAAAGCGCTGGGTGGACTGTCTCGGTGCTCCCAAGCTTGAAGCGAATAGACAGGGGGCGCCGGTCGACGTCGGCGTGCTGTGGGGCGAGGGAGTCGGCCAGGAGGTGATCGCCGCCGGTCTTGAGGTCCTGGAGAGCGTGGTCGGTCCAAGGAGCGTCGCGCTCAATGTCTATGAAGCAGGGCGCCTCGACGGCCACGCAGTCAAGGCGAAGTCCAATCGGCCGCTCACCGACGAGATCCTTGGCCTTTGCGAGCAGACCTTCGCGCGTGGCGGGGCGGTCATTCAGGGACCTTATGGCGGACGCTTCGTCTACGATCTGCGCAAGCACTTCGACCTCTTCTTCAAGATCAGCCCATTGCAAAGCGCCCTCAGCGCCGAGGACGCTTCGCTGCTCAAGCCGGAGGTGGTGAAGGGGCTCGACATCCTCATCACCCGGGAGAATTGCGGCGGCATCTATCAGGGCCAGTGGAGCGAGGACGACAGCGTGCCCGGCCGGCGGGTGGCCCGGCATCACTTCGACTATGAGGAAAGTCAGGTGAGACGCTTCCTCCTCGCCTCGGCCCGCCTCGCCAAACAGCGGCGTTGCAAGATGACTGTGGTCTGGAAGGAGTCCGGCCTACCGTCCATCAGCGCGCTGTGGCGCACTTGCGCCATGGAGGCTGCCGAGGAATTTGGCGTGGACATGCAATTGGTTGGCATCGACCTCATGGCCTATTGGCTGCTGCAGCGCGCAGCGACGTTCGACGTCATCGCCACGCCGAACCTGTTCGGCGACGTGATCGCCGACCTCGGCGCTATTCTCCTCGGCTCACGCGGCGCGTCCTTCTCCGGAAATTATTCGGAGGACGGCAAATCCGTCTATCAGACCAACCACGGCGCCGGCTTTGATCTCGAGGGCAGCGATAAGGCGAACCCCGCAGGACAGATCTTCGCTTTCTCTATGATGTTGCGGGAGACATTCGGGCGTTACGACGAGGCCGATATCATGGAAGAGGCCGTGCGTTCGGTGTGGCGAGAGGGCTGGCGTACCGAGGACGTAGCCATCCCCGGCTGCCGCGTGGTGGGCACGCGCGAGATGGGGCGCCGCATTGCCGGGCGCGCCGAGGAGATCATGGAGACGCGCGGCACCCGTATTGCCGCCAAGGTATGAGTTGATGGCAGAGGCTGCAGCAAGACCAACGCCTCGCAGTGGACGCTTCCCTTGCGAAGACCAAGCGGCAATCTCACCACAAGTCACCGCAGCGCAGGCGCGTGCCAGGGACTGGCGCAACACGCCGCTTGCCGAGCGTGTCTATCTCGTGCGCCGTCTGGCCGCCACCCTCACCGCAGAAGCCCTATCGCTCACTCAGTCGATCGCGGCGGAGTTCGGCAAGCCAATCCGCTTCGGCCGCAGCGAACTGCAACATTGCATCGACATGCTCGACGCCATTGCGCGGCGCGCCAAGGGCAGTGACGAGACCATTGCGACCAATCCCGCCTGGCTCGTACGGCGGCGTCCTCATGGCGTCGTCGCGGTGATCACGCCCTGGAACAACCCGCTCTATATCCCCCTCGGCAAGATCGCTCCGGCCATGGTGTACGGCAACGGCGTGGTGTGGAAGCCAGCACCTGAGGCGCGGGAGATCTCACGCTCGCTCCTGCAATGCCTGGCGAGAGCCGGCTGGCCAGAGGGATTGGTCGGCCTCATCGAAGGCGGCGCACGCGAAGGCGAGGCATTGATGCGCGAAGCTCGCATCGGCGCGGTGACGATCACGGGCTCTCTCGCCGCCGGAAGCGCGGCGCAGGACATTTGCGCAGAACGGCATATTCCGCTCCAGGCCGAGCTTGGGGGCAACAATGCCGCCATCATCTGGCCTGACGCCGATCTCGCTGCGGCAGCGCACGCCGTGGTGGCAGGCGCCTTCGAAATGGCTGGTCAGCGCTGCACTGCTAACCGCCGCGTCATCGTGCACGACGATTGCCGCGAGGCGTTCATACCGCTGCTGCTCGAGGCAACTCGAGGCTTGAAATGGGGCGATCCTTCGGAGGCCGACACTGTCATCGGCCCCATGGTCAGCACGGCGCATCGCGACCACGTGGCGGCCCTCGTCCAGCGCGCGGCGTCCGATTGCGAGGCCCCGCTGCTGCCGCTAGGCGCCAAACCGCGATCCGTCGGCACGCATGGCGCAAAGTTCTATCCCCCGACAATCATCTTTTGCGACGAGCCGGAAGCGGAAATCGTCCAGGAGGAGAGTTTTGGACCGGTTCTCGTGGTGCAGAAGGCTCAAGACTGGAAAGACGCCATCAGCCTTTGCAATGGCGTGAGGCAGGGGCTCGCGGCCGCCGTGTTCACCACCTCGGACGAGGTCGCAAGCCGCTTTCTCGACGAGGCCGAGGCCGGCATGTTGAAGGTCAATCAGGCCACCTCGAACGCCATGGTCGACGCGCCCTTCGGCGGCTGGAAAGCCTCCGGACTTGGACCGCCGGAGCATGGCCAATTCGATGTTGAATTCTTCACCAGGCCGCAAACCGTATATGGCGCGATGCAGAGAGGCACCCCGGCTTCGGTTCAGAGTGGAAGCACGACGCAAGCCGGCACCCCTGCCGGTCAGGGCAACATCGCCAAGACCCTCATTGCGCTCGCGGGCCGTTGGCCGGATCGTGCGGCAATCGTCTCCTCGCGCCTGACCCTGACCTATAGCGAGCTGATTGGCCGCGCAGCTAGAAGCGCGCGCGAGCTTCGCCATCGCGGCGTGGGGCCCGGAAGCAAGGTGGGCATCACCCTTCGCGACGGCGGTGAAGCCGTCGTTGCCATGGTCGCGCTGTGGATGCTCGGCGCCGTGCCGGTGCCCATCGACTTTCGCTCCAAGCAAGATGAACTGGCGCAGCTTGCGAGCGAGTTTCAGCTTTCCGCCATCATCGGAGACCGGCAGACATCCGAGGCGCTCTTTACATCCATCCTCGCCGACAGCAACTGGACGGATGTCATCGCCAAGCGCGGTGCCGAGCCCTTCTTTGAGGAGAGCGGGGCTGCGCCCGCAATTATCTCGCTGACATCGGGCACCACGGGCCGCCCCCTCGGCATCGTCCTTGGACATGAGGAGCTTTTGTTCAGGCTGGAGAGCAATCTCAAGCTGGGGCGGAGGCATCCCCACGGGAAGCTGATCAGCGTCATCCCCATCTCCTTCTCTGGCTCGCGCAACCACATTCTGAGCCAGCTGCTCGATGGAGCGACAATCTACTTCTATCCGCCTCTGTTCAGCGCCGGCGAGCTAATCGATGCGGTTCATTCAAGAGGCGCAACCTCGCTTGCCGTGGTGCCGACGATCTTGCGCGCTTTGCTCGAGGCGCCAGCGCGTGACGGAACCTATCTCTTCCCGGCGCTCGACTCGCTTTACTGCTTTGGCGCTCCCATCCTGCCGGACGAGAAGCGCCTGGCGCGGGCAAAGCTCAGCCGGCACTTTGTCGAAGGCTACTCTTCGAGCCTCGCAGGGCGCATGACCGTACTGTACGGCGCCGATATCGACGCGAGGCCGGAGACGGTCGGCCGCGTGCTGCCCCATGTGACGCTGGAAATCGTCGGCGAGGACGATCGGCCTTTGCCGATCGGCGCGTTCGGCGCCATCCGCGTGCGCTCCCCTGCCGTAGCGCGCGCCATTCATGGCGATGCCCGCGACTTAGGCGACCGGCTCAAGAACGGCTGGGCCTATCCGGGCGACACCGGCGCTGTGGACGGCGAAGGCTTTCTCCAGCTGATGGGTCGCAGCTCAGACGTGATCATCCGCGGCGGCGTCAATGTGCACCCGTCCGAGGTCGAGGCCGTGCTCGCGGAGCTTGAAGGCGTGAAGGAGGTGGCCGTTGTGGGCTTTGCCAAGTCGCGTGAAGGCGAGGAGATTGCCGCCTTCGTGGTCTCCTCTCCCCAGTTGACCGAAGCCGCGCTCGCCGCTCATTGCCGCAGCCGGCTCGTTTCGGACAAGAGACCCCGCAAATTCGTGTTCGTGTCCGCTTTGCCGCGAAACGCCAACGGCAAGATTCTTCGCACTGAACTTCGCAAGCGACTTGAGGAAGCCTGTTGAGCTGACGGTGGCACGGCAAGATTAGGTATAATGTCGAATGCGTAATCGGCCCCTGATTGGAGTTTGGAACAATGGAAGAGCAAGAAAAATGTGAGTGCCAATCGGCAGCACACGGCCACAGGCCCGGCAAGTGCCCTCATCCAGCCGTTGACGACGGGTTGTGCAAAGAGTGCAACGAGGAGCGGCGTGCAGCAGAAGCAAATCCTTATGGGGAGCCGAGACCGCGCCGTCTCTGATCATTCCGGTTCCATCTCATCGCTCGACGAAAGAAAAGCCCGACCTAGGGCACAGGGCGGGCTTAACTAGACGCGCCGGCGGACTTGGGTACGCTCGCCGACGATTTCAAAACGTCGCTGAGACCCGGGTGGTTCCAACACTGATAGGATTTGCTTGACTGCCAAGGGACTAAGTATCTGGAAATATTGGTGGGCGCAGTAGGACTCGAACCTACGACCCGCTGATTAAGAGTCAGCTGCTCTACCACCTGAGCTATGCGCCCGTCAGGCCGGCCAGCGAACGCGGCGGCCAATTGGGATTGCCCCCTTAGCAGCGCCCGCGCGCCCTGTCTATGGAAGCGCTTGCCCCTTGCGTGCCTTGTCCGGGCTTCCCTGCAAACATAGTGAGGCCGGTAACAGAGACAAGCGTCGGGGCTTCTTTGAGGGGGCAAGCACCGGATTTGGCCTCCGCGCGTTTTCCCCGGCAAATGCCCCGTCAATTGACAAAAATGTCGCTCCGCCAGCCTTTGGCCGCAAACAAGCCATACGACCTCGAGTGAGACAAGCGATTGTCGCGTCCTTGGAGCCGATCCGGGGACTTGGAGGGTGGCTATGCACATAAGACATTGGCTGAGATCGCTTCTTGCCGCGCTCGTTTGGGCCGCGTTCCTCGCGGCGCCAGGCCTGCCCTTGCCGGCGGCCGACAGGCTTGGCCTCGGCGGTTCGGCGGCGGCGCAAGAGAGCATCGACATCGATACCTTCTATGACGAGCTCGCGCCCTACGGACAGTGGGTCTGGCATCCCCGCTTCGGCTATGTGTGGCTGCCTGAGACCATCTCGGAGAATTGGCGCCCCTATACGGTCGGGCGGTGGACCTATACCGACGAGTATGGCTGGTACTGGGATTCCCATGAGCCGTTCGCCTGGGCCGTCTATCATTACGGCCGCTGGGGCTACGATCCGGACTATGGCTGGTTCTGGGTTCCCGGCGACACCTGGGCCCCTGCCTGGGTGCAATGGCGCTACAGCGACGATTACGTCGGCTGGGCGCCGATCGGACCTGGCCGGCCGGGTTATGCCTACGGCGTCCCGGTCAACTACGATCCGCCGATCGCCGAGTCCTGGGTGTTCGTGCAGCCGCGCTACCTGACCTCGCGGGCGATCTCTCATTATGCCCTGCCGATCGGCGGCTTGAGCGTCGCGTTCTTCGGTGCGACACGTGCCTACCGGCCGCAATATCGCGGCGGCATCGTCTACAATTACGGCATGCCGCGCGACCTCGTGGTGAAGATCACGCGGCGGCCGATCTATGTGCAGAAGGTCTACCGAGTCAACAACTGGAAGGGCGGGCGCTTCGACAACAACGGCCCCAATAAGGGGATCGGGATTTACGCGCCGCGTTTCTCGAAGGACAACAGGCCAAATCGCGGCCCGAAGAAATTCGCCGACAATCCCAACGATTTCAGGCCGAAGGCGAAACTCAAGGACACTTTCAAAGGCGACGTGCCGAAGGGTTGGGGCCCAAGCGCCAAGGGCGTGAAGTCGATTGCCAAGGAAGATCCCGACGCCTTCAAGAAGAAGCACGGCTTCGGTGGCCAGGGCGATCAGTTCGGCGACCGCGGCAAGGATAAAGATCACGACAAGGACAAGGGTCAAGCTTCGAAGGACTTCGACCGCGACGGCCGTGACGGCAAGAAAGACGGCGGTCCTCCGGCTCCGAAATTGCCGCCCCCGGTCGTGAAGGGCGGTACCGGCGACCAGTCGAAAGAGAAGTTCGAAGCGACTGGCGATCGCGACGGTCACGGCAAGGACAAGGACAAAGACAAAGACAAAGATAAGAGCAAGGGTCAGGCTTCCAAGGACTTCGACCGCGACGGCAAGCAGGGCCGGAAGGACAACAAGAACAATAGTTTCGATGTCCGCACCCAGACCGAGTCCGGGACGCTTCGGCAGGACGACAACAAGGACAACGCCAAGAACAAGAACAAGAATCAGAATTTCGGCAATCAGGGCGGTTCCGACCAGTTCAAGCAAGGCAAACGCGACGACAATGAAGGCGGCGGTAACAAGAACAAGAACAAGAACTTCGGCGCTCCCGGCGGTCCCGGCGGTCCCGGCCAATTCAAGCAGGGCAGCGGCGGCGCAGGCGGCCAGGGCGGCGTCAACCAATTCAAGCAAGACGGTGGCCAAGGACAGGCCCAAGGCAATCAAGGTGGCGGCGGAGGCGGAGGCGGCGACAAGAAATGCCAGAAGCATCCCGAAAAGCCGGAGTGCCAGGGTCGTAACTAGCATCGCCTGAGCCACTCGACCTCGGACCCCATAAGACAAAGGCGGCTGGCGCCAAGCCAACCGCCTTCACCATTCTTAGGCCCAACAAGAGCTGCGGGGATAACCTAGCCAGCGTTCAGCATGGTCTCAGGCTTCCGCCGCGCGCCACGGGCGAGCAGCTTGGAGAGCGCGCTGACATAGGCCCTGGCCGATGCGACCATCGTGTCGGTATCGGAGCCCCTGCCCGTCACGGTCTTGTCGCCGTCCTCGAGCCGCACGATCACCTCGGCCTGCGCGTCGGTTCCTTCCGTGACCGCGCTCACCTGATAGAGCGGCAGCCGCGCCTCGTGCGGCACGATCGCCTTGATCGCCTTGAAGGTCGCATCGACAGGACCGTCGCCGGTCGATTCCACGGTGTGGTGCTTGCCGTCGATATCGAGCGTGATGGTCGCCTTTTGCGGTCCGCCGGTGCCGGCGATCACGGTCAGCGCCACGACCTTGATGCGGTCGTGCGCCGAGGCGATCTCCTGATCGACCAGAGCCTCGATATCCTCGTCGTAGACGTGCTTCTTGCGGTCGGCGAGCGCCTTGAAGCGGACGAAGGCGTCCTCGAAGGCATTGTCGCCGAGCTCGTAGCCGAGCTCCTTCAGCTTCTCGCGGAAGGCGTGGCGCCCGGAATGCTTGCCCATGACCAGCGAGGATTCCTTCAGGCCAACGCTTTCCGGCGTCATGATCTCGAAGGTCTCGGCATGCTTCAACACCCCGTCCTGATGGATGCCGCTCTCATGCGCAAAGGCATTCCGTCCGACGATCGCCTTGTTGTACTGCACGGGAAAAGCGGTGACGCGGGAGATGAGCCGCGAAGCGCGGGTCAGCATGGTGGTGTCGATGCCGGTCCAGAACGGCATGGCATCGCCGCGGGTGCGGATCGCCATGACGATCTCTTCCAGCGCTGCGTTGCCGGCGCGCTCGCCGAGGCCATTCACCGCGCATTCCACTTGCCGCGCCCCCGCCCCAACGCCCGCCAGCGAATTGGCGACGGCGAGACCCAGATCGTTATGGCAATGGGTCGAGAACACGGCTTTGTCCGAATTCGGCACGCGCTCGATGATGGTGCGGATCAGCGCCGCGAACTCGTCCGGCGTAGCGTAACCGACCGTGTCGGGGATGTTGACGGTGGTGGCGCCTGCCTTGATCGCAGCCTCGACGCAGGCACAGAGGAAATCGATCTCGGTGCGGGTTGCGTCCATCGCCGACCATTCCACGTTGTCGGTGTAGGAGCGGGCCCGGGTGACCGACGCGGTCACGCGGGAAAGCACCTCGGCCTCGTCGATGCTCATCTGATATTTGCGATGGAGCGGCGAGGTGCCGATGAAGGTGTGAATGCGGCCCTGCTTCGCCGGCTTGATCGCGTCGGCGCAGACGTCGATGTCCTTCGCTTGCGCGCGGGCCAGCCCGCAGATCACCGAATTCTTGGCCCGCCGCGCGATCTCCTGGACGCTGTCGAAATCGCCCTGGCTCGCGATGGGGAAACCGGCCTCGATGATGTCGACGCCCATCTCGTCGAGCAGCGCGGCGACTTCGAGCTTCTCCTCGAAGGTCATGGTGGCGCCGGGACACTGCTCGCCGTCGCGCAAGGTGGTGTCGAAAATGACGACGCGATCTTTCCCCTCGCGGCCACTTCGTGGCGAGTCACTTCGTGGGGTTTGGTCCTGATTGGAGCTCATGTTCTCGTCCTCAACTCCTTGGCTTGGCAGTCTAGCACGACCGGCAAGCCGCTTGAATTATCGCGGGTTTCTCTTGCCATCCCCTGAACGCCAGCCTCGCTCCAAGTGGCGAGAGCGAAGGTGCTCAGGGGCGTCTAAGGAGGAGTTTGGCGAGGCAAATGTGCGCGCGGGAGGTCGCGGCCGGGAAGCCCGTGCCTGCACCAAATCCCATCTCTCCTCGCGTCGCTTGCATCGATAAACCTTGCTATTGCGCGGGTTGCACGCGCTCGCGGAACATAATGCGAAGGCTCAGCGGGGGCAAGAGCACCCTTCGCTTCGTCCTTCCGGCGACCGTAGCTAGCCCCCCACCCCGACGCCGCCAAAGGCGTCGTCGGACCTCCCCACGAGGGGGAGGTATGGAGTCTGTTGCTGCGCTACGACCAGACATGCGATCTCATTGCCGCGACGCGGTTAGACGCCCGGAGTTTGAAGGGGTGGCGCGCCGAAAAGCGCAATCCGTATGGTTCGTGCCTTGCGGCACGCGGGCGCCTCTCGGCGCGCCAATCGCGGCGACTTAGCGACCAAGCGGGCCCCGCTTTCGCTTGGGACTGCGCTCGCGGCGCTGCCATGTCGTGCTCCAAGCACGACAATCATTGCGCTCATGTAGGCCAGAGGCCGGTAGCGCAACGATCAAGTCGTCAGCCAGCTCCTGGCAGGGACTCTTGGTGGTCCCGGGGGGAGCCCCGCCGCCGCCCGAGTGCCGGTCTGCGAAACCGGCCCGCAGGGCGCCGCACCTCATCCCGCCTTCAACGACGCCTCGCGAAGAGCGCCCTCAGTGGATGAGGCACGGCAAAGATACGAGCGAACCGTGGCGCGGGGATTATTTTTTTTCCGCCAGCACGGATGTCTCAGAATCCTGTTGCAAGAGCCTGGTCAAAGCTGCCGGCGAGGTCCTGTCCGTTCTTGGCAAGCCGGAAGCAATAGCCCCGGCTCACCTTGGCTCCGAGAAACAGGTCCTCTCCCTGTACCTCATCGGTGTCCGACGTCTCGCGGTCGACCTTGAGCGAGCCACCTGCCTCAGTCGTCTCGGCCTTGCCATTGCCGCCAAGCCCGTTCTGCACAGCCTGCTTGTAGACAAGGTCCGCCTCGAGCACCTCTTCCGGCTGGCACACCGCGGCGCCCGCCCGAAGATTGCCGATGACGACCTCTTCACAGGTGCCCTTCAGGTACTGGTTACGCACGTCGATGAGATCCTGGTAGGTCATCGTCACAATACTGATGTTGCGCAGGGAGACATCGATGCCCCTGGTGCGTCTGCCCTCAGCGCCGGACGAAATCATCTCCAGGGCCTTGGCCGAAGACTCAAACGTCTGCTTGATGGCGGAGACCAGACTCCGATCTACCGTCGGCGATTTCTGCCACATCGCCGCGAGCGCGTTGTCGTCCATCTTGCAGGCGAGGTGAAGCTGCAGCGTACCGTCGGGCAGCTTCTCCACCGTCGTGATCGTGCCCGGCCCGAACAGGCGGGACGGAGGCGTCACGGCGGTATAACCGTATTGCCGAACGATGCGCGTGAGCTCGTCCGCCTCGGACCTCGTTACCAGCCAATACCAGACTGCCAATCCGGCGACCGGCAGCAGAAGAATTGCCCCGAGCACAGCGGCGCGGACTTTGGGATTTTGCGTTTGCAGTATGTTCATGGCGCGCCTCCTTTCAGAGCGCTTCCGTAGTCCAGACCCCAGCCGCTATTGCCCAGGGCAACAAAGCTGGCCGGCCTCGCCGCAAGGCACATAACCGAACGGGCAAGCGATCGCCGCGCCTGAAAGCAGCAGCGCGAGCGCAAAGATCGTGACTTTCAACATGGTGGTGTCCTCCTGTCTCGGCGTGAAGGTCTCACTCGCCTTCACGCATGCGTCTGTTTCGACGGAAAAATTGTAGGTCTGGCGCCAGGGGTTGGATGTGATGAATCCCACACGTGCCGTCGGCCTGGCGTCATTCCGGCGAACGCCGGACTCCAGCCCGCGCGGGACACGCGAAAAAACTGGCTCTCGGAACGGGCGCTATCTAGTCCACGGCATGATCGGCACGACGCTGATCGCGTTTGCCGGCGAACCCTCGATGACTTTGGAGCTGACGGCGAGATAGATGAGCGCGTTCCGTTTCACGTCCGGCACCCGGTAGATGCGCGTCGCCTTGAAGAAGATGCTTGTCTTCTCCGTGAAGGCCTCTTCCTTCTCCGGCAGCGTCGAGATGTCGGTGGTGATCGGTCCCATCTGGCGGCAGGACACCGAGAAATTCGAGGGATCCTCATTGAGGCCGAATGGCTGCCCCCATCCGCCCTTGCGGGCCTGCGAGATGAAGCAAGTCACGCCCGGCACTTTCGGGTCGTCGAAGTTACTCACGCAAACCTTGTCGCTGGGCGATGTGAATCTGAAGGTCGTGCTGACGCAAGCGAGATCGTCGGCGCGGGCAAGGCCAGCCCCAGCGAGAAACAGCATCGCCGAGAGGTAAAGCGGTCTCATTCGTCTCTCCAATGATCTGCCGGGCTTCCGGCCCGTCAGCGGCCCAACTCTGCCAAGCCGCTTTGGCAGGTTGGTGACAGCGATGCAGCGTTCGCCTGCAGGCACGCGACCACGCGACCGCCACCGATATCCACGTCGGAGCAATAGGCGCGGTACTCTGCGCGGCATTTGGTGCGCACCAAGGCGAACAGCCGGATCGGCGCGACCACAATCACGGCAGGCGGGGCGGCGGCGGGAGCTGGCGCGACGGCAGGAGGCTTCGCAGCGCTTTTCTCTGCGGGGGCTGCGGGGGCTGCCGGCTTGACGGCTGCAGGCGTTGTCGCCGCCGGTTTTGCCACGGTTGGCGTGGGGGCCGCTTGTGTCGCCGTGGACGCGGCCGGGGCAGAAGCGGGAGCGGCTGGAGCCGCCGGTGTCGCCGCAGCAGGCGCCGCCGGCGCAACGGCCGGAGGTGGCGCCGCGGGAGAAGCAGGAGTCGCAGTGACAGGGGTGGGAGGCTTAGGTGCTGGCGCCGGCATGACCGCCTTCACGGCCTGCTGGCAGCCGGAGGAAAGTTTCGCGACGTTGTCTTTCAGACATTGCATCGCTTCCTTCCCGCCCCTCGGCACGCCCGAGCAATTCGCCATGAAATCGGAGCGGCAATTCGAGCGGATCGCGTCTTGCTGCTCCGGGGTCGGCTGCTGGGCCGCCGCGGTGCCGGCGCCGCCCGACAAGCCGACGATCAGCGGCAGGATAGAGACCGCAGCTCGCACGGCGTCGCATTTCAAAGCCTTCATCTGGCTTTTTCCCCCTCTTTGGGCCTCTTGCAGGCGTTGGTAAGAGCTGCCCGTGGCCCTTGCAACATCAAAGCTGGTCGAATTCGGGGCGGAGCGCCGAAAGCGCGATCGCCCGGCCGGCGACGCGGCGGTTCTCGATGCCTTCACGCGAAAAATCGCGAAAGCCGTACTCCTCGGCGGACTCGCTCTCGGGCTCGAGCGTGAGCTCGATCGTCTTCACAAGCTTGAAGGCGCGCGCCTTGGCGACATTGAGAGCAAGCTCCGGCGGGAGCTCACTGGGTACGAGGCCGGCGAGTTCATCGATAGTCGAGGCCAGCATGTTGATGCGCTCGGCGGTCTTGGTGTCCTGGTGCAGGCGGTTGCCGAAACGAAGCCCATCGACCCGCTCTGTGACCTCGAACAGGCTGGTGGGGAGACGCGCAGCTTGCGGGAACAAGTTCATGACAACGAGCAGCCGCCGCACATCCTTGTCGACGCTGAAAGCGTCGATCGCATCGGTGAGCGGGGTATTGTCGATGATGCCGCCGTCCCAATAGCGCCGGGCGCCGCTGCCCTCCTTGATCTCGGTCCAGGGAAATTGCGGCGGCAGGCTGCCGCTCGCCAGCACGTGATGCGGCTCGATGGTCGTGCGCTCCGTCTTGTCGAGCTTCTTGTTGGAGAACCGCCGCAGCACGCCGCTCTCTACATCGACCGCGGTCACCACGAAGGCCGTGTCGCTGGCGTTGAGCTCGGCAAAATCGACGTGACGGGTCAGCGTCGGCAGCAAGGGGCGCGTATCGTAGACATGCGTCCAGGTCGCGAACGACAGCATGTCGGCACGCAGCGAATAGAAGTTCGGCAAGCCGTAGAGCGCGAGATCCCGCCTCGCCTGCCGCGGCCAAAACATCGGCGTCTCGAGCACGAGGTCGTTCCACAGCGAGGCGAGGCGCCGACGCGCATCGGTCCTGGTGGCGGCGCCGACCACGCAAGCTGCATTGATCGCGCCGATGGAAACCCCGGTGACGGCCTTGAGCGAGACGGCGCGGCCCTTGCCGGCTGCTTCGTCGATCAGCTCGAGCAGCGCCGTGATCGCCCCGTATTCATAGGCGCCAAGCGCGCCGCCTCCCTGCAGGACAAGCCCGATCTCCGTCGCCTTGGCCGGGGCTTGCATTGGCGCGGCCCTAGGACTTGCCATAGACGGGGACCACGGCGCCTCGCGTCACTTTGTTCTCAGGCGAAGCGAGGAACAGGATGGTCGCCGCCACCTCCTCGACCTTCGGCCAGAGATCGTAATTCGCTTTCGGCATGGCGGCGCGGTTGGCCGGCGTATCCATGATGGACGGGGCCACGGCGTTGACCAGGATGCCATCCTTGGCGACCTCCTCAGAGAGCGCCACGGTCAGCGCCGCCACCGCGGCCTTGGTCGCGGTGTAGGCGGCCATGCCGGAGCCGATCCGCCATTCGAGCGCAGGGCGCGACGAAACATTGACGATCCGCCCGCCCTGCCCGGTGCGGCCGATGGCGTTGACCGCAGCCGCGCAGCAGAGGAAGCAGCTCACGAGATTGATATCGATCTGCTGCATCAATTTGGCCTTGCTCGTCTTGGCGACGGGGCTCATGGCGAACCCGCCGGCAATGTGGACCGAGGCCCATAGCGCCGGAACGCCAGTAAACAGCCGGTTGACCGCGGTCTCGTCGGCAAGGTCGACGGGACCGACCAGCTTGACCTGCTTCTTCTCGCGATAGGGGAAGCGCTCAGCCTCCTGCTCGTGCAGCCAAGGCACGGTGCAGACGGCACCAGCCTCCACAAGGGCCCCTACCACGGCTCCGCCGAGCGCGCCGGTGCCGCCCGTCACTACGACTTGCCGACCGTCAAAGGGCATGGCCACCTCCCGCACTGACTAGACTTCGGCGATGTTAGCAGGGCGGAGGCGCTGAGGCTATTTGACGGCCAACACCTTGGCGGCGAGCGCGGTGTCGAGAAATTCGATGAAGGAGACGACCTTGCCGTCGGCGACGGTGATAAAGTCGGCGAGCTCGGTTGCGAACATCCGCCCGGACTTGGTGTACATGAAGGTCGCCTGCCAGCGCACCGCGGCGCTTGGCCCGTCGATCAGCATCTCAAGAATAGTGAAGTCGCTGACCTCGAAATTGGTGATCATGCCCTGCATCAGGCTGGTGATCCCGGCATTGCCTTTGACCAAGGTCGGCATCGGGCTCGCATCGTCGGTGCCGGCGACCTGAAAAATGGCGTTGGCGGCGAACAGCCTGGTGATGGTCTCTAGATCGCCGCGCACCCGCGCCGCATAGAGCTCCTCCAACAGATTTTCGATGGCCTGCCGGTCGGTCATGATGAAGCCCCTCCCCGCTTGGCGCTCGCAGGCAGGTCCGGATCGGACTGATTGAGCAGGATCAGCACGGCGAGCACCGATATGTAGAAGCGGAATGCCGCATCCTGGCCGTTCCAGGTCTTAGACTGCCACATGTCGAACCATTCGCCGGCGACCACCATGAAGCCGAAGAACCACACCAGGAACGCGACCAGCGCAGCGGCGATGGCATAAGCCTTGGCGCGATCGAACTCGGCGCCCGATGCATGCAGCGCACGCGTCATCTGAAGTACGCCGGCGAGGAAAAGTACGCCGGTGAAGCCCTCGGCAATAATGATCAGCGCGTAGACGATCCGCCAAAGAGTTGGGTTGGTGATGGCGCGATAGCGGAGCTCGTTGCCCGGGAAAGTCGTGTCCATGCTCATCACATGCTGCACGAAATCGTAGTTTGCATTGTAGTCGGTGATGTTGTCGTAGGCGATGAGCAGGCAGAACAGCGCCAGCACAAGGCACATCACGATCTTGGCGAGGCGCGTGATCAACATGGGTGAGAACTATTCACCATCAACGGTCCTCTGTCATGCCCGGCTTTAGGCCGAGACTCCATCTCGTTTCCAGCGCTAGGAAAAACGTGGATGGCCAGGTCAAGCCCGGCCATGACGAAGGAAGTTGATGAAGACCCCTGACGACGTCAGTTCTTGCTCTTGTCGACCAGGGCGCGCTCGGCGATCCAGGGCATCATGCCGCGAAGGCGCTTGCCGACCTCTTCCATGTCGTGGCTGTCGCATTTGGCGCGCATCGCCTTGAACGAGGTCTGGTTGACGCGGTTCTCCAGCATCCAGTCCTTGACGAATTTGCCCGACTGGATGTCGTCGAGGATTTGCTTCATCGCCTCGCGGCTCGCCTTCCCCACCACGCGCGGGCCTGAGACATATTCGCCATACTCCGCGGTGTTGGACACCGAGTAGTTCATATTGGCGATGCCGCCTTCATAGATGAGGTCGACGATCAGCTTCACCTCGTGCACGCACTCGAAATAGGCCATCTCCGGCGCGTAGCCGGCTTCGACCAGCGTCTCGTAGCCGTTGCGCATCAGCTCGACCAGGCCGCCGCACAACACCGACTGCTCGCCGAACAGATCGGTCTCGCATTCCTCGCGGAACGTGGTCTCGATGATGCCGGCGCGGCCGCCACCGATGCCGGCGGCGTAAGAGAGCGTCAGGTCGTGCGCATTGCCCGAGGCGTCCTGGGCGATGGCCAAAAGACAGGGAACGCCCGCGCCACGCACATATTCGGCGCGCACGGTATGGCCGGGGCCCTTCGGCGCCACCATGCAGATGTCCATGTCGGCGCGCGGCTCGATCAGGTTGAAATGGATGTTGAGGCCGTGGGCGAAGAAGAGCGCCGAGCCCTGCTTCATGTTCGGCTTCAGGTCGCGCTCCCAAATGCCGGCCTGGAGCTCGTCAGGCGCAAGCAGCATCACCACGTCGGCCCATTTGGCGGCGTCGGCCACGTCCATCACTTTCAGGCCGGCCTTCTCGGCCTTGGCCGCGGATTTGGAACCCTGGCGCAGGCCGACGGCGACATTGGCCACGCCTGAATCGCGCAAGTTCAGCGCGTGCGCGTGGCCCTGGCTGCCATAGCCGATGATGGCGACCTTCTTACCCTTGATCAGATTGAGATCGGCATCCCGATCGTAATAGACGCGCATGAACTGTTCCCTTGCAGTAGCTGGTATAAACCCAATGATCCGGCGCGTTTGTGCCGCCCCCTTGGCCAATTGGCAAGTGGCGGAGAGCTCTAACTACATCCGCTCGGCGCCGCGGGCGATGGCGGCAAGGCCGGTGCGCGAGACCTCGACCAGGCCGAGAGGCTGCATCAGGGCGATGAATTGCTCGATCTTGGAGAGCCTGCCGGTAATCTCGAAAATGAAATGCTCGGTCGATGCGTCGATGACGGAGGCGCGGAAGGCTTCGGCGAGACGGAGCGCCTCGACCCGCTTCTCGCCTTTGCCGGCGACCTTGACCAGGGCAAGCTCGCGCTCGACCGGATTGCCGAGAAGCGTGAGATCGGTCACCGAATGCACCGGGACCAGCCTTTCCAGCTGGTGCTTGATCTGCTCGATGACCATGGGCGGGCCCGAGGTGACGACGGTGATGCGCGACAGGTGCGCCTCGTGCTCGGTTTCCGACACGGTGAGCGAGTTGATATTCCACCCGCGCCCCGAGAACAGGCCGACGACGCGGGCGAGCACGCCAGGCTCGTTGTCGACGAGCACGCTCATGGTGTGCGTCTCCGGCTTCTCCTCGCGCTTCTCGAGCGAATATGCCGATCCAGGCTGGGTCATCACATTCATTCCGTTCCGCTCCGAGCGATGGCCGCGCTAATGCGCGGCATCGTCCTCCTTTGCTCCTTCTTTGCCGCCAAGCTCGATCATGCGGAGCGCCCCCGAGATCATCAGGATCGAGGCAGGCAGCACCAGCATCGACCATTGCAAATGACCGTTGGCCTCCACCACGATGCGGGCGAAGATCACGATCAAAACCACGATGACGACCTCGGCCAACGTCGCCTTGAGCTGACCGACGCCGCCGACTTTCATCCAGATCGGCAGCCGGCCGCCATAGCCCTCCGGCAGAGTGAAGACGAAGCCGATGGCGATGCCATAGGCGAAGATCACGAGCACGATGCCGAACAGGAAGGAATCCACCGCTTCAAGCACCGGCACCGTGACCTGCCTTTGCGCGGCGTCGCCCGCGGTCATGAGTGTGTGCCAGGCCTCGTGCAGATAGAAGCCGCCTTGCAGGAACATGAGCAACGCGCCCAGCATCGCTCCCGCAGAGCCGATCAGCATGATGGCTCTGAGGCTAAGGAAGAATGTGAGGAGTTTATGCGCGTCCATTACACCATCACCTTGCCTTCTTCGGTGATGGCGTTCTCGAGGTCCTCTTCGGTCAAGTCGTCGCCCATCAGCATGTGGTTGTGGGCCTCGCCGCTCGGGATCATCGGGAAGCAATTGGCGTGCTTGTCGACGCGGCAGTCGAAGATCACCGGCCGCTTGACCGCGATCATCTCGCGAATGGCGTCGTCGAGCTCTGACGGCTTCTCGGCGCGGATGCCGACGCCTTGATAGGCTTCGGCCAATTTGACGAAATCGGGCAGCGCCGCGGTGTAGGAATGCGAGTAGCGGCCGCCATGCAGCAGTTCCTGCCACTGGCGCACCATGCCCATATATTCGTTGTTGATGATGAAGATCTTGATCGGCAGGTCGTACTGCGCCGCCGTCGACATCTCCTGCATGGTCATCAGCACCGAGGCTTCGCCGGCGATGTCGATGACGAGCGAGTCAGGGTGCGCCACCTGCACGCCGACCGCAGACGGCAAGCCATAGCCCATGGTGCCGAGACCACCTGACGTCATCCAGTGGTTCGGCTCCTCGAACTTGAAGAACTGCGCCGCCCACATCTGGTGCTGGCCGACTTCCGTGGTGATGTAGGTGTCGTGGCCGCGGGTCAGCGCGTAAAGCCGCTCGATCGCGTATTGCGGCATGATCACGTCGTCGCGCTTGCGATAGTGCAGGCATTTCCGCGCGCGCCAATGGTCGATCTCTGCCCACCACGCCTTCAGCGCCGCCTTGTCGACCTTCGGCTTCTTCGCCTTCCAACCTTCGATCATCTGCTCGAGCACGCGGGCGCAGTCGCCGACGATGGGCAGGTCGACATGCACGTTCTTGTTGATCGAGGAGCGGTCGATATCGACGTGGATCTTCTTCGACCCTGGCGAAAAGGCGTCGACCCTACCGGTGATGCGGTCGTCGAAGCGCGCGCCGATGCAGATCATCACGTCGCAATCGTGCATGGCGTTGTTGGCCTCGTAGGTGCCGTGCATGCCGAGCATGCCGAGCCATTGCGGGTCGGACGCGGGATAAGCGCCGAGCCCCATCAGGGTCGAGGTAATGGGATAACCGGTCATGTGCACGAATTCGCGCAAGCGCTTGCTCGCCTCGGGGCCGGAATTGATGATGCCGCCGCCGGTGTAGAAGATCGGGCGCTTGGCATTGGCGATGAGGTCGATAGCGGCCGCCACCGCCCGCTCGTCGCCATCGACTTGCGGCCGGTAGCTCTTGTGCTGCGAGTTGGTGAGGCCGGTATAGAGGCCTTTGGCGAACTGGATGTCCTTGGGGATGTCCACGACCACCGGTCCGGGGCGGCCGGTGCGCGCGACGTAAAACGCCTCATGCAGAACGCGGCTCAGATTGTTCACGTCCTTCACGAGATAATTGTGCTTGGTGCAAGGCCTAGTGATGCCGACGGTGTCGCATTCCTGGAATGCGTCGTTGCCGATCAGATGGGTCGGCACCTGGCCGGTGATGCAGACGATGGGGATCGAATCCATCAGCGCGTCGGTCAGGCCGGTGACGGCGTTGGTGGCGCCTGGCCCAGAGGTGACAAGCACGCAGCCGACCTTGCCGGTCGAGCGGGCATAGCCTTCGGCGGCGTGGACAGCGCCCTGCTCGTGGCGGACGAGAATGTGCTTCAGCCGCTTCTGCTTGAACAGCTCGTCATAGATCGGAAGCACCGCGCCGCCGGGGTAGCCGAAAATAACCTCGACCCCTTGGTCGGCCAGGGCTTGCAGCACCATCTCGGCGCCAGTCATTGCGCGTGACATTTATACGTCTCTCAACTCTCGCTCGGCTTGCCGGCCTTGCGTGTCCAGTTCCGGTCAAAATCTCGGGGAAGGCCCAAATGCGGCGCGACCCTAAGGCTTCGAAGTCAGAGGGTCAACGTTAAATGCAAATGAATGAAAAATTTGGTGCCATCTCTCTTTCTGAACATTTCAATTTGTCCAATCTGACGCAATTTTATTACTTTGGCGTTGAGCTGGCCCTTATTGGCCCTTGGCACAAGTCAACGGTTACCCACCTAGACATTCCTTCCCATTGCGCCTATGTGCATCCGCACAATGGATCGCGTCCGCCCTGTGGGCGTTAACCGTCAGCCTTTGTAACGTCCTCCCATCCTGAATTTCTGAGTGGAATGGCGCGGGCCCTCAGCGAAACTTCTGCTGTAACCGGTACCGACAGCGAGGCGCAGCGGCGAACATTTTGGCCGCTGACGCTTGGCTGCATGGGTGTCGTTTACGGCGACATCGGCACCAGTCCTCTCTATGCGTTCCGCGTCG
The DNA here is from genome assembly GCA_963740805.1 of uncultured Alphaproteobacteria bacterium. GTDB lineage: Bacteria > Pseudomonadota > Alphaproteobacteria > Rhizobiales > Methyloligellaceae > Methyloceanibacter. The sequence continues at coordinate 116,230 of CAVUFL010000004.1, read as the reverse complement.
CGCTCGATGCCGCCGGCGGCTCGCAGGGCGATCTGTCCCGCGCCACAGTCATCGGCGTGTTGTCGCTGATCCTGTGGGCCCTCTTCCTCGTCGTCACCGCCAAATATGTGCTCATCCTGCTTCGCGCCGACAACAAGGGTGAAGGCGGCACATTGTCCCTGATGGCGCTCGCTCAGCGCGCCCTGAAATCCCGCCACGCGCAGTTCGTGGTCCTGGTCCTCGGCATGATCGCCGCGTCCTTGTTTTACGGCGATGCGCTGCTCACCCCGGCCATTTCGGTGCTGTCGGCGGTCGAAGGCTTGGAGGTGGCGGCCCCGCAGCTGCAGAGCTACGTGGTGCCGCTCACGGTTCTGATCCTGATCGCGCTCTTTGCCGTGCAGTCGCGCGGCACCGCTCACGTCGCGGCGTTTTTCGGCCCGGTGATGACATTGTGGTTTCTGGCGCTCGGCGTCGTCGGCCTCCTGCACATCGCCGACGACCCCGGCGTGCTCAACGCCTTCAATCCGGCCTATGCCGTTGCCTTCCTGGCGACGCACGGCACCATCGGGCTGGTGACGCTCGGCGCGGTCTTCCTTGCCGTTACCGGCGCCGAGGCGCTCTACGCCGACCTCGGCCATTTCGGACGCAAGCCCATTCAGACAGCCTGGCTCTATTTCGTGCTGCCGGCCCTTGCCCTCAATTATCTCGGACAAGGCTCGCTCGTGCTGTCGGACCCGACGGCGATTGCAAACCCGTTCTACCGGATGGTGCCGTCATGGGCGCTCTACCCGATGATCGCGCTCGCCACCGCGGCCACGGTGATTGCAAGTCAAGCCGTCATCACCGGAGCCTTTTCGCTCACCAATCAGGCCGTACAGCTCGGGCTGCTGCCCCGCCTGCAGATCAGGCGCACGTCGGAGACGCAAGCAGGCCAGATCTACATTCCGCGCATCAGGGGACTGTTGCTGGTCGGCACGCTCCTGCTTGTGGTGCTGTTCAGGTCTTCCGACGGACTCGCCTCGGCCTATGGCGTGGCGGTCGCCGGCACCATGCTGGTCGATGGCGTGATGGCCTTCATCGTGATCTGGCGGGTGTGGAAATGGGCCCTGTGGGGGGCGCTTCTGCTGATGGTCCCCTTCATCCTGATCGACACGACCTTCCTCACCGCCAACCTGCTCAAGGTGCTGCATGGCGGGTGGGTGCCGCTCACGATCGGCGTCTGTCTGCTCCTGGTCATGCTCACCTGGCGGCGCGGAGCGAATATCCTCGCCGCCAAGACGCGGCGCCTGGAAACGCCTCTCGACCTCCTGATCCATTCGTTGGAGAAGAGCAAGCCTCCGCGCGTACCCGGCACCGCCGTGTTCCTTACCGCGGCTCCGGAAAGCGCGCCCACCGCGCTGCTGCACAGCCTCAAGCACTACAAGGTGCTGCACGAGAACAATGTGATCCTCACCATCGTCACCGAGAACATCCCGCGGGTCGCTCCGCAGGACCGCGTGGAGATGGAGCCGCTCGGCGACGGGTTCATGCGCTTGATCCTGCATTTCGGGTTCATGGAGACGCCTAACATCCCGAAGGCGCTTGCCATCGCGCGGAAGCTTGGCTGGACCTTCGACATCATGTCGACCTCGTTCTTCCTGTCGCGACGCTCGGTCCGGCCAGACGCCAGATCAGGCATGCCGGCCTGGCAGGACAGGCTATTCATCTTCCTTGCGCAAAACGCCGACGACGCGTCGAGCTATTTCCAATTGCCGACCGACCGGGTGGTCGAGATCGGCACGCAAGTCACCGTTTAGACCCCGCCCCGCTGACTGGCGCGCCTCCGGATCAATTGGACAATGGTCACAAGCCGTGACTAGGGTCGCTAGATAGACCCTCATCCTCTCCACATGCCGCAAGCACCGACAGGAACTATCGCCGCCAACGGCTCGAGTGCTGAGGCTGCACGCCGCAATTTTTGGGGCCTGACGCTCGGCTGCATCGGCGTCGTCTATGGCGATATCGGCACGAGCCCGCTCTACGCCATGCGCGAATCCGTGCTTGCCGCCACGAGCGGCGGCCAGGCCGCAAGCGAGCCGGTGATCCTCGGTATTCTGTCGCTCATCGTGTGGGCGCTGATCCTCATCGTCACCGTAAAATATGTGCTGATCCTGCTCCGCGCCGACAACGATGGCGAAGGCGGAACGCTTGCGATGATGGCGCTCGCCAATCGGGCGCTCGGAGGCAAGAGCCTCACCATCATCCTGCTCGGCATTATTGGCGCTGCCCTATTCTACGGCGACGCACTGATCACGCCGGCGATCTCGGTGCTGTCGGCGGTGGAAGGCCTCAAGGTCGTGACCCCGGCTCTGGACGAATATGTCGTTCCGCTTAGCATATTGATCCTGTTCGGTTTATTCGCCGTCCAGTCGCGCGGCACGGCAAGAGTCGCCACGTTTTTCGGTCCAATTACGCTTGTCTGGTTCATCGCCATCGCCATCGCCGGAGCCTGGCACATCGGAGAGAACCCGCGCGTGTTCGCCGCGTTCAATCCAGCCTACGGCCTGTCGTTTCTCGCCACTCATGGAGTGATCGGGCTCGCCACGCTCGGCGCAGTGTTCCTCGTGGTCACCGGGTCCGAGGCGCTTTACGCCGATCTCGGTCATTTCGGCAGAGGCCCAATTCAGACGGCGTGGCTCAGCGTTGCCTTGCCGGCGCTGACCCTCAATTATCTCGGCCAGGGCGCATTACTGCTTGCCAACCCGGAGGCTATCGAGAACCCCTTCTATCTGCTCTATCCGGACTGGGCGCTGCTTCCCATGGTGGGGCTCGCCACCGCTGCAACCATCATCGCGAGCCAGGCCGTCATCAGCGGCGCCTTCTCGCTCACCAACCAGGCCGTGCAGCTCGGTCTCCTGCCCCGCGTCCACATCCAGCGAACCTCCGAGACCCAGGCCGGGCAAATCTACATCCCACGCATCAACGGCATGCTCCTAGTCGGCGTGTTGTTTCTCGTCGCGCAATTCAGATCGTCGAGCGCGTTGGCTTCCGCCTATGGCATCGCCGTCACCGCCACCATGGTGGTGACGGCGGCAATGGCCTTGGTCGTGATCTGGAAGGTCTGGAAGTGGCCGCTTTGGGCTGCGGCAGCGTTGATGCTCCCCTTCCTGTTCATCGATACCACCTTCCTCACCGCCAATATGCTCAAGGTGTTCCATGGCGGCTGGGTGCCGCTGCTGATCGGCGGCCTGGTGATGATCGTCATGCTGACCTGGCGGCGGGGATCGAGGATCCTCAGCGCCAAGACGCGGCGGCTGGAGACGCCCATCGACTCGCTCATCGAGTCCCTGGAGAAGAGTCCCAAGCCGCGGGTGCCGGGGACCGCCGTGTTCCTGACCGCCACGCCGGACAGCGCGCCGACGGCGCTGCTGCATAGCCTGAAGCACTACAAGGTGCTGCACACGAACAATGTGATCCTCACCATCGTCACGGAGAGCGTCCCGAGGATCGCCGCCAAGGACCGCGTTGAGATCGAGCCGCTTGGCGAGAGTTTCATGCGCGTCGTGCTGCATTACGGCTTCATGGAAGCGCCGAATGTGCCGAAGGCGCTCGCCATCGCGCGGAAGCTCGGCTGGACCTTCGACATCATGTCCACGTCGTTCTTCCTGTCGCGGCGCTCGGTGCGGCCTGACCCACGTTCCGGCATGCCGGCATGGCAGGACAGGCTGTTCATCTTTCTTGCGCAAAACGCCGACGATGCGTCGAGCTATTTCCAACTGCCCACCGACCGCGTGGTCGAGATCGGCACGCAAGTCACCGTGTAGCGGTTACCGCGCTTGCCGCCTCGATGGCAGCTTCGGCATCGGGAAACCACTGCCAATCGGACATGAAGCGCCGCAGCCACGTCATCTGGCGCTTGGCGTAGCGGCGGCTCTCGGTCTTGGCCTTCGCCACCGCGTCTTCGCGGCTGATGGCGCCGGAAAGATACGCCGCGAGTTCGCGCACGCCGTGCGCCCGCATCGCAGGAAGTCCGGGATCGAGCTCGAGATCGAGGAGCGCGCGCACCTCTTCGATTGCGCCCTCCTCGATCATGCGATCGAAGCGGGCATCGATTGCGGCGTAAAGCGGCTCACGCTCCGGGGCAATGACGAGACGCAGAACGTCGCGTGGCGCGAGCAGCGGGCTCGACTTTCCTCCCTGCCATTCAGCGAGTGAGACGCCCGTTGCGTCGATCACCTCGAGAGCGCGCACGATGCGTTGCGGATCGGCGGGCTTGAGCCTCGCCGCCATGGCGGGATCGCGTGCGGCAAGCTCGCGATGCAGGGCCTCACGGCTCAGCTCGGCGGCTTGTTCCCGCCAATAGGAGCGTACCTCGGCGGGAATATCGGGAACCGGCGCAAGCCCCTCGGTCAGCGCCTTGAAATAGAGGCCCGTGCCGCCGACCAGGATCGGCAACCTGCCCTCCCCTTGCGCTTCCGCCAAGACACCGGCGACGTCGTCGAGCCAACGGCCGACGGAACAGGACTCGGCGGCTGAGACGGTGCCGTAGAGGCGATGGGGCGCGCGAGCCTCTTCGCTCTCACTCGGCCGCGCCGTAATCACGCGAAGCTCGCGATAGACTTGCATGGAATTGGCATTGATGACGCTGCCGCCGAGACCGCAGGCAAGCTCGAGGGCGACACCGGATTTGCCGCTCGCCGTCGGGCCTGCGATCAAGACGGCCTGCACCGGCACGGGGATCAGCCTGTATCTTTAGGCGACGGGCACGGCCACGAAGCGGAGCCCACCCTTGGCATCGGAGATCAGCAATAACACCGACTTTCGGCCCGACTTCTTCACCGCCGCGACCCTGGCCACGACTTCGCCTGGATCCTTCACCCGTTCCTGGGTGACCTCGACGATGACATCGCCCGGCTTCACGTCCTTCAGCGCCGCCGGGCTGTTGGCGTCGACATCGGTGATCACCACGCCTTCGACGCTCTTGCCGATATGGAACTGGCCGCGCAGCTCCTCGGTGAGCGGGGCGATCGAGAGGCCGAGCAGCTCTTCATGATCGGGCTCATCCTCCGGCTCATCGACATCGGGGCTTGGCTCGGCCTCAGCTTCGGCTTTCTCGGCTTTCTCGGCTTCCTCGGGAAGCCTGCCAACCGTCACGGTAAGGTGGAGCACCTCGCCGGCACGCTGGACCTCGATGTCGACGGGTTTGCCGATGGGCGTGGAGGCAACCGCCTTCGGCAGGCTGCGCATGGTCTCGACCGGCTGGCCGTCAAATTTGAGGATGATGTCGCTCGGCTTCAGCCCAGCGGTATCGGCCGGGCTACCGGGTGCGACGCTGGCGACGAGGGCCCCGACCGGCTCCTGCAATCCCATGCTCGTGGCGATTTCGCCGGTCACGTTCTGCACATGCACGCCGAGCCAGCCCCGCCTGGTCTCGCCGTATTCCTTCAGCTGGTCGACGACCTGCACGGCGCTGTTCGACGGCACAGCAAAACCGATGCCGATCGAGCCGCCGGTCGGCGAGATGATGGCGGTGTTCACGCCGATGACCTCGCCGTCCATGTTGAACAGCGGGCCGCCGGAATTGCCGCGGTTGATGGCGGCGTCGGTCTGCAGGAAATCGTCGTAAGGCCCCGAGTTGATGTCGCGCTTGGTGGCCGAGATGATCCCGACGGTCACGGTGCCGCCGAGGCCGAAGGGGTTGCCGATGGCCATGACCCAATCCCCCACCCGCATCTTTGAGGAGTCGCCGAAGCGCGCGGCCTTAAGCGGCTGTTTCGGCTCGACCTTGAGCAGCGCGAGGTCGGTCTTGGGATCATGACCGAGGATCTTGGTCACCTTCAGCTTGGTGCCGTCGGTGAAATTGACGATGATCTCGTCGGCGCCTTCGATGACGTGATTGTTGGTGACGATCAGCCCCGAGGGATCGACGACAAAGCCCGAGCCGAGCGAGCTCACCTTGCGGGGCAGCCCCTCCTTGTCCTGCTCGTCGAAGAAGTCGTTGAAGAACTCCTCGAAGGGCGAGCCTTTCGGTCCGGGGCCTGGCGGCTCGGTCTTCTCGGCGCTCCCTTTTAGCGTCTGGGTGGTAGAGATATTGACCACGGTATCCTGGAGGCCTTCGGCGACGCCTGCCACCGATTCAGGACCACGCGCGAGGGCCGCGGTGGCGAGCAGCGGCGGGACGGCAAAGAGAAGCGCGAACGCGACGGCACTTCAGACGAGCGGGCATGAACGCCCATCTCCCCGCCGGAGTGCCGCGTGTCCACCCGCTCATCTCAACTGCTCCCGACTACTTAGGTGTAAGCGTGTCATGGTAGCGCAAATCGCCAAGGCTTGGCATAGAGTCGACGCGCCGACTAGCCGCGAACGAGCCAGACGACCGCGACGCCAAGCGCCACGGCCACGGCGCCGGCCATGCGCAGCGACGACTCCGGTGTGCCGGCTGCAGCCTCAAGCAGCTTTCGCCCGAGTCCGGGAAAGAGCGACCACAACAGGCCTTCGATCACGAGAACGAGGCCGATGGCAACGACAAGATCGCTCATGACACCCGTGACAGCCGCCTATTGCGGTGGCGGGGTCGGTGCGCCGGGGTCCCCCGAGGCCGCGGCGCGCGGCTCTGGCTCTGCCGGTTGTGGCATCGCCGCCTCAGGCGCGGGCTTGGTTTCGGTCGGCGAGGTGGGATGCTCGCCGGACTTGGCGGGAGGCGGCGTTTTGCCAGACGCATCGTTGAAATATTTGAAGAATTCTGAGTCGGGGCTCAGCAGGAACCGCGTGTCGCCGGCTTGCAGACCCTTTTCATAGGCCTGCATGGATCGGTAGAAGCCGAAGAACTCGGGATCCTGGTTGAAGGCCTCGGCATAGATGCGGTTCCTTTGGGCGTCGCCGTCGCCTCTGATGCGCTCCGACTCGCCGGTGGCGTCGGCCTTGATCACGGTGACCTGACGGTCGGCGGTAGCGCGGATACGGCGCGCAGCCCCCTCGCCTTCGGCGCGGAACTCCGCCGCTTGTCTCTGCCGTTCAGTCTGCATGCGCCGGTAGATCGCCTGCATGTTGGCTTCAGGCAGGTCGACGCGCTTGATGCGGACGTCGACGATCTGGACCCCAAACCCGCTCGCTTCCTGATTGACCTGGCTCAGAATGGTGCGCATCAGCGCCTCGCGCTTGTCACGCACCACCGACTGGAAGCTCGCAGCGCCGAGCACGCGCCGGAGCGAGGCTTCAAGAATGGCGCCGATCCGCGAATTGGCGATCAACTCGTCGCGCACGCTCTGGAAGAACATCAGCGGGTCGGTGATCCGGTAGCGCGCAAAGGCATCCACGACGAGCCGCTTCTGATCGGAGGCGATGACCTCTTGCGAGGCCGTATCGATGTCGAGAATGCGCTTGTCGAAATATTCGACGTTCTGGATGAAGGGCACTTTGTAGTGCAGCCCTGCGTCCTTGATCTCGCGCTTCGGCTTGCCGAATTCGAGCACGATCGCCTGCTGGGTCTGTTCCACCGTGAACAGGGTCAGATAGGCCACAACCGCGGCGATGCCGAGGATAATGAGGCTGGTGGTGAGAGCGGTTCTGTTCATTGCTGGCTCTCCTCCGCCGGCGCCTGGGCTGGGGCCTTCTTGTTGAATTCCGACAGAGGCAGGTAGGGCACCACGCCTGATCCTGCCTTCTCGTCCACGATCACCTTGTCGGTGTCGGCGAGCACGCGCTCCATGGTCTCCAGGAACATGCGCTGGCGGGTCACGTCGGGCGCGAGCTTGTACTGCTGATAGATCTTGACGAAGCGGTCGGCCTCACCCTGGGATTCGGCGATCACCTTGTCGCGATAGCCTTGCGCCGCCTGCAGGATGCGCTCGGCCTCGCCCTTGGCCTCCGGGATGATGCGGTTGGCATAGGCCTGCGCCTCGTTCTGCAGCCGCTCCTGGTCGGCGCGGGCCGCCTGCACGTCGCGGAAGGCGTCGATGACTTGTGCCGGCGGATCGACCTTCTGGAGCTGGACCTGGGTCACCTGCACGCCGGCGCCATAAAGTTCGAGCGTCTTCTGCATCAGCGCCTGCACCGCTGCCTCGGTCTTGGCCCGCGCCTCGGTGAGGAGAGGCTCGATATCGCTCTGGCCGACGATCTCGCGCATGGCGCTTTCGGCGACATCCTTCACCGTCATCTCGGGATCCTGGATGTTGAACAGGAATTTCGGCGCGTCGCTGATGCGCCAGAACACCACGAAGTCGACATCGACGATATTCTCGTCGCCGGTGAGCATCAGGCTCTCTTCCGGAACGTCGCGGACCGCGGTCGATGTCTCGCGGTTCTCCGCCGAGCCGCGCATGCCAAGCTCGATGCGATTGACGCGGGTGACCTTGGGCAGCTCGACCACTTCGATCGGATAGGGCCAGCGGAAATTAAGGCCTGGCGGGAGCAGGCGCACGAACTCGCCAAATCTGAGCACCACGCCGAGCTCTTCAGGATTGACCCGCACGGTGAAGCCGAAAAAGCCGATCAGCGCCACGAGCGCCACGGCGATCATCACCGCAAAAGGTCCGCCCATGCGCCCGCTCGGGATGGCCTGGCGGATGCGGTCCTGGCCCCGGCGCAGAAATTCCTCAAGGTCAGGCTGCTGGTTTGGGCCGCCCGGCCGCGGGCCCCAGGGGCCTCCGGGCCCGCCCTTCCAACCGCCGCCGCTCTGATTGCTCCAAGGCATGATGGGATCCTGTTGTCGCTGAAGAATGGCGCTCGACCGCTTCAGGGTCAGCGCTGGCAACGCACGACTATCAGCAGGAAGATGGCAGCCATGCGTCAGGGTTCTTGGGGGGTTATATGGCAGTTGGCGATGAAAGCGCAATGCGCCCTAAGACGGAGGTTCAGGGCCGTTCCAGGACGCACGAAACTGAACGGGTATTGGTCCTTGGGGCCAGGCTCGTGCCTTTCGCGGGAGAGCTCGCGCCAATCCTTCAGGTTGAAGTCCTTGAGCCAGGTGTCGGCGTCGGGCGAGGCGTGCACTTCGGTGAGGTAGATGCGCTTCGCAAGCGGCATGACGGCACGGAAGACGTCGTCGCCACCGATCACCATGATCTCGTCAACGCCGGCATTCGCAGCTGCTTTGCGCGCCACGTCGAGCGCCTCCTCAAGGTTGTAGGCCATCACCGCCCCAGGTGCGACGAAGGCGGCGTTTCGGGTAAGCACGATATTGGCCCGGCCATCGAGCACGCGAGGAAGCGACATGAAAGTGCGCCGGCCCATGATGACGGGCTTCCCCAGCGTCACCTTGCGGAATTGCTTGAGATCGGTGGAAAGCCGCCAGGGTAGATCGCCGCCGACGCCGATGGCGCCGTTCTCTGCCCTGCGCCACGACGAGAGCAATGATGGGATCGCGCGCCGCAGCCGTCGCCTTACCGCTCACACGGCAACCCTGGCATGAATGGCAGGATGCGGGTCGTAGCCGATCAGCTTGAAGTCCTCATAGACGAAATCGAACAGTGAGCCCACGTCGGGATTGAGCTCCATGCGCGGCAAGGCCCGCGGCTTCCGCCTGAGCTGCTCGTCGGCCTGGTCGAGGTGGTTGAGATAGAGATGCACGTCGCCGAAGGTGTGGACGAACTCGCCGGGGGCGAGCCCCGTCACTTGCGCCATCATCATGGTGAGAAGCGCGTAAGAGGCGATATTGAAGGGGACGCCGAGGAACATATCCGCCGAGCGCTGATAGAGCTGGCAGGAGAGCTTGCCGTCCGCCACGTAGAACTGAAACAGGCAGTGGCAGGGCGGGAGCGCCATCCGGTCGAGCTCGCCGACGTTCCAGGCGCTGACGATGTGCCGGCGCGAATCGGGGTCGCGCTTCAGCCGCTCCACAAGTTGCGCCATCTGGTCGATGTGGCGGCCGTCGGGCGTCGGCCAGGAGCGCCATTGACGGCCATAGACTGGCCCGAGATCGCCGTTCTCGTCAGCCCACTCGTCCCAAATGGTCACGCCATGCTCGTTGAGATAGCGCACATTGGTCGAGCCCTGCAGGAACCAGAGCAGCTCGTGGATCACCGATTTCACGTGCAGCTTCTTGGTGGTGACGAGCGGAAAGCCTTGCGCCAGATCGAAGCGCATCTGCCGGCCGAACAGGCTTAAGGCACCGGTTCCGGTGCGGTCCCCTTTGCGGACGCCGGTGTCGCGAATCTCCGCAAGAAGGTCGAGATATTGGCGCAAAGGCCTGATCCTTTTCAGCCTCGGCAACGGACCGGGCTAGGCATGATTCTCCCCCCGATATAGGCTCGGGCGCGCCGTCGATCATCCCCAATCTTGAACAGGGACACCATCATGCGCCGATTCTTGTGGATCGTTCTTTTCGCCCTTTCGGCGGACGCCGCTCTGCCCGCCGCTGCCGGCGCCCAGCATCTCACCATCGACGACGTGCGCAACATGGCCTTCGACAGAGGCGTCGTCACCATCAAGGAGATCGAGCTCGACCACGGTATCTGGGAGGTCCAAGGCCGCGACGCTGGCGGCCATAAGATCGAGATGAAGGTCGACGCCGCGAGCGGCGAGATCGTCAAGATGCGGCGCAACGACTAGTCCGCTGTGTCAAGAGCGCGGCCGCGTTTATCCCCACGCCTTCATGGGTAAGTCATGATCCTTTTTTTTGCCGCCGGACCGGCTTATATATTGAAAGCCGGCGCAAGTCGGATATGGCGATAAACAGCCTTCGTAATAAGCCATTCGGACCCGGGGGCAGTACCCGGCGGCTCCACCATTCAGGGATCAGAGGTCGGTCATCAGAGATCAGAACGAGCGAGACGCTTCTGACAACTGATCACTGATCTCTGATTCCTGACAAGGGGCCGAAATAGGATCGACGAGGGTGTAAAGGTCGCGCTTTCGCTCGGCATGGTACCGCCGTTATCGGGCCAACCAAATAGTTGCAAACGACAACTATGCGGAGGCTGCTCTCGCTGCGTAGTCAGCGCGATAGCCTAAACATCAAGTCCTAGCCTCTTCGCAGGGGTCAGGCGCGGTTTCGGAGGGCACCGGGCAACAGAAGCCCTCCACTTTTAACGGGGGCCCTGCCTCAGGTCGCGGAGGGGCGACGAGGTCCATGGCAGAAGACGAGATCCGATACGACCTTCTCACGCAGGACGCGTTGCGCGGCGTGATCAGGAGAGTGCTGACCCTCGTGCAGAGGAGCGGCCTTCCTGGGCAACACCACCTCTACATCGCCTTCGATACCGGGGCGGAAGGGGTTTCGGTGTCGAAGCGCCTCAAGGAGCAATATCCCGAGGAGATGACCATTGTCCTGCAGTACCAGTTCTGGGACCTGCAGGTGACCAACGACCGCTTCGAGGTGAAGCTCTCCTTCGGCAGCCTGCCGGAAAGGCTGGTGGTTCCTTTCCAGGCGGTGAAGGCGTTCTACGACCCTTCGGCCCAGTTCGGCCTTCAGTTCGGCAAGCCTGGCGCCGCCAACGACCTTGCCCGCCAGCACATGGCCTCGGCGCTGCCCGACTTTGTGGCTGACGCCGATGAAGCGGCGCAGCAGCGGCCGCCGGCGTCCTCAGAGCCGCCACGCCCGGAGCCAGCCCCGTTGCCCAAGCCTGCGGCGAGCGACGGACCGCCTGCAGACCGGCCCCGGTCGTCGGGCGCGGAGGTGGTGCAGCTCGACCGGTTCCGCAAGAAATAGGCCCCCCGCGACCCAGCTGAGCCCTTAAGCTCAATTCATACGCAACACTGCTCAAAACTTGGGCGTGCGCGCCGCCGAGGTTTTGATAATTTCCGCCGAGGTCTGGCAAAAGTCGGGAACCTCCTTGGACCAGGTGAGTGGCGCGACGGGAATGAGGGCTGAGGCAGGCACCGCCTCGACGTCTCCCATCGAAGAGTTTCTCATCGACCTTCATCGACGCATTTCAGAAATGGGCGGCGGCAAGGTCGCCGACTATATCCCGGAGCTTGGCAAGGCCGATGCCGACACTTTCGGCGTGGCGCTCGCCACGGTCGATGGCGAGACCTATGCGACGGGTGACGCCGATCACCTCTTCACCATCCAATCGGTATCGAAGCCTTTCATGTACGGCTACGCGCTCCAGCACTATGGGCGCGACTATGTGCTGCGCCATGTCGGCGTCGAGCCGACCGGCGAAGCCTTCAACTCGATCGTGCTCGACGAGGTCGCCAACCGGCCGTTCAACCCCATGGTCAATGCCGGCGCCATTGCCGTGGCCGCGCTGATGCCCGGCAACTCGGTGCAAGGGCGCATCGGCGCGATGCTCACTCTGTTCTCCGATCTTGCCGGCCGCAGGCTCGAGATCGACGAGCAGGTGTTTCAATCGGAGAACGCCTCAGGCCACCGCAACCGGGCCATCGCCTATATGATGCTGAACTCAGGCATGATCGAGCGCGACCCGATCGAGGCGCTCGACCTCTATTTCCGGCAATGCTCCATCACCGTCTCCTGCCGCGACCTCGCCATGATGGCGGCGACGCTCGCCAATGACGGCGTCAACCCGCTCACCGGCGTTTCGGTGTTCGATCCGCATTACGTGCGCGACGTGCTGTCGGTGATGAACTCCTGCGGCATGTACAACTATGCCGGCCAGTGGTCGTACGAAGTCGGCATGCCGGCGAAGAGCGGCGTGTCCGGATGCATCATGGCCGTCATCCCCGGCCAAGTCGGCATCGGCGTCTACTCGCCGCCGCTCGATGCGCAAGGCAACAGCGTGCGCGGCATCAAGGTCTGCCAGGACATTTCCAACGAATTCGAGCTGCACGCCTTCAACAACCGCACCAATGTGCGCAGCGTGATCCGCCGCGTGTACCGTGGCGATCGGGTTCGCTCGAGCCGCTTGCGCACGGCCCAGGAGCGCGACCTGCTCGACGTCGAAGGCGCCAAGAGTGCCGTGATCGAGGTGCAAGGCGCGCTCTATTTCGGCACGACCGAGCAGCTGTTGCGGCGCATCGCCGAGCTCAGCGAGACCGCCCGCTACATCGTCGTCGACTTCAAGCGGGTGCACCTTGCCGACAGCTCTGCCTGCAAGTTGATCCTGCGGCTTGCCCAGTCCATGCGCGGCGGCAAAACCGAGCTCCTCTTCGCCGAAATCGCCAATGACGGGCCGCTTGCCGGCGTCTCGCGCGAGCTCGCCAAGCATGAGACGGACAGGCTGCTGCGCGTGTTCCGCGACGTCGATGCGGCGCTCGAATGGTGCGAAGACCAACTTCTAGCCAACATGCTGCACCAGAACGCAGAGCCGAAATTCGCGCTCTCCGAGCTCGATGTGTTCAAGGGCCTAAGCGCCGAGGAGTACCGGCTGGTGGAGACCATTGTGAACCCGCTTATCTTCGAGAAGGGAGAGGTGATCATCCGCGAGGGCGATCAGGCGAAGCTGTTTTTCGTATTGGCGCGAGGGAGCGTGAGCGTGCAGATCAGGATTCCCACCCAGACGGGCGAGAAGCGGCGGCGCGTGGCCTCGATCGGGCCTGGACTCACTTTCGGCGAGATGGCGCTGTTCGGCGGGGGCGCGCGCTCGGCAGACGTCGTCGCCGACGAGAAGGTCATCTGCTACGGGCTCGCGGTCGAGCAGCTCAAGGAGCTCGCCGCCGCGCACCCCAATATCATGATGACGATCCTCTCCAACCTGACGCGCGATTTCTCCGAGCGCTTGCGCCACGCCAACGAGGCGATCCGCTCGCTCGAGTAACGCGCGAGCCTAGGCCTCGAGGCGAGTTCGCAGCAGAAGATGCGAGCGCTGCTTGTAGTTCATTCCGGCTTCTGGGCGCAGTGCGGTGGAGAGCTGGAAGAAGTTGACGATCATCTCGGCGAGGTGGTCCGCCGCAAGCGAGCTGTTGCGGCTCCGCCGCAGCACGAATTCGAAGTCTGGCAGAGCCGGCAGGGCCTCGGCGGCCCCAAGCGCCTTCAGGCTATTCGGCAGGTTGAACTCGGGAAAGACCGTGATCGCGAGCCCAGCGTCGAGGGCTGCGACGATACCCGCCGTGCCTGCGCTCTGCAGCACGAGAGTCCACGCCCTGCCGGCCCGATCGAGTTCCTCCAAGGCGAGCTGCCGCCACCGGCAATATGGCGGATAGAGCGCGAGCGGCGCCGGTTCCTCGGGATCGAGATGCATCGCCCTCCCCGCCGCCCAGACGCGCCGCTCGCGGGCGAGCGGGACGCCGTCGCCCTCTCTGATTTCGTTGCTGACGATCACGAGATCGAGCTCGCCCTCGTCGAGAAGAGCAGAGATATCGGGACCGATACCGAGCTCGATCTGCAGCCTGACCGATGGGTAGCGAGCGGAGAATTGCCCGAGCAGTGCGGAGAGCGTGTGGAGGTCGAAATATTCAGGCGCGCCGATGCGGACGAGGCCGCCGCTATCGCGGCCGAGGCGCTGCTCGGCTTCCTTGTACAAGGCAAGGATGCGCCGCGCGTAGGACAAGAGCACTTCGCCATGCTCCGTCAGCCTGACGCCGCGCGTATTGCGCATGATCAGGCGCGAACCGACCTGCTCTTCAAGACGCTTAACGTGAAGGCTCACTGCCGATTGGGTGAGGTTCACCTCGCGCGCAGCCTTGGTGAAGCTGCCGGCGTCGCAGATGGCCGCGAAGGTTCGTAACAGCACCGTGTCGTAGAGCATCAGAGTTCGTCGCGTTCAGGCATAACCCGCAGCAAGATTGTCGCGCCGATCACGAGCAATAGACCCCGGTTCGGGCTTCGGCAAGAAGCCGATCTGGTAGACCTTCCATGAGCTGCGCTCATCACCAGGATTAGACATCTTCAATGTCGTTCTTCGCAGAGCGCTGATAACGTTAAACGAACAGCCTAGACGCCGAACGCCTAAGGAGGAAGAAATCGTGAAAGATCTCAAGACGCTCATCGTCGCGTTGGGCGTCACGATGGTGCTCTCCGTGGCGGCCCAGTCCGCAGACACGGCAGCAACGCAGTCCGCCGAGCCATCGGCAGCGCCGGCGAAAGTGCCTGGAAGCCGTGGTGAACCCCGTCACCGGCTACGCGTTCTGCGTCAATCCGCGCGGGGCTCCGGTCGAGTCACCGTCGCGCGAATCCCTCAATCGTCCGTGCAAGCCCCGCGCGCACGATAACGACGCCTTCACCGTGTATGAGCACTGGTCTGGGTGCTAGATGGACTCGGCCGGAGCCGGCAGCGATTTCGGCCCGGTGTCCCGCGCAGGTTCGAGCGGCACGTTGAGCTCGACATAAAGCCCGGTCGCCCTGAAATCGACCTTGGTGTCGCCGCCGAGATTGTGGCGGATGCCTTTATCGATGAGCTGCATGCCGAAGCCGTTGCTGCGTTTGAGCACGACGCCGGCGCCGCGTTCCTCCCAGGTGAGCAGCAGGCGGTTGCCGCGCGCCGTCCGCCAGGCGACGCTGAGCTGACCGGCCGGCGCCGACAGCGCGCCGTATTTCACGGCGTTGGTGGCGAGCTCGTGCAAGGTCATGGCGAGGATCGAGGTGCATTGCGGAGGAAGCAGAACGTCTGGCCCCTTGATCAGGATCCTCGGCCCGCCCTCGCGCTGATAGGGCTCGAGTTCGCGCTCGACCATGGCCTTGAGGCTCGCGCCGGACCATTGCGCCTCGAGCAGAAGATCGTGAGCGCGATGCAGCGCGCGCAGTCTCTCCGACAAGGTCTGGGCCATGGCCTGTGCCGGCCGGTTGGTGGCCTGACGCAGGCTTGCCTGCACCAGCGACTGCACGATGGCGAGCACGTTCTTGACCCGGTGATTGAGCTCGCCGACCAGCATGGTCTGGCGCTGTGCCGCCCGCCTCCGCTCGGTCACGTCGCGGAAGATCAGCACGGCGCCGGCGATCGAGCCGTCGAAGCCGAGGATGGGGGCGCCTGAATCCTCGATGGGCAGCTCCTTGCCGTCGCGGGTCAAGAGCAGCGCGCCAGATTCGAGCCGCGTCGTGGCGCGCTCGCGCAAGGCACGCAGCGCAGGATCGTCGAGGGGCTTGCGCGTCGCCTCGTCGATCACCCGGAATACCTCCCAGATCGGCTTGCCGCGGGCGTCGCCGAGCGGCCATCCGGTCAGCCGTTCGGCGACCTTGTTCAAGAGCAGCACGCTCCCGGAAGGATCGGTGGCGATCACCCCCTCGCCGATGCTGCCGACGGTCGTGCTCAGCCATTCCCGCTGTCCCCTGAGCTCGATCAGCGCCTCGTTGCGGGCGCGGTCGGAGCGGCGCACGGCGTCGATCGTGGTCCAGCTGAAGGCCGCGAGCACGACGATGCTCGACACGGCGAAGATGGCAAGCGTCGCGGCGCTGTCGTAGTAGTCGGCGATCTCAGCCTGATGGGCGAACCAGCCGATGACGAGGGGCAGCACGAGGATGCCCGGCAACAGCCGGCGCAGCATCTCGCCGGCGGGAGACTTCTCGACGACGGCGGCGGCGATGCCTTCCTCGGGGGACGCGGCAAGCAGCCCGATGGCGAGCAAGCAGCGTGCTCAGCAAGCCGTAAGGCGACATGGCGGTGAAGGGGAACTGGTAATAATGGGTGGCGACGCCGTAGGCGTAGCCGGTGAGCACGATCAGCACCTGGGCCAGCATGGCGATGGCCAGGACCTGGCTGATGGCGGAGCCGAGCCTGTCGCCCTTGGCGGAGAGCAAGGCGAGCCCAAACAGAATGAGCGCGCCGGCGTTGCCTGGAGGCATGCGCGTCGACGCCGCCTGTCCGGAGCCATCGGCGGCAGGTGTCCCATTGCCGAGCAACGCCTGGTCGATACCAAGGTCAAACCCGAACAGCTCCTGGATGACGGTTGCGCCGCCGAGCAGGACGAGCCCGAAACCGATGATCCAGGCGAAGGGCCGAAGCCCGCGGAATGTCAGGCAGAAGAGCCCGATGCCGCCGGCGATGGCGGCTGCGGCCGCATTCGGCGCCATGCTGTGAAGGTGGGGGAAGAGCGGCTCGAGCGCCGAGAGATTGAAATGCCAGCTGGCGAGCACCAGCGCCCCGGCGGCGACCACCACCAGGGCACAAAGACGCGCCAGGCCGAGCGCCACCCTCACGGCGCGCGGCACCGGCAAAGCCATCCTCACTGGAACCTCAATCACGCCTTCCTCACCCAATATCGCGGGTTCGAAGCCCAGGCGAAGTCAGGCGCTCCTCGGCAGAAGGCCCTAAAAATCAGCTGCAATGAACACGTTCTCCCACCCTGTTGCGATGTTATAGCCTAGCCAAGGCCGAGCCGATAGGTCATGCAAGCGGCCTGACTTGTGACTTGTGCGAAATGTTGCCGAAACGGAGACCTTAGTATGGCCGTGAGCAGGAACCCGTCCCGTAGTCCACAAGCTGCAACCTCGACGCGCATGGAATCCGATTCCTTTGGCCCGATCGAGGTGGCCGCCGACCGGTATTGGGGCGCGCAAACCGAGCGCTCGCGCCGGAATTTCAGGATCGGCGAGGAGCGCATGCCGCTGCCCCTGGTCAAGGCTTTGGCCATGGTCAAGAAGGCCGCAGCACTTGCCAATCTCGAGCTTGGCCTGATCGACGAGCGCCTGGCGAAGGCCATCGTGGCGGCCGCTGACGAGGTGATCGAAGGCAGGCACGATGACCATTTCCCGCTGCTCGTGTGGCAGACGGGCTCCGGCACGCAGTCGAACATGAATCTAAACGAGGTGATCGCCAACCGGGCGAGCGAGCTGCTTGGCGGCACCTTGGGAGCAAAACATCCGATCCATCCCAACGATCACGTCAATCTCGGCCAGTCGTCCAACGACACGTTTCCCACCGCCATGCATATCGCCGCGGCGGTCGAGCTCGCTTATCGCTTGAACCCGGCGCTCGCCCGCCTCGACCAGGCGCTCAAGGACAAGGAAGAGGCGTTCCAGGACATCCTCAAGATCGGCAGGACCCATCTGCAGGACGCGACACCGCTCACCCTCGGTCAGGAATTCGGCGGATATTCGACACAAGTGTCGCACGGCATGGAGCGGATCAAGCAGGCCCTTTACGGGCTCTACCAGCTCGCCCAAGGAGGCACCGCGGTCGGCACCGGGCTGAACGCGCATGCGGAGTTTGCCGAGCTGTTCGCCGCCAAGATCGCCGAGATGACCAAGCTCCCCTTCGTCACCGCGCCGAACAAATTCGAGGCGCTCGCGAGCCACGACGCCTATGTGTTCGCGCACGGGGCGCTCAACACGGTCGCCGTCTCGCTGTTCAAGATCGCCAACGACATTCGCCTGCTTGGCTCTGGCCCGCGCTCTGGCTTCGGCGAGTTGCTCCTGCCGGAGAACGAGCCTGGCTCCTCGATCATGCCTGGCAAGGTGAACCCGACCCAGTGCGAGGCGGTGACCATGGTCGCCGCCCAAGTCATGGGCAACAACGCCACCATGTCCTTTGCCGGGAGCCAAGGGCATCTCGAGCTGAACGTGTTCAAGCCGCTGATGGCCTACGCCATGCTTCAGTCGATCAGACTGCTCAGCGACGTGGCGGAGAGCTTCACCGACAATTGCATCGTCGGAATCGAGGCCAACCGGGCGCGCATCAAGGAGCATCTCGAACGCTCGCTGATGCTGGTCACGGCGCTCGCTCCCCATATCGGCTACGACAAGGCGGCCGAGATCGCCAAGGCGGCGCATAAACGGGGAACCACGTTGCGGGAGGAAGCGGTGCGGCTCGGCCACGTCAGCGAAGCAGAGTTCGACCGTATGGTGCGACCCGAGAACATGGTCGGTCCGAAACGGCGATGATCGCCGCTGTGGCCAAATCGCGCCATAAGCGCTCGATCACCATTGCCCGTCACCGCACCAGCATCTCGCTTGAAGATGCGTTCTGGCAGGCTCTCAGCCGACTGGCCAAGGCCGACGGCCGATCGGTGGCAGATCTCGTGAGCGAGATCGATCGGCGGCGCGAGACGAGCCGGTCTGACACCAGCCTCTCGTCGGCAATCAGGCTTTACGTGTTGGAGCGGCTGGAAGCCCGCGAGGCCTAGCCGCCGCCGAAGATGCTGATGCCCTTCTTCCAGTCGTCGGGCGCGGGCTTCGGACGGCTCGGTCTTTTTCTCGGGGCCACGGGGCCTGGGGCTGGTACGGCGTCATCGGCGGCAGCCGCCGGCGTTGGCTGCGCTTCGGCCGCAGGCGTAGTGGACTGAGACGGTGGAACCGGGGCTGTGGCGCCCTGACCCCACGGCAATTGTTCCACCTGACCGGCTGACGGCACGTTGCTTTGCGCGGCACTGTTTGCCTCCAGATCGGCGCGAGGCGTTGCCGTGCTGGCTGCGGCTTTCTCGGCGGCGGCCTTGTCGGCGGCAGCCTTTTCCGCGGCAAGCTTGTCGGCAGCGGCTTTCTCGGCGGCAAGCTTCTCGGCGGCGGCCTTCTCGGCAGCAAGCTTGTCGGCGGCGGCCTTCTCGGCAGCAAGCTTTTCGGCAGCTGCCTTCTCCGCAGCCAACTTCTCAGCCGCGGCCTTTTCAGCGGCGCGTTTCTCTGCTGTGGCCTTTTCGGCAGCAGCCTCTTCCGCAGCCAACTTCTCAGCAGCAGCCTTTTCAGCGGCACGTTTCTCTGCTGCGGCCTTCTCGGCAGCTGCCTTCTCCGCAGCCAACTTCTCAGCTGCGGCCTTTTCAGCGGCGCGCTTCTCAGCCGCAGCCTTTTCGGCAGCTGCCTTCTCCGCAGCCAACTTCTCAGCTGCAGCCTTTTCAGCGGCGCGCTTCTCTGCCGCGGCCTTTTCGGCAGCTGCCTTCTCCGCAGCCAACTTCTCAGCTGCGGCCTTTTCAGCGGCGCGCTTCTCTGCCGCGGCCTTCTCGGCAGCAGCCTTCTCCGCAGCACGCTTTTCCACGGCTGCCTTTTCAGCAGCGGCCTTTTCCGCAGCACGCTTCTCTGCCGCGGCCTTTTCTGCAGCGCGCTTCTCTGCAGCTGCCTCCTCGGCGGCTGCCTTCTCGGCAGCGGCTTTTTCGGCAGCACGCTTTTTCTCTGCGGCCTTCTCGGCGGCAAGCTTCTCCTTGGCGGCCTTTTCCGCCGCGCGCTTTTCTTCGGCAGCCTTCTCGGCGGCAAGCTGTTCGGCGGCGGCCTTTTCCGCCGCACGCTTCTCTTCGGCAGCCTTCTCAGCGGCAATTTTGTCGGCGGCAGCCTTCTCGGCAGCGCGCTTTTCTTCCGCCGCCTTCTCCGCTGCGCGCTTCTCTTCAGCAGCTTTTTCTGCGGCGATACGCTTCGCCGCGGCAGCCCTGTCGGCGGCACGCTGTTCGACCGCTTCCTTCTTGGCGGCAAGCTCCTCGGTCGTCGCCTGCGCCACCGGTTCACCACTGTCATCGGAGACATCAGCCTCGGCCGCGTCAGGCCCGGCTTCGGGCTGATTTCGCCCGCTTACGTCCAGCGTCTCAAGCTGTTCGACATCGGCTTGCATGCGGCTGACGGTGAGGAAGGTCTCCATCGGCTCGGTGTCGACAACCGAGGCGATGGCACCCGGGTCTTGCAGAGATCCGGCGAGGACGACATTCACGGGAGGCATGTCTGCGTCCTTGCTGCCGTTGAGGCGCATCGCCCACTCGCTGTCGAGCCGCAGGCTCGCCAATTCCACATAGCCGTTGATGGTGGTCTCGGCGCCTTTGCCGGCAAGCACCGCAGGGTCAAGCTTGAGCGTGCCGTTCTTGATGCTGAAGGGAAGCGCGGTAGCCGCATAGGTGTAGGTTCCGCGCGTGAGCGTGTCCTGCAGCGTACTCATCCGCGCGGCGATCTGGTCCTTGTCAAGCTTGATCTTCTTCGACCGGTTGGCATCGAGCGCTACGCGCTTCAGAGGCTCCGGCGACAGGGCTTGCAGCGCGCCAGGATCGAGGAACAGCGCGCCCTCGCCGTTCAACCCGGCGACGAGGCCTGGGGGACTGAGCCCCTCGCCTGAGACGTCGACCACGAAGGTGAACGGGCCTTTGGCAAGCACGCGTCCGGCCAAAGATTGCGACAGCTGGTCCAGCCTGCCGGTGGCGAGCTCGGCGTGGAGTTTAAGCTCGGCGCCGGTGCCCTTCGGCGTGAGCGTTCCAGACGCCGCAAACGAGCCGCCGAACAGGCGCCCCTGCAAGTCAGTGACCGAAAGCCCGTTGTGATCGACGTGGGCGATCAGCGTCGCATCGTCGACCTGGAAGGGGGCGCCGAGCGCAAGCTCCTTAGCGTCCAGCGCGACCTCGCCTTCCGCGCCGGCAAGCGGCTCGAGCGCGAAGCCGCGTGCGGGCCACACTTGCGAGGCGTTCTGGGCGAGCGAGCCGAGCATCTCCTCGGTTGAGGGCGTGCGCTGCCAGGCAATGAGCGAGCCAAGCAGAGACGGCAGCGAAACCGAGCCTGCATCTGCCGCGATCCTGAAGCGCGTCCTGTCACCGCTCGTGTCGAAATGGGCGGTTCCTGCTACTGGCTCGCCGGCAATCTCGCCGGAAATGGATTTGAAGTCGACGCTGCCCGCGGTCTTCACGACATCGGCGCGAAGGTCTAGAGGCACATTGGCGCTTGGCGAGGCGTCAAGGCCGAGAAGCGCAAGGGCCAGACCGGCATTGCTGCTTTTTGCCGAAGCCTGGCCAGCCAAGGCCACGCCTTCAATCTGCAGCGAGCCCTCGCCGTCAAAAGCGATTTGCAGATCGGGGGTCGTCAAGTCCCCATGACCGGTGACACCTTTGCTCGGTACGCCTCGCGCTTTCAGCGTGAACGTGCCGCTCTCGGCGCCGGCAACGGCAAGCCGCTCGGGCGCAAGCCCGGGGACCAGAAATCCGAGAAGGATCTGCGGCTCGTTGCCTTCGACGCTGCCGTCGATGTCGATGGCAGCGTCGGCAAGCTTGCCCGGGTCTCCGGTGGCCTTGGCGAGGATGGAAACGTCAGTGCCGCCGGCGTTGCCCTTCACCTCGATCGAAGCGCTGGTGGCATTGCCCACCCGCACTGAGTTAAGTCCCATATGCAAATCGAGAGGCGCGAGGCTTGCGAGTTGCTTCGACTTGGTCACGCTGTCGCCAAGCCCAAGGAGCTCGCTCGTCACTTTCAGCCCGTCGGCGGTCATAGCTTGCAGAGAGAGATCGACCTTGCCTGCCGGGGCATCGCTCAAGCGCTCGATGCGGCCCTTGCCGGCAAGCGCGATGGCACCAGGCGCGGCAAAGTCGAGGCGCTCGACGTCAAGGGTGTCCTTGGCGAGGCTGAATTTCGCGTCGAGCCGCCCGGTGGGAATGTTGGGAAGCAGAAGCTCGCCGACGCGCAAAGTGGCATGAACTTCATCGTCGCGGAGCGCTGCAAGCAGGCTTTGCTCGGACACCGGCGAAAAGTCCGGCTGCTTCGCATCAGAATCAGGCAACCAGTTGCGCCACGCCGCGCTCTCGCCCATCACCTCGCGCAAATCGAGGCGGTCGCTGTCGAGCGTCAGATCGATGACGCGCTGCTCGCCGCCGCGATAATGCACGGCGCCGCTGAACTTCGTGCCGCTCAGCTCGCCGCTTGCGTCGTCAAGCATGAGGTTGCCGCCGCCGATCGTGGTCTTAGCCGAGAGCGTGAAGGCGCCGACCGTCGCCTGGCCCGACATCTCGCGGTCGCCGGCGGCCCAGCGGGCGAGGGTTCTGAGCTTTGAGCCTTCGAGCTTGATCGGGCCTTCGAATACCGGCCCCCCCTCGCCTCGCGTGAGGCGCCCGGAGGCCTCGATGCGGTTCTCGCCGGGAAGCTCGGCATTGAGGCGCTCGACGGTCACGACGCCATCCTTCGCCGCCACGGCGAGATCGAGGGCACCGACAAGGTCGCCGCCGATGCTTGCCTGGTCGAGCTTGACGGTAAGCGCGCCGTCTCCGACCGAGGCGGCTTCCTTAAGCGCCCGTTCGGCGACGGCGTTCAACACATCAGCGGTCGAAGGTGCGCCTTGCGCTTCCACAGGTGCCGTGGCGGCAAGCAGCGTGTCGACATCGATCCAGCTTGCGGAGAGCTCGCCCACCGCCTTGGCATGGGCGCCGAAATCGAGCGCGAGCTTGCCCTTCATCATCTGCGAGCGGCCTTTGGAGTGCATGGCGATTTCGAAGGCGGGAAGCTCGGCGTGGTCAGGCGTCGCCTTGAGCTTGCCCTTGAGCTCGAAGGCGGAAAGATTCGCTTCGGCGCCGGGGGTTTGCTCGGCAGATTGGGGAGCGCCATCGGCGGGCGCATCTGCCGGCTTCTGCGCTTCGCCTTGTTGCGCAGCCGCGCCCTCCGCCGGAAGGGCCGAGGCGATGCGCATGACGATGGCACCGTCGTAGCTCGGCTTGTCGCGGAGACCGGCCACGTCGCCTTCAAGCAAATAAATAGTGTTGCGATCTGGATCGCGCAGCGCCGATTTGAGCCTGAACACGCCCTCGGCATCGCTCGCGCCGGTCGAGAAGCGAAGCTCCTGGGGGCGCCCTGCGAAATCGTAGGTCGCCGTCACCTTGTATGGCCCTGCCAGAGACGCGGCGCTCGCTTCGCCTGAGACGTTATCGACGACGAGCGGCTTCATGCCAGGCCGGCTCACCTCGACGCGTCCAAAGCTGACGCTCACCTGATCGAGCAGCACCTCCTTGGGCACGAAGGGAAGCGCTTGCCCTGCCCTGCCGACATCGCTCCAATTGCCGGTGCCATCTTCACGCAAAGCGAGCCGCAGCACCGGCTCGGTGATCGCGATCTTGCGCGCCTCGATGGCGCCGCGGAGCAGAGCCCCGATATTGAGCCAGGCCTCGATCGACTTTGCCTCGAGCAAGGGCTGGTCGAAACCGCCTTTCTCGTCCGCAACCTTGACCTGGTCGAAGCGAAGCTCAGGCGCCGGCAGCAGCACCATATGCACCTTGCCGCCGACCTTGACGTCGCGCCCAAGCAGCTTGCTCGCCTGGGTTTCAAAGACCGGACGGTAGTCGTTCCAGTCAATGAAGAGCGGCGCCGCGAAGAGCGCGCTCAGCACCAAAATCAGTACTGCCGTCAAGGCGAGCAGAAACGAGTTCACGGAAGTCTATGCCTTAGGCTCGATCGCGAGCATTCGCGAGGGCATTGGGTAAAGCCGGGGGACACTTTGGTCCTCTCCGCCCACAACTTGGGTCATGGTAAAGCAAAGATCTTACCAGGATTAAGGATATTCAACGGATCTAGCGCCTTTTTTATGGCAATCATCACATCGACGCCGGCTCCGTGCTCTTGCGCGAGATAGCGGATCTTGCCCTGGCCCACGCCATGCTCGCCGCTGCAGGTGCCTTGCATGAGCAAAGCGCGCTCGGTCAGCCGGTCGAGGAAGCCCTGCACCGCGTGCCTCTCCTCGGCGCTGCCGGCATCGAATAGCGGCATAACGTGGAAATTGCCGTCGCCGACATGGCCGACGATCGGGGCGAGCAGGCCGGTCCGGTCGATGTCGGCGCGCGTCTCGCCGACGCAAGCGGCGAGCGCCGAGATCGGCACGCAGACATCGGTGGTCACCACCTCGGCGCCTGGACGCAAGCCCCGCGCCGCCCAATAGGCGTCGTGGCGCGCCTGCCAGAGCTTGCTGCGGTCCTCGGGGCGCTCGGCCCAAGCGAACTGCCCTCCCCCGTGTTCTCGCGCGATCTCGGCGAAGATTTCGACCTGCTTCGCGCGCGGCGGTCGCGCTGCCGTGGAACTCGAGAAACAGCGTCGGCTGCTCGGCAAGCGTGAGATGCGAATAGGCGTTGCAGGCCCTGATCTGCACCTCGTCGGCGAGCTCGATGCGGGCGAGCGGAAGTCCCATCTGCATGGCGATGATGGTGGCGTTGCAGGCGCCTTCGAGAGTGGCAAAGGGGCAGACCGCGGAGAGGATGGTCTCAGGGATGCCGTGCAGCTTAAGCGTGAGTTCGGTGATGATGCCGAGCGTGCCTTCAGATCCGATCAGGAGATGGGTGAGATCGTAGCCGCTTGCCGATTTCCGGGCGCGTTGCCCGGTCTTGAGCAGCGTGCCGTCGGCCAAGACCGCCGTGAGGCTCAAGACGTTGTCGCGCATGGTGCCGTAGCGCACGGCGTTGGTGCCTGAGGCGCGGGTCGCCGCCATGCCGCCGAGACTTGCGTCGGCACCTGGGTCGATGGGGAAGAAGAGACCTTGGTTGCGTAGATGATCGTTCAGCGCTTTGCGGGTCACGCCGGGCTCGACCACGCAGTCGAGGTCCTCCTCGTGTACGGCGAGGATGCGGTTCATGCGCGACAGATCGAGCGACACGCCGCCCAACGGCGCATTGACGTGGCCTTCGAGCGAGGTGCCGGTGCCGAAGGGGATGACCGGCACGCGCGCCTCGGCGCAAAGCTTCACCGCTTCGACCACCTCTTGCGTGGTCTCGGCGAACAGCACCGCGTCAGGCGGTTGCGTCGCGATCCAGGTCAGCGTGTTGGCGTGCTGCTCGCGGAGTGCCGTGCCGGTCGAGAAGCGATTGCCGAACCGTGCTGCGAGGCGCGCGAACAGGGCGCGCTTGGCCTCAGCCGAGGGCCGCTCGACAGCGTCTGCCATGAATGCGCTCATGGCGGCACTGTACCACCCTTGCGATTCACGAAAAGTGAAGCCTTGGAACGCTCGGACGACCGCTTAGGAGCCGACGATATCGACCACCGCCGCGAAGTGAACGGTTGCGGCGGCAAGCACGAAGCCGTGCCAGATGGCGTTCTGGAAGGGAAGCCGCTCCCAGAGATGGAACACCACGCCTATCGTGTAGAGCACGCCGCCAAGCATGAGTAGAAACGCAACCCTCTCTGGCACCGCAGACACGAGGGGATGCCAGGCGACGATCACCGCCCAGCCCTGCACCAGATAAAGCCCAGTGGTCACGCCTTCGAGGAAGCGCGGGGCGAAGAGCTTGATGGCGACGCCGATAGCCGCCATGGACCAAACCACGGCAAGCAGGGTGAGTCCCCACTTCGCGTCCATCTTCATCAGCGCGAACGGCGTGTAGGTGCCGGCGATCATGAGGAAGATCGCGGCGTGGTCGAGCCGGCGGAAGAGGGCCTTTACCTTGGGCCTGACGATGAGGTTATAGCCGGCCGAGCAGGTGAACATGGCGACGAGCGCCAAGCCGTAGATGGAGACGGCGACGACCCACAGCGTGGCCTGAGCCTGCACGCCCATGATGAGCAGAGCCGTGAGCGCGACCAGGCTCGCGGTGACGCCGACCACGTGTATGCAGCCGTCGGCGATGCGCTCGCGCAATGTGTATTGTGGAAATTTCACGCCGGTCATGAGTCGAATCCTGCTTCAACGCCATCACAACAGAACTTTGTGACGGAGAGCTTACCATTTGTTGTGGCAAGCGTGAGGCGCGAAGGCGCGTTTGCGGCGCGGAGAAGCTCCGCGCCGCCCGATCATAACGGCAATCGTCGGATCGCAGTTCCGGAGGTGGCTGAGCCTAGTTGCCGCAGACCTTCGAACCGGAGGTGCAGACGTAAGGAACCACCACCCCGGTGAAGCAGGTCGTGTAGGTTTTCGCCGTGACGAACGTCCCGTAGATGACGTCCTTGGGCACCACCGGCCGCACCGACTTCCAGAACGGATCGGGCTTCACCCTGTAGGCGCTCATGCTGACAGAGCGCCAGCCCCTGGAGCGACGAAGGTTGTTGGCGCTCTCAGCAGCGAGAGCCCGCGACATCGCCAAGGCCTCGGCTTTGTTGTCGGCGCTGTGGGTCGCCGAAATGACGTCGCAGCCTGCCGCCGCAGGCTGATACCCCCAAACCGCAAGTGCGAGGATGGCAAGCACAAAAATCTTCGCAGATCGAAGCATACTTTTCCCCCAGTCCCAGTGACGAATCAGGCCCCGCAATAGTGCCTTTTTTGCCAGTCCGGCGGCGCGCTGGCAACCCAACTTGTCGAGATCAGTGTGTGGCGAATCGCCCGCGATGCAACGAGGCCACACTTCTGTTCGCCGGAGCAAGCTCTTGCCCTTTTTCGCTCAAGCCCGATGTATAGTTTGAAAGCAATGTCAAAGATTCGCCTGAACGAAGCCGCGGCGGAGGACCCCACGCCGGAGCTGGAGCAACTCCCCATTTCAATGCGCGCTATGGGTCTGAAACCCATGCGTTATCTCGACGCTCTCAACCCTGAGCAGCGCGAGGCGGTGGAGACGCTTGATGGGCCCCTCCTTGTGCTTGCCGGCGCCGGGACCGGCAAGACGCGCGTGCTCACCACGCGGATTGCTCATATTTTGAGCTTGGGCCGGGCCAGGCCTTCACAAATCCTCGCCGTGACCTTCACAAACAAGGCGGCGCGGGAGATGAAGGGCCGCGTCGGCGAGCTGATCGGCGGGGTGGTCGAGGGCATGCCGTGGCTCGGCACGTTCCACGCCATCGGCGTCAAGATCCTGCGCCGCCATGCCGAGCTTGTCGACCTCAAGCCGTCCTTCACGGTGCTCGATACCGACGATCAGATCAGGCTGTTGAAGCAGCTGCTTGAAGCGGAGAACGTCGACGAGAAGCGGTGGCCGGCACGCCTGCTCGCCGCCATGATCGACGGCTGGAAGAACCGCGGGCTCACGTTCCGAAGCGCGTACCGGAAGGCGAATCCTTCGCCTATGCCAACGGCAAAGGCCGCGAGCTTTATGCCGCCTATCAACATCGGCTGAAGGAGCTGAACGCCGCGGATTTCGGCGATCTCTTGCTTGAGAATCTGAGGCTGTTCCAGGAACACCCTGACGTGCTTGCGCAATATCAGGCGCGCTTTCACTTCATGCTGGTCGACGAATATCAGGACACCAACGTCGCCCAATATTTGTGGCTCAGGCTGCTCGCCCAAGGCAGCCGCAACATCTGCTGCGTCGGCGACGACGATCAGTCGATCTATGGCTGGCGCGGCGCAGAGGTCGACAACATCCTCCGCTTCGAGACCGACTTCCCCGGCGCCAAGATCATCAGGCTCGAGCGCAACTACCGCTCCACCGCCAACATCCTCGGCGCCGCTTCAGGGCTGATCGCTCACAATAAGGGGCGCCTCGGCAAGACGCTGCGCACCGACGGCGCCGCCGGCGACAAGGTCGAGGTGCAAGGCTGCTGGGACGACGAGGAAGAGGCCCGGGTCATCGGCGAGGATATCGAGCAGCTGCAGCGGCAAGGACAGGACTTGAGCGAGATCGCCATCCTGGTGCGGGCGAGCTTCCAGATGCGCGCCTTCGAGGATCGCTTCATCACCCTCGGCCTCCCCTACCGCGTGATCGGCGGCCCACGCTTCTATGAGCGCCAGGAGATCAGGGACGCCACCGCCTATTTCGATGTCACGCTCAATCCCGCCAACGACCTGAAATTCGAGCGCATCGTCAACACGCCGCGGCGGGGCCTCGGCGAGTCGAGCCTCAAATCGCTGCATCAGCTTGCCCGCGCGCATAACGTGCCGCTGATGCAAGCGGCGCGGCTGATCGTCGAGACCGAGGAGCTGAAGCCCAAATCGCGCAAAAGCCTCTCAGACCTGATCGCCGCCTTCGACCGCTGGCGGTCGCTGATCGAGACCATGCGCCATACCGAGCTTGCCGAGTTGATCCTCGATGAGTCCGGCTACACCGCGATGTGGCAGGCGGAGAAATCGCCGCAAGCACAGTCAAAGCTGGAAAACCTGAAAGAGCTGATCCGCTTCATGGAGGAGTTCGACACTCTTGCCGGCTTCATGGAGCATGTCAGCCTGGTGATGGACGCGGAAAGCGAAGAGGGCACGGAGCGCGTCAATCTGATGACGCTGCACAGCGCCAAGGGGCTAGAATTCGACGTGGTGTTCCTTCCAGGGTGGGACGAAGGGCTCTTGCCGCATCAGCGCAGCCTCGACGAATCCGGCCGCTCGGGGCTCGAGGAAGAGCGCAGGCTCGCCCATGTCGGGCTGACCCGGGCGAGGCTCAAGGCCAAGATCACCTTCGCCCAGAACCGGCGCACCCACGGCATGTGGCAGCAGGCGATCCCGTCGCGCTTCATCGACGAATTGCCCATGGCCCATGTCGAGGTCGCCGAGCCTCAAGGCTTCCACGGCAGCTACGGGCAGAGCCGCTTCGACACGGCGGAGAACCTATTCGCCAGCGGCTTCTACGAGACCCCCGGCTGGCAGCGCGCGCAGCGGAACCGGCCGCCTGGGAGCACGCCGTCAAATCCACGGGCCCGTGAGCCGATCACCATCGACGGCACGCTCGTTGCGGCGAGCACGGTTGAGGGCGCCGGGCTCACCGTCGGCATGCGCGTGTTTCACCAGAAATTCGGCTATGGCCGCGTCGCGCAAGTCGACGGCAACAAGCTCACCGTCGATTTCGACAAGGCCGGACAGAAGAAGGTGGTGGACAGTTTCGTCGAGCGTTGCTGACCGGCTCCTGCCATGTCGGCACGCATCAAGATTGAGCCAGTCACCTACGTCGCGACCATCGAAGCCCCTGCTCACATTGCCGAGGCAGTCGCCGCAAGGCTTGAGGCGACGGAGAGTCCTGCGGCCTCGGCCGTGACCCTGTTCGAGTGTGGTCCAGGAGACGTTGAAGTGTCGGCGCACTACGCCGAGGAGCCCGCGCGCGGGCGGCTGATGCAATTGCTGGCCGGCGTCGCGAGCGTAGATGCCCTCGCCGCTCTCAGGATCGAGCCAGTTCCCCCAAGGAATTGGGTGGCCGAGGCGGAAAGCTTGCGGGGGCCAGTGCGTGCCGGCCGCTTCCTGGTGCATGGCCGTCATGACCGGGGCAAGGTGCCTCCGGGGCGCTTCACCCTTGAGATCGACGCTGGCCTTGCCTTTCGGTACCGCGCACCATGCCACCACGCGCGGATGCCTCATCGCGCTCGATCGCCTGCTCAAGCGCGGGCGCCCGGCCCATGTGCTCGATATCGGCACCGGCACCGGCATCCTGGCCATCGCCGCCGCCAAGGCTCTCGACGGACCTGTGATTGCAAGCGACGTGGATCCGGTCGCCGTCGCCGTCGCCGCCGAAAATGTTTCGAGGAACGGCGTCCGGTCGCGCGTCCTCGTGGTGAAGGCAGAGGGTCTTGCCCATCCGGCGCTGCGCCGGGCCAAGGCCGACATTCTCTTCGCCAACATTCTGC
Organism: uncultured Alphaproteobacteria bacterium; assembly: GCA_963740805.1. GTDB lineage: Bacteria > Pseudomonadota > Alphaproteobacteria > Rhizobiales > Methyloligellaceae > Methyloceanibacter. Next base: position 86,397 of record CAVUFL010000004.1, on the reverse strand, counting down.
TCAGGCCCCTGCTCGAGCTTGCGCCGGCTTTCGCGCGCGCTCTCCGGCCGGGCGGCGTTTGCGTTCTCTCCGGCATCCTCCAGCCCCAAGCGCGGCAGGTCGAAGCGCGCTTCCGCGCCCTTGGCTTCAGGCTCGATTCGCGAATCCTTCTTGGCGGATGGACCACTTTGCTCCTTCGGCGTGGCAACACGTCGAAGACGCCTACCGATTGATTGCGGCGTCCCCGCGCCTTACAAGGCGGGACCATGTTTCAAAGCTTCGAAGAGATCAGCTCGCCTGGCGCCGTGCCTGAGCGGGTGAGAGCGCTGCGGCGCGAGCTCAAATCGCGAAAGCTCAAGGGGTTTCTCGTGCCCCATAGCGACGAACACCAAGACGAGTTCCTGCCCCCTTGCGCCGAGCGCCTGCGTTGGCTCACCGGCTTCACCGGGTCGGCGGGAGCCGCCATCGTGCTCGAGAATGCTGCGGCGTTGTTCGTCGACGGCCGCTACACCTTGCAGGCGCGGGCGCAGACCGACATTTCGCTGTTCGACGTGCTGCAGACGCCGGAGGCCAAGGCCTCCAAATGGCTCGCCGCAGCGCTGCCGAAGGGCGGCATCATCGGCTACGACCCCAATCTGCACACCATCAAGGAGATCGGGCGCCTGACCGAGAGCCTTGGCAAGGTCGGCATTCGCTTGGAGCCGCAGGCTGACAATCCGATCGACCTGTTATGGCAGGACCGTCCGGCCCCCTCCTCCGCGCCGGTCGTTCCGCATGGCCCTGAACTCTCAGGCCGGAGCGCGGCTGAGAAGATCGGCGAGGTGCAGGAGACCTTGAAGCGCGAGAAGTCCGACGCGGTCCTCTTGACGCTGCTCGATTCCATCGCCTGGCTATTCAACATCCGCGGCGGCGACATCAGCCACTCGCCGCTTGCGCTCGCTTTTGCCCTGGTGCCGGCGCGCGGCAAGCCTTCGCTGTTCATCGACCCTGCCAAGATCGGCGGCAATGTGCGTGGCCACCTCAAGGACGCCGCCGAGCTTCTTGCGCCAGATGCTCTAGCGGGACGGCTTGCGGCGCTTGGCGAGAAGGCGGCGCGCGTCCGCCTCGATCCGGACACGACGCCAGTACGCTTCGCGCAAATTCTTGAGGCCGCCGGCGCCAAGATGGTCGCCGGCGACGATCCCTGCATCCTGCCCAAGGCGATCAAGAACGCGACCGAGATCGAAGGCGCCCGCGCCGCGCATCTCCGCGATGGAGCGGCGGTCGTCCGCTTCCTCGCCTGGCTCGACGAAAATTCCCCCTCTGGACGGATCGATGAGATCGCTGCTGCGATGAAGCTCGAAGAGTTCCGGCGGGAGACGGGGGAGCTCAAGGATCTGAGCTTCGACTCGATCTCCGCTTCAGGCCCGCATGGCGCCGTCGTCCATTACCGGCCGACCACCGCAAGCAACCTCAAGCTCAAGCCTCGGTCGCTCTACCTCATCGACTCTGGCGGACAATATCCCGACGGCACCACCGACATCACCCGGACCATCGCCATCGGCACGCCGAGCGCCGAGATGCGGCGGCACTACACGCTGGTGCTGAAAGGGCACATCGCCGTCGCCTCCGCGCGCTTCCCTAAAGGCACGCGGGGCCAAGACATCGACCCCTTTGCGCGCCGGCCGCTGTGGCAGGCCGGGCTCGATTTCGACCACGGAACGGGGCATGGCGTCGGCAGCTATCTCTCGGTGCATGAACCGCCGCAGCGCATCTCGCGGACCGGCAGCGTCGAACTGCAGCCAGGCATGATCCTGTCCAACGAGCCTGGACTTTATCGCGAAGGCAGTTACGGCATCAGGCTCGAAAATCTCGTGCTGGTCACGCCGCCCAAGCCAATCAAGGGCGGCACGCGCGAGATGCTTGGCTTCGAGACGCTGACGCTCGTGCCGTTCGACCGGCGCCTGATCGACTCCGCATTGCTTAATCGCAACGAGCTTGCCTGGCTGAACGCCTATCACGCGGAAGTTCGGCGCAAGATCGAGACGCTGCTTAAAGGCGCCGACCGCGCGTGGCTGCGCCAGGCCACGGCACCCATTCGCTGACCAACGGAGCGCTCATGGCAACCTGGGTTTCAGCGCTCGCCGCGATCCTGACCACGGCCGCCTTCGTGCCCCAGGCGCTGCACATCATCCGCCACAAGGAGACCAAGGCCATCTCGCTCGTGATGTATCTGGTGTTTGCCACCGGGGTGGCGTTCTGGTTCCTGTTTGGCGTCCTCATTCACAACTGGCCGATCATCATTTCCAATGCCATTACGCTGTTCCTGACGCTTGCCATCGTGGCGATGAAGCTCCGCTACGGGTAGGGGTTCAGCGGGCGAGAGCGAATCAGTCTATTGTGGGCCATGGCAAAGACGATCGCACAGGCCCTCGCCCAGGTGGCCACCAAGTCGCGCTGCCCCTCTTGCGGGCATGAGGTTCACTCAACGCTCGGAGAAGTGAAGCGGAAGCCGCAATTCGCCTGCCCTTCTTGCGGCGGCGATTGCGACGTGCGCGAGGCTGTTGCCTGGGTCGAGCTGCACGCCCGCCGGACCTGGCTCAAGCGCGTGGCTTAGCCGGGCGCACCTCCCTTCGTTAATCGAACCGGCTGCGGGAGACGCAGCAGGGCGGAGATGTCCAAGTCCTTGGCGTGGTCTTCGTCCAAGCACTTGGTCTCGATTTGAATCGTGGAAAAATAGAAGCCGAACCGGTTGCGCAGCAGGTCGTGCGCTTCTGCCAGAAGCGCTGCAGCGCTATTGGGTTTGTCGATGCTGATATGGGCCGAGAAGACGTTCTTGTTCGAAGTGAGCGTCCAGGCATGCATGTGGTGGACGCCGGTGACGCCGGGCAGCTTGTCGAGCGCCTCCGCCACCTTGATGAGGTCGATGCCCTGCGGTGAACTTTCCATGAGGATCGACAGCGAGTCGCGGATGATGCCCCACGAAGCCAGCAACAGCACCACACCGAAGGCCATGCCGAGCAGCGGGTCTATGGGCAGAAAGCCGGTGAAAGAGATCACCGCCGCCGCCACGATGATGAGAATGCTCCCCACAAAGGTCTGCAGGATGTGCCAAAAGGCGCCTCTCAGATTGAGATCGCCCTTCTGGCCGCCATAGAGCAGTCGCAGCGAAATGATCTCGGTGACGAGACCCCCCGCCGCAGCGATCAGCATCGGCGTCGTCGGCAGCTCGATGGGATGGCGCAGGCGCATCGCTCCCATCACGAGAACAAGCACCGCCATGACGGCAAGAAAGACGCCGTTTAATAGCGCGCCGATGATCTCGGCGCGATAGTTGCCGAAGGTGCGGTCGAGTGTGGCGGGGCGCCGCGCGATGCGGGCTGCCACGAAAGCGAGAACAACGCCGCCGACAGCAGAGAAGGTGTGAAACGCATCGGAGATCACCGCGATCGAGCCGGAATAGAAGCCGATCCCGAGCTCGATCAAAAAGTAGACACCGGTGAGCCAGGCTGAGATCTTGAGCGCCCGATCGTTGCCTCCACCCGGCCTTGGCATCGCATGTCCGGAATGATCAACCATGGGGATGCTCCTTCTGCCTCGTGCCGACCCTCGGTCAGTCAGCCCCGATCAGTTCCAGCCACTCGTCCTCGCTCAGGACTTTCAGCCCTAGCCGCTCGGCATCCTTGAGCTTAGAGCCTGCGCCTGGGCCCGCGACCACATAATCTGTCTTCTTGGAAACCGAGCCAGCGACCTTGGCGCCGAGCCGCTCGGCCCGTGCCTTGGCTTCGGGGCGTGTCATCTTCTCCAGGCTGCCGGTGAATACCACGGTCTTGCCTGAGATCGGCGAGGCATGGTCGATGGCTTCGAGCGGCTCAGGCCTGACCTCACGCAACAGCTCATCCACCACCTCGACATTGTGCGGCTCGGCGAAGAAATCGGCGATGGCCTCGGCAACGGTGGGGCCGATACCCTCGATATTGTCGAGCTCGGCATAGGCCTCGCCAGCGCGGTCGCGGGCAGCGGCCAGCATGGCGTCGCGGAACGCCTCGATGCTGCCATAGGCGCGCGCGAGCAGCCGTCCCGTGATCTCGCCGACATGCGGAATGCCGAGCGCATAGATGAAGCGGTCGAGCTTGATGGCGCGCCGAGCCTCTATGGCGTTGAATAGATTGCGCGCGGAAAGCTCACCCCAACCGTCGCGCTCGGCAATCGTCGCGCCCTTTTCGCTCTTCGCGAGCGTGAAGATATCGGGCGGGGACTGGATGATACGATCGTCGTAAAGCTCCTTGATCCGCTTCTCGCCAAGGCCCTCGATGTCGAAAGCGTTGCGCGACACGAAATGCTTGAGCCGCTCGACCCGCTGGGCCGGGCAGATCAAGCCGCCGGTGCAGCGCCTGACCGCATCCTCCTTGCCTGTGATGGGATTGACCTCGCGCACCGCATGGCTGCCGCAGGCGGGGCAGATAGTGGGAAAGCTGAATCGTTTCGCGCTCTTAGGGCGCTTTCCTTCAACCACTCCGAGAATCTGCGGAATGACGTCGCCGGCGCGCTGGACGATCACCGTGTCGCCGATGCGCACGTCCTTCCGCGCGATCTCGTCCTCGTTGTGCAGCGTGGCGTTCTGCACCACCACGCCACCGACCGTCACCGGCTCGAGCTTGGCCACCGGCGTCAGCGCGCCGGTGCGTCCGACCTGGATCTCGATGTCGCGCAAGATAGTGGTCGCCTTCTCGGCGGGGAATTTGTGGGCGACGGCATAGCGCGGCGAGCGCGAGACGAAGCCAAGCCGCTGCTGAAGGTCGAGCCGGTCGAGCTTATAGACGACGCCGTCGATGTCGTAGTCGAGGCCGGCGCGCCCGCTCTCGATGTCGCGATAGGTGTCGAGCATCTCCTCGACGGAATTGGTCAGCTTGGCGAGCGGGTTCAGCGGAAAGCCCCAATCGGCCATCGCCCGATAGATGCCCCATTGGGTATCGGCGGGAAGCTTCGGCGCTTCGCCCCAGCCATAGGCGAAAAACTGCAACGGCCGCGATGCGGTGATGGCCGGATCGAGCTGGCGCAAAGACCCCGCCGCGGCATTGCGCGGATTGGCGAAAGTGCGCTCGCTGCGCTCAGCTTGGCCTTCGTTGAGGCGCTGGAAGGCGGCGCGGCTCATGTAGATTTCGCCGCGCACCTCGAAGGGATCGGGGAAGGTCTTGGCCTGTATCGCCCTGGGAATGTCGGCGATTGTCCGGACATTGGCGGTGACGTTCTCGCCCTGATAGCCGTCGCCGCGGGTGGCGCCCTGGACCAAGCGCCCCTTCTCGTAGCGCAGCGTAATCGACAACCCGTCGATCTTCGGCTCGGCGGTGAACGCCAGCCCCTCCACCGTTTCGAGGCCGAGGAATCTCCGGATGCGCTCGAGGAAATCGCGCACGCCCTCCTCGTCGAACACATTGCCGAGCGACAGCATCGGCACGGCGTGCATGACCTTGCCGAAGGTCTCGACTGGCTCGGCACCCACGCGGGCAGACGGGCTGTCCTCGCGGACGAGATGCGGAAAGCGGGCCTCGATCGCGGCGTTGCGCTCGCGCAGAGCGTCATAATCGGCGTCGGAGATCTCAGGCTGGTCCTGCCGGTAATAAAGCGCGTCGTGATGGGTGATCTCGCGGGCGAGGCGCTCAAGCTCGGCGGCGGCGGCGCCCTCGCTCAGGCGATCGACGGGCGCCGGCGCGGGCGCCGTCGTCTTGCCCCTACCCTTCACTTTGCTCATGCCGGACTATGTGGCTCATGCCGATCGCGACATCAACCGCTCGGCAGCGGCGCGGGCCTCGTCGGTGATGGTCTGGCCGGCAAGCATGCGGGCGATCTCCTCGCGCCGGCGCTCGCCGTCGAGCACAGAGACGCGCGTCGTCATGGTCTCGCCTTCAGGCCCATGCACGGCCTCCTTGGCGATCAGCATATGCTCATTGGCGAGCGCCGCCACCTGCGGCGCATGGGTCACGGCAAGGACCTGCACCTTGGCGCCGAGCCTTGCCAGGCGCTCGCCGACCGCTGCTGCGGTGGCACCCCCTACGCCTGCATCGACTTCGTCGAACACCAGCGTCGGCGCCGAGCCGCGGGCCGCGAGCACCACTTTCAGCGCGAGGATGATGCGGGCAAGCTCGCCGCCCGAGGCGACCTTCATCAACGGGCCCGGCTCGGTCCCAGGATTGGTGCGCACCCAAAATGCCACCCGGTCGATCCCATGCGGGCCGCCGTCATAGACGCCAACGGTCTCGACCCTGGTGATGAGCCGCGCTTTGTCGAGCTTGAGCGGCGCAAGCTCGGCGGCGACCTCGGCATCGAGCCTTTCCGCGGCGGCTTTGCGGGATTCGCTTAAGGACAAGGCGGCGCCGGCATAGACCTCACGTGCGGCGACCGTGACTGTGGTCAACTCCTCAAGCCGCGTCTCGCCCTGATCGAGCGCGGCAAGCTCGGTTTCGAGGCGGGCGACGAAGGCCGGCAGATCGTCCACGCCGACCCTGTGCTTCCGCGCCAGCGCACGGAGCGCAAACAGGCGCTCTTCGGCGCGCTCCAGCTCCTGCGGCTCAAAGGCGGTGGCGGCGAGAGCCTCCTCGATCTTGGCGCGCGCGGCCTCGGTCTCGCTCAGCACCCGCTCGAGCGCTTCAGCCACCGAGGCGAGCAACGCGCCGCCGGCGCCTACCTGACGCTCGATACGGCGGAGCGCCGCGGCAAGGCGCGCCCCGCCGGTCCCCTCTCCCGCCAAGGCATCGAGCGCCTCGTTCAGCTCGCCGGCGATCTTCTCGGCGTGCATCATCAATTGCCGCCGAGAGGCGAGAGTCTCCTCCTCGCCGGTTTGCGGATTGAGACGTTGAAGCTCATCGAGGGCATGATTGATGTAGTCGGCATTGGCGCGGATGGCGGCGATCTCGCTTTCGTGCCGCGCCCGCTCCTCCTCGGCCGACCTCCAAGCCTGCCAAGCAGACGCCACCGCGCTTGCCTCGACGGCGAGGCCGCCAAAAGCATCGACCAGGTCGCGATGGCCGCTCGGATCGATGAGCGCGCGGTCGTCGTGCTGGCCGTGAATCTCGACCAGGGCCTGACCAACCTCGTGCAACAGCTGCACGCCGACGGCGACATCGTTGATGAAGGCGCGCGTGCGGCCGTCGGCGGACTGGAGGCGCCGCAGGATCAAGAGCCCGTCGGTCTCAAGGCCATTATCGGCCAGCAGGCGCAACACAGGGTGATCAGGAGCCAGCTCGAAACTCGCGGTGACCTGGCCTTGGCTCTCGCCGCGCCGCACCAGCGAAGCATCGCCGCGGCCGCCGATGGCAAGGGTGAAGGCGTCGAGCAGGATCGATTTTCCGGCGCCGGTCTCGCCGGTGAGCACGCAAAGTCCGGGACCGAATTCGAGATCGAGCCTGTCGATCAGAACGATGTCGCGGATCGACAAAGCGGATAGCATGTTGCGCGCGTCAGGCCGGCTTGCCGTCGCCCTTCCAGGTCTTGGTGATCCACGACCCTTCGTTCATTTGCGGTCTTGTGCCGTGTTTTTGCAAGATCGTGTAGGAGTTTTTGTACCACTTGCTGTCCGGGTAGTTATAGCCGAGCACGGCGGCGGCAGTCTGCGCCTCGGGGATGATGCCGAGCGCAGTGTAGGCCTCGGTCAGCCGGCCCAAGGCCTCTTCCACCTGCGCCGTGGTCTGGTAGTCGGTCACCACGACTTTGAAGCGATTGATGGCGGCAAGAAAATTGTTGTGGCGCAGATAGAAGCGGCCGACCTGCATTTCGCTCGCAGCGAGAAGGTCGCGCAAGATGCGCGCGCGGTTCTGCGCTTCCGCGGCGTAGCGGGATTCGGGATAGCGCTGCACCAACGTCTGATAGGCCTGCAAGGCCTTGCGGGCGTTGGTCTGATCCCGCTTCGGATCGAGCACCTGAACGTAGTAGCTCATGCCGATGATATTCTGCGCGAGATCGGATTCCGGCGTGCCTGGATGCAGGGTCAGATAGCGGTCGGCGGAAGAGACCGCATCATCGTACTTGCCGGCCTTGTAATAGGCATAGGCGGCCATCACGATGGCCCGCCGAGCCTCCTGCGAATAGGGATGGTTGATGTCCACCTCTTCGTACTGCTTGGCGGCCGACTCATAGCTTTGCTTGTCGAGCATGGCGTCGGCGCGGCCGTAGATCACGTCGGGAGAGGCGACTTCTGCGGCCTCCTGCTTCTTGCCGAAGATGGAGCCGCAGCCGGAGACGAGCGTCGCGGCAATAACCAGCGCCACGCAGGTGAGGAGACTGCGCGACAGGCTGAAACCTGCCCGCGTCCCACCCAAAGCTGTGCTCGTGACCCTCAAGAAACCCGCCCCCATGATGCGGCGCGTGACGCAGGACGCTCTCAGGCGCCCTTCAAGACCAACCCCCTGTACCCGCGCATGTCTAGGCTAGAGTGCTTTGCGTCCCGGCGGAACCCGAAACTTGCCTCTTGCCCCTTGTTTTTGCGCAGATTTCCGGGCGGCTTAGAGTGCCGCCTGGGAAACTCCGCGCTTCGCGCGAGAGGGTAGCAGCCAACCCGCTGATTATGGTGTTTTTTTGCTCATGGCCCAGGGTTTGAAGGACTCTCGGGCGCGGCCAACAACCCTCACAGGCGCGGCAATGTCCGGCGTCACGCGAATCGACCGCGGGCAATCAGAAAAGTGGCTTGGCCCTTAGCTCCGCTCAGCCGCGAAATTCGCCGCAGCGAGGCGGTGGCTGAGCTCGGCGTGGCGAACCTCGCGGAACGGCCGCGGAGCTTCGACCAAGGTCCAGGCCTCGGCATCGGCGAACAGAGCCTTGAGCACCAGGCTGTTCAGGCGGTGGCCGCCGCGGCGGGACCGGTAGGAGCCGAGGATCGGCGCGCCAGCAAGCGCGAGGTCGCCAACGGCATCGAGCGCCTTGTGGCGCACGAACTCATCCGAATAGCGAAGACCTTCGCGGTTGATGATGCGGTCATCGCCGATGGCGACGGTATTTTCGAGAGAGGCGCCAAGCGCGAGCCCTGCGGCCCACAGGCGCTCAACGTCCTTCATGAAGCCGAAGGTGCGGGCCCGTGAGAGCTCGCGGCGGAAGGAGCCGGGATTGAGATCGATCTCGATTTTCTGGCGGCCGATCATGGCGCAGTCGAACTCGATCTCGACGTCGAGATGGAAGCCATTATGCGGAGTGAGCTCGCCGGAAGCGCCGCCATCCTCCACGCTGATGCTCTTCAAGACCTTCAGGTAGCGGCGGGGAGCATCGAGCTCGACCAGCCCTACCTCGTCGATGGCTTCGACGAACTGCGCCGCGCTGCCATCCATGATCGGGACTTCCTGGCTGTCGATCTCGATCAGGGCGTTGTCGACGCCAAGGCCGCGGAGCGCGGCAAGCAGATGCTCGACGGTCGCCACGGAGGCGCCATTGCCGTCGCCAAGCACGGTACACAGCGTTACGCCAGTCACGTACCGCTGATCGGCAGTGATCTCGGTGCTCTCGGCGTCGCCGTTGGAGAGAAGGAAGCGTAGCCCAGTGTCGCCATCAGCCGGATAAAGGATGATGGAAACAGGCGCTCCGCTGTGAACCCCCGTGCCCGTAATCGAGATTTCGCTGGCAAGCGTAGTTTGCCGTGCCCCAATAAATCCCTTCATGGCCCCCAAGCCGTTCTTTGAGTTCCCTCTGGCTCGACGGCTAGTACCCCCGAGCCCCCCGCTGATCCCCTCGTCCCAGGCCTTCCCCGCCTTATTAGACAAACGGATCAGTTAATGAGGAACCTTAACCCTCGGGTATGGGTGCGACAAATCACGGTTTCTTTCAATGTGTTACCGCTTTACGCCTACCATAACCCACTGACAACTCAACCTTTTCCGCCTTCGACTAAGCCTGCTTTTGCCGCTTTTTAACTCGCCGCGCGCGCCCTTACTTCGCCCGACGGCGCAGAAATGCTGGGATTTCCAGGTCGTCATCCACAGGTGATTCGTCGACCGGCTCCCGCGTCTCCAGCGAGACGACATTCGGCTGCGACTCGATCCGTTTCGGTGCAGCGGTAACCAAGCCTTCGGCATCCGGCCGCTCGATTTTCAGGCCTTTGGGCAGAGCCTCGACCGGCTTCGGCGCCACCGGCTTCGGCATCATGGGCACAGGCTTCGGCGCGCCGAACTCGGGCTCGCGCTTGTCCGGCATCGCAGCATCTTCCTCCTTGCGATGGCGGCCGACGCCCAGCCGCTCGAGGAAGCCGACCTTCCTTTTTTGCTCGGCAAGTCCAGGCGAAGGCGCAGCCCCTGAGCGCGCCTTGATCTCGTTCTGCGCCGGAAGCGGAAACTCCTCGACATTGGGCATGCGCCGGACAGGGCGCTGCGCCATTGCCGGGGGTGCCGGCACGAAGCTCTGGGGCGGGGGCACCGGACGCTGCGGCTGCACGCCTTGCGGCAGCGCGCTTGCCGCCAATTGCGGCGGACGGCGCTCGATCGTCACATTGCCCGGCGCGCGCCATACTTGCGCGTCGTTAGCCGCTTCAGCCATTGGCCGGGCAGGAGCGGGCTTGGCCGGCTCGAACTTCACGGGCGGCGGCGCAGGTGCGTGCGCCTGCACCGGCGTCGGCATGCTGGCAAGCCCTGCCAGGCGCTGGCTCAAGCTCTCCCGATCCCTAGGTGCGGGCTTGAACCCCTCACCGGAGAGCTGGCCAAGCCCCGTCGCCACCACCGACACGCGGATCGAGCCGTCGAGCTCGTCGTCGAAGGTCGCGCCGACAATGATATTGGCGTCGGGATCGGCTTCCTCGCGGATGCGGCTTGCCGCCTCGTCGACCTCGTAAAGGGTGAGATCGTTGCCGCCGGTGATCGACACGAGCAGGCCGCTAGCCCCCTTAATCGACACGTCGTCGAGCAGCGGATTTGAGATCGCAGCTTCAGCCGCCTCGATGGCGCGGCGGTCGCCGCTCGATTCGCCGGTGCCCATCATCGCCTTGCCCATGCCGGCCATGATGGTGCGGACGTCGGCGAAGTCGAGATTGATCAGACCTTCCTTGACCATGAGGTCGGTGATGCAGGAGACGCCGGCCCTGAGCACGTCGTCGGCCATGGCGAAGGCGTCGGCGAAGGTCGTCTTCTCATTGGCCACCCGGAACAGATTCTGGTTGGGGATGACGAGGAGCGTGTCGACGTATTTCTGCAGCTCCATGATGCCGATTTCGGCCGCGCGCATGCGCCGCTGGCCTTCGAACTGGAACGGCTTGGTCACCACGCCGACGGTGAGGATGCCTTCCTCGCGCGAAGCCCGGGCAATGACGGGAGCGGCGCCGGTGCCGGTGCCGCCACCCATGCCGGCGGTGATGAAGCTCATATGGACGCCGGCGAGATGCGCCTTGATATCGGCCATGGCCTCTTCCGCCGCCGCCGCGCCGATGTCGGGCTTGGAGCCTGCGCCGAGGCCTTCGGTCACGTGCGTGCCCATCTGGATGCGGCGCTCGGCACTCGAGCTCAACAGCGCCTGGGCGTCGGTGTTGGCGACCACAAACTCGATGCCGCGCAAGCCAGAGGCGATCATGTTGTTGACGGCATTGCCGCCCGCTCCGCCCACACCGAACACGGTGATCCGCGGCTTGAGCTCGGTGAGATCTGGAACCTTGAGATTGATCGTCATGGTGGCCTGCTTTCTTGATTTTTCCGTGTGTGCTGGTGTTCAGCCTTGGCTAGAAGTTGTCCCTAATCCACTCACTGACGCGCGCTAGATAGCCGGTGCCGGTGCGCAAGAAGCGCTGCTCGGCGCGGCCTGAAAGCTTGTCGTCGCCGCGCGCCCATTGCCTGAGGACGCCGACGGCGCTCGAGAAATCTGGACCGGTGCCGCCTTCCGGCAAGCCGTTCAATGCGCGCGGGCGCCCGAGGCGCACCGGGCGGCCGAACATGTTGGAGGCGAGCTCGGCGAGACCCGTCAGCTGGCTGCCGCCTCCGGTCAGCACCAAGGTCTGCGCGGCCTCCGAGGCATGCGCGCAAGAGGCGAGCCGCCGGCGCATGAGATCGAGAATTTCCTCGACGCGCGGCCGGATGAGCACGGCGAGCTGGGCCTTGCTGATCTGATTCATGACGCCGCGCTGGCCCTCGCCAATGGATGGGAAGGTGATGATCTCGCGCTCGTCGGAGAGTGTAGCGAAGGCGCTGCCGTGCAGCGTCTTCAGGCGCTCGGCATGTTCGAGCGGGGCGCCGAGAGTGCGGGCAATGTCGGTGGTGATGCCGGCGCCGCCAAGCGCGATGGCATCGGTGTGGATGAAATGCCCGTCGGAGAAGACCGAAAGGGTGGTGGTGCCGGCGCCGAAATCGATGCAAGCGACCCCGAGCTTGGCCTCATCGGGCGTGATCACTGCAAGCGCGCTCGCGTAGGGTGCTGCGACGAGACCGCTCACCCCCAAATGACAGCGCTCGACGCAGAGCGAGAGATTGCGGATGGCGACCTCGTCGGCGGTGACGGCGTGGATATCGATGCCGAGCCGCTCGCCGCACATGCCGAGCGGGTCGCGGATGCCGTTATGGTCGTCGAGGCGGTAGCCGGTGGGGAGCGCGTGCAGCACCATGCGCTTGTCGCGGGCGGCGTATTGGCGGGCGCCGGCGATGATGCGCAAGGTATCGTCTTCGCGCACGGCGCCGGAGGGAAGCGCCACGCTCGCCGAGAAGCTTTCGCTTTTCAGCCTGCCGCAGGTGACGGCGACATGGGCCTCCTCGACGATGATGCCGGCCATGCGCTCGGCGGTGTCGACGGCGGAGCGGATGCAATGCTCGGCGCGGTCGAGATGGGTGACCATGCCGCCTTTGAGACCCTCGGCACGATGATGGCCGAAGCCAAGGATTTCGAACTGCACGCCCTCGCCTGCGACCTCGAGCCAGTCGGGAGCAGACCAGGTCCTGGCGATCAGGCAGCAGATCTTGCTCGTGCCCACGTCAAGCGCGGTGACGATGCGCTGTCGCTTGCCACGATTGAGACCTGTCTGTGCCATCCCCCCGAATCCCCCGCTCAGGTATTTCGCTTGGTGCTTGCCGTCGGCACGTCTGGAGCGGCATTGCCGCTCTCAGGCATCACCGGCTCTGCCTTGTCGCGAATGCGCACGCTCACCCGGTCGGCGAGACGGAGATCGACCGCGGCGATGTTGCGGGCGAGCAGATTGCGGCTCCGATCGAGCCCGATCAGGGTGTTGAGCGCGTCGGTGACGCCGTCGTCGGGAAGCATGATGTCGATGCCGGAGGTGAGCCTCAGCGTCCACCGCCGGTCGCCCACCCTGGTTGCGGCCACGACCTGCTTGGTCAAGCTATCGAAGGGCTTGAGCGTCGCGAGCAGATCGGCTGCGTTCTTGCCGGCGCCCTCGCCCACCACGAGCGGAAGGCTGGCATAGGCCTCGCGCACGGCGGGAGCGATCACGGCGCCATCGGCATCGACCACATAGGTCTTGCCGCGCGACTGCCAAACGGCGAAGGGAACGCGCTCCTCGATGACGACCTGAAGCGTCGACGGCAGGAGCCGCATGACCTGTGCGTGCTTGATCCACGGCACCTGCTCCAGCCGCTCCTTGGCCGCGTCGGTGTCGAAGGAAAGCATCAGGGTGCCGGGACCTGCGCCAAGGGCCTTGGTCAGCTCGGCATCGGTGACATGCTGCTGGCCTTCCACGGTGATGCGCTTGACGCCGAATCCGGCGGCGATGGTGAGAGCCTCGGCGCCACGTATCGTCCGACCATAAAGGCCGTCTTCTCCGCTCACCCAAAATCCATAAGCTGCGGCGGCGGCGAGCAAGAGCACGGTGACGACGCGCCAAGCGCCGCCACCACGGTGAAGCGCCGCTCCGCCAGGAGCGCGTTTCGCCAGGCCGAATCCCGGCAGCGACAGCCCGGTAAACTTGCGTGCAGGCACGGCGATGCTGCGCGCGAGCAGCGCGTCATCCGATCTCCGTATCTGGCGTCGCCCTCTATTGGGGCCTACCGATTGCACGACGCATCCTCCAGGATCCAGCGCACCAGCTCGCCGAATGAGCGGCCGCTGTGAGCCGCAAGCTCCGGCACGAGCGACGTGGATGTCATGCCTGGCTGGGTGTTGACCTCAAGACAGATCATTTCCCCCTCGCCGCCGCCCCGATCGTCGAATCGAAAGTCGGAACGGCTGACCCCACGGCAACCCAGTGCCCTATGAGCCGCCAGGGACAGCTTCTGTACCAATTGGTAAACATTTGGTAAAAGCGGCGCCGGAAGCACGTGGATTGAGCCTCCCGGGGCGTATTTCGAAGTGTAGTCGTAGAAGGTGAGCCCCTCTGCCGGGCGAATCTCGATCACCCCCAAAGCCTCCTCACCCATGACGGCGCAAGTGAGCTCCCGGCCGGGGATGTAGCGCTCCACCATCAGCTCCTCGCCGAGGCTCCAGTCGGCAGCGTGCAGCTCCTGCGGGGGATGGCGCTGATCCTCGCGCACGATGAACACGCCGACGCTCGATCCTTCCGTCACCGGCTTGATCACGTAAGGCGGCTTCATGGCATGCGCCCGCGCGGCTTCGGCGCGGGTGAGAATGACGGCCTCGGCCACGGGCACGCCGGCGGCGCGCATGACCGTCTTCGCCCGCTCCTTGTGCATGGCGAGCGCAGACGCGAGCACGCCCGAATGGGTGTAGGGGAGCCCAAGCGTCTCCAGCACGCCCTGGATGCAGCCGTCCTCGCCGAAGCGGCCGTGCAGCGCGTTGAAGCAGACATCGGGGCGGAGCTCGGTGAGCCTGGTCGCCACGTCGCGCCCGACATCGAGCCGGCTCACGCGGTAATCTTGCGCTTCGAGCGCCTTGGCGCAGGCCTCGCCGGAGCGGAGCGAAATTTCGCGCTCCGACGACCAGCCGCCCATCAGCACCGCGACGTGGGTTTGGTTGTTGGTCATGTGACGCCCCCATTAGGATTCAAGGCGAGAACCAAGTGATGTCATCACCCGGCTTGACCGGGTGATCCAGTAATCAAGTGCATTGGTTACTGGATTACCCGCTTCGGAGAGACTCGTCATGCCCGGACTTGATCAGGGCATCCATGCCGTTACGGATCAGCAAGTTGAAGCGCTAGTGGAATGGATTGCCGGGTCAAGCCCGGCAATGACGAGTTCTATTTCGCAACGCCGAGGCGCTTGATCTCCCATTCGAGCTCGACACCGCTATTCGCCTTCACCCGCGCGCGCACCGTCTCGCCAAGCTCCTCGATGTCGGCGCCGGTGGCTTCGCCCTCATTGATGAGGAAGTTGCAATGCATCTCCGAGACATGGGCGCCGCCGACGCGAAGCCCTCGGCAGCCAGCGGCATCGATCAACTGCCAGGCCTTGTTGCCGGGTGGGTTCTTGAAGGTCGAACCGCCGGTGCGGCTCTTGATCGGCTGCGCCTGCTCTCGGTAGGCCGCGATGTCGTCCATCTCGGCGAGGATCGCGGCGGGTTCGCCGGGCTCGCCGTGGAACAAGGCTTGCGTGAAGATCAGATCTTCGGCCGCGCCGCAATGGCGATAGGCGTAGTGCAGCTCAGCCACGGGAAGCACATGCACCTTGTCCGGCGCGATCGACAGCGCGGGCCTCCACCACCACCTCGCAGGTCTCGCGCCCATGGGCGCCGCCATTCATGCGGAGCGCGCCGCCGACGCATCCAGGAATGCCGCGATAGAAGGAGAGCCCGGCGATGCCGGCATCGGCAGCGGCACGCGCCACCTTCACGTCAGGCACGGCAGCACCGGCGCGGAGGCGTGAATTTTCCTCGATGGTGATGTCGCCGAAACCGCGGCCAAGCCGTATCACCACGCCGTCAATGCCGCCGTCGCGCACGAGCAGATTTGAGCCGAGCCCGATGATGGTGACGGGAATGTCTGACGGCGTTTTCGCCATGAAATAACAGAGGTCGGCTTCGTCGGCCGGCGAATAGAGGACTTCGGCGGGGCCGCCGACGCGGAACCAGGTGAGATCGGCAAGCACGGCGCCGGCCTTCAGCTTGCCGCGCAGCTCAGGCAGGCGTGCGGTCAGGTCTTCCGCCAAGCCGCTCGCGACCGCCTCGTTCATGCCCTGGCTCCATGGTCGGCGAGCTTTTGCGGCAGCGCGTTGATCCAGTCGGTGATGGTGCCGGCGCCGAGACCGACCACGAGATCGCCTGGCTGCGCCAGCGCCGCGACAGTCTCGACCAGCCCCTCTTCGCCGTCGACGGTGAGAACTTTCGGATGGCCGTGGCGGCGCAAGCCAGAGGCGAGCTCGTCGCGGTCGATGCCGGGGATCGGCACCTCTCCCGCCGAATAGACCGGCGTCACGAGAGCAATGTCGGCATCGTCGAGGCAGGCTGAGAATTCGTTGAACAGGGCTTGCAGCCGCGTGTAGCGGTGCGGCTGGATCACAGCGATGACACGGCCGTTGCCGGCGACGCGGGCGGCTCTGAGCACGGCTGCGATCTCCACCGGGTGGTGGGCGTAGTCGTCATAGACCTGGACGCCCTGCCATTCGCCGACATGGGTGAAGCGCCGCTTCACACCGGAGAAGCTTGCGAGCCCTGCGCGGATCGTGTCGTCGTCGACACCGGCCTCGGCCGCCACGGCGAGTGCTGCGAGCGCGTTCAGCGCATTGTAATGACCGAGCACAGGCAGCATCAGGTCCTCGAGCAGGCGCGCGCCACCTCTCACTCCAGAGCCGAGCCTCGCATTGAACACGATTTTGTCCCGCGCCGGCCTGACATCGGCGAGCCTGATATCGGCCTCGCGCGCCACGCCATAGGTGAGCGTGCGCCGCCCATTGGCCGCGCCGCCGAGCTTGGCGAGAAGCTCGCGCACAACCGGATGATCGATGCAGGCGACGGCAAGGCCGTAATAGGGAATGGCCTCGATGAATTGCTGGAAGCCGCGATGCATCGCCTCCACCGTCTCCCAATAGTCCATATGCTCCGGATCGATATTGGTGACGACGCCGATCTGGGTCGGAAGCTTCAAGAAGGTGCCGTCCGACTCATCGGCCTCGACCACCATCCACTCGCCCTTGCCGATGCGCGCGTTGGTGCCCCAGTCATTGATGATGCCGCCGGCAATCACCGTGGGGTCGAGCCCGCCGCGTTTGAGCAGGCCGGCGATCAGCGACGTGGTCGTGGTCTTGCCGTGGGTGCCGGTGATGGAGACGGTGGCGCAAGGGCGCATCAGCTCGGCAAGCATCTCGGCGCGGCGGATGATGGGAATGCCGCGCTCTTTGGCCGCTTCGAATTCCGGATTGCCAGCCTTCACCGCCGTCGAGATGACGAGCGTGGATGCGCCTTCGATATTGGCGGGGTCGTGGCCGATCAGGCAGCGGATGTTGCGGGCGCGCAAGCGGTCGAGATTGGCGCTGTCCTTGAGGTCGCTCCCTTGCACGGTGTAGCCGCGGGTATGCATCACCTCGGCGATGGCGCTCATGCCGATGCCGCCGATGCCGACGATATGCACGAGGCCGGTCTTTTGCGGATCGGGCATGTGCATGACGAACGCTACTCCTTGGACTTCACGAGCTCGTCAACGAGATCGGCGAGCCGCTTCACGGCGTCGACCGTGGCCATCCCATGCGCCTTTTTCGCGGCGTCCGCCAGACGTTGCGGCGAGGACAAGAGGCCTTGCAGTAGCTCTGCCAGGCGCTCGGTGGAAAGCTCCGACTGGCGCACGCACCAGCCGCCGCCAACCTCTTGCAGCCGTGTTGCATTTTCAAGCTGATCGTTGTCAAGGGCGTGGGGAAGCGGCACCAGCAAGCAAGGCCTTCCGATTGCGGTGAGCTCGGCCACGGTCGAGGCGCCGGCGCGGGCGATGACGAGCTGCGCCGTGGCGATCCGCTCAGGCAGATCGCGGAAGAACGGCGCGATATGCGCGGCGATCTTGGCGTTGGCGTAAGCCTCGCGTAAGCCCGCCAGATCCTCCTCGCGCGCCTGCTGCACGATGGTGAGCCGCTCGCGCATTTCATCGGGCAGCCGCTGAAGCGCCGGCGGCAACGCTTCGGAAAAGAAGCGGGCGCCTTGGCTGCCGCCGAACACGAGCAGCAGCAGGCGCGACGAGGCGTCGGGCGGGGTGTAAGGCACGTCGCGAAATTTCAGCACGGCGTCGCGCACCGGGATGCCGGTCAGCCGCGCCTTTTCTTGCGCCTCCGGGCCAAGCAGCTTGGTCGGCATGAACGACAGCCCAATCTTGTCGACGAAGCGGGACAGAAGCCGGTTGGCGCGGCCCATCACCGCGTTCTGCTCATGGATGGCCGTCGGGATGCGGAGCGTGCGCGCGGCGATGATGGGCGGCAGCGTGGGATACCCGCCGAAGCCGATTACCGCCTGCGGCTTCAGGCGCAACAGCATGCGAAGAGCGCCGGCATAGCCGATGCCGAGCCTGGTGAAGGTGGCAGCGACGGCGATGGGAGAGCGGCTCGTCAGCGTGGCAGACGGAATGCGGTGAATGGCGCGGGCAGGAAAGTCGCCGCCATATTTCTCGGCCCGCATGTCGGTGGCGAGCTCGACGGCAAACCCTCGGCGTTTGAGCTCCTGGCCGAGCGAGGCCGCGGGGAACAGGTGGCCGCCCGTGCCGCCAGCGGCGAGCAGGATCGGCCGGTCGCTCAAGCCACCTGCTCCGAGGCAGCCTTGCCTGTATGGGTGCCAGGCTCGCCTTCGGCTTCGCTCGGCACGCTCCGCGGCAGGCGTCCGGCAATAGGCCTTCGCCGCGTGAGCCCCAGGACAAAGCCCATGGTCAGCGCCATGGCGAGCAGCGACGAGCCGCCATAGGAGATGAAGGGCAGCGTCATGCCCTTGGCGGGGAGCAGGCCGACATTCACCGCCATGTTGATCAGGGTCTGTAGGCCGAACAGCATGATCAAGCCAGCGGTCGCGTGGCGAATGAAGCCGTCAGGCTCTTGCGACGCCTTTGACAGGCCGCGCAGAACGATGAAGGCGAACAGCAGGAGCAGAAAGAGGCAGGCGATCAGCCCGTATTCCTCCGCCGCCACGGCGAAGATGAAGTCGGTGTGCGAGTCTGGGAGCACGTCCTTCACCGTGCCCTCGCCGGGGCCGCGGCCGAACCATCCGCCATGCAGGAAGGAGTTGAACGCCTTGTCGGCCTGGTAGGTGTCGCCTGAGGCTGGATTGAGGAAGCGGTCGATGCGCGAGGCCACATGCGGCACGAGAAAGTAGGCCGACGCAATGCCGGCGATGCCGGCGAAGCCGAGCGCTCCGATCCAGAAGAGATTGATGCCGGCCATGAAGAACAGCGCCATCCACACGAGGCTCACGAGCAGCGTCTGCCCGAAATCAGGCTGCAGCACGAGCAGCAGCGCAAAAATGCCGTAAAGCGCAAGCGCAAGCTCGATGCCCGGCACGTCACTGCGCTTCTGGCTTTCGTTGAACAGCCAGGCGGTGAGCACCACGAAGGCAGGCTTGACGAATTCGGACGGCTGGATCGAGACGAAGCCCAATTGCAGCCAGCGCCTTGCGCCCTTGATCTCGGGGCCGATGAACATGGTGGCGAGCATCAGCGCGATGCCGACGACGAAGATGATGAGGCTCGCGCGGCGGATCTGCTTCGGGGTGAGGGTCGAGGCCGCGAACATGATGACGACCGCCGGCAGAAGCAGCGCCGCCTGGCGGCGCACGAAGTAGAAGGGCTCGAGATTGTACTTGGCGGCGATGGGCGGGCTTGCGGCGAGCGACAGCACGAGTCCGGCGCCCATCAACAGAAGCAGGCCGAAAAACATCAGGCGGTCGACGGTGAACCACCAGTCGGAGAGCACGCTCTTTTCGGCGCGGGTGATCCTCATGCCGCCCTGCCCTCTTTCGGTTGCAACGGGCTTACCCCTGGAAGGCGCATGACGAGGTCGCGGAAGCTCTGTCCTCGCGCTTCGAAATTGGCGAACTGGTCGTACGAGGCGCAAGCCGGCGACAACAGCACCACGGGCTCGGCGGCGCGCGAGCGTTTCGCGTCGGCAGAAGCGGCCTCGATGGCGCGGTCGAGTGTTCCGCATTGCACATGATCGACTTGCGCGCCGAGTTGTGCGGCGAATTCATCGGCAGCCTCGCCGATCAGATAGGCGCGGGCGATCCTGGGGAAGAACGGCTGCAGGCCGTCGAGGCCTCCAGATTTGGGCCTCCCGCCGACAATCCAATAAATGTCGGTGAAGCTCGCCAACGCCTTGGCGGCGGCATCGGCATTGGTGGCCTTGGAGTCGTTGACGAACAGAACTGACCCTGCTCTCGCCACCTGCTCCATGCGGTGGGCAAGGCCGGCAAAGGTCCCGAGCCCCTTGGCGATGGTGGAAGCGTCGAGCCCTTGCGAGCGCGCCAGCGCGTAGGCCACCGCCGCGTTCTGCCAATTGTGAGCGCCGCGGAGCGAGCCGATGCCGTCAAGGCCCACGCGCCCGCGCTCAATCGCCGTTCTCGACCTCGGTCAACATGCCGTCCCTCGCCCACACGCCGGTCTCGACGGGATGGCCGACGGCGATGCGTTTCATAGCGTATGGCCCGTGAAGCGCATCGGCGATGGCGCGGGAATAATCGTCGTCAACGCCGATGACCGCGGTGCCGTCAGCGGGCAGCTGATCGAACACGCGCGCCTTGATGGCGGCGTAGTTCTCAATGGTGCCGTGGCGGTCGAGATGATCAGGCGTGATGTTGATCAGCGCCGCGGCGTCGGGGGCGAGCGACGGTGTCAAGTCGATCTGAAACGTCGACAGCTCGAGAACGTAGATCGGGCCGGCGGTGAAGGGTGGAAGGTCGAGGACGGCGCGGCCGATATTGCCGCCAAGCGCGACCGGCCTGCCGCCAACCTGCAGGAGATGCGCGGTGAGCGCCGTGGTGGTCGATTTGCCGTTGGTGCCGGTGATGACCACGACCTTGGCGCCAGACCCCTGCCTCACCTTTTCGCGGAAGAAGAGCTCGGTATCGCCGATGACTTCGACGCCCGCTTCCTTCGCCTTCCTCGCGCTCCAATGCGGCTCGGGGTGGGTCAGAGAAATGCCGGGAGCGAGCACCAGTGCAGCGATCCTGCCCCAATCGGCGCCGGCGAGGTCGTGCAAGGCAACACCTTGTGCCGCAGCCTTGTCGCGCGCCTCTTGCCTGTCGTCCCAGGCGAGCACCCGCGCGCCGCCAGCGGCAAGGGCGTGGGCCGCGGCAATGCCGCTTAGGCCCAGTCCAAACACCGCGACATCGCGGCCGGCAAAGATCGTCACGGGAATCATTCTTTAAAATCTACCGCAATTTCAGCGTGGCGAGGCCAAGGAGCGCAAGCACGACGGCGATAATCCAGAAGCGGATCACCACCGTCGATTCAGCCCATCCCTTCTGTTCATAGTGGTGATGCAGCGGGGCCATGCGGAACACCCGCTTGCCGGTTAGCCGGAAGCTCGCCACCTGCACGATCACCGAAACCGCTTCCAGCACGAACAGGCCGCCGACGATGGCGAGCACGAGCTCATGCTTGGTGGCAACGGCGATGGTGCCGAGCGCGCCGCCGAGAGCCAGCGATCCCGTGTCCCCCATGAAGATCTGCGCGGGAGGGGCATTGAACCAGAGGAAGCCGAGGCCGGCGCCGACCAGAGCGCCGCAGACGACGGCAAGCTCGCCGGTCCCTTGCACGAAATGGATCTGCAGATATTCGGCGAACAGCACATTGCCGACGAAATAGGAGATGAAACCGAAAGTGGCGGCGGCGATCATCACTGGCACGATGGCGAGGCCGTCGAGCCCATCGGTGAGGTTCACGGCGTTGCCTGCGCCGACAATGATAAAGGCGCCGAAGGGAACGAACAGCCAGCCGAGGTCGATCAGCACGTTCTTGAAGAAGGGAATGGCGAGCGCGGTGGAGAGTGGCGCCTGGCCGACCGAGGCGATGACCCAGGTGGCAACCAGTGCGATGACCGTCTCGATGACAAGCCTCACGCGCCCGCGGGAGCCTTCCACCGACTGCCGCGTCACCTTGAGATAATCGTCGTAGAGTCCGACGGCGCCATAGACGAGGGTGACGATCAGCACGACCCAGACATAAGGATTGTGCAAATTGCCCCAGAGCAGCGTGGCGACGGTGACCCCCGACAGGATCATGAGCCCGCCCATGGTCGGGGTACCCTGCTTCGAAAGCAAATGACGCTCTGGTCCGTCGGCGCGGATCGGCTGGCCCTTGCCCTGGCGGATGCGCAAGGACCTGATAATGGCCGGCCCGAACAGGAACACGAACAGCAGCGCCGTGATCAAAGCGCCGCCGGTGCGGAACGTGATGTAACGGAAGATATTAAAGACGCTGAGTTCGCCCGTAAGCTCGGTCAACCAATAGAGCATGGTCTTCCCCCTAGCGGCTCGTTTAGGGCGAAAGTGTCACGGAGGGAATCGGGAATTCGTGCTCGATGCCCAGTTTCGCCGTTCATTAGACGGGAAAAAGCTGAGAAATCCGTAAGATCAGGCTTGGGCGGCCTTGCTCGGCGCCTGGAAATGGCGTTGCAGGGCCTCGACCAGAGGCGCCATGCGGCTGCCGAAGGAGCCCTTGATCATCACCACATCGCCAGCACCAACCCCCTTGGTGAGGAGCGGCGCAAGCTGCTCTGAAGTCTTGGCATAGGCCCCGCGGCGTTTGGCGGGCAGTGCCTCGTAAAGTCCGCGCATCATCTCGCCGCAGGCATAGACGAGATCGACGTCGGCAGCGTCGATGTCTTCCACCAGCTCCTGATGCAGCTTGGGACCGAGGCCGCCAAGCTCGAGCATGTCGCCGAGCACCGCGACACGGCGCTTGTATTCATCCCGCGGCGTCAGCCCCAAGGTGGCAAGGGCCGCGCGCATCGAGGCTGGGTTGGCATTGTAGCTTTCGTCGATGATGGCGACACGCCCACCCTTGCCGCCGATGACGATGCGCTCGCCGCGTCCCGTCTGGGCGTGCCAGCCGGCGAGCGCGCGTGCCGCGGCCTTGAGATCGGCATCGGCGAGCTTCGCCGCGGCGAGCACGGCAAGCGAGTTCTGCACGAAGTGGATGCCAGGCGCGCCGATGCGATAGCTGACGGTCTCGCCGAGAATGTCAGCCTTCACCTCGGAGCTCTCGGGGCCAAGCGCGATGCTCAAGCTCCTTGCGTCGGCGCCTTGCGTCTCGCCGAAGCTCACGACCTTCGCCTTGCGCTGCCAAGCGTGGCGGCGGAGCCGCTCGAAATAAGGATTGTCGCGGTTGAGGATGGCCGCGCCGCCGGGGACCAGTCCTTCGAGAATTTCGGCCTTGGCGTCGGCGATTGCCTCGACCGAGCGGAAGAAGCCGAGATGCACCGGCGCCACCGTGGTGATGATGGCGATATTCGGCCGGATCAGCTGGGTCAGGGCTTTCAGCTCGCCGGCGTGGTTCATGCCGGCCTCGAACACGCCGAAATTCGTGTCCTGCCGCATATTGGCGAGCGACAGCGGCACGCCCCAATGGTTGTTGTGGGACTTGAGCGAGACATGCACGAGGCCCGAAGGCATCAGCGCAATCTTCAGCGCCTCCTTGGTCCCGGTCTTGCCGACGCTGCCGGTCACGGCGATCACCACGGTGTCCTTGGCGCGGGCGCGCGAAGCGGTGCCGAGATCGTTGAGAGCTTGCAGGGTGTCGGCAACGCGGAGCAGCCGCTTCTCGCCGCGCGGAGCCTTGAAATCCTGCTCGACGATGGCGCAGGAGGCACCTTGCGAGAGCGCCGCCTCGACGAATTCATGCCCGTCGCGGTTCAGCCCGCGGAGCGCGATGAAGGCCTCGTCAGGTGCGAGGCTTCGGCTGTCGATGGAAACACCGCTTACCGGCGTGCTCGACGGAAGCGAGCACTTGCCGCGCACGGCCTTCACCATCTCCCCGACTGTCCATAGCGGCTTAGGCACGGTCTCTTTCCCCCTTCAGCGCAGCGTCGACCGCATCATGGTCAGAATAAGGAATGACGGCGCCTTTGATAATCTGTCCCGTCTCGTGTCCCTTGCCGGCAATCAGCAAAATATCCCCGGATTTCAGGCCGGCGATGGCTTCAGCCACGGCCATTCCGCGGCCCGGGACCTCGATGGCGCCTGGAGCGGCAGCCAGAATTTCCCGGCGAATCTCCTCGGGCTCCTCGCTTCGCGGATTGTCGTCGGTGACGATGGCGATGTCGGCCCGCTCCACGGCAACCGCGCCCATTTGCGGGCGCTTGCCCTTGTCGCGGTCGCCGCCGCAGCCGAACACTACCAACAGGCGGTTCCGCACGTAAGGCCGAAGGGCGTCGAGCGCCTTGGCCAGCGCATCCGGGGTATGGGCGTAGTCGACGAAGATCGGGGCGCCGGTACTGGTCGTGCCGGCGAGATCGAGGCGTCCACGCGCACCGCTCAGAATTCTCGAGCAGCGGCAACACCTTTCGCGCGCTTGCTCCGGTCGCCATGCACAGGCCCGCGGCGACGAGCGCATTCGAGGCCTGAAAGGCGCCGACCAGCGGCAGGCGGAAGGTTTCCGTTCCGCCTTCATGCTCGACCACGAGGCGCTGGCCGAAGCCGTCATTCTCGGCGGAGACGAGACGCAAGTCCCTTCCTGCGCGCCCAACCGACAGCACGGCGAGCCCGCGCGACTTGGCGAGCGCCACCACCTGCTCGCCAGCCTCGCTGTCCACGTCGATCACGGCTCCAGCCCCTTGCGGCAGCAGCTCTGCGAACAGGCGGAGCTTCTCGTTGAAATAGGCCTCGAAGCTCGCGTGGTAGTCGAGATGGTCGCGCGAGATGTTGGTGAAGGCGCCGGCGGCAAGCCGCACGCCGTCGACGCGGCGCTGCTCGAGCCCATGGCTCGACGCTTCGAGCGCAAGATGGGTAACGCCAGACTTGGCGAGATCGGCAAGGATGCGGTGCAGCTCGACCGGATCCGGCGTGGTGTGGGCGAGGATTTGCGTGCCTGACGGCCCAACGACGCCGACCGTGCCGAGGCTCGCGGCGCGGAACCCCATCTGCTCCCAGAGCTGGCGGACGAAGGAAGCGACCGAGGTCTTGCCGTTGGTCCCAGTCACGGCGACGGCGACTTCCGGTTGAGCGCCGAAGAAGCGCGCGGCGATGAGCGCGAGCCGGCGGCGTGGGTCTTTGTCCTCGACCACTGGAGTGCCATTCAGCGCCTGCCCTCTGCCTTGCGGCATCAGAATGGCGGCGGCGCCGCGTGCCAAGGCGTCGGCGATAAAGCGCGCTCCGTCGGTGCGGGATCCGGGAAGTGCCGCGAACAAATAGCCGGGCTTGACGGCGCGGCTGTCGGCGGTCAGTCCCACGATCGGAACCTCAAGCCAGGGGGCCGGCAGCGGCGCGTCGGGCCCCATCAACTCACCAAGGGTCATCACCTGAATATCCACGCGCCCCAAGGGGGCGCCCGCGCGACAAGCGTCCCTCTAATAGGAGGCGAGCACTTTCGCGTCAAACTTGGGCTGGTCGCCGGGAAGCTTCGGCTGAACGCCGAGAATGGGCGCGATGCGCGCCACGATCTTGCCGACAGTCGGCGCCGCGTTCACGCCTGCGGTCGCTTCGTTGTTGGTTTCCGGCACGCGCTTCGGCTCATCGAGCATGACCAGCACGAGATATTCAGGGGCGTCGGTGGGAAACACCGAGAGGAAGGAGTTGAGGAGCTCTGAGCCTGCGTAGTGGCGCCCTACCACCTTCTCGGCCGTGCCGGTCTTGCCGCCGACGCGGTAGCCTTGAGCC
Organism: uncultured Alphaproteobacteria bacterium; assembly: GCA_963740805.1. Lineage (GTDB taxonomy): Bacteria > Pseudomonadota > Alphaproteobacteria > Rhizobiales > Methyloligellaceae > Methyloceanibacter. The sequence goes on along the minus strand of CAVUFL010000004.1, from coordinate 60,810 downwards.
TCGGCGCGCTTGCCCGTGCCCTTCAACACGTTGAGGCGCATGAGCTGGAGCATCGCCTGGCTCGTGCTTGGCTTGACCACGCTCGGGCTTTGCTTCAAGCCCGCCAGGCGCGAGCGCGGCAGGAAGGTGGGCGTCACGGCGAAGCCGCCATTGACCAGAGGCAGAGTCGCAGTGGCAAGCTGCAAGGGCGTGATCGAGAGTCCATGCCCGTAAGCGATGGTGATGGTGTTGATCTGTTGCCAGGGCGAGGGAATGAGCGGCGCGGCACTCTCGCCGATCTCGGTGGTGAGGCGGCTCAGCAGCCCGAGCTTATCGAGGAAGGCACGGTGGCGGTTGACGCCGAGGGAGAGCGCCATTTTCGCCGCACCGATATTCGACGAATAGATGAAGATCTCCGGCACTGTCAGGCGGCGCTTCTTGCCATGGAAGTCTTGGATGGTGAAGCCGCCGATGTGAATCGGGTGGCTGGCATCGTAGCTTGAGCGCAGCGTAGAGCTGCCGGCGTCGAGCGCGCCGGCGACGGTCAGCACCTTGAACACCGAGCCAAGCTCGTAGACGCCTGAGGTCATGCGGTTCAGGCGATCCTTGTCGAGGGCTTCTTCGCGGTGATTAGGGTCGTAGTCCGGCAGCGAGACCATGGCGATGACCTCTCCGCTCGCGATATCGATGACCGCGCCGGCGGCGGCCTTGGCGCGATAGGTGGTCATGGCGTTGACCAGTTCCTCGTGCACCACGTGCTGCACGCCGAGATCGAGCGACAGCGTCACGGCCTCTCCACCTACGGCGTTCTCAGGGGCCGACATGGCGAGCTGCGGATTGTCGTCGATGAACTTCTCGATGCCGGCGAGGCCCTTATTGTCGACATTGACGTAGCCGACGACGTGACAGGCGGTGGCGCCGACAGGATAGACGCGGCGATATTCCTCGATGAAGCCGAGCCCGGGCTGGCCAAGCTCGTAGATCTCGGCTTGCTGCTTCGGCGTGAGCTCGCGCTTGATGGCGACGAACCTCTTCCCCTGCTTCAGTTTCTCGCGCAGCTCGGCGGTGTCGATATCCGGCAGCACGCTTGCCACCTGCTCGACCAGCTCGTCACGGTCGATGACCTTGGCGGGATCGGCATAGAGCGTGGCGCCTTTGATGTCGGTGGCGACCAGCCTTCCGTTGCGGTCGAGAATGTCGGGCCGGTGCACCGTGGTGGAGATGTCGTGGATGCCCCCCGCCCCCGGCTCCACGGCGGCGAAGCCGAGGCTCACCAGCCTCGCCGCAATGGCGAGGAAGCTCAGCGCGAAGGCGAGGCAGGCGAGCCGATAGCGGTAGCGGCTCTTGGCGAGAGTTGCCCGTTCAGCGGGCGAAGCCGCGCTGCTCATGTGGAGATCGCGGGTCAAGCCTGTCCTATTCCCCGGGAGGCGAAACCGTGACGGGCGGAGGAATGACCGGTGCGCTCGGAGCCGCCTGAGCCACAGGCTTGCCCTTGATCGGAACGGTCTTGACCGTCGTCGTCTTGGTGGCGGCCGGCAGGTCGTCATCCAAATTGGCCGGAGCGGTTGGAGCCGCCGCAACCCCGGGCACCGCCACGGATTTGACCTTGTTGGCAGGGCCAGATGGCGCCGGCAGCGTCTCGTCAGCCGCCTCGATGCGGGCCCGCTCAAAGTCGCTATCGGAAACGGTATCGAGGGTGACGAGCTGCTGCGGCCGCGCCGGCGCGAGCTTCAGATGCTTCTCAGCCAGCCTCTCGATACGCTCAGGCCGGTTGAGCAGGCTCCATTCGGCACGCAGGACGGCGACGGCATCACGCTCCGTCTCGATGTCCTTGCGCAAGCTCCCGATATCTTCATCGAGAGCGCGCGCCTCGTATTTCCCCTCATAGATGACGTAAGCGAGCGCGACGAGCGCAAGCACCAGGCAGATATTGACGAAACGCAACATGGACTAGATCGATCCCCCAAGACCTGCCCTCTAGGCAGGAAGCGCGATGCGCGGCACCCCCAAACTTGCCAGGTCGAGAGCATGCGGCGGAGCGTCCGTGCGTTCGCCAGCCCTAAGGCGCGCAGAGCGGGCACGGGGGTTCAGCCTGATCTCGTCCTTTGATGGTGATAACGGACGACGGTTAAGAAGTCGGAAGCTTGGTAAAAAATTTGATCCGCCCTGCTCCGGCAAATGGCGGGAGCCCTTTGGCGCGGGCATGCTGCGCGCCGCGAAAAAGCGCTTGGCGATGCGGTCTTCGAGCGAATGGAAGGTGACGACGGCGAGCCTGCCCTTGGGCTTGAGTAGATGCTCGGCGGCGCTCAGGCCCACGGGCGAGCTCGAGCAGCTCCTCATTGAGATAGAGGCGGAGCGCCTGGAAGGTCCGCGTCGCCGGGTGCTTGGTCTCATCGTGCCTGCGGCCAAGCACGCGGGCGACGATGTCGGCAAGCTCGCCGGTCCTGGTGATGGGGGCTTCTGCCCGGCGCGCCACGATGGCGCGGACGATGGCGCGGGCGCGCTTCTCCTCGCCGAGGGTGGAGAGGATGGCGGCAAGATCGCGCTCAGGCAGAGCGTTGACGAGATCGCTTGCGGTCAGACCCTCGGCGCCCATGCGCATGTCGAGGGGACCGTCTTGGGCGAAGGAGAAGCCGCGCTCAGGCTCATCGAGCTGCATGGAAGAGACGCCGAGGTCGAGCGCCACGCCGTCGATTGACGCCGATGCCTTCACGTCTCGGCGATCTCGCGCATCTCAGCGTAGCGGCCGAGCACGAATTTCAGGCGTCCGGGAAAGCGCTCTTCGAGCGCTCGCGCGAATTCTGCGGCATGCGGATCGCGATCGATGGCGAGCACGCTGCAGCGCGCCGACTTCGAGGAGCCGGCCGGCTATAGCCTCCGGCGCCGAACGTCCCATCGATGAAGTGCTTGCCGTCGCCTGGCTCGAGCGCCTCAATGACTTCGGAGAGCATCACGGGAATGTGGCGGGCCGGTCCGCCGGCGGCGGTCAAATCCACGCCGCGACCCGCCATCATTCCCGTGCTCCCTCTGGCCCGCCGCTTCCGCGGCGCCCCGCGCCGAGCAATTTGCGGAGATCGCGGACCTTTTGGCGCGCTTCCGCCAAATGGGCTTCAAATCGGCCTGGCTCCCACATCTGGAACTTCTCGCCGAGGCCGACAAAAGTAATGTGCGTAGTGATGCCGGCGTGCTCCCTGAGCCGCTCCGGCAGAATGGTGCGCCCATCCTGATCGATGGAAAGGATTTCGCTCGTCCCGAAGAGAGCGGTGGCGAGATGATCGCGCTCGTCCGAATAGGGCGCCAGATCCTCGACAAGGCCGTTGATCTTGTCGACCAGCCGCTTGCCTCCTGCGTCGAGCGCAGGCGCATCGAGCGACGGATAGCAATAAATGCCGTCAAGGCCGTCCTTGGCGAGGACTGAGCGGAAAGATGCCGGAACGGACACTCGGCCTTTCGTGTCGATCTTATTTGTGAAAGCCGAGACAAACTGGTCCATCTCCCCCTCAAGGCACCTGACTGACTGGAAGACTGAGGCGAATGCAAAGGTGCGAGCTCGTTGCCCTGCGATCGAAGATCGTGGGAGAGGCGGCGCGGGTCCCCCCGTGGCCTCGTAAGGAGCGCTGCCTGCCTCTCCCACCACTCACCGAACGGGCAAATCATGGGATAGCATGGGATATTATGGGTGGTCAAGGAATCTCATGGGAATAAGCTTAACGTCGATGGTATTTTTGTGGGTAACGGCGCGCGTGGCACGCTCTGCGCCGCCGGCCACCCCTTCCACGCGACATTCCTTTGAATTGGCGGATGGCGCCGAAGCGGTTTACAAATGACGAATCAAACGTGGCGGCTCTTTCAGCCAAGCCACGACACGGGGAAAACCAATCAGAGGCTCGGCGTCGGCGTTCATGCTCTTGCAGCGATACTCAGCGACGCTCGGGCTCGCGGCGATCATGCTCGCGGCAAGCGCCTTCGCGCTCGCCGCCAGTGACACAAACCGATTTCCCTTCGCGAGGCTTGGACCGCCGGATGCGCCGGTCAAGCTCTATACCGTTGAGCGCGGCGAAGGCCCGCCGGTGCTGCTGATCCACGGCTTCGGCACCAACAGCTTCACTTGGCGGCACGTGGCGCCCGACCTCGCCCGCGACCACAAGGTGATCGCCGTCGACCTCAAGGGTTTCGGCCGCTCAGACAAGCCTTTCGACGAGCGTTATGCGGCGAGCGATCAGGCCGAGCTTCTTGCCCAACTCATCCTCGATCGCGATCTTCGCAATCTCACCGTCGTCGGACACTCCTATGGCGGCGGCATCGCCCTCCTGCTCGCACTCGAGGCCGATACGCGCCTGCACGGGCGAATCGCCAGGCTCGTGCTGCTCGATACCATCGCCTATCCGCAATCCATTCCGGTGTTCTTCAAGCTGCTCGACCGGCCTGTCCTCTCGCAGGTCGGGGTGCGCATGGCGCCGCCAGCCACCCAGGTCCAGCTCGCGCTCCGGATTGCCTATTTCGACAACAGCAAGATCGACGCCGACGAGATCGAAGCCTATGCCGCGCCGATGAAGACCGCCGCCGGCAAGCACGCGCTCATCCACAGCGCCAGGCAGATCATGCCTCCAGATGTCGAGCAGATCGCCGCCCGCTATTCGACCATCGCGCTGCCCACGCTCATCCTATGGTGCGACCACGATCGCATCGTGCCGGTCGAGATCGGCCTCAAGCTCAGCCAGGAGATGCCGAAAGCAAGCTTCCGCATCATCGACCAATGTGGGCACATGCCGCAGGAGGAGCAGCCGGAGGCGACCATGCTGCAAATCCGCCAATTTCTTGGCACACCGCTCAACTGATAAAATTCTCTTATCGCCGTCATAGGCAAATTCTATTTGCCCTGATGGTGCGGCGCACTCAAGTTCTCCCCATATATACCGGGCGATCGGAGAAGAAACATGGACGCGAAGACTGACGAAAACGCCGGCAAATGCCCGTTCACGGGCGGCAAGCACGGACCGAGGAACCAAGACTGGTGGCCGGAGCAGCTGGATGTCCAGGTTCTCCATCACAACTCCAATCTGTCCAATCCGATGGGCGAGACGTTCGACTACGCCGAGGAGTTCAAGAGCCTCGACCTCAACGCCGTGATCGCCGACCTGCGTGCCTTGATGACGGACTCGCAAGAGTGGTGGCCCGCCGACTTCGGCCACTATGGCGGACTGTTCATCCGCATGGCGTGGCACAGCGCCGGCACGTATCGCATCACCGACGGCCGCGGTGGCGCCGGCGCGGGCCAGCAGCGCTTCGCGCCGCTCAACAGTTGGCCGGACAACGCCAACCTCGACAAGGCGCGCAGACTCTTGTGGCCGATCAAGCAGAAATACGGCCGCAAAATTTCCTGGGCCGACTTGATGGTTCTCACCGGCAACGTCGCGCTTGAGTCGATGGGCTTCAAGACGTTCGGCTTCGCCGGCGGCCGCGAAGACGTGTGGGAGCCGGAAGAGCTCTACTGGGGTCCAGAGGGGACGTGGCTCGGCGACGAACGTTACAGCGGCGAGCGCCAGCTCGCAGAGCCGCTCGGCGCGGTGCAGATGGGCCTCATTTACGTCAATCCGGAAGGGCCGAACGGCAAGCCCGACCCGATCGCGGCGGCCAAGGACATCCGCGAGACGTTCTTCCGCATGGCGATGAACGACGAGGAGACGGTGGCGCTGATCGCCGGTGGTCACACCTTCGGCAAAACTCACGGCGCCGGCGATCCGTCCTTCCTCGGGCCAGCGCCGGAAGGCGCCTTGATCGAGGATCAGGGCCTCGGTTGGAGGAGCACGCATGGCACGGGCTTCGGTGCGGACACCATCACCGGCGGCCCGGAAGTCACCTGGACGCAGACGCCGACGAAGTGGAGCAACCACTTCTTCGACAACCTGTTCAGGTACGAATGGGAATTGGAGAAGAGCCCGGCCGGCGCCTATCAGTGGAAGGCGAAGGGCGCGGAAGCCACGGTCCCGGACGCCTTCGACACGTCGAAGAAGCATGTGCCGACCATGCTCACCACCGACCTGTCGCTGCGGCTCGACCCGGTCTACGAGAAGATCTCGCGCCGCTTCTACGAGCATCCGGAGGAGTTCGCCGACGCGTTTGCCCGCGCCTGGTTCAAGCTTACGCACCGCGACATGGGCCCGATCGTGCGTTACCTCGGCCCGCTCGTGCCGAAGGAAGAGCTGATCTGGCAAGACCCGATCCCGGCGCTGAACCATGAACTGATCAGCGACAAGGACATCGCCGATTTGAAGGCCAAGATCCTCGCCACCGGCCTGTCGGTGTCCCAGCTCGTCTCGACGGCCTGGGCGTCGGCCTCGACGTTCCGCGGCTCCGACAAGCGCGGCGGCGCGAATGGCGCGCGCATCCGACTGAGTCCCGCAGAAGGATTGGGAGATCAATCAGCCGGCTCAGTTGAAGACGGTCCTGCAGAAGCTCGAAGCGATCCAGAAGGAATTTAACGACTCGCAGAAGGGCGACAAGAAGGTCTCGCTCGCCGACCTCATCGTGCTCGGCGGTTGCGCGGCGATCGAAAAGGCCGCGAAGGATGCCGGGGTCGAGGTGAAGGTTCCCTTCACGCCGGGCCGCATGGACGCGTCGCAGGAGCAGACCGACGTCCAATCCTTCGCGCCGCTCGAGCCGCGCGCCGACGGCTTCCGCAACTATCTCGACAGCAGCAAGCTTCAGTTCATGGCGCCTGAGGAGGCGCTGGTCGACCGTGCGCAATTGCTGAGGTTGACCGGGCCGGAGATGACGGTGCTTGTCGGCGGCCTGCGCGTGCTCGGCACCAATGTCGGGCAGTCGACGCACGGCGTCTTCACCGATCGGCCCGAGACGCTGACCAACGACTTCTTCGTCAACCTGCTAGACATGCGCAACGAGTGGCAGCCGTCAGCCGGCGCTGAGGGCGTGTATGAGGGCCGCGACCGCAAGACCAACGAACTCAGGTGGACCGGCACGCGTGTCGATCTGATTTTCGGGTCGCATTCGCAGCTCCGCACCTTCGTGGAAGTCTACGCTTGCGCGGACTCGAAGGAGAAGTTCGTGAATGACTTCGTGGCGGCCTGGACCAAAGTGATGAACGCCGATCGCTTCGACCTGGCGTGATCGCGGCTTAGGCCGCCGCGCATCAGCGTAGGCCTCGACCAAAACCGGCGCGTGGCAGACCCTCTCCCACGCGCCGGTTTTTTTTCAATGATGGGAAATTGGAGACTGGCGCGTGGAGGCCTCTCCACGCGCCAGCCATAGACATGTCACCAAGCCTATAAGCCGGGTTCTGTACCGCGCTCTGCATGGGAGCGCGGCGATGGCCATTCATCTCGTGCGCCTGTCGCCAGGCGCCTCTTGCGACCAACCCGGGCGGCTCGTCTGGAAACGGGACTGGCGGTTTTGAAGGCCGCCGCGCCGCCCCTATTCGGTCTTGCTCCCGGTGGGGTTTGCCGTGCCGTTCCTGTTGCCAGGACCGCGGTGCGCTCTTACCGCACCCTTTCACCCTTACCCTCCGAAGCCTTGGCCAAGGAGGGCGGTTTGCTTTCTGTGGCACTGTCCCTGGGGTCGCCCCCGCCGGAGGTTATCCGGCACCGTGCTTCCAAGGAGCCCGGACTTTCCTCCCTGCCTGCCGATACGCTGGCAACTGGCAGAGCGGCCATCCGGCCTGCTGACAGAGCTAATAAGGGGCTTCCGGCGCTTGGCGTCAAGCTGGCAAGCTCAGCATTGATTTGACATAGAGACGCCGAAGCCCATATGTCTTGACATATGGCAGAGCGCACCACCGTCAGACTCCCCGACGATCTCATCAAGCGGGCCAAACGCAAGGCCGCCGCCGAAGGCCGCACGCTGACCGCGCTGATCGAGGAAGGCTTGCGGCTCGTCGTATTTCCGAAGCCGAAGGAAAAGCCAAAGCGCGTGCTGCCACGCGTCAGCAACGCTACCGGCGGACCTCGGCCAGGAATTGACATCAGCAATAGCGCTGCTTTGCAAGAGATGGACGACCTCGAATATGTCGAGCGGATGAAGCGCTTCAAATGATACTGCCGGACGTGAACGTGCTTATCTACGCTTTCCGTCAAGATACACCCGAACACGCCGTCTGCCGTCCTTGGCTCGACTCCGTCGTCTTGGGCAGCGCAAGATTCGGCATGTCGCCGCTTGTCTTGAGCGCTGTAGTTCGCATCACCACCAATCTCCGCACCTACGAAGTGCCGAGTACACTCGATGAGGCGTTTGGCTACTGCCAGGACTTACTTGGGCAGCCGCACTGCCAGGTGGTGGAACCCGGCGAGCGGCATTTCGAAATCTTCAAGCGGCTTTGCATCGAGACTAACACGCGAGGACCACGCGTCACCGATGCCTGGTTTGCAGCGCTTGCTATCGAGTGGGGTTGCGAGTGGGTCACGCTCGACCGTGACTATGCGCGTTTTCCCGGACTGAAGTTCGGCGCGCCGACTGCCCAGCTGAGCTAGCCAGGCCAAGCCCTTAACGCCATATCGGCGATGGCGCGCCGCTACAAAGCGTCGAGGCGAAGCGGAGTTCGCTTCGCCTCGACCGATCCCTAGTTGGTCTCTTCGATGTCCATGCCGTCGAACGTGTAGCGCGGCACTTGCGTCCACACGCCGTCTTCTTGCACCGGCACCTTGTGCACCTTGACGTTGTCGACTTCGAGCTTGCCGGTCTTCTGGTTCACCCAAAAGTCGATGTCATAATATTCGTCCTGGCTGCCAGGCTTGCGGAAGTCGGTGCAGGCGAAATATTCGCCCTCTTTCTTGAGGTGGCGCACCGGCTGGTGGATCTCGACGAATTCGAGCGGCAGGGTTTCGCCGGTCTTGTCGTCCTTGATCTCGAGATTGCCGTCCTTGTCCTTATGGGTGGCGATGTAGCCGTGGATGGCGCTCATCACCTGCCAGGCACGGGTCACCTCCATGTCGCCAGGGTGCTCGCCCGCCGGTAACCACCACCAGGCCTGCGGCGAGCGGGTGATCGTGACCCAGCTGTCGCCCTCCTGCTTCGGACCTCCGCGCACGCGGATGTCCATCAATTTGAGGTCTTGCCCCTCAGGCTTGAACCAGAAATCGATGGCGTACTTCTTCTTCGGCTCGTCCTTGTCGTGAAAGATAACGTCCGGGAACCAGCCATAGCCTTCCATGCCGCGCACGATCTTGATCTCGTCGAACACGAGATGGAGATCGGCGTTGAGCTTCGGATCGCGGAACACGAAGGCGCCGTCCTTGGTGCGCTCGTCGACCGCCTTCTTCACCGCGGCGTTGACGTCCTCCTCGGTGAAATTCTTGGTCTTGCCGGTCGCGGCGGCGCTTTTCTTGGCCGAGACGAAGTCTTGAGCCTTCTTGATGTTGGCCTCGGCGTTCTTGAGGAAGGTTTCCTTCGATTTGTCGGACGAGAAGCAATAGACCTTGCCGTCGGGTGCGGTCCAATTCACCGAGCAGTCGGTCTTCACCATCTGGCCATCGGCAAGACCCATGGCACAGGAATTGTCGAATTCGCCCTTGACCGGCGCTGGGGTCGCTGACGGCGCCGGCGTCATCGCCTGGAGTTGCGGGAGCGGCGGCGTCCTCCGCCGCTACCGGGCCCGCCGCGGCAAGTCCGAGCAGCAGAGCTGCCGCCACGGCGGACAGGATGGGAGCCCTAGTCATGGCGTTCCTCCTTGGAACTTTTGAATTGTGCCCAAGAGGCGTGCCTTGAGTGCCCGCTTCTTGGCGGATTTCTGCCTTGGGTATGGAACCGAAGCCAGGCTTCGTCCAATCGCGTTGTTGTGATCGGAGAGCCCCTTCCAGCAAGCCCCGACGCCTGCTTCTCCTAAAGTACAATCATCTGACCAGGCCTCGTGCCGGGCACCCATGTCGGGTTCCTCTCCAGATCGGCACGGCTTGCGGCTCGCGTGCAATTTCCCTTGATCCAGATCATAGGTGGAGCGACGTGGCCCCATCTAGTCTCGACCAAACACTCACTTTCGGAGAGAGGTCGATCATGGTGGCGTGGTCTTGGAAGGCGGTCTTAGCCGGCATCGCGGTCTTGGCGGCGACTGCTTACGCTTTCGCCGAAATGCCTGGACATCACGCGCATTCGATGTCGGAGGGAAGCGCAGCCGGCGCGGATGGCTGCCCCATGATGCAGGGGCACGGCATGCACGGGAAGCACGGGATGATGGGCCAGCAGCCGGCCGATTCAGCTGGCCAGCCTAGCTTGCCTGGGCAGGATGCCTTTGGCGCGATCCAGGAGGTCGTGCATCTGCTGGAAGCCGATCCAACGACCGATTGGTCAAAGGTCGATATCGGCGCCTTGCGCGAGCATCTTATCGACATGAACGAGGTGACGCTCCATGCCGTGGCCGACGAAAAGGCGCTCGACAACGGCGTCGAAATCATAGTCACCGGCGAGGGCCGCACCGCTGACGCCATCAAGCGAATGGTGCCGGCTCATGCGCGTGCGCTGAGCGCGACGGGCTGGAACGCAAAGACCGAAGATCTGCCGAACGGCGTGAAGCTCGTGGTCGTCAGCGATGACCCAGCGCAAGCGACGAAACTCAAGGCACTCGGCTTCATGGGCATCATGGTGCAGGGCTCGCATCATCAGATGCACCATCTCATGATGGCCAAGGGCGAGTTCAGGCACTAAGTCCGGTTGAGCACGTTACGCCACGGGCGTTGCTTGCAGTGCCGCTAATAGCCGGGCGAGCGTGTCGCGCGTCGAAGCGTCGGCGCGGCCGTCGATGCGTGCTTGGCGGAAGTGACGCTGGAAAGCTTCAACCACTTTCTCGAGCCCGGTGCCGTAGGTGCTGGTGAGCTCTACCCCATAGCCGAGGCCGGAAAGATCCTGCTGGAGCTTCAGCACGTGCTGCCCTTCATCGCCGGGGCCGAGGCCCTGATCCTCGCCCAACGGCGCAGGGCTCGACCCATAGCCCGACGCCGGCTCGAGCGAGCCGCGCCCAGTCGAATTTCTCTCCCGGATCAAGCTTGCGTCCCGGCGCGATATCGGAGTGCGCCACCACGCGCTCGCGAGGAATGGCGTGGCGGCGCAAGATGTCGAGGCAGAGCGCCTCCACGCTTCGCATCTGCGCCTCGGGGAAATCGCGGTAGCCGAACTCGTGGCCGGGATTATGAATCTCGATGCCGATCGAGCAGGAGTTGAGGTCGGTCTCGCCGGCCCACAGGCTTTGCCCGGCATGCCAGGCACGTTCGGACTCGCGCACCATCTGGGCGATGCGTCCGTCCTCGTCGACAAGGTAGTGGCATGAGACCTTCGACTCTTCCCGGGTCAGCCAATCGAGCGCCGCGTCAGAGGACTCCATGCCGGTGTAATGCAGCACGAGCATGTCAGGCACGCGGCCCTCTCGCCTCGGCTCGCGGTTCGCCGCCGGGCACCAGAGCGTGGCAAGCTGGCTGTCGGGGGCTGCGGTCATTAGCACTCCGTCATTCCAGCGAAAGCCGGAATCCAGCACAAGAATGGCTGACGTTCCATTCGTGGAATCGCCGATTGTTTTTTCCCTGGATACCGGCTTTCGCCGGTATGACGGAAGAAAACCTAAATCCCGCGCTCCTTGGCGATCTCGCCATAGGCCTCGTTGATAGCGGCGATCTTCTCGGTGGCGATGGCGACGAATTCCTTCGGCACGCCGCGGGCGATCAGCTTGTCGGGATGATTGTCGGCAACGAGCTTGCGGTAATGGCTCTTCAAGCCGTCATTGCTGATCGACGGGTCGATACCCAGGATCTCGTAGGGATTGCGTTTGGCGGCGGTGACGTGGCGCGCCTTGATATAGGCGAACTCCGTATCGCTGATGCCGAAGCGCTTGGCGACCTGGTGCAAGAACTGCTCCTCGCGCGGGTGCAGCACGTCGTCGGCCTTGGCGATGTGGAACAGGCCTTCGAGCACGTCCTCGAGCAGCTTGCGGTTGCCCTTGAACATGACCGAGAGCTGTTCGGCATAAGCTTCGTAGCCGGCCACATCCTGCTTGGCGAGGTTGAAGACGCGGGCGACGTTCTTCATCTCGCCCTCTGGCACCTTGAACACTTCCTTGAAGGCGTTGACCTCGTCCATGGTGACGACGCCGTCAGCCTTCGCCATCTTGGCGCCGAGCGCAATCACGCCAACGGTGAAGGCCACCTGGTTCTCGGCAGGTCCGTCCTGCTCCTGATCGCGATCGATGACATAGTGCCCAGCAACGCCGCCGAGCAGAGCGCCGATGGGTCCGCCGATTGCGAGCCCAGCCGCGGCGCCGGCCAACTTTCCCCAAATCGACATTGCCGACCCCCCCAACAAATACCGGCTAGAGCATAAGGATTTTTACCGCGCACCGCATGCGGATAATCGTCTCGCGGGCGTCCGTTTCCGGCCCCCTCAAGACCTCGACGGGACCGGCCCGGAATCGCGGAAATTGGCCAGGATCGAGAGCTTTGGCTCGTCGATCTCAAGCCCCGCGGCAAGCCGCCTCTCTACGTGGAGGGAGCGGGCGAAAGTCCAGGCGAACAGCCAAAGGGTGATCAACCCGGTGAGGACGCTTCCCACGAGAACGAAGGTCTGGCCGAGATCGAACAGGTCTGCGCCGGCGACAATGAAGGCGATGATGATGATGCCGAAGCCGCCGGCAACCACGATCGCGGCGCTGATCGAGGTGATGAAGATGGCGATGGGATGGTCTCCGCCGTGGCGGGGACGAGGGTTGGCTTCCGTGTCCATGGGCGACCTAATAGCGGAGACGCCATGGAAAGCAAGAGGCGACGGATATGCTCCCTCCCCCTCTCAGGACTTGGGGACGTCGCGGCGGATCTTGCGCGAGGCGCCGACGATCTCGACGCCCCTCGAGCCAACGAACTGGTCAAGGTTCATGGTGATGTAATAAGGCGAGGCGAGCGGCATCAGGAGGCCGTTCTTGACGCAGCCGATGACGACTGTGCGCCAATAGGCCGGGCGGCCCTTATAGGCTTCGTGGCTCAGCGAGACGTCCATGTTCATGTAGGGCTTCACGCCCTTGACGGTGAGCTGATAGACACCGCGGCCAGCATACCATTCGATATCGATGCCGCTGAAATCGATGGGATAGCACTCGCCGGTGAGGCTCCAGACCGGCACGGTGAGTGACGGGGCGTCAGGCTTGGCCAACGGTCCCGCCGCGGCAAATCCGGCCATCGAAATCAGCACCAACCCGGCAAACAGGCTTATCGCGCGCCGTCCCATCGCATCTCCCCCGAGCATTTTCCGCCAAGTCCAAGGACGATAGCCTAGCGGGCGACTATGACCGCCTCAAGGTCGGGCGGAAGACGCGTGGCCGCCTCAAACCATCTTGCTCAGGGTGCGCCTCATCTCGTCGAAGGAAAAGGCACGCAGGGTCTCGCACCTCGTGTTGCCGAGCGAGGAGGCGCTGAGCGCAAGCGCAGCCGCGCTCTCATCGTCGGCAGCCTCGAACATCGCGACGACGTCGTAGCGGCCAAGGGTCCAGCAAAGCTCTTTCATGACGATACCGCTCTTCTCGGCCATCGCCTGGAAGGCCTCTGCCCGGCCGATCGTCCCCCTGATGTTGCGTATGCCCTGATCGGTGAAATTGGCGAGCAAAATATATTTCGGCATCGGATCTCTCCTCTCCAGTCCTGCCGGGAAAGTGTACTATGAGCCGGCGATCTCGTGAAAATCAGCTTGAGCAGAAAGGCCCCGGGGCCGGGGCCGGTGTCTTGATTTAAGCGGAACCCGAGACATCGCCTTTCCGTTGCTCATACTGCGACGACGACGAAGGAGGTATCCCATGCAGATGACAGAGGTGCACGATTATGCGAGCCGGCTGCTTAGGGAACATGGCGACAAAGCCCAATTGATCGCGAGCCAACGGGTGCTCGAATGCGAGAAGCGCGGCGACAGAAGCGAAGCCGAGGACTGGCGCCGCATCCGCGACACGCTGAAAGAGATGAAGGGACCGCTCGCGAGCTGATCTGCTGCTCGCCCCTCAGGCGAAGATCAGCTTGAGCAGGAAGGCGCCGGCGATCACTGCCGATGCGCCGTTGATCTCACGCACGCGCCCCGAGAGCAGCTTCAGCGCCACATAGGCGATGAAGCCGAGGCCGATGCCGGTGGCGATGGAATAGCTCAACGGGATCATCAGCGCGATGGCGAGCGCCGGGATGTATTCGGTGGGCTCGTCCCATTGGATCGCACCGAGGCTCGTCGCCATCAGGCATGCGACGAAGAGGAGCGCAGGCGCCGTGGCGTAAGGCGGCACGGTCTGGGCGAGCGGCGCCAGGAACAGGCTCATCAGGAACAGCACCGCCACCACGAGCGCGGTGAGCCCGGTGCGGCCGCCTTCCTCCACGCCGGCGGCGCTTTCGATATAGGCGGTGGTGGTCGAGGTGCCGAGTGCCGCGCCGAGCATCGCGCCCCCCGAATCGGCGAGCAGCGCCTGGCGGAGCCGCGGCAGGCGCCCCTCCTTATCGAGCAGGCCGGCTTGGCGGGCCACGCCGATCAGCGTTCCTGCCGTGTCGAGAAGCATCACCAGCAGAAGCGTGAGCACCATGGTGAGAAGCCCGAGCCGAAAGGCGCCGGCGAGATCCATTTTGAGGAAGGTCGGCGTGAGCGACGGCGGCATGGCTGCAAGCCCGCGCCAGGGCTCTAGTCCGAGCCACACCGCGGCGAGCGTGACGACAATCACGCCGAAGATGATGGCGCCGGGGACCTTTCGCGCCGCGAGCCCGGCGATGATGAGGAAACCGCCGACCGCGAGCAGCACCTTCGCTTCGCTGAGATTGCCGAGCTTGACGAGGGTGACGGGGTCGCCGGCGACGAGCCCAGCATTCTGCAGGCCGATCAGCGCCAGAAACAGGCCGATGCCGGCGGCGATGCCGAGCTTCAGAGTTATGGGGATGGCGTTGATCAGCCATTCACGCAACGGCGTGAGCGAGATGATCAGGAACAGCAGGCCGGAGAGGAACACGACGCCGAGCGCGAGCTGCCAATTGCCGCCGAGCTCGGGCACCATGGTGAAGGCGAAATAGGCGTTGAGCCCCATGCCGGGGGCGAGCGCGATCGGATAATTGGCGTAAAGCCCCATGATGGCCGTGCTCAGAGCCGAGGCGAGGCAGGTCGCGACGAACACGGCGCCATGGTCCATGCCGGCTTTCTCGAGGATGGCCGGGTTGACGAACATGATGTAGGCCATGGTGAGGAAGGTCGCGAGGCCCGCGCGGAACTCGGTCGCGACGCTCGATCCAGCCGCAGTCAGGCCGAAGATGCGGTCGAACGTATTCGGGAGCCCGGATGGCTCGACCGGCGTGCTCTCTTCCTTGCGATCGGCCCCCTCGACGCTCATCCTTCGCCCCTTCCCTCGTCATCGCCCGGCTTGACCGGGCGATCCAGTACTCGCTTGCGAGATTTGTGTTTACTGGATGCCCGCCTGCGCGGGCATGACAATGTTAAATGAGTGGCTTATCCACATGCCTGCTATTGGGAAAGGAGGCTTGCATGGGCATTTATGCGCTCGACGGTGAGGCGCCGGAGCTTCCGGCCGACGGCCTCTATTGGGTCGCCGAGACCGCCGCGGTGATCGGGCGCGTGCGGCTCCACTCCGATGTGAGCATCTGGTGGGGCTCGGTGTTGCGCGGCGATAATGAGTGGATCGAGATCGGAGCGCGCTCGCAAATCCAGGACAATGCGACGCTGCATACCGACCCTGGGTTTGCGCTTACTGTCGGCAAGGATTGCGTCATCGGCCACAACGTCATTCTGCATGGCTGCAGCATCGGCGATGCATGCTTGATCGGCATGGGCGCGATCATTCTCAACGGCGCAAGGATCGGCGCCAACTCTCTGGTCGGCGCCGGCGCACTCATCACCGAGGGCAAGGAGTTTCCCGACAATTCGGTGATCGTCGGCGCGCCGGCGAAGCTCGTGCGCGAGGCAGACGACAAGACAAAGGCGATGACGGCGCGGGCGGCAGACATCTATGTGCGGCGGTGGAAGCGCTACGCCGCAGGGCTGATGCGCCTCGGATGACGAAGAGCGGCACCTGGCAGTTCTGCATCGACCGCGGCGGCACCTTCACCGACATCGTGGCGCGGGCACCTGACGGGCGGCTCCTCACCCACAAGCTCCTCTCGGAAAATCCGGAGGCCTATGCCGACGCGGCGACCGCGGGCATCGCCGACCTGCTCGACGTTGTGCGCGGCACAAAGCTGCCGACGCAGCTCATCCAAAGCGTCAAGATGGGAACTACCGTCGCCACCAATGCGCTGCTCGAGCGCAAGGGCGATCGCGTACTGCTGCTGGTGAGCGAGGGTTTCCGTGACGCGCTCGAGATCGGCTATCAGGCGCGGCCCAAGATCTTCGCGCGGAAGATCGAGAAGCCGTCGATGCTCTATGTCAACGTGGCGGAAGTCCCTGAGCGCATCCGCGCCGACGGCGCAATCGAGACCCCGCTCGACCTTGCCGCGACGCGCGCCTCGCTCGAAGCCGCCCGCGTCGACGGCATCGACGCCGTCGCCATCGTCTTCATGCATGCTTACGCTTTTCCTGACCATGAGCGCGAGGCTGCGCGCCTCGCCCACGAGTTGGGCTTCGCGCAAATCTCGGTGAGCCATGAGGTGAGCCCGCTGGTGAAATTCGTCGGGCGCGGCGACACCACCGTGGTCGACGCCTATCTATCGCCGCTGCTCCGCCGCTACGTCGACCGCGTCGCCGCGGCCCTTGCACCTCTCCCCAGCGGGGAGAGGTCGGTTGCTCCGCTCGCGGAGCAACTGGGTGAGGGGGAAATGGCTGACGTGGGAGGCCCCCTCACCCCGGCCCTCTCCCCAGAGGGGAGAGGGGGTTCCCCCCACAAGGGTGAGGCAAGAAAACCCAAACTTTTGTTCATGCAGTCCTCGGGCGGGCTGACCTCGGCGCACCTGTTCAAGGGCAAGGACGCCATCCTGTCGGGGCCGGCAGGCGGCGTGGTCGGCGCGGTCGAGACCGCGGGGATCGCCGGCTTCACGCGCGTCATCGGCTTCGACATGGGCGGCACCTCGACCGATGTTTGCCATTTCGACGGCGTCGTATGAGCGGACCTTCGAGAGCGTGGTCGCGGGGGTGCGCGTGCGCGCGCCGATGATGCTGATCCATACCGTCGCCGCCGGCGGCGGATCGATCCTGTTTTACGACGGCGCCCGCTTCCGCGTCGGCCCCGATTCCGCGGGCGCCAATCCGGGGCCAGCCTGCTATCGCCGCGGCGGACCGCTCACCGTCACCGACGCCAATGTGATGGTGGGAAAGTTAGTCCCGGAGTTCTTCCCCAAGATCTTCGGGCCGACGCAGGACCAGCCTCTCGACGCCGAGATCGTGGGCGCGCGCTTCGCTGCACTCGCCACTGAGATCGGCGACGGCCGGGAGCCTGCGCAAGTTGCCGACGGCTTCATCCGCATCGCCGCTGAGAACATGGCGAACGCGATCCAGGCCATCTCGGTGCAGCGCGGCTACGACGTCGCCGACTATGTGCTCAATTCCTTCGGGGGCGCAGGCGGGCAGCATGCCTGCCTGGTTGCCGACGCGCTCGGGGTCGGCCGCGTGCTGCTCCATCCGCTGTCAGGCGTGCTCTCTGCCTACGGCATGGGGCTCGCCGAGCTGAAGGCGACGCGGAGCCGTGCCGTGTTGCGCCTGCTCGACGCCGAGGGACTTGCTGCTGCAGAGGCGCTGGCCGCGCCGCTTGCCGAAGATGCGAAGGAGGAACTCGCCCGCCAGGGCGTTGCGCGCGCCGGCATCCGCGTCAGCATGCTGGCGCATCTCCGCTATCTCGGCACCGACAGTGCACTGCCTATTCCGTTGATGCAGAGAGACGCAACAGGCTCCATCCCTCCCTTTGATGGGGAGGGTGGCGCGGCTGGAGGCCGCGCCGGGTGGGGTGAGAGAGAGAAGATTGAAGCCGGAAGCCCCCTCACCCCAACCCTCTCCCCACAGGGAAGAGGGGGTTCCCCCTACCCGACCGGCATACGCCGGTCGGCCTCCCCACGAGGGGGAGGCATTAGAGAAATCTGCGTGGCGCGTTCGAGGCAATGCACCGCCAGCGCTTCGGCTTTGTCAGCCCGGACAAGCCAATCGAGATCGAGGCGATCGAGGTCGAGGCCCTTGGCGGCGGAGAGCATCCGCACGAGCCTGACCTGCCGCTTTCGATCGACGAGCTGCCGGAACCACAAACCATGACCAGGCTCTTCACGCACGGCGCTTGGCAGGATGCGCCTGTCTTCTTGCGTTCAGGTCTCGAACCTGGCCATTGCGTCGCCGGGCCTGCCCTGATCATCGAGCCGCATCAGACCGTGGTGGTCGAGCCCGGCTGGCAGGCCGAGCTCACGGCGAAGAACCATCTGCTGCTCACCCGCGCGAACCCGCGCGAGACCCGCGTCGCGCTCGGCACCAGCGTCGATCCCGTTCTCCTCGAAGTGTTCAACAAGCGCTTCACCGCGATCGCCGAGCAGATGGGCTATGCGCTGCAGAACACCGCGCGCTCGGTCAATATCAAGGAGCGGCTCGACTTCTCCTGCGCCATTTTCGATCGCGAAGGCCGCCTCGTCGCCAATGCCCCGCATATCCCGGTGCATCTCGGGTCGATGGACCGCAGCGTGGAGACAATTTGGCGCGAGGTTGGCGGAAGCCTCAGGCCCGGCGACGTGTGGATGCTGAACGCGCCCTATAATGGCGGCACCCATCTTCCTGACATCACCGTGGTGACGCCAGTGTTCGCGGCAAGCGGCGCCGACATTCTGTTCTTCGTGGCGGCGCGCGGGCATCACGCCGATATCGGTGGCATTTCGCCCGGCTCGATGAGCCCGAAGGCCACGCGCATCGAGGAAGAAGGCGTCTATATCGATCCCTTCAAGTTGGTCGAGGACGGGCGCTTCCGCGAAGACGCGGTGCTCCAGCTTCTCACCCAAGGCCCCTACCCCGCCCGCGACCCGGCGCAAAACATCGCCGACCTGAAGGCGCAAGCCGCTGCCAACGCCAAGGGGGTGGACGAGCTCGGCAAGATGGTGGCGCAATACGGGCTCGGCGTGGTGCAGGCCTATATGGGCCATGTGCAGGACAATGCCGCGGCGAGCGTGGCGCGGGTGATCGAGACGCTCACGCCGTCGAGTTTCGAGGTGGAGACCGACACAGGCGCGCGCATCAAAGTCGCCATCCGCGTCGACCGCGCGGCGGCCAAAGCCGTCGTCGATTTCACCGGCACGAGCGGACAGCAGCCGGACACCTTCAACGCACCTGAGCCGATCACGCGCGCTTGCGTGCTCTACGTCTTCCGCACCCTGGTCGATGACGACATTCCACTCAATGCCGGGTGTCTTCGACACATCGAGATTATTGTTCCGGACGGTTCGATGCTCGCGCCGCGCTACCCATCGGCGGTCGCCGCAGGCAATGTCGAGACGAGCCAGACCATCGTCAATTGCCTCTATGGCGCTCTTGGCGTGCTCGGCTCGGCGCAAGGCACCATGAACAACCTCACCTTCGGCAACGCGCGCACCCAATATTACGAGACGATCTGCTCGGGCGCGCCGGCAGGCCCAGGCTTCGACGGGGCGGCTGCGGTGCAGACGCACATGACCAATTCGCGGCTTACCGACCCCGAGGTGCTCGAGCTTCGCTATCCCGTGCTGCTCGAGCGCTTCGAGATCAGGCGCGGGTCTGGCGGCAAGGGCAAATGGCGCGCCGGCGACGGCACACTTCGTGTGATTAGATTTCTTGGAACGCATGGAATGCGCCATCCTGTCAGGCTTCCGCCGCATGCGTCCGTTCGGTGCGAAGGGCGGAGAACCTGGCGAGGCCGGCGCGAATTCCTTGCGACGCAAGGATGGAACGATCGAGCGCGTCGGGGCTTGTGCCCAGACCACGCTCGAGCCGGGCGAGGCCATCATTATCGAGACGCCGACAGGCGGCGGTTACGGAAAGAAGACCTGACGCTTAAATTAGCCAGATGAAGGCTCTCATTTCCGGCGGAGGCATTGCCGGGCTCACCCTCGGCATTCTCCTCAAAGAGGCGGGGTTCGAGCCTCTGGTGGTCGAGCGCGAAGCGGCGCTGCGCACCGAAGGCTACATGATGGACTTCTTCGGCTCTGGCTGGGACGTGGCCGAACGCATGGGGCTCGCGCCGAAGCTCCGCGCCATCCGCTATCCCATCGATCAGATGCAATTTGTCGACGATCACGGCAAATCGTTCGACACGGTGCCGATCTCGGTGGTCAGCCGCGCGCTCAGCGGCAACTATGTCTATCTGCGCCGTTCCGATCTCGAACGAATCCTCTACGAGCGCGCGGTTGAGGTTGGGCTTTCCGTACAGTTCGGCCGCACCATCGCAAGTCTCCGCCAGGACGAAGCGGCCGTGCACGTCACCTTCGACGATAGTTCCGAGGAGTCATTCGACCTTGCCTTCGGCGCTGACGGCGTCCACTCGCGGGTCAGAACGCTGGTCTTCGGCGAGGAGCACCAATTCGATCGCTTTCTCGGCGCCTATGTCGCGGCTTTCCATCTCGAGGATCACGACTTCGATCTCGACCGGGCGCTGAAGCTGCACGAAGAAACCGACCGGGTCGGCGCCTTCTACCCGCTTGACGAGAGACGCATGGACGCCACTTACGCCTTTCGTCACGGCGAGGTCGACATCGCGCCGGAGCGGCGCCTCGATTTCGTTCGCGAGGAGTACAAAGGCGCCGGTTGGATTCTGGAGCGGGTTCTCGACGACTACCGCGCTAAAGCACCGATTTTCTTCGACTCGATGACCCAGATCGTGATGCCGCGCTGGCACCAGGGGCGTGTTGCGCTGCTCGGCGATGCCTGCGGCTGCCTCACGCTGCTCGCAGGCCAAGGCTCGCATATGGCCATGGCTGGCGCTTATGTCTTGGCCACGGAGCTTAGCCGTCACGGCGGCGACTACGCTCCCGCTTTTGCCGCCTATCAGGCCTTGCTCAAGCCCGCGGTCGACAGACGCCAGCGGGATGCGGCGCTGTTCGCCAAGGTTTTCATTCCGTCGGAACGTTCGCGTCCCTGGCTTCGCCGCCTGACTATCAGGCTCATGTTCAACCCGCTCGTGTTTCCGCTCATCTTGCGCTGGTTCGGCGCGCAGAGCGTGCTTGCCGGTTACGCATAGCAAAGGGCGCGGGATTGCTCCCGCGCCCTCGCTTACGCATTGCCTCTCTTACTTTACGCGAACTTATGTCGTCGCCGGCCGCGGACCGCTTGCCCCGCGCTCCGACATGAACTGGTCGAACTCCGCCTTGTCGCGCGCCTTGCGCAGACGATCGAGGAAGGTCTGGAACTCCTCAGCCTCTTCCTCCAAACGCCGCAAGGTCTCCTCGCGATAGGCGTCGAAGGCGGCGTTGCCGGTCGAGCGAAGCGGACCAAAGCCGCCTAACCCGCCGCCGAAGCGCTTCGCCTCCTGCATAAAGTGCTGCTTCCATGCCAGTTTGTTTCCGCATCCCATGCGTCCACTCCAGATGAGATAGGCCAGGAGCCCAAGCCCGATAGGCCACCAGATGATGAAGCCGAGAACCGCGGCAATGATCCACGCCGGCTTCCCGTAATCGTCCAAGGTCGTCACTAGCTGTTGCATTTCCTGCGAACCTTCCTCGGTGTGAATGTTATTCACATTCACATAGGTGGGGCGGGCCTGTCCAGAGTCAAGAGACGACACAAAATGTGATCGGGAGCCGCCCAGTCTCAAGGGCTCGGCGCCGTCGCCGGGCTGTCAGGTGGGAGAATGCCCAAGCCGCGCAGATAAACTAGCATCGCCGATTCGAGAATCTGCTCCGGCGGGAGCGGAAGCTTGGCGATGCCCGGGCGCGCCTCGACGAAGAGATCGGCGACGCCGTGGGAGAGCGCCCAAATGTGCAGGCTCATCAGCTTGACCGGCGGTCTTTGCTCAAGAGGAAGCGTTCGGCAAAGCGCGGAGGCGGCACGCTGCAGGACGTCGAAGGCGCGATCGGCAGCTGCTTTCAGCTGATCGTCGTCGCTCACGCCGAGACCAGCCTCGAACATCACCGCGTAGCTCGCAGGCTCCTCACGGGCGAAGGCGAGATAGGCGCGGCCGAGATTCTCGAAGGCCGAGAGCGGCGTCGGTATGCCGTTGTTCCACGCCATGTCGAGCTTGGCGGCGAAGCGTTCGAAACCGTTGCGGGCAAGCTCGGCAAGGAGAGCATCGCGGTCGCGAAAGTGCCGGTAAGGCGCCGCGGGGCTGACACCTGCGAGCCGTGCCGCCTCGGTCAGGCTGAAGCCTGCAGGGCCGTATTGCTCGATCAGCTTGCGCGCCGCCTCGAGCAAGACCTCCTTCAAATTGCCGTGGTGATAGGAGCGCGGGCGGTGCCAGCGCTGATCGTCGGAGCCCATGTGAAGGGCTTTTACATGAAAGGGCCTAACGCCGCCATAACCGCTCTTGAGGGGAAGTGGCGCAAAATTGGTCGTGCCCGTTCCGGAGGCAACCCTGCTCGCGGCGAATTGACGCCCAAACCGATTTCGCCTCAGCCACGCCCAGCGACGATGCTCTGACTGGCGGGCTGGGCGGGCGCAAGAGGGGTTCTCATGAACCAACGCGAAATCGTGGTCGAGCCCTCGGTCGAGGGCAGACCGGGGCGCCGGCACAGGGTGTCATCGCTCGCCGCCATGCTTGCCGGTGTTCTCACCACCGTCCTCGCCTACGCCTTCCAGCAGAGCCTGTTCGGCGATCTGCACAATTATCCGCTCACCCTGTTCGTGTTCCTGTGGATCTTCGGGGTGATGCTTGCTTGCGCCTTCAGCGTCGTGCGTCACGCCGATGCCGTCGCCCGCCATCTCGGCGAGCCCTACGGCACGCTCGTGCTCACCATTTCGGTGATCGTCATCGAGGTCTCGCTCATGGCGGCGATCATCCTGCATGGCGAGAACAACCCGACGCTCGCGCGCGACGCCATGTTCGCCACCCTGATGATCGTGCTCAACGGCATGGTGGGCACAGCGCTGCTCATGGGAGCGCTGCGCTATTGGGAGCAGGAATACAATCTCGAAGGCGCGCGGTCCTTCCTTGTGGTTATCGCCTCGCTCGCGGTGTTCTCGCTGATCATGCCGGATCTCACCAAGACCGAACCCGACCCGAGCATTTCTCCCTTCCAGGCCGGGCTGTTCGCCGCGATCACCCTTCTGTTCTACGCCATCTTCGTCGCCATCCAGACCATGCGGCACCGCTCCTTTTTCGCCGAGCCGGTCAACGGCAAAGGCGAGGCAGCGGCCTATCTCGTGGCGCATCAGACGCAGAGCGTCGGCCCGCTCTGGTATCACGTGGCGATGCTGCTGCTCACCCTCGCGCCGGTCGTGGCGCTGTCGACCTTTCTTGCCGTCATCGTCGATTTCGGCATCGAGCGTCTCGGCGCGCCGGCCCCGCTCGGCGGCATCCTCATCGCCATCCTGGTGCTGTCGCCAGAGGGGCTGACCGCCTTCCACGCGGCACTCGCCAATCAGCTACAGCGGGCGGTGAATGTGTGTCTCGGCTCGGCGCTCGCCACTATCGGCCTCACCATTCCCGCCGTGCTCGCCATCGGGCTGATCACCGGACAGGAGGTGCATCTCGGGCTCGACCGCATCGACGCGGCGCTCCTCGTACTCACCCTGTTCGTGAGTGCGCTCACTTTCGGCGGCGCCCGCACCAATGTGCTGCAGGGCACCGTGCATCTCCTGCTCTTCGTGGTCTATATCGCGCTGATCTTCAGCCCTTAGTGCTGCGCGGGTCGTGGCCGTAGGTGTTGCGCTCGCGGATGCGTCCGTCCTTGCCGTGCAGCACGGCTTCCGACCGCTCGCGGCGAGCGATGGCCTTCGCCTTCTCCCAGGCCTGGCCTTGCGTCTTGAAGGTGGCGACCGGCGCGGCAGCGCCCTCTTCCTTGACCACCCAGCGATCATCCTCAATCACCACGTGCTGGTTCTTGCCCATGGCTTGCCCTCGCGCGCCCCGTCACCGGGAGGAGACTATAGTGAGCTTGGCAGCCCCTTAGAAGCAAGCGAACCCATTGGCAGACCAGGCTCTCGCGCCTTACAGTGCACCTCGATAGAGATGAGCTCTTCAGCAGCATGACCGACCGGCGCGGAAACGCGGGCGACAAATTGCGGGTAGGCTGGCGCGAATGGGTGCGGCTGACCGATCTCGGCGTCGCCGCCATCAAGGCCAAGATCGACACCGGGGCCAGGACCAGCGCGCTTCATGCCTTCGCCATCGAGCCGTTCCGCCGCTCCGGCGCGCTCTGGGTGCGGTTCGAGGTCCATCCCCTCCAGCGGTCGAGCACGGTGAAGATCAAATGCGAGGCGCCTGCGGTCGATGAGCGCTCGGTGCGCAATTCCGGCGGCCTGGTGGAGCGCCGCTACATCATCGAGACCCGCCTGATGCTCGGCGACCGCACCTGGCCGATCGAGCTTGCGCTCACCAATCGCGACCAGATGGGCTTCCGCATGCTGCTCGGGCGCACGGCGCTTGAAGGCCGCGCGCTGATCGAACCTGGCCGTTCCTTCCTTGCCGGCCACCGGCCGCCGCGCCTGCGTCAGTGGCTCGCATGGGTGGCGCTTGAGCCATCGAAGGCGCTGCCCTAAACCCTATCCCCCCACAGGACGGGAAGGCCCATGAAGATCGCGCTGCTCGCGCGCAATCCGCATCTCTATAGCCATCGGCGCATCTGCGAGGCGGCGCGCGCCCGCGGCCATGACATCGAGGTGCTGAACACGCTGCGCGTCTCCATCAACATCACCTCGCGCAAGCCGATGCTCTTCTACCGCAAGCGGCGGCTTGAGGATTTCGACGCGGTGATCCCGCGCATCGGCGCCTCGATCACGTTTTACGGCCTTGCCGTGCTGCGTCAGTTCGAAGTGATGGGCGTCTATCCGATGAACGAATCCGTCGCCATCGGGCGGAGCCGCGACAAGCTCCGCTGCCTGCAGCTGCTCGCCCGCCGCGGCATCAATCTGCCGGTCACCGCCTATACCAACGACCCGAAACAGGCAGAGGACATCATCGATCTCGTCGGCGGAGCGCCGGTGGTGATCAAGCTGCTCGAAGGCACGCAAGGCATCGGCGTGGTGCTCGGCGAGACGGTGAAATCGGCGAAATCGGTGATCGAGGCCTTTCACGGCGCGAACGTGAACATCCTCGTCCAGCAATTCATCAAGGAGGCGGATTCGACCGACATCCGCGCTCTCGTCATCGGCGACCGCGTGGTGGCGGCGATGAAGCGGCAGGGACCGCCCGGCGAGTTCCGCTCCAACCTGCATCGCGGCGGCCTTGGCGAGAGGGTGCGCATCACGCCCGAGGAGCGCGAGATGGCGGTCAAGGCGGCACGCACTCTCGGCCTCAATGTGTGCGGCGTGGACATGCTCCGCGCCAAGAACGGGCCGCTCGTGGTCGAGCTCAACTCATCGCCAGGCATCGAGGGGCTGGAGAAGGCGACCGGAGTCGACGTGGCCGGGCTGATGATCGAGTTCCTGGAGCGCAACGCCACCCACGGCAACACCCGCACCAAGGGCAAGGGCTAGGGCGGGTCAAAAGAAGACTCAAGGCCGGAACGGCCAGGCTCCGCTATTGTTGTATGGTCGTCGCCAAGGGAGAAGCGATGGCCGAAGCTGCAACCGAGTTGAGCGGCCCTGATCTCGCTCAGGGTATTGCGCTTGCTGATCTCACCGACGGCGGCAAGCTCGCCGGCCATGCCGGCGGCAAGCCCATCCTGCTCGTCCGCCGCGGGAATGAGATATTCGCTGTCGGGGCGCAATGCACGCATTACAACGGCCCGCTGGGGGACGGCCTCGTGGTTGGCGATACCGTCCGCTGCCCGTGGCACCACGCCTGTTTCGACCTGCGCACGGGCGAAGCCCTGCACGCTCCGGCCTTAAGTCCCGTGGCGTGCTGGAAGGTGGAGCGACAAGACGGCAAGATTTTTGTGCGCGAGAAGCTTCCGCAGCCGAAACCGGAACCGCGCGGCAAGCCAGCTGGCAGAGCTCCGGACAGGATCGTGATCGTCGGCGGTGGCGCCGCTGGCTTCGCGGCGGCCGAGATGCTCCGGCGGGTGAACTACCAGGGAAGCATCGTCATGCTGAGCGATGACGATGCGCCTCCGGTCGACCGGCCGAACCTCTCCAAGGACTACCTCGCCGGCAATGCGGAGGAGGATTGGGTCCCGCTGCGGCCCGACAGCTTCTATGCCAAGAACGGCATCGATTTGCGGCTCAAGACGAAGGTCGCCGGCATCGATGTGCAGGGGCGGAAGGTCCAGCTCGCCGACGGGAGCACGGTCGCTTACGACCGCTTGCTCCTGGCAACCGGCGCCGAACCGGTTCGCCTCACGATCCCGGGGGCAGACCAGCCGCATGTGCACACGCTGCGCTCGCTCGCCGATTGCAAGGCGATCATCGAGAATGCCAAGGCGGCGCGCCGGGCCGTGGTCATGGGTGCGAGCTTCATCGGGCTCGAGGTCGCGGCTTCGCTCCGCGCCCGTGGATTGGAGGTGCATGTGGTGGCGCCGGATAAGCGGCCCATGGAGAGGGTTCTTGGCCCGCAAATGGGCGACTTCATCCGCGCTCTGCACGAGGAGCACGGCGTGGTGTTCCACCTCGAGGACATGGCGACCGCCATCGACGGCAAACAGGTGAAGCTCAAGAGCGGCGGCACGCTCGAGGCTGATCTCGTGGTCGCCGGCATCGGCGTGCGCCCGCGGATCGCGCTTGCCGAAATCTTTGGCCTCGCCATCGATCGCGGGGTCACCGTGAACGCCTATCTCCAAACCAGCGAGCCGACGATCTTTGCCGCCGGCGACATCGCGCGGTGGCCAGATCCCCATCTCGGCGAGATGATACGCGTCGAGCACTGGGTGGTCGCCGAACGCCAAGGCCAAACAGCGGGGCTCAATATGCTCGGTTACCGCGAGAAATTTGACGCAGTCCCCTTCTTCTGGAGTCAGCATTACGACGTCCCGATCAACTATGTCGGCCATGCCGAGCAATGGGACGAGATCGCGATCGATGGCGACATCGCCGGCAAGGATTGCCTTCTGCGCTTCAGGCGAAATGGCCGCACGCTCGCCGCAGTCACGATCTTCCGGGACCTCGAAAGCCTGGAGGCGGAAGTGGCGATGGAGCGCGAGGCAGCCGCCTAGCCACGTTGTCGCATTCGGCCGTTGTTGGTATCCGACAACTTATCGCCCCAAGAGAACTCCCCGCAGCACGACGGCATCGTTGTGCAGCTTGTCGCGAGCCGAATAGACGAGGGTGATCGTGCTCTTTCGCGCCAGGGCACGGAGCCTCGCGACCTCTTGTGGATGCTCACGCAGCTCCTCGACGTAGCGTCGACGAAATTCTTCCCAGCGGGCCGGATCGTGTCCGAACCATTTGCGCAAAGTGGTGCTCGGCGCGATGTCCTTCGCCCATTGATCGATGGCTGCGTCCGTCTTCTTGAGCCCGCGCGGCCAGAGCCGATCGACCAAGATCCGAACGCCGTCGTCTTCGGCCGGGCGTTCGTACGCTCGCTTCAACTTGACGTTGGCTGATCTGACCGCCATCCGCAATGCTATGCCTTGGCTTTTTTGGCCTCCCGCGCGAGCAGCGCGCGCTTGCGCTCGACGCCGCCGCGATATCCGGTCAGCGATCCGTCCGACCCGATCACCCGGTGGCAAGGAATCGCCACGGCGATGCGGTTGGTGGCACAGGCGCGCGCCACCGCCCGTACCGCTTTCGGCGCGCCGATCCTCTTGGCGATCTCCGCGTAGCTTGCCGTGGATCCGGCCGGGATGCGGCGGAGCGCGTCCCAGACGCGATGCTGGAACGCCGTGCCTCTGATGTCGAGCGGAAGGTCGAGCCCCTGGTTGGGCTCCTCGACGAAGGCAATGACCTTGGCCGTGAGATCCTGGAAGGATTTGTCGCCGCCGACCAGCCGCGCACGCGGGAACTGGTCTTGCAGCTCGCGCCGCAGCTTGTCCGACGCGTCGCCGAACAGGATAGCGCAGACACCCTTCTCGCTCGCGGCGATCAGGATCAAGCCGAGCGAGCACCCGCGAATGGCGAAGCGTAGGTCGTGCCCCGCGCCGCCCTCGCGAAACTCGGTCGGCGCCATGCCGAGCACCTCGGAGGCGTTGGCGTAGAAGCGGCCGTTGGAATTGAAGCCAGCCTCATAGATCGCCGCGGTCACCGTGTCGCTCGTCGGAAGCTCGGCCCGCACCCGCTTGTTGCGATGCGCGATAGCGTAGGCCTTCGGCGTCACACCGACTGCCTGCTTGAAAATGCGATGGAAATGATAGGGGCTGAGGCCCACGGTCTCGGCGAGCGCATCGAGCTTCGGCGTCTCTTCCGCCGCCTCGATCAGCCTGCAGGCTTGCGCGACCTTCTCCGCATGCAGCTCCGTCGAGCGAGGGCTCGTCGGGCTTGCAGCGCTTGCAGGGGCGGAAGCCCGCCCGCTCAGCCTCGTCCCGCGTGTCGAAGAAGCGCACATTGGCGCGTTTGGGGAGACGCGCAGGACAACCGGGTCGGCAATAAACGCCGGTGGTTTTCACCGCGATGTAGAACTGGCCGGCGAAGGACGCGTCGCGAGCGACCACGGCCTCCCACCTGGCATCATCGCGGGACGAGGCGGCTGAAGGCTTCTCGAGGGTGCGGGTCATGATCGAAGTCCTTGAGGATCGTTTAGCGTTGGCCCCGAGATACGCCCCTCCCCGAGCGCCTGCACTCCGATCCTTGCTTTCAAATTCGAAGCGGGCATCCGTCTATTGCGACATAGGCGCGCAGTCGACGACGTTGGCGCGGTGACGGGCGGCGGGACGGTCTCCACATGCTTGATATGGCCGGTAGCGTAGGCCCACCAGATCAGTGCGACAATTCCGCCGACGAACGCGATCAGCAGCACAAATCTCAGCGGATTGAGCCGGTCAGGCTCGCCGTCCCAATTCTGTCGCTTGCCAACCACTCCACCCTCCCCCTCTGTTCGCTCGTCTTGTTGCGGCGACCATACAAAAAATGAGGGCGCGTTCGAAGTCCAGAAATGCCTCTTATCGCCGGCCCGTCGGCTCTGTTGCTACCGGGCGCGCTTGGGCCGTTTTGCGCCGGTCGAGCCGTTTCCAGACATCTTGCGCTCCAGTGTCGAGACCTTGTGCCGCAAATCGTTGTTCTCGAGCTCGCCGTAGACGGCGGCGGCATTCTGGGCAATCCGCTTCAGCATGGCGCGCTCGTTAGGATCGAGGTCGGCCCCCGAGGCATGCGGCCCATAGAGTGCAAGGGCAAAACAGCGGAGCGGATTTGACGCCGGGACCCCTAGCACCGGGCGGCTGAACCCAGAGGGCAGTCCGGGCTCGGGATCGTATTCCTCTTCCACTGGGAACGGTGCGCCTTGCGCCACCGGCGCGAGCATCGGTATGTCGGGCGACAGGCTCCGCGCCGTCTTCTCGCCCCAGCCATGGCCATCGGTGTCGCGACAGAACTCAGCGCCGTTGCGGCGGAAGGAGGCGGCGGAGGACAGCTTAAGATGACGATAGGGCTGCTCGGCCAGCAGCCGGTCGACCTCCAGCGGGTCTTTCGCCTTGAGGATTGCCGCGGCGATGGTTCGCTCGGCCTTGTCGAGGTCGCGGTTGAAATAGCGGTCCGTCAGATGTGTCGCGCCCTCATGCAGGCGCGTGATGAGATAAAGCGCGCCCGCCCCGATTACGATCCACGCCCAATTCGGTATGGCGAGATGCTCCTGCATGTACTCGACCTCGTGATGGAGCAGCAGCGCCGGGATGCTCAAGGTAAGGCCGAGAATGGTGACGCGGCGGAGCGGAATTGACACGCTCACCACGCGCTCCCGCCGCACCGCCTCGAACACGAACAGGCAGAGGATGCCGTTCACGAGATAAAGCAAACCGACGACATCCTCCGATGGCGCGAAGTTTTCCCACCTTGTCTCGAAGATCGTGGTGCTCGAAGCAAGCTCGGCGACGAGAAAGGCAGGGAGCCCGATCAAGCATCCCCACACCACCCAACGCATGCGCTGAAAATCCTCAGGCGGCTTGCGCCGCGTCCGTTCAACCAGGATAGCGACAGCGCAGACGGCCACGGCGAAGCCGGCGAGGATCGAAAAGCGCGTCCCAAACTCGGTGCGATATCCGGTCAGGTTGCCGTAGGTGGACACCATCAAGACCGCGAGGACGAGCGCGATGACCGGCAGGATGCGTTCGAGCCAACGCCATTTCCGGTCAGGCTCGTCATCCGGGGCGCGCAAGACGAACTGGAGGAGCCCGGTATAACCAACGGCTTCAGCGATGGCGCCGGCGATGTTCTGCCCGAGCACGAGCAACGGCCATTGCTCCAGGAGCGCATAGAAGGCGTAGTACTGCCCAGGATTGAACCACATGACGTAGAGGAAGAATCCCCAGCTCATGCGTCCCGGCCGTGTCCACACGAGCCACGCCGCGGCGACCACCACCAGGATTCCGGCGATCTGATCGATGAGCACGATAAAGCGCTCGAACGGATTGGCGGGTACTTGCGCCGCGATCAGAGTGACCTGCCGGGCCGGTTGGCTCGGGGTCGCCTTCAGATCGAGCGTCGCCGCGCGTCCCTTCAGAACGTATTGATATCCCCCAAGGACCATCAGCGCGTTGCCGCAGGTCGTGCGGTTATAGGGATAGCAACGAAGCTTGCTGAGAGCGAGCTTGTCTCCGTCGTGAACGCCGGCCTTCCAGGCGGGGGAGTCCGACTCCGCGTCAAACGGCCCGGTGATGTCGTAGATCACGCCATCATTGTCGGCGTAGAAGCCGAACGAACCCAAGGGCTGCACGACGCGCAAAACATCGGGGACGATCATCACCAGCGCCCAGGCGAGGAGCACAATGAGCAGGATGCGTTGGCGGGTCATGCGCTCGCCCTTGGGGTGTTAACCTGACCGTCCGGCCGCATAGGCCTCGTCTCCTTGCACCATCACGATTCCGTTAAGCTGGCTCAGGCCAAGAAAAGAGCTTTGGCTCTAATTCGTTACCAGCGCTAGACTTGCAGGCAAAGTGACAGACTGGAGGTTATCCATTATCCGGCTTTCGATTGTCGCGGGGGCTATAAGCGTGGGCCTAGGGCTCTGGTGCGGTGCTCTTCATGCCGCGAGCGATCCGAGCAGGAAGTCGCGGCTGCCGAGCATCGACAATCCTTATTGCGACGTCGCGACGCGTCTTTTGCCCGACTTCGCGGAGCAGGCGATGTCCACGATGGACTCAAGGGGACGCCCCTTGATCGTGGTGAATTCCTCGACGCTCTCGCGCAACCCAGCCTACGGGCACTTCCTGATGGCGCATGAATGCTGTCACCATACGCTCGGCCATGTCCGGCGTTTCTATGAAGGGATGGGCCAGCTCGGGCCGCAGCCCTTCTACTACATCCGCCCGGCGCTGAAGCAGATGGAGCTCGACGCCGATACCTGCGCGGTCAAGATGCTCAAGGCCACGCACGAGCCTGAGGCGATCGAGGCCGCGCGGGAAACGATGTTGAGCTTCGGCACCACGCCGACCGGCGCCTATTATCCCACCGGGATCGAGCGGGTCGAGAATATCGACAAAGCCGCCGCCGCCCAGGAGTGAGCCCAAGCGGCAGGCGGCTGGCGCTATTTCTTCATCGCGTCCGATGTGTTGGTGGGAGGACCGTCAAGCGGGGCACCCTTCTTGAAGGCAGTCTTGACGAACTTGTCGCCCTCTTTGGCGATCTTGGTGGTCCAGCCTGAATCCCAACTGATCACCGCGGCGCTGCCCTCTTCTTTCCAGGTTCCCTTATCGGCCTCCGGCAGGGTCGATGTCGCCGTTCCGTCACCTGCGAGCGTGATCTCGAACGGCTCGCCCTTGGTATTCTTGACCGCCCAGACGCCCTCGAACTCGCTCGACGCGAAGCTTGCAAAGCTCGCTATGACGATCGCTAGTCCCGCCACGAGCGCAGTCGAAAGAATGGTCCTGATGCTTTTCATGGGCTCCTCCTGGAAATGAGCTCGTGGGTCTAACCCACTGCCTTGGTTATGCGGCTCGGCCGGCCTTGGTCGCCTCCGGCACCTCGACGAGCCTGCCGTTCTTCACGTCGTAGACATAACCGTAAATGGGCACGGACGCAGGGACAAGCGGATGGCTTCTGATGCGCCGCACGTCGCTCGTGACACTTTCCGCCTGATTTCTGATGGTTAACCAGTCGATGAAATCGGCTTCAGCCGAGCCAGGCCCGCGGCCGACATCGTGCCAGCCATCGGCGTCGATTTTCGCCGTGTCGAGGCTTTGCTTGAGGAGCGAACGCATCACCTCGTCGGTGAAGAGCTCCATGCCGCAATCGGTGTGGTGGACGACGAACCACTCTTCGGTGCCGAGCAGCTTGTGGGAGATGACCAAAGAGCGAATGGCATCGTCGCTCGCCCGCCCTCCGGCGTTGCGGATCACGTGGGCGTCCCCTTCCTTGAGGCCGGCGTATTTGGCGGGATCGAGCCGCGCATCCATGCAGGTTAGAATCGCGAAGCGGCGACCTGGCGGCAAGGGAAGCTTCCCCTTGTCGCCGAAATCGCCGGCATAGGCCTCATTCGCAGCAAGGACTTCGGTGAGAACTTTCGTCATGGCGCGCTCCTCCAGGTGGGTTCGAATTTTGGTTGCGAGGTCGCGCGCTTAAGGTGCGTCGCTCCCCCCTTCGCCCGGCAGTGTCGCAGAAGCGGCGCTGACGAGCGAGTAATGGCTTGGCGCGGAAGGCTGGTGCCGGGGCCAAAATCGTCTAGCGCATGCCCTGGCCGTGGTAATCGATTTCTAGCGCCTGGAACTGCTGGGACTTACAGGCCCATGGCCTTGTGGGCTTCCTGCATATGTTCCATGCAGCCGGCCTCGTTGCCCTTCTTCATCTCGGCCTTCGACATGTCGAGATGCATCGTTGCTTCCTTCTTGGCGGCTTCGTCGGTCATCTCGGCGATCATCTTATCCATTTGCGCCATATGGGCGTCGGTGCACTCGCCCGCGGCATAGGCTGGCGAAAGGCTCATGACCGCAACAAAGGCGGCGACTGGTAGCATCTTGAACATGACATCCTCCCTTTACGCGTTGACTTAAGCGCTCATTAAACGCCTACAGCCGACACTTGGCTGCTGAAAACGGCAAATTTCTTCTGCTCAGCGATACCGCAATTTGGCCAATTGACAGGGTAAATGGCCGCAACGACCCGTCATTGACCCGCCATACCCTCGTGGTCTAGCTGGCAAAACAAGGGGCAAGCATGAGCCGGGTCTCCGTCATTGCCGTGGTTCTCTGGTCTCTCGCCGGCAGCGTGGCGGCTTTGGCCGAAGAACCGCAACCGCCGCAGCAATGCTGGACGCCACAGGCGCTCGCCGGCACCGAGGCCGAGCTGAAGGATGTGCACGACCATAAGTCGCTCGATCTTGCGCCGCTCAAGCAAGTGGCGCTCCCCCCGGCGACGCCAATCGCGCCTTCGCTCCGCGGATCGATCCGCGGCGTCGAGCTGCCGCCCGACAAGAAGCTGATCGCGCTCACCTTCGACCTTTGCGAGGAGAACGGCTATGTGTCCGGCTATGACGGACGCATCGTCGATCTCCTGCGCGCGCAAGGCATCAAGGCGACCTTCTTCGCCGGCGGCAAATGGATGGAGACGCACCCGGAGCGCGCGCAACAGCTGATCGCCGATCCTCTGTTCGAGGTCGGGAGCCATGGCTTGCGGCATCTCGACCTGTCCCATGCCAATGCCGCCACGCTCGGCGAGGAGATCACCCTCACCGAGGCAGCCTATGCGCGCGCCAGGACCGCGCTGGCGTCCCGCCAATGCCTCGTCGGTGCAGCACCCCCGGCACCGCCGGCGCGGCTCACACTGCTTCGCTTCCCCTATGGCCGCTGCAACGATAAGGCGCTCGCCGCCGCGGCGGACGCCGGACTTCTGTCGGTGCAGTGGGACCTCGTCACCGGCGACCCGGACCCGCGCGTGCCGGCCAAGACCATCGCCAACACGATCCTCACCAAGGCCCATCCGGGCGCCATCGTCGTTGCACACGCCAATGGCCGCGGCCATAACACCGCCGCTGCGCTTGCCATTGCGCTCCCCAAGCTGAAGGAGCAGGGATATAGCTTCGTCACGGTGAGTGAGCTGATCGCGGCAGGCAAGCCGGTGATCGCGACGCGCTGCTATCAAAACAACCCCGGCGACATGACGCGCATCGCAAGGTCCTCGGTGCGGCGCGGCAGCCATGACCTCTACTCCATTTTCGACTCCGCCAATTGAGCTTGGGCGCGCGGCCGCTGGGCCCGCACGCCTCTTGCCGCTCGAGCCAAGCTCATGCGCGAGTCTCGCCGCCGGCATCGCCGCCATGGAGCCCTGGTCGGTGATGAACTACCCGGCCGAGACGCTCGCGGCATTTCTCTTGAAGCCCGACGGAGCAGCGTCTCGCTACGTGGTCAGCGTTGACGATCAAGAGGCAGGCGTGGTGTCGGTGCGTCATCCTTGGCTCAAGGGACCTTACCTCGAGCTGCTGGCGCTCTTGCCGCAGGCGCAAGATCAAGGCATCGGCTCGAGCATCATGGCCTGGTTCGAGTGCGCGGCGCTCCAGCATCGGGCGCGCAATCTCTGGGTCTGCGCCTCGTCGTTCAACGCGCGGGGCTTGCGCTTCTATGAACGCCGCGGCTTCACCAGGGCCGCGACGCTGCCGGGCCTCGTCGCCGACGGTTACGACGAGATTTTGTTGCGCAAATTTCCGCTTCACCCGGCCCGACGACGCTACTGAGCGGGGGCGCCTGGAGCCGGAGCGTCAGGGTCGATGTCGGGAATGTCCTTGATGTCGGCGTCAGGCGAATGGTCGATAAACATCACGCCGCCATCGATCGACACCGTCTCGCCGCCCTTCAATTCGTACTCGTCGCCGTTCTCGAGCTTGACCTTGCAGCCGCCGCTGCATGGCGCATCGGCTTGCTTCTCGGAGTCTATGGTCATCTCGTTGGACGAGCCGCCGGCGATCACCGTGATCTTGTGCGGCTTGGGATCGCTATTGGAAATGGTGAGCGCCTGCGCAGGGCTGGCGCAGAGCAGGGCGAGCGCCCCAAGGGCGGCGGTGCCGGCAAACCTCATTCTGGTTTCCTCCCAAATGACCAAGGCCTGACAATTTACCATGCCGCCGCCTGATGACGGCAAGGGTTCGATATCATGGATAAATTTCCGCACGGAGGGGGAACCTAATCTGCCGAGCCCGCGTTTTCCGCCAGCTGACAAAAACGAGGGATTCGCTGCGGTATTAAAAAGAGCCCTAGCGGGCGCCAAAAAGACTCCTTAAAATCGCCCCCTTAGAGCCAAAGACCGCATCGATCGGAAAGGAGGCTTCAAATGGAGCTTACCGGTACCGTGACGGCCATTCTGGCTTTGGTGTCATTTGGATTTGTCGCTGCGATCATCTTAGGGATGATCTAACCCGCCCTTCCAAAATTATTCGGCCGCGTCGGCGATCCGCTTCGGATCGTAGTTGAGGATTGGTCCGAGCCAGCGCTCGGCGTCCTCAACCGGCCAGCCTTTGCGGGCGGCATAGTCTTGCACCTGGTCGCGGCCGATCTTGCCGATGCCGAAATAGCGGCTCCCGAGGTGGGAGAAATAGAGTCCCGAGACAGCGGCGGCCGGCCACATCGCGCAAGACTCGGTGAGCTTGAGCCCGGTTGCTTTCTCGGCATCGAGCAGCTTGAATAGCGTGCGCTTCTCGGTGTGGTCGGGCTGGGCCGGATAACCTGGCGCGGGCCTGATGCCGGCGTAGTCTTCCGCGATCAGCTGCTCGTTGGAGAGCTTCTCGTCCGGCGCGTAAGCCCAAAGCTCGCGGCGTACCTTCTCGTGCAGCGCCTCGGCAAAGGCCTCGGCCAGGCGGTCGGCAAGCGCCTTCACCAGGATCTTGGAATAGTCGTCATTGGCGCGCTCGAATCTCCGCGCCACATCCTCCTCGCCGATGCCTGCGGTGACGGCAAAGCCGCCAATATAATCCTTGATGCCCAGACTCCTTCGGCGCGATGAAATCGGCGAGCGCGAGATTGGTCTTGTCGCCGTCCCGCGCCATCTGCTGACGGAGCGTGTGCAGCGTGGCGAGTACCTTGCTGCGTGACTCATCGGTGTAAAGCTCGATGTCGTCGCCGACACTGTTGGCCGGCCAGAAGCCGACCACGGCGTTCGCCTTCAGCCATTTCTCCTCGATGAGCTGCTTCAGCATGACTTTCGCGTCGTCGAAGAGATGGCGCGCGGCCTCGCCATATTTGTCGTCTTGCAGGATGCGTGGGTATGCGCCCTTCAGCTCCCAAGCCTGGAAGAACGGCGTCCAGTCGATATAGCGAGCAAGCTCGGCCAAATCGTAGCTCTTGAAGGCGCGCGTGCCGACGAAGGTCGGCTTCGGCGGCGTATAGGTCTTCCAATCGAGCTTGAGGCGGTTGGCACGGGCGTCGGCGATCGAGGTACGGACCTTCTCGGCCCGCCCGCGTGCATGCGACTCGGCCATGCGCGCATATTCCTCGCGCACCCGCTCAATCGCCTTCGGCCTCTCCTCAGGCGACATCAGGCTCGATACCACGCCTACGGCGCGGCTTGCGTCGGTGACGTAGATCGCCTGGCTCCGGTGATAGTTCGGGCTGATCTTCACCGCGGTGTGCACGCGGCTCGTGGTGGCGCCGCCGATCAGCAACGGCAGATCGAAGCCTTCGCGCTCCATCTCCGCCGCGACATGGCACATCTCGTCGAGCGACGGCGTGATCAGGCCGGAGAGGCCGATGATGTCAGCCTTGCGCTCCTTCGCCGTGTCGAGGATCTTCTGCGCCGGCACCATGACGCCGAGATCGATGACCTCGTAATTGTTGCACTGGAGCACGACGCCGACGATGTTCTTGCCGATGTCGTGGACGTCGCCTTTGACCGTCGCCATCACGATCCGCCCCGCGGGCTCGCCTTGGGCGAGGCCAAGCTCCTGCTTCTCCTTCTCCATGAACGGCATGAGATAGGCGACCGCCTGCTTCATCACCCGGGCCGACTTCACCACTTGCGGCAGGAACATCTTGCCTGCGCCGAACAGATCGCCGACGACGCTCATGCCGGCCATCAGCGGACCTTCGATCACGTGCAGCGGACGCTTCGCCTTGGCCCGCGCCTCCTCGGTGTCCTCATCGATATAGGTGCCGATGCCGTGCACCAGGGCATGGATCAGGCGGTCCTCGACCGGCTTCTCCCGCCAGGAAAGATCGACCTCGCGCTTTTGCGCCCCCTCGCCGCGATATTTCTCCGCCGCTTCGAGCAGGCGGTCGGTGGCATCGGCGCGGCGGTTGAGGATCACGTCCTCGACCAGCTCGCGAAGCTCGGGGTCGATATCGTCGTAAAGCGCGAGCTGCCCAGCATTGACGATGCCCATATCCATGCCGGCTCGGATCGCGTGATAGAGGAACACCGAATGCATCGCCTCGCGCACGCGCTCGTTGCCGCGGAAGGCGAAGGAGAGGTTGGAGACGCCGCCGGAGACATGCACGTAGGGAAGCTCAGCCTTGATGCGGCGGGTGGCCTCGATATAGGCGAGGCCGTAATTGCTATGCTCCTCGATACCGGTGGCGACGGCGAAGATGTTGGGATCGAAGATGATGTCTTCGGGCGGGAATCCGACCTTCTCGGTGAGCAGCTTATAGGCACGCTTGCAGATCTCGAATTTGCGCTCCGCGGTCTCGGCCTGCCCCTGCTCGTCGAAGGCCATCACCACTACGGCGGCGCCGTAGCGGCGGACCTTCTTGGCGTGGTCGAGAAAGGGTCCCTCGCCCTCCTTCATGCTGATCGAGTTCACCACCGACTTGCCTTGCACGCATTTCAGCCCGGCCTCGATCACCGACCATTTCGATGAGTCGATCATGATCGGCACGCGCGAGATGTCCGGCTCGGCGGCGAGCAGATTGAGGAAGGTGACCATGGCGGCTTCGGAATCGAGCATGCCCTCGTCCATGTTGACGTCGAGCATGTTGGCGCCGTTCTCGACCTGCTGGCGCGCGACTTCGAGCGCGGCGGCGTAGTCGTTGGCCTCGATCAGCTTGCGGAATTTGGCAGACCCGGTGACGTTGGTCCGCTCGCCGACCATGACGAAATCTTGCGCGCCGTTGCTCACTTCGACTCACCCATGGACGAAGGGCTCGAGCCCTGAGAGGCGCATCTTGTGCTCGACCTCAGGCACGTGGCGCGGGGGATACTTCGCGACGGCAGCAGCGATGGCGCGGATGTGGTCAGGCGTGGTGCCGCAGCACCCGCCGACGATGTTGATCAGCCCGTCACGCGCCCACTCTTCCAGCAGTCCTGCCATGTGGTTGGGCGTCTCGTCATACTCGCCCATCTCGTTGGGCAGCCCGGCATTGGGATAGACGCTCACCAGCGTGTCGGCCACATGGGAGATCTCGTCGACCGAGGGACGGAGCTGCTCGGCGCCGAAGGAACAATTTAAGCCCACGGAGAACGGCCGAAGATGCTTGAGCGAATACCAGAACGCCTCAGGCGTCTGGCCTGAAAGATTCCGCCCGGAGAGGTCGGTGATGGTGTCCGACAGCATGATGGGAAGCTCGACGCCCATGGCGTCGAACACCTGCTCGACGGCGAAGCCCGCGGCCTTGGCGTTCAGCGTGTCGAAGATGGTCTCGATCAGGATCGTGTCGACGCCGCCTTCGATCAGCCCGCGGGCTTGCGTGGAATAGGCCTCGACCAGCGCATCGAAGCTCACATTGCGGAAACCTGGATTGTTCACGTCGGGCGAGAGCGAGGCGGTGCGGTTGGTCGGGCCGATGGCGCCGGCGACGAAGCGCGGCTTGTCCGGCGTCTTCTTGGTCCAAGCGTCGGCGACGTCGCGGGCGAGCTTGGCGGCGGCGACATTCAGCTCATGGGCGATGTCGGCAAGTCCGTAGTCGCTCTGCGAGATGGCTTGCGCATTGAAGGTGTTGGTCTCGATGATGTCGGCGCCGGCTTCCAGATAGGCGTTGTGGATCTCGCTGATGATCTTCGGCTGGGTCAGCACCAGCAGGTCGTTGTTGCCCTTGAGATCGTGGCCGTGTTTCTTGAATCGCGTCCCGCGATAGCCAGCCTCGTCCAGCTTGTAACGCTGAATCATGGTGCCCATGGCGCCGTCCAGGATCAGGATGCGTTTCTTGGCCGCCTGCTTGAGGGCTTCGATGCGTTCTTCGCGGGTCATTGCGCGGCCTTTGGTGCAGCGAACGCCTTTGCCGGGCGCAGGCCCAGCAAATGGCAGATGGCGTAGACGAGGTCGGCGCGGTTCAGCGTGTAGAAGTGAAACTCGGTGATGCCCCGGTCGACGAGGCCCATGACCTGATCGGCGCAAACCGCGGCGGCTACGAGATAGCGGGTCTCCTGGTCGTTCTCTAGGCCCTCGAAACGGCGGCCGAGCCAGTCGGGGACGCTCGCGCCGGATTTGAGGGCGAAGCCGGAGCACTGCTTGAAATTGTGGATGGGGATGATGCCTGGCACGATGGGAATGGTGATGCCAGCCGCGCGGACACGGTCGAGAAACCGGAAATAAACCTCGTTATCGAAGAAAAACTGGGTGATCGCGGTCGAAGCGCCGGCGTCGATCTTCGCCTTCAGCATATCGAGATCAGCCTCGATAGAAAGCGACTCGGGGTGCTTCTCCGGATAGCACGCGACGGAGATCTCGAAAGGCGCGATTTGCTTGATGCCTTTGACGAGATCGGCAGCATTGATATAGCCGCCCGGCGTCGGCTCGTAGCGCTCGCCAACGCCCCCGGGAGGATCTCCGCGCAACGCCACGATGTGGCGCACGCCCAGGTCCCAATAGTCGCGAATGATCTCGTCCATTTCGGCCTTGGTCGAGGCCACGCATGTCAGGTGCGCTGCCGGCTTCAGCGTGGTCTCGCTCAAGATGCGCGCTAGCGTGGCGTGGGTGCGCTCACGGGTCGAGCCGCCTGCACCATAGGTGACGGACACATATTTAGGACGTAGCGGCTCGAGCCGGCGAATAGAGCGCCACAGCGTGTCCTCCATCGCTTCTGTCTTGGGAGGGAAGAACTCGAACGACACGTCGATATCGCCGCGTCCGAGGAAGCGGCTCTTGTGCTCGGAGGAGGCAAGCATCACGCGGCGAACTCCACTGTGCGCTTCTTCTTTTCGCGAGGGACGGCCGGCTTGGTCGCTACCCACAGCGAGACGGTGAGCTTCTCCGGCGCGCCGCTCGCTGTCGGCGCAAGGTCGCGCTGCCGCTCGACAGTCAGGCCCGACTCTTTAAGCCAGCGCTTGAGCTGATCGGAAGCAAAGCCGAGCCTGCGATGGGCGGATTGCTCGCGCAGGAATTCGAGCTCATGCGGGGCGAAGTCGACCACGAGCAGCCTGCCGCCCGGCTTGAGTAGCCTCGAGGCCTCGCCGATGGCTGCGGCGGGGTCATCGAGGAAGTGCA
Source organism: uncultured Alphaproteobacteria bacterium (assembly GCA_963740805.1). GTDB lineage: Bacteria > Pseudomonadota > Alphaproteobacteria > Rhizobiales > Methyloligellaceae > Methyloceanibacter. The sequence continues at coordinate 20,438 of CAVUFL010000004.1, read as the reverse complement.
ACACCTGATGCAGGATCACGGCATCGGCGGCGCCATCGGGAAGCGGCACGTTGTAAAGGTCGCCGTGCCGCGCCTGCGCGTGGGCAAGTCCTGCGCGGTCGAGCTTCATGCGGGCGTAGGTCAGCATGTCGTGGTTCAGATCGAAACCGAGCGCGCGGGCGGCGCGCGGCGCAAACAATTCGAGCATGCGCCCGGTTCCGGTGCCGAGATCGACCAGCAGCGTGAAGGGCCCCTGCCCGAGCGCCTCGTCAACCGCAGCCTCGACCTGGCTTTCGGCGACGTGCAGCGCGCGGATCTTGTCCCACTCGCCGGCATGGTCCTTGAAGTAGCTTTGTGCCGCATCCTCCCTCGCCTTCTTGACGGCTGAAGCGCGCGCACGGTCGCGGGCGAAGGTGGGATCGGCAGGATCGAGGCTCGCCACGATGGCCGATGCAAGCGCCGCTTCGCTGCCGGCATCGGCAAGACGGAAGAACACCCAGCTTCCCTCGCGGAACCGCGTGATCAGGCCGGCTTCGGCCATGAGCTTAAGATGCCGGCTGATGCGCGGCTGGCTCTGGCCGAGGATCTGGGTCAGGTCCTTGACGTTGAGCTCGCCGCCGGCAAGCAGCGCGAGGATGCGCAAGCGCGTGGCCTCTCCCGCGGCGCGCAAGCCGCTGAGCGCTTGGGCACGGGACAGGCTTCCCGCCGCCGGTCGGTTCTGCTGATCACCTGACATAAAGATATGTTTATACGTTATTGCCGCCCAGCGCAAGGATCGCTGTGGGGAAAAGCACAGACCTGCCCGCGGTTGCGGTTGAGACTTATCCCCGCGTGCAACTCTGCACCGTAGATTGGCAATGGCGGAAGATCATCAAGGAGGCACTCCATGATCCCGGTAGATGGCACAGTGATGCGAGAGATTGCGCCGCGCTTCAGCGGCAAGATGGCGGAGCGGCAGAGCCGAAATCGTCAAGGAGGCCGGCCAGGTCCTGCAAGCGACGCTTGAGGCTTACGAGATCAACACCCGACTGCGCATCGCCCACTTCCTCGGGCAAACCTGCCACGAGTTCCGCCGGCTTTCGCACGACGGAGGAATTTGCCAGCGGTGCTGCCTATGAGGGCCGCAAGGATCTCGGCAACGTCAAGAAGGGTGACGGCCGCCGCTACAAGGGGCGCGGCCTCTTACAGCTTACCGGCCGCGCCAACTATGCCGAATACGGCAAAGCGCTCGGCGTCGACCTCGAGAACAATCCGGCCATGGCTGCCGAGCCGGCGCTGTCGCTGAAGATCGCCTGCGAATATTGGAAGCGGCGGAAGCTCAACGCCGATTGCGACCGCGACGATATCCGCGCCACGACCAGAAGGATCAACGGCGGACTGAACGGTCTCAAGGACCGGAGCAACTACATTCGCAAGGCCAAAGAGGCGCTTGCCCGCATCGAGGGCATCCAACTCGACCGGCGCGGAGTCCGATGCACGCCCGGTCTTGCGGCGTGGTTCCACCGGAGACGCGGTCGGCGACCTGCAGGCCATGCTGAGCAAGCTCAAATTTCCCCTCGCCATCGATCAGGATTTCGGCGCCGCAACTGAGCTTGCCGTCATGCACTTTCAGGGCGACAAGAAGCTTCGCGGTCGATGGCATCGTCGGCAAAGAGACATGGGATGCGATCGAGAAAGCCGCGGGAAGCCCGAGCCCGTCGTCACGCCCGAGCGAACTTCTTGTACTTGATGCGCTTCGGTAGCACGGCGTCCTCGCCTAGCCGGCGCTTCTTGTCCTCCTCGTAGGACTCGAAGTTGCCCTCGAACCACTCGACATGGCTGTCGCCTTCGAAGGAGAGGATGTGGGTGGCGACGCGGTCGAGGAAGAAGCGGTCGTGGCTGATGATCACGGCGCAGCCGGGGAAGTCCTCGAGCGCAGCTTCCAGCGAGGACAAGGTCTCCACGTCGAGATCGTTGGTGGGCTCGTCCAGCAGGATCAGGTTCGCGCCTGATTTCAGCATCTTGGCCAAATGAACGCGGTTGCGCTCTCCGCCGGAGAGCTGGCCGACTTTCTTCTGCTGGTCTGGCCCCTTAAAGTTGAACCAGCCGACGTAAGCCCGTGACGGAACCTCGCGCGCACCGAGCTTGATCACGTCGTTGCCGCCGGAGATCTCCTCGAACACCGTCTTCTTGCCGTCGAGCGTGTCGCGCGACTGATCGACATAACCGAGCTTCACGGTGTCGCCCACGCGGATCGTGCCGTTGTCAGGCTTGTCCTGGCCCACGATCATGCGGAACAGCGTGGTCTTGCCGGCGCCGTTCGGCCCGATCACCCCGACGATGCCGCCTGGCGGAAGCTTGAAGGAGAGGTCGTCGATCAGGAGCCGGTCGCCGAAGCCCTTGCCGATGTCGCTCGCTTCGATGACCACGTCGCCAAGCCGCGGCCCCGGCGGAATAGTGATCTGCGCCTTGCCGTTGGTACCGCGGCCGGCCTCGGCCACAAGCTCGTCATAGGCCTTGATGCGCGCTTTGGACTTTGCCTGGCGCGCCTTGGGGCTCGCCCTGATCCAGTCGAGCTCGCGGGCAAGCGTCCGCTCCTTGGCCGCGTCCTGCTTGCCTTCGACCTCGAGCCGCTTGTGCTTCTGCTCGAGCCACGACGAATAGCTCCCGTGATAGGGAATGCCCTGCCCGCGATCGAGCTCGAGCGTCCACTCGGTGATGTTGTCGAGGAAGTAGCGGTCGTGGGTGACCATGACCACGGTACCGGGATAGTCGCGCAAATGATGCTCGAGCCAGGCGACGCTTTCGGCATCGAGATGGTTGGTGGGCTCATCGAGCAGGAGGATGTCGGGCTTCGACAGGAGCAGCTTGCAGAGCGCGACGCGGCGCTTCTCGCCGCCTGACAGCGTTTCGACCGTCGCGTCGCCGGGCGGGCAGCGCAGTGCATCCATGGCCTGCTCGACCTGCGCATCGAGATCCCAGAGGTTGCCGGCGTCGATCTCGTCCTGGAGCTTCGCCATCTCGTCGGCGGTCTCGTCGGAATAGTTCATGGCGAGCTCGTTGTAGCGGTCGAGTTTCGCCTTCTTCTCCGCCACGCCCTCCATGACATTGCCGGTCACGTCCTTGTCCGGATCGAGCTGCGGCTCCTGCGCGAGATGCCCAACGGTGACGCCGTCGGCAGCCCAGGCCTCGCCGAGAAACTCCTTCTCCTCGCCGGCCATGATGCGGAGTAGGGTCGATTTGCCTGCGCCATTCAAGCCGACCACGCCGATCTTGGCGCCAGGCAAAAAGGCGAGCGTGATGTCCTTCAAGACCTGCTTGCCGCCAGGATAGGTCTTGGACAGCTTATTCATGACATAGACATATTGCGGGCTGGCCATGGGTCTCCCGAGGTCGCGTGGGTTTGGTGTTGGAAGTTAACTTGAGCTTCTAGCGAATTGCGAAGCGCAACTCAATGTTGGAACAACATCAGGACCGTCATTCCCGCGAAGGCGGGGATCCAGTAACCCCTGTCCCAAAAAGTGAGATGTCGGTGGCTACTGGATTGCCCGGTCAAGCCGGGCAATGACAAGTGGTTGTTTTCTAGAACAATCCGGGCAGCCGCTCTCTCAGTTTGGCAGCGAGTGCATCGAGCGGGTTCTCGGTGACCGGCTCGATCTCTGACAGCGCGCGAGCGAAACTGTCGGGCGTAGAGATCGGCGATCGGCAGCACGCGGCACCAATTGTTGCGCACGAGAAATTCGCGATAGGCCGATTCCTCGTCGGTGAAGCGATGCGCTTCCGGTGCTACGCCAACCACCGGGAGCCGCGCCGACACGGCTTCCGACACCATGGTGCTCGAATCCTCGGTGCAGACGATCACCTCGGCCTTGCGAAACACATCTGGAAGCGTGCCCGGACCCGCGGTGCGGTAGTCGATGAATCGCGCGATAACGCTCTCATCCTTGGCAAGCTCGGCGACGCGATCGGCAACGAAATCGGGAGTCCGCCGCGAGGTGGAGACGAGCCAGCGCGTGCCCCACGCCTTGGACAAGGTTCGCGCAAAATCGAGCAGAAGCTCCCATTCGCCGCGCCGGTAGCGGAACGGCCCGGCATTGCCGCCGATAAGCAGTCCGGCAAAATCGGGATGGTGATCGGGCCCATAGCGGGGCACCGCAGCAGGCCGGCCGAGTGCATCAGGATCGATGGCGGACGGCTTGAGCACCACCATGTGGCGGGGGCTCCCGGCGTCGCGGTCATAGGACGAGATCACCAGGCTGAAATTCTCCGGCCCGAGACCGCGCAATAGCGAGCCGCAGAAGATGTTGGGGACGCCGAGATATCGCGTCACGCAGATATTCGGCATCTGCGTCTCGCCGCCGGCAGAGACCACGAGATCGGCCTTGGGCAGCGCCTCGGCGTCGATGCGATAGGCCATGCGCAACATGCGCGGCGGATAGAAGCTCTCGGCGTTGATGCGCCGGCGCAGCCAGCGCGTCGGTACGATCCACTTCCGGTGCACGAGAATGCGGGTGACCTCGACCGGGCGCAGCCGGGCAAGCGCCGCAATGACGCCTTCGGCGAGGTGGTAATGGCCCGGCCGCGTATCGGCGAGAAAGATCACTTTGAGCGGCGTCACTGGCTGACCGGGCTTTGGCGGAATAAATAGGCCTTCGCCCGGGTCATAAAGCCAAATTCATTCTAATTGAATCCCGATTTCGCGCGCCTCTGCCCGCTTGGCAAAGCCCGCCAGCCCCGGCACAATCGGCGCCACAAGGGGCATGGAGTGGAATATGCCGGAGCGGGCGGCGAATTTGCGGGCCGATCTCATCCTGAAGGCGATGATCGCGGTCGCGTCGGCCGACGCCGGCGGACTTGAGGAGAGCGAGATCAGCCTCATGCAGCAGGTCTATGAGGACCAGGCGAAGAGGCCGATCACCCCGCAAGAGATCGCCGAAATGTCGGAAGCGACCACGAGAGACGGCCTTCTCGCCGAGCTCGCCGCGGCGGCTCCGGTGCTCGACCGCGAGACCAAGGAGGAGATCATCCGCGCCGCCTATCTCACCCTGATCGCCGACGACCGCATCGCCGCCGAGGAGCGCAAGAGGCTGAAAGACATCGCCATGGCGCTCCGCGTGCCCGAGATTTATTTCGGCGCCATCCTGGAAGATCTTGCGCTGTGGCTCGAGGAGCAGAAGGCGAAATGATGCACTCCTCGCTTCGCGCCGGTTGCGCAGCCATGATCGTCAGCCACGCCCATAAGTTCATCTTCCTCAAGACCAAGAAGACTGCCGGCACCAGCATCGAGCTCGCTCTGACCGAGCTGTGCGGGCCTGAGGACGTCATTACCCCCTTGACCGAGATCGACGAGGCGCGGCGCGCCAATGGACGCGGGCCGCAGAATTGGCGGCTGCACGGTTGGTGGGGCTCCCCACGCCCGCTGTTCGAGCGCCGCTGGTTCAAATTCACCGCCGCCGATTACGGCTTCTACAATCACATGCCAGCGGCGGAGGCCCGCGCTCGCATCGGCGATAAAGTGTGGCAGAGCTATTTCAAATTCGCCTTCGACCGCAACCCTTGGGACCGGCAGGTCTCCTTCTATCATCACCGCTACCGCAACGAGAAAGAGCCGCCGTCCTTTGCCGCCTTCATGCATGAGGACGACCGCGCCCGCCTCGACAATTTCGATATCTATTCCATCGGGGGCGACGTCGCGGTCGATTTCATCGGGCGCTTCGAGACTCTCGGAGAGGATCTGAAAATTGCGCTCGAGCGCGTTGGCTTATGCCTTTGCACGCAGCTGCCGCGCGCCAAGACCAATTTTCGCCCCACTACCTTGCCCTATCGCGATTATTATGACGACGACACAAGGGGCATGGTGGCGCGCTGGTACGCGCGCGAGATCGAGCTGCTCGATTATCAGTTCTGAGCGCAAAGCGCGGGCCGCATGATCATTTCGCACGAGCACAAATTCATCTTCCTGAAGACGAAGAAGACGGCCGGCACGGCCATCGAGGCGGCGCTGTCGGAGCTGTGCGGGCCAGATTGCGTGATCACGCCCTATCGCGAGGAGAGCGAGGAGGACCGCAAAGGCAGGCCGCCGCAGAATTATCGCATCGAGCACCCGCTGAAGCCGAAGCGTCCGCTGTGGCGGAAGCTGCTCGGGAGGCCTGAGCGCTATTATCATCCGAGCGTCGGCTATTACGAGCACATGCCGGCGCATCTGGTGCGCGCTTATGTGGGCGACGACATCTGGCGGAGTTATTTCAAATTCGCCTTCGACCGCAATCCTTGGGACCGGCAAATCTCCTGGTACTTCTACAAGACCAAGACCAAGGCGAGCAGGCCGAGCTTCGAGAGCTTCATGGCGAGCCGCCGCCGCGCCTATGTCGACAACCACGAGATCTACATGGAGGGCGGCGCGCTCGCGGTCGACTTCCTCGGCCGCTACGAAAATCTCGAGGCCGATCTCGCCAAGGCGCTTCGACTGGTAGGCGTGGCGCGCCAGCTTGAGGTGCCCAAATCCAACGTCACGCCCAACAAGGAAACGCGGCAGGATTACCGCAGCTATTACACGCATCACACCGAGGCCCTGGTGCGCGACTGGTACGCGCCTGAGATCGCGCTGCTTAACTACGGGTTCTGAGGCATAACCTTTCGCTAATCACAGGCGTGATACCGGCGAAAGCCGGTATCGCCACGTCATACCGGCGAAACCAGTTTTTATTTTCGCGCGTCACGCGCGAGCTGGATTCCGACTTTCGTCGGAATGACGACTCACTCACTTGGATGGCGCCTGTTTACGCCCGGCCATGTGCTTGAGATAGGCGATGATCAGGTCGATCTCGCGGTCGCTGAGAAGATCTGGCGGCAGGCCGTTCATCTTCATCCCCGGCCAGCTGCGCACCGATTTCGGGTCGCGGATCAGAGCGTGCAGTCCCGGCTTCCGTCATGTATTCCGTCGGGTTCATCGGCAGGTTGAGGTCGGGCCCGACATCGGATGCGCCGCCGCCATTCAATTTGTGGCATGGCAGGCATTGGGCAATGTAGAGCGTCTGCCCGGCGCGGACGGGATCGTCAGCAGGGAGGCTCTGATCGACGGCGAGCCCAGGCCAGCGCGCGACCGGCGAAAGCTGGCTCTCGAACTTCGCCAATTGATAGGCCCAGTACTCGCTCCTGATGCTCGCCACCTCAGGCCCGATCCACACCACGTAGAGCGGCCCTGCGGTATAGTCCTTGCCGGCGATCTTGGGCCACGGGTGGTCGGCAGGCTCGATGGCGACCCAGGCGATGGCTTTGCTCGCATCGCTGTTGCGTAAGAGGTCGAGCGGGATTTGCGCGGCGAAGCCGTCGATGGCAACCGCCTCCACCACGCTCTCGGGCGGAAAGTTCAGGCCCGAGAGGAGCGCCGCGACCGGCACGGCGCGGTAGGTCATCGGGCCGCCATAGGCCACGTCCTTCGCCACCTCGATGGTGGCGGCGTCCGGCCTCGCCAGCAATTGATCCCTGGTGTAGCTGCGCGTCTCCCCGCCGACGGCGATCTCAAGGGTCGGATCGGCGGCGCGCGCCAGCCCCGGCATCAGCAGCAGGGCGCCGAAAATGAGCGGCCCGCAAGGCCGCGCAACCCCTTCCACGGCTTGGCAAACCGCTCATGACTGCTCCCCTCGGAGGCCCCTTTTTACTGTCCATTACGTGATATTTGGTAGCACCCCTCTCCTGTTCAGGCCCACAAAAGGAGTGCTGTAAGGTGAAAATGGAGTGCGGTATTGTCAAAATTCCATCATCGCTGGGGGGAATTGCTATGAGATCGCGAGTACTTGTTCTTGGGTTGACGTTCGGCTTGGCTTGCGGCGGATACGCATTTGCCGCAGATGAGGCGCCACAGCCGCTCACCCGCGCCGACTGCGACGCTGCCGGCATGACTTGGAATGACGGCACGAACGTTTGCGGCAGCGCCGACACCATGGCCGAAGCTCCGGCCGCCGATTCGAGCGGAGACATGGCCGCCGCTCAGCCGCTCACCCGAGCCGACTGCGACGCGGCAGGCATGACCTGGAATGACGGCGCCAACGTTTGCGGCGTGGAGTCCATGGCCGCTGCTCAACCCCTCACCCGCGCCGACTGCGAAGCCGCCGGCATGAAGTGGAGCGACAACCGCAACGTTTGCGGCGTCGGGCGCGCTGCTGCTGCCGCGGCCGCACACGCGCACAAGAAGGAGATGAAAAAAGAGGTCAAGAAGGGCGGCACAAAGATCGTCAAGAAGGTGAAGACGAGCCACGGCGTCAAGAAGACCGTCATCCACAAAAAGGGCAAACAGGACGCAGCCGCGAAGAAGGGCAGCTTCCTCCAGTGGCTGAACGGCAAGAACAAGAAGAAATCCTGATTGTGCGAAAGGGCGCCGGCCAAATCGGCGCCCTTAAATTTTGAGCTCGACAGCCTTCACTCGCCGGCGAGCGAAGGCTAGACCGCGAGGAGCCGTTCATCGTCTGGTTCGAAATCGCTGACAATTTGATTTCGCGGTACGTCTGCGTCCACTCTAGGCCAGCCAGGTCGTCAGCACGTCGTTAAGGCGGCTTTCCGATGCCTGCGTCAGGCGCTTGAGTTTGTAGACCGCGAGAACGGCATGGAACAGCTCGTCCCGACCGATCAGGTCGTGTTCGACGCGGATGGCGAGCATCACCTCGGCGATCTCGGTTCCCGGGATTTCGTGCAGGGACCGGGGGCCCCTCTCCCGCACCGACACCGGCGGCTGGTCGGGCAACGTGATGACGCGCTCGTCATGGGCACCGAAGGTCTCGCGCGAGGCAATAAGATGCTTGGCTTCAAGAGCCGTCTGAAGCGCACGCTCAAACTTTTGCCGCACGGGGCCGTATACGCGGCCGAGTTCCGCAGCGCGCGCGTAAAGCGCATAGAGTCGGTCCTCAATTATCGGCCCCTCATCGGCGCAAATCTTGCGAAAGCCGTCGAGAAACTGTTCCGGTGTCGCGGCCCGGGGGTCGGCGACGCGAACGCGGCTCCATTCGGCGTAGGGCTTCAGGTCGAGGTCTTCCGCGATCATTTGAACACGTTTGCAGCTAGTAACGAGCCGAGGCTTTCATCATTTGCTGGACTTGCGCCGTATTACAAGCCTGCCAACCAGCCTCGACATCCCGCGCGTCCGCACCGATACAATGGATGCTAGGTTAGTGCGCGATAAATGCTCGCCTTGCTAAAGCCGGTGCGCTTGATGATGGCTGGCACCGTCGATGGGCACGCGGCCACCGATCCCGTATTGGCAATATCTATTCCCGCACCTAGTCATCAAGTGCGGGAACCAGAGCGAAAAGCCGAATAGTACCAATACCGATTTCTAAAAGTGGTGGGCCCGGGAGGGCTCGAACCTCCAACCAGACGGTTATGAGCCGCCGGCTCTAACCAGTTGAGCTACGGGCCCAGCTCTTCTTCTCGCGTGATTCCGCCTCATTAGCAGAGTTCTATCCTTCCGCGAAACGGCTCGGGTCGGGGCAGTCGCGCGGGCAGCCCTGCCGCCCGCGTCCCGCGAGCCGTCAACGGCTGAGAGGGATCCCATGACGCTTCAACGCAAGACCGCCTTCCTTGCTCTGCTCATTTTCGTCGCGCTTCCTATCGCTCCGCTCAGCGCCGACGAGGCGCCGAAGCGGACCATCTCGCTCACCGCCTCCGGCGCCATAAAGACCACGCCCGACAAGGTCGATATCTCGACAGGGGTCACCGCCCAGGCGCCGACCGCCAAGGAGGCGCTCGCCAAGAACAGCGCCGCCATGACCGAGGTGATCGCCGCGCTGAAAGCGGAAGGCTTGGACCCCAAGGACATCCAGACCACGAATTTCACGGTGCAGCCGCTCTATGAAGAGCGGAAGGATGGCCGGTCGCCGAAAATCGTCGGCTATCAGGTGACCAATTCGGTCCGGCTCACCGTGCGCGACGTCGGCAAGCTCGGCCAAATCCTCGACAGAGTGGTGAGCCTTGGCGCCAACGACGTGAACGCAATCGAGTTCGGCGTGGCCGAGCCAGAGGCGCTCAAGGACGAAGCGCGTAAGCTCGCCATGCGAAACGCCATCGCCAACGCCAAGCTCTATGCCGAGGCGGCAGGCGCCAAGCTCGGGAAGGTCCTGACCATCAGCGAAGACCAGGGGATTATCGTCGCCCGCTCTATGGCGCCGGCTCCCATGGAGATGGCCGCCAAGGCCGTTCCCATCGAGGCCGGAACCACCACGGTCGAGGCCCGCGTCAGCGTCACTTTCGAGCTGGAATAGCGCCCCCCTTGAGCGCCGGGGCAGGCGCCGTGATATGATCCAAATCAAGGCCGAACCAGGCATGCGTTAGGTAGTTTTGTCGTCATGACCGTGCAACGCGCCGAGCTGTTGGACAGCGCCTACGCGCAAGAGCGGGCGGTGATGGTCTCCCGCCATCTTCGCGCCCGCGGCATCGAGGATCCCCTGCTGCTTGCAGCCATGGGCGCCGTGCCGCGCGAAGCCTTCGTGCCTGAGCATCTGCAGGAATTCTCCTATGAGGATTCTGCGCTGCCGATCGAGGCCGGGCAGACCATATCGCAGCCTTATATCGTCGCGCGCATGCTCGAGCTTGCCGAGATCAAGCCGGGCGACAAGGTGCTCGAGGTCGGCGCAGGCTCAGGCTACGCCGCGGCGGTGATGAGCCGCATGGCGAACAAGGTGTTCGCCATCGAGCGCCACGAGGAGCTGGGCAAGCTCGCCCGCGCCAGGCTGAAGCGTCTCGGCTACGGCAATGTCGAAATCATCATCGCCGACGGCACCAAGGGCCTGCCCGAGGAGGCGCCCTTCCAGGCGATCATCGTCTCGGCCGGCGGCCCGCATGTTCCCGACGCTCTGAAGCGGCAGCTTGCCATCGGCGGGCGGCTGATCATCCCGGTCGGGGAATTCGGCTATCAGACGCTGATGCGCGTGCGCCGCACTGGCGAGGACCGCTTCGAGGAAGCGGATTTCGGCGCCGTAGCCTTCGTGCCTCTGATCGGAGAGCAAGGCTGGGCCGAGCCCGAGCGCGAGCGGGTCAAGGAAGCGCCGGTTGACGCCGAGCCAACCGGCTTCGCCGCAGGCCTGCTACAGCCCGCGAAGCGCGCGCTCACTATCCAGAACCGCTTGAGCCGCCTCATGGCGGAGACCGCCGAGCCGTTCGGCGATCTGCACGAGCTGTGCGATCTCGTCGAGCGGTTCAGCGACCGACGCGTGGTGCTGCTCGGCGAGGCGACCCACGGCACCGCCGAGTTCTACCAGGCGCGGGCGCGCATCACCGAGATGCTGGTCGACCGCCATGGCTTCAACATCGTCGCCGTCGAGGCCGACTGGCCCGATGCCGCGATCTACGACGCTTACGTGCGCGGCCTGCCCCGTCCGGTGCTGCCGAAATCCGTCTTCACCCGCTTCCCGACCTGGATGTGGCGGAACGGCCAGGTGGCGGAGTTCCTCGACAGGCTGAAGGAGATCAACGCCACGATCGCCGACCCTGACCGCAAGGCCGGCTTTTACGGGCTCGATATCTACAGCCTCGGCGCCTCGATCGAGGCGGTGTTGCATTACCTCGACAAGGTCGATCCGGAAGCTGCAAGGGTGGCGCGCCAGCGCTATGGCTGTCTCGTGCCCTGGCGCGCAGAGCCTGCCCGCTACGGCCGCATGGCGCTCTCCCGCGGCTATGCCGTGTGCGAGAAGCCCGTCGCCGATGCGCTGACCGACCTTTTGCGCAAGCGGCTCGACTATCTCCACAGGGATGGCGAGGCCTTTTTCGACGCCGAGCAGAATGCGCGCATCGTGGCCGGCGCCGAGCAATATTACCGCGCCATCTATTATGGCGACGCGGCGTCGTGGAATCTGCGCGACGAGCATATGTTCAACACGCTTGAGCGCCTGCTCGCAGAGCGGGGGCCTGACTCAAAGGCGGTGGTGTGGGCCCACAACTCCCATATCGGCAATGCGGCTTTCACGGAGATGGGCCAGGTGCGCGGCGAGCACAATATCGGGCAGCTCGCGCGCCAGCGCTTCGGCGATGACGCGGCACTGATCGGCTTCGGCACCGACCGCGGCACCGTTGCCGCGGCATCGGACTGGGACGGCGACATGGAGATCAAGCGCGTGCGCCCTGCCCGCGACGATTCCTACGAGGGCCGGTCGCGCGACACGGGCATCGCCGCCTTCCTGCTCGAGATCGGTCCCGGCCAAAGGAAGTCCGTCCGCGCCGAGCTTGCAGAGCCGCTGCTCGAGCGCGCCATTGGTGTCATCTACCGGCCCGAGACTGAGCTGCTCTCCCACTACTTCCAGGCGGAGCTTTCGCGTCAGTTCGACGCCTGGATCTGGTTTGCGGAAACTCAAGCCGTGGCGGCTCGTCCGGTGCACGCCCACGGGCCCGACGAGACCTATCCGTTCGGCCTCTAAGCGCATCCCAAACTGCGGCAGCGCTTTTGTTTCATTTTGTTTCTCGTCCCAAGGATTGCCTTTTTGTAACGCTTAGCTCCTCCCGGTCCGTGCTATCGCGTGGACCCAGGGGAAAGCATGACGACGCGCTTTCTGCTCATTCTCGTGGTGGCCGCCGCAGCCGGTGCTGGAGCCTATTACTATTGGCACCAGAGTGGCCCTGGCCGCCTCGACCTCCAGACCGCCGAGGTCAAGCGCGGTGACGTCCGCCGTGTAGTGTCGACCTCAGGCACCGTGAGCGCGCTCGTCACCGTCGATATCGGCTCGCAGCTCTCCGGCAATATCGGCGCGGTCAATGTCGACTATTCGAGCGAGGTCAAGCAGGGCGAGGTGCTCGCCCGCATCGAGCCGTCGAGCTTCGAGACGCGCGTGCGCGAGGAGGAAGCCGCGGTCGCCGTGGCCAAGGCCAATGTCGACCTGCAACAAGCCGGCATCGGGCGGGCAGAGGCCAATCTGCATAAGGCAGAGCTCGACCTCGGCCGCGCCAAGGAGCTCGTCGCCAAGGGCGCCACGTCGCAGGCGGCTCTCGACACCGCGATTGCCGCCGAGCAAGGCGCCGTGGCCGACCTCGCCATCGCCAAGGCCAATGTCGAGACTGCCAAGGCCACGCTGACCCAGCATGAGGCGACGCTCGACAGCGCCCGCATCGACCTTGGCCGCACCTATATCCGCTCGCCCATCGACGGTGTGGTCATCGACAAGATCGTCGAGGTCGGGCAAACCGTGGCGGCAAGCCTGCAGGCGCCGAAGCTCTTCACCATCGCCCAGGATCTCAACCAAGTGCAGATCCAGGCGCAAGTCGACGAGGCCGATATCGGCCAGGTGACCGTCGGCAACCCGGTTAGTTTCACCGTCGACGCCTATCCCGACGTGACCTTCGAGGGGAAGGTCGAGCAGATCAGGCTCGCGCCGATCTCCTTGCAGAACGTCGTCACCTATACCGTGGTCATCGGCATCTTGTATGGAAATCGCCTAACCAAAGGGGCGGCAGGCTTAGGCTCCGCCTAGGCTGATTTGCCTCGCATCCCGCCTGCTTGACCCGCTTCCCTCTCACTTTGTGCTTCAGTCGTAGGCCGGGGCCTTTCTCATCATCGGCTGGATGAACTCCACGCCAGCCGCTTCCTAGAGTTGCGCCCGCGGTCACAAAGATTAATCAGCGATCTCCGTCACTTAGTGTGTGTCTACGCAGCCAATATGCGCTTGTTATGTTCGCAAACCAGAAGAATATACAACTCCAGATTGTATCCAGCGAGCTGTTACGTTTTTCGAGCACTGTGGCAGTTTTGCCACCAATTATGGCCGCCCCTATGGTTGCATCATCTGACGCCTTGCAGGATTGCAAGTGCGTTTGAGTGAGTGGCTAGTAAACACGCTTTAACAGTGCATAGCCGACGTTCCTTGATCCAATGTGTGCGTAGTATGGACAACGGAACTACCGGTCGTTTCTCGCGCAGTCCGCGGCCAATTTCGGACCTTGGGCACGTTGTCGGCTGCTTGGCTGCAGAGTCGCGTGACTATTGTCGCGCTGCCTTTTTAGGCAGGCAGTTTCTTCCGGTAATCAGCGTCACTGACACGAGAGGCAAGCGATGCGAATCGCCCGAGCACTCGGTTCTCTGCCTGGCCTTCGGCTCTTCGGCGGGGCGAGGATCAGAAAATCATACACGATTGAACGCCCGGGGGCGACTGATCGGAAAGTGCAAATTTGCACATACGGATTGATCATTTAAGGGGGACAAGATGAGGGATCGGCCAGATCGGGTCTCTTACGCGGTAGCCACCACGAATGACCTAGCCGCACGAATTTGGAGTTCTAGTGCCACCCAACGATCGTTCGCTATCGCGGATGAGCTTGCAGCCAACCCGAATAGCATCAGATGGAAACGCGATATCACCATCAACGATGTCGATAGCGACGACTTCGATGAGAGCTCTGGGGCGCTGGCGATTTACGAGGAAAGCCTTACCTTCCGGCGCCGCTTGGCCGAAATCGACCCACACAACAACCAGTGGCAGCGCGACTCGGCCTACTTCCTGGATCGGATTGGAGACGAGTACCGTAAAGTGGGTATGAAACAGCGGGCAATTGCCGCTTACGAGGAGAGCCTCGCCGTCTGGCGTCGTCTGGCCAAGATCGATCGGCGCAATCCTCAACTACAGCTGAATATTTCGGTGTGCCTAGACAAGCTCGGCGACGTTAAGCTCGGCGCTGCTGATGGCATGGGGGCACTTGCCGCCTACGAGGAGAGCCTCACCATCCGCCGCCACCTGTCTAAGGAGGACCCAAGCAACCCCAGCAGACAACTGAACGTCGCCGGAAGCCTCGAGAAGATCGGTGACCTCAAGCTTGCGGCTGGCGACGCTCAGGGAGCGCTTGCTGCTTACCGGGAGATGCTCTCCATCGACCGTGCGCTGGTCGCGATCGATGGCAGTAACAGCGAATGGCAGCGGAATTTGTCACTAAGCCTCGAACGCTTGGGCGACGTGACGCTCACCGTTGGCGATACGGTTGCCGCGGTTGCAGCTTACGAGCAGACCGTCGCCCTCCGCCGCCGCCTTGCCGCGTCGGATAAGACGAACATCCAATGGCAGAAAGAAGTCTCAGCGAGCCTCGAAAAGATCAGTCGTCTCAAGCGCTGGGCCGAGGACAACATCGAATTGCAGCGCGACCTGTCGGCAACGTCGGAGAGATTGGAGAATACATCGCTAAGCGTCGGAACTATCCTTCGAAAGCTCTTGTCAATTCCCAAACTGATTGCTGCAACCAGGCGCCAATCGCGACGCTACCTAAGAATTGGTCTGGCAATCGTGGGCAAGTTATCCGCACAAGTTAGGGCATGCGTCCAGGGCTTCCAGCGTTCAGCAGCAATCGTCCGCAAGTTCTCATTACTGATCGCTGCAATCAGGCGCCAATCGCGACCCCACCTAAGAATCAGCTCCGCAATCGTTGGCAGTTGTCCGCACAAGTTAGGGCGTGTGTCCGGGGCTTGCAGCGTTCAGCAGAGGTCAAGGGGCTCAAGCTAAAATGGCTGTTCCCAGCACCTTCAAGGTCCCACCGAGGGAGGGTCCCTATCCCGAACCAAAACGAGTCTATTGCAGCCGAAGCACAGCATGAAGGATCTACACACGGGCAAAGCGACGTCTTGGTTCCGATTGGGAAGGAGAACACTGCAAACAATTCGTTGACCGCTAGCCCATCATCAACCGTTGATGAACCTCACGATGCGACAAGCGTTGAGGCGTCAATGATCACCGGTGGTCGCGCTTCCAAAATGGATATCCAGCCACAGGTAGCGAAATCCCCGGTCAAGGCACAGTCAGGCAAGCGCAAACGTCGGAAGCGGAAGCGGCATGTCGCCTCTCCTCGTCTTCCCGCGAACCAAAAAAGCGATATGGTCCGAGCCCGGATGAATTGACGAGCTTCGGTCTGCGACCTTCACCGCGCCCGGGGCGCTGGGCTCAGTAGAATTCTAGATGAGCGCGCGTAGACGTTGCCCTCGGCCCAGATTCTCGTGGCCGCTACCGGAGCTCGTCTAAGACAGCATTTCCTGTTCCTACGCTATGCCATACCGCCGCTGACTTGGTTACCCGCCGTCAGTAGCTCGACATTCCGAGCGAGGTCATCGTCTACCGGCTTAGGATTTTGCACTGCTGGATGAAATCGAGCCGAAGATGGCAAATAGAGAGGGGGGTTTCCCATGCGCGCATTGATCAAAATGCTCGCCGCTGCGGTTGCGCTCGCAATGAGCACCGGGGCTGCGTTCGCCGTTATGGGCAAGACGACCACCGATGTTGCGCTTCGGACCGCGCCCGCCGCGCAAGCGGAGCTTATTGTCAAATTCCTGAGGGCGCACTCGTGAATGTCGGCCCCTGCTCACGCGGCTGGTGCGGGGTGACCTATCACAATTATGGAGGTTACCTGCGGGAGAGCGCCCTCCAATTCCAGAGCACGCCGGCAGGCGGCCCCCCGGCGATCCCGGTCTATCCGCCCTACCCCTACAAGGCGGGCCACTATCCAACGGCAGAAGCCTATTACGACCTGCCACCCTATGCCGCCATCAACCCGAGCTTCTATCGCTGGCGCTTTTTCATGATCGGTCAAGAGCGCAACCGCTATCGCTACATGCCGCACATATTTCGTGGCTATAGCGGCTATCGCGAAGACACTGTCAGTAGCTACGCTATGACCCCGGGGCCGACGAGCAAACCAATGTCACCGACCTCGCCGCCAAAGGTGGAGCCTAGTCCGGCCGGTCAATCTGGAGTTTTGGAGCCGAACGTCAAAAAGGAAGACGCAGGGTCTTCGGGTGAACCTGAACCTGCAGGCACGCCCAGCCCCCAAGCGCCGGGGGGACCGCCGCCGAGTCCCCCAGCACGAGCCAGTGAGGTAGCTCGAAACCAGTATCGGCAAGCTGGGTCGCCTTTCGGCATTCCAAGAATAACGATCCTTCCCACACGATCGCTATATGATCTGGTGCGGGTGTCCCGCCAGCGGCGATCCGCCTCACTCAAAGAACGGCGTAGTGCACTTGGGTCGGAGCTTCGAGATGCCTAAGGATCTGCAGGTCGCTCACGCTGTTAGGTAAGACTCTTCGGGCGCGGTTGGACCAGGTCGGGTCCTAGGCGTCAAAGGCAAAATCTTTTAGCATCGATCTGCCGCATGAGCTCGGCGCGAAGTTCAACTGCCTGTTTGAGCTCTTGTTCGGCCTCGCGCTCTGAGATTGCTCCGGCGTCCCTCAGGCGAGCGATGCTCGTGATGCGGCAATTGACTTGCGTGAGCAGTCGGTCAGGCTCTGCGGTCCCTCTCATGAGAGGGTAACTCTGCACACCTGCTTGGCGGTTTTATGTGCGGGCCGCGGGTCGTGTTGCCGCAGCCTGCCCCCCTAGTGCCCCATCGCTGAGCAATCCACCTCCTCAGAGAGCGGAGCGCACAAACATCAGCGCCTGAAGATGCTCATCGGTCTCGAACATGCTCATGCTTTTTCTATGAGCATCTTCGGTGGAATTGAGCACCTTCGCGATTTCGCGCCTCAGTGTTTCGACACTGAAGTATAGAATTTTGCGCCATCCGGTCGATCCGGCGTTGGGGGCACGCAGTCATCCCAGTTGCCGCTATTGGAGTAGAAGGAGCTGCAACATTCTCCTTTGATGTTTGTGACGCCAGGTTCCTTCACTCCACCCGGACGAGTGATGCTGCAATTCTCGTCTGCGCGGACCAGACTGGCAGCAAGCCACAAAGTCGCCGGGAGCACTAGCAAAGTTGGGAAGCGGGTCGTTGTCATCGCGGACTCCTCCAAAAGGGTGGGCCACAGGCTTTATACTAGCCCAATCGTTTGGAGGTTTTGGGGCCGGACCGATGGAGTTGCCACGCTGTGAGTTCCGCCAGGGAACCGCAACTTCCCCTTGACATCCCCGATCCCCTGACATGTGGGCCGACTGCGGTGACGAGGGCAATCGCACCCCTGGGCGGCGAGGCCTATCTCGATGAGATGATGGGCCGTTTTGCTTCCCGTGTGCTTTCCAAAGCTACTTCATCTACCTCGAAGCCCATGCTTCTTGCGTGAGCATCTTCGGGGCGTGGGCCCCTTCGGTAAACGTCTGAAGGGAGCGCCAAAAGCGGAGTGCCACCGCTGCACTTCGATGTGGCCCGCCCACCTCACCCAATTTTTGGTATAATGAACAAGGAGCGTGCCATGACGAAAACTCTGGTAGCGCTCGTTCTGATCGCTGGCGGCATCTTGCTGGTTACGCGGTTGGTAGATACCGACAAGCCTGTGCCAGCCCGACTGTCGCCGCCTACGGGCGCGGACCAAATCTCGGAAGCTCGACGCGTGTCGCCGACTATGTCAGCCCGCGACGTTTGCAATCTTATCGATCCCTGGCAGAAGTGCTCCTTTTCGAAGCCCAATATTATGGTTGTCGATCCAAAGATCACCACGCAAGCCGCCGCCGTAAGCCTTTGCAACGAGTTCGTCGTCGCCGTCCGCGGTATGAGAAAAGTCGGCAAGCCCATGGAGCCCGGCTGGACACTGCACGTCCATTCGAGCAAGGCCGAACTGGCAAGCTGCTATCTCCCTTAACTGTATCGCGGCCTTAAGCGTCCGCTGCGACATACACGACGCTCAAGCATCGCGGGGCCCTTTTGTGTCTCGCCTCGGCGGAGGATTTGGCTCCTCCCCTTGCGAACGATGTCTGGACTTCAGCCGCTCATTTTCGAGACCCTCTCGCGCCTAATTATGCGCGTCTGAGTCTCGACACGATTTTCGCTTTGTCGGCGGTGCAGATCAGCGGGCTGCCTGGCAACGATCGACCCTTGACCCACACCATGACCTTGCGCCTGGCAAGGTCATTCGCTCTTGCCCGGTGGCGTCATTCGATCTCCTCACCAAGATTGATCAGCGGACACTATGTCCGCGTTGGCTGCTCGCTGCCTTAAACACATGATCAGGAGCATATTCCTGCTGCTCCTGGGCGCTCGCGCTCCTTAATTCGGCAGTGCAGCCCTCGAAATATAGTGCGCGAGCCGGATCGGCGCCAGGTGCGTATGGGGGGTCGGTCCGCTTAGGGGCATTCTGCGACATGAGCGATCGACGCGCTGATGTCCGAAGAGGGCCCGGAACCGGACATTGAGCCTGCCCGCCTAAATGTCCGCTAAGTGCCATGTGTGGACGGCTCCTGGTTGGCAAGTCAAAACTTCACGTCGCGTCGCTGGTCGGTGCAGCCATGTGTTCGGCCTGTTAGCGCGGTTCGCATGACCGCTGGCCATAATGCCCTCCGCGGATCAGGTCCCGGTCAAAAGCCCGCATTCTGATGATGCACTGGCACATGTGGGTTGTCCCGATCGCCGGATCGACCGGCTCTGCATTACGTGCTGTTCGCCCTCCCAACCTTCACATCACGCCGGATGCCCAGCGCGATCTCGTTCACGCCGCAAGCGCGACGGGTTCCTTGTAGCGCTCGCCCCTAGCCATCATGGCCCAAGCCATTCTGGCGATCTTGTTGGCGAGCGCGATGGCGGCGACCTTGGTCGGCCGCCGCGCCAACAATGCCGTAAGCCAGGGCCGATGCTTTGTGCCATGGATCTTGGCATAACGGATCACGGCGAGTGCGCCGGCGGTGAACAGGCTGCGCAGATAGCGATCGCCTTGCTTGCTGATACTGCCGAGCTTGTCCTTGCCCCCGCTCGAGTGCTGCTTCGGCACGAGCCCGATCCAGGCTGAGAAGTTCCGCCCCGATCGGAAGGCCTTGGGATCGGCGACGCTGGCGACCAGAGCCGTGGCCAGCGCCGGACCAATGCCAGGAATGGCATCCAGCCGCCTGCTCGTCTCATTGGATCGGTGCCAAGCCATGATCCGGCGGTCGAACTCCAGGATCTGCGCCTTCAACATCCGCAGCTGCGCGCCAAGGGCAGCGAGACACGCCCGTGCAACCTCAGGCACGCGCTGGTCGCTAGCATCCGCGACGATAGCAAGCAGTTGTTCAACACCCTTGCGTCCCACCGGGGCTACGATACCGAACTCGGCCATGTGAGCGCGGATGGCATTGATCACCGAGGTCTGCTGGCGGATGAAGAGCTGGCGCGTGCGATGGAGCATCAGGCAGCTCTGCTGCTCGGGCGTCTTGGTCTCGACAAACCGCATATTGGCCCTGGTCACCGCTTCGCAGATGGCCTCGGCGTCAGCGGCATCGTTCTTCTGTCGCTTGACGTAGGGCTTCACATAGGCCGGCGGCATCAGGCGCACGCTATGGCCAAGCGCCTTGAGCTCGCGCGACCAATGATGCGACGTGGCGCAGGCCTCGATCCCAACCAGGCACGGCGGCAGCTTCTCGAAGAACGCCAGGACGTAGCGGCGCTTCAGCTGACGGCGGATGAGCACCTTGCCTTCCGCGTCGATGCCGTGCACCTGAAACACCGACTTCGCGATGTCGAGACCGATGGTTGTGACCGTTTGCATGATTGGCTCCTCCGAATCGTGGGAGCATTAACAGCACCCACATCCATGGCACTCGATGTGCCGGTGGAGGAGCCGTCCACAGCATCAA
>CAVUFL010000003.1:0-407452 GCA_963740805.1 uncultured Alphaproteobacteria bacterium | reverse complement strand
GGGAGAGAGGGATTTACTCGATGGTGCGCATCGGCGAGCGTCCGTGCGCCGATGGCAGCATGCCTTCAGAGCCGTAGCGGTGCAGGCTCGCGCCGTGCTTGCGCAGCCAGCTCCTCGCCTCTTCGTGGCGCGGCATGGTGCGCTCGACCAGGTTCCAGAATTGCTGCCCGTGATTCATGTGCCCGAGATGGGCGACCTCATGCGCCGCGAGATAATCGAGCACGAAGGGAGGTGCCAGCACGAGCCGCCAGGAGAAGGACAAAGCGCCCGTGGTCGAGCACGATCCCCAGCGCGTGGTCTGATCGCGCACGAAGATGCGGGCTGGCCTGAGACCGAGCCGGTTGGCATGCACGTCGACGCGGGTTTTCAAATCCTGATGCGCCTGCCGCTTCAGCCAATCGAGCATGCGCCGCGGCGCGTGCTCGGGCTCGCCGGCGACGACGAGGCGCGGCAATCTGCGGATCGGCAGTCTTGCCCCTTGCGGCCAGGCAGGTGCGGCCTTCGCGTCTTCTGCGGCTTCCATCCACACCACGCCGCGGCGGCGCACCGCGCCGGCAAAGCGGACCTGATGGGCGAAGCCGCGCAACGGCACGATGGCGCCGTGGGTGAAGGGCACGGGCTCCGACAGTCCAGCGACGCGCTCCTTCAGCCAATCGAGATGGCGCGACAGGAATTCATCGGCCTCGGCGAAGCTCGAATAGACCGGCATGGTGAGGATGGCCCCGCGCCGGGCTTCGCTCACCTGCAGGCTGAAGCGCCGCGCGCGTGAGCTGCGGCGCAACAGAAGGGGAAGTTCTAGCCCCTTAACCTTAACTTCGATGGTTTCGCCGTTACTTGGCCTCAGCCGCCTAAGCATGACACATACGCTCCCTGCGCCGACCGATTTGAGCCTCGATTCGGCGAGGCTACGATAGCACAGCGTCAAGAAAGGCGGTGCCTAAGCTTTAGGACTTTCGGCTGAACGACCGCGCCAGGAGCCCCCTACGCCTCTGATTGGCTGCGATGAAGTCGTTGATTTTAGGCACTATTTCGGCGCGAAAGCGAGACCCGTTGAACACGCCATAGTGACCGGCTCCGGGCTGTAGGTGATGTTGCCGCATGGAGCCGGGAAGGTTCGTGCACAGATTATGTGCGGCGAAGGTCTGGCCGATTCCCGAGATATCGTCCTTCTCGCCTTCCACCGTCATGAGCGCCACTCGGCGGATGGCCTCCGGGTCGACCCGGCGGTTGCGATGGATCATCACCCCCTTGGGCAAGGCATGCCGCAGAAAGACCGTGTCGATGGTCTGCAAGTAGTACTCGGCGGTGAGGTCCATGACGGCAAGAAACTCGTCGTAGAATTCACGATGCTTGTCGGCCGAATCGCCGTCGCCTCTGATCAGATTGTGGAACAGATCCCGGTGAGCGGTGATATGGCGGTCGAGATTCATGCCCATGAACCCGCTCAACTGCAGAAAGCCGGGATAAACGTGCCGCATCATCCCTTTATGCGGCCACGGAACCTGGGTGATGACGTTCCGCTCGAACCATTCGAGGCTGCGGCCATCGGCGAAGCGGTTGACCGCCGTGGGGTTCACGCGCGGGTCGATGGGGCCGGCCATGAGGATCATCGAGCGCGGGACTGCGCGGTCGCGCATCGCTTCGAGCAGCGAAACTGCGGCGAACACCGGCACGGTCGGCTGGCAGACCGCCATCACATGCACGTCGCCTTGGAAATACCGTATGAACTCAATGACATAGTCTATGTAGTCATCGAGGTCGAAGGCCCCTGCGGCGCGGGGCACGCGGCGGGCGTCGCGCCACTCGGTCACATAGACCTCGTGATGGGGGAGCATGTCCCCCACGGTGCCGCGCAACAGCGTGGGAAAGTGACCCGCCATCGGGGCCACGATCAGGAGCTTGGAGTCCTTCCGGCGCCTCGCAAGGGGAATGTCCCGCTCGAAATAAACGAGATTGCAGAATGGCTTGGCGATGATGCGGCGCGGCCTCACGGCGACCTCGAGGCCATCCACAGTGGTGGTGCGGATGTCCCAGGCAGGCTTCCGGTAGCGCCGCGTGGTGCGCTCGAACAACTCGAGCGCCGCCGCAGCTCCGCGCCCGATCGGCGTGTGCGAGGCCGGGTTCAGCGGGTTGCGGAACAATAGCCTGCAGGCTTCGGCCGCCGCTCGCGCCGGGCTCAGCGCGGCCTGGTTCAGTTCGTACAAATGGTAAAGCATGGATCGACCTCCCGCTTCTCCTAGGGTGCAGCAATTAATGCTGCATCGCAAACTGAAATGGTGATTCTATGTTGCGCCGCAATGACAAAAGGCCGCGACGTGGCGATAGGGCACGCGTCTAGGGCAATTTTCCCAGCTTTTCAGCCAGTTGGTCGGCGCTAAGACCATAGGAAAAGTGCGTCACATACCGGCCTTCTGGGTCCATGAGATAGACCAAAGCCGAGTGATCGACACTGTAATCGCCGGGCGAGTCCTTATTCTCGACCTTGGAATAAGCCACGCGATAGACCTTGGCGACGGTGGCAATCTGCTCAGGTGAGCCCGTCAGCCCTACGAAATTCCCCCCGAAGCTCTTCACATAATTCGCCATGGCCTCTGGAGTGTCGCGCTCGGGGTCAAGCGTGATGAAGATGGGGACCACGGTCTTGGCCTTGTCGCCAAGCTGATCGAGAGCCTGGGCGATCACTTGCAGCTCGGCCGGGCAGATATCGGGACAGTGGGTGAAGCCGAAAAAGATCAGCATGTATCGCCCGCGGAAGTCACGGTCGGTGACAGGCTTGCCGTCGGCGCCGACGAGCGAAAACGGGCCGCCGATCAGTGCCGTGCCTGACGATTGCACCAGCTGGCCCCCTTGCGGCGTGGTGAGGAGCAGGACAGCCGCGCCGGCGAGCGCCCCGATAAGGAAGCCAGCGACGACGAAGGCGATGAGGCGGGTCCGCATCTACTCACCAAGCTGCAAGAGCTTGCCGTTGACCCTCGCGCTTTGCAGGAACCAGCGGAAGGCGAGATAGCCGACGGTCAGATAGATGGCGTTCAGGCCGAGCGCCCACCACAACTCATTCAGATTGAGGACTCCGTGCAGCAGGATCGAGCGCATGCCCTCGAACACATGGGTCGGCGGCAGCGCGAGCGCAATCGGCTTGAGCCAGTCCGGCAACACCGACACCGGGTAATAGACGCAAGAGAGCGGCAGCAGGATGAAGGCGAGCGACCAGGCAAGCTCCTCGGCGCCGAGCCCGTAGCGCAGGATCACGCCGGCGGAGAGGAGCCCGAGCGACCAGCTGGTGAGCACGAGCACCGCGAAGAAGGCGACAAGCGCCGCCCCGAGATCGAGCAGGTTGAACCCGAAGATGAAATAGGCCGCGCCAGCGACCGGGACCATGCTGACGAACAGCCTGATCACGCTCCATGCGCTCAACGCGGCGACCAGCTCGAAAGGATGAAGCGGGCTCGTCAGCAGGTTGCCGAGATTGCGCGACCACATCTCCTCGATGAAGGTGGTTGAGAAGCCGATCTTGGAGCGAAACAGAATATCCCAGAGCAGCACGCCGCCGATCAGCACGCCAGCAGCCTGCACCAGCGGGCTCGTGGTGCCGGCGAGATATTTCTGCAGAAAGCCCCAGGTGAGCATCTGCAGGAAGGGCCAGTAGATCAGCTCGACCAGCCTGATGCCTGAGCTGCGCAACAGATACATATAGCGGCGGACGAGCGCGCCGATGCGCCGCAGCGACGCGCCAACCCCGAACGGCGGTAGCAGCACCGGCAGCGCGCCTGAGGCGTTGGAAACGCCGCTCATGACGCCTCCCTCGCTTGCCTCACTTCGTCCCTCTCGCGACGCGCGCGGCCGCGCACCACGTCGAGGAACACTTCTTCCAGAGTCTCGCGGCCGAAAGCCTTGATCAGGGCGCGTGGGGCCTCGTCCTCGAGGATGCGCCCTGCGTCGAGCAGGATGACGCGGTCGGCGAGGCGCTCGACCTCGGCCATGTTGTGCGAGGCGAACAGGATCGTGGCGCGGCGCGTTTCAGCATACTCCTTCAGCTTCTGCCGCACCCAATCGGCGGTGTCAGGGTCGAGCGACGCGGTCGGCTCGTCGAGCAGCAAAAGCTCAGGCGCATTGAGCAGGGCCTTGGCAAGCCCGACCCGAGTCTTCTGGCCGGCCGAGAGCTTGCCCGTGGCGCGGTCGAGCAGCGTTGTAATCTGCAGATCGTCGGCGAGGAAGGCGATGCGCTCCTCGGCGTTGGCCACGCCATAAAGTCCGGCATAGACGGTCAGGTTCTGGCGCACGGTGAGCCGCATCGGCAGGTCGACATAGGGGCTCTGGAAGTTGAGCCTCTGGGCGACCTGATAGCGGCTCCGCGCCATATCGGCGCCGAACACCCTCACCTCGCCGGACGTCGGCACCACGAGCCCGAGCAGCATGGCGATGGTCGTGGTCTTGCCAGCGCCGTTGCCGCCGAGCAGCGCCACGGTGGTGCGCGGCTTTAACGAAAACGTGATGTGGTTTACGGCGGTGACGGTGCCGTAAACCTTGGCGAGGTCCCTGACCGCGACGGGAACGGTCTCGGCCAGGTCATCTCTGGTTACTCTTTCATCCATGGCTCAAGCGCCTGCTGCCGCGCTTTGTCCGAATTATGGCCGGGAGGCCCATGCTAGACTTCAGCTATGAGCGCAACGGACATTAGTCAAACGGCAGCGCGCGTCAGGGACCGCGGTGACTTGCTTCGCCGCGGCGAAAGCCGCTTGCGGTTGCAGACCATCGTGCGCTTGCGCTGGCTCGCCGTGCTCGGTCAGAGCATCACCGTGGTTGCCGTCTATTGGCTGTTGGGCATCGATCTGCCGATCGGCGCCTGCCTTGCGGTGATCTCGCTGTCGGCCTGGCTCAACGTGGCGCTTCGCCTGCGCTTTCCGGCAAGCCAGCGCCTGCCGAACCACTACGCCTTCCTGATGCTCGGCTACGACATCCTCCAGCTCGGCGCGCTCCTCTATTTGACCGGGGGGCTCGAGAACCCCTTCGCTTTTCTGCTCATCGCCCCGGTCACGGTGTCGGCCTCCACCCTGCCGCCGAGAGTGACGGTAGCGCTTGGCGGCCTTGCCATTCTGGTGGCGACGCTGCTCACCGAGTTCCATCTGCCGCTGCCGTGGTTCCACCATTCGCGCTTCCTGCTGCCGCTGCCCTACGTTATGGGCGTGTGGGCGGCGGTGGTGTTGGGCATTCTGTTCATCGGCCTCTACTCCTGGCGAACGGCAGAGGAGGCGCGGCGCATGGCAGAGGCGCTCGCCGCGGCTGAACTCGTATTGGCGCGCGAGCAGAAGCTCTCGGCGCTCGACGGCCTTGCCGCCGCAGCGGCGCATGGCCTCGGCACGCCGCTCGCGACCATCGCCGTGGTGGCCAAGGAGCTCCTGCGCAACGCCAAGCACAGCGACCCGCATTACGAGGATCTCGTGCTGTTGCGCGCGCAGGCAGAGCGCTGCCGCACCATTCTCGGCGAGCTTGCCGGCATGGGCGAGCAGCAGGACATCATCGTCTCGCGCCTCCCAATCAGCCATCTCATTGAGGAATCGGTGTCGCCGCACCGGCTGGTCGCCGTGCCGATCGAGGTCGAGGCCGGGCCACTGCCGGGGGCGAAGCCAGGCGAACGGAACGCGCAAGAGCCGGTGATGCAGCGAAATCCCGGCGTGATCTACGGGCTCGGCAATCTCGTGGAGAACGCCATCGACTTCGCCGCGAGCAAGGTCGAGGTCAAGGCGAGCTGGTCGGACGACGAAGTGCGCATCGAGATCGCAGATGATGGCGCAGGCTTTCCGCCGCACGTGCTCGAGCAGCTCGGCGAGCCCTTCGTCACCACCAGGCCTGGCCATGGCGACGGCGGGGATAACGACGACCATGTCGG
The DNA here is from genome assembly GCA_963740805.1 of uncultured Alphaproteobacteria bacterium. Lineage (GTDB taxonomy): Bacteria > Pseudomonadota > Alphaproteobacteria > Rhizobiales > Methyloligellaceae > Methyloceanibacter. The sequence goes on along the minus strand of CAVUFL010000003.1, from coordinate 401,565 downwards.
CATGGGCCTCGGCTTCTTCATTGCCAAGACTCTGCTCGAGCGCTCAGGTGCCCGGCTCGAGCTTGCCAATCGCTCCTATCCTCCGGGGGGAGCCGTGGTCACCGTGATCTGGCCGCGGCGGCGGTTCGAACACGTCTCGGAGAGGGTCGAATGGCTGCCCGAGCCAGTAGCTTGAGGGCCTAGGCCCCTGTGACGCCTTGGCCGCTTGCGAAAAGGCGAACGAGGACATAGCTCTATTCAGGCCTTTGCGATGGCCGGTCGACCCTTATCAAGACTTTGCTCGTGGCAAGGGCGCCTTGGACGGTATGGCTCCAAGGCTATAGGAGGCTCCAGAATGGAAGCTGCTCAGCAGACTTGGCCCATCCCCCAGGACAATACGCTCCTCATCGTCGATGACGACCGCGCCTTCCTCGCGCGGCTCGCGCGCGCCATGGAGACCCGCGGTTTCGAGGTCGAGACCGCACCGAGCGTCGAGGACGGGCTCATTTCACTTCGCCGCAGGCCGCCGGCCTTCGCCGTGGTGGATATGCGCCTCGATGACGGCAGCGGCATCGACGTGATCGCGGCGCTGAAAGATGTGCGCCCTGAGGCGCGCGCCGTGGTGCTGACTGGCTACGGCAATATCGCCACCGCGGTGACCGCGGTGAAGCTCGGCGCCGTCGATTATCTCGCCAAGCCGGCCGATGCCGACGACGTCTATCAGGCGCTGGTGGCACCGGGAGATGCCAAGGCGCCGCCGCCGGAGAATCCGATGTCTGCCGACCGGGTGCGTTGGGAGCACATTCAGCGCGTCTACGAGCTATGCAATCGCAATGTCTCGGAGACGGCGCGGCGGCTCAACATGCATCGGCGCACGCTGCAGCGCATCCTCGCCAAGCGCGCCCCGAAGTAGCTATTCAACATAGCCTTCGTCATGCCCGGCCTTGTGCCGGGCATCCACGATTTGTCATTGCCCGGCTTGACCGGGCAACCCAGTAGTCACCGTCGTCAATAAGCTTCCGATATCGTGTTTACTGGATGCCCGCCTGCGCGGGCATGACAACGAAAACGCGGATGGCCGGGACAAGCCTGGGCCGTGACGAAACCGGGAGTGGATTCGGTTAAATCTCAAAGCCGCAGCCCGGGTCGAGGTGAAGCTGAAGCCTGAGCGCCGCAGCGCGGGCAAAGCACAGCATCATGGCTTTGCGCCTTGCCGCGACCAGGCGCTCCTCCACCGGCTCGCGTACGAGATGGGCGCCGTATCGATCGGCGAGCATCAGCCCAGCGTCCTCCGGGATCACGTGGCACGGGAACTCCGGCGACACCGCGAAATAAAGCCGGTCGCAATGCGGGCGGTACTCGGCCCATTTGCCGTCGGTCTGAAAATCGAGCAGGCAGGATTTGATCTCGACGATCCAGATGTCGCCCCCGGGCGATAGCCCAACCACATCGGCACGCCGGCCGTTTGCGAGCGACAGCTCGGTCACCACCGAATGACCGAGCGCGCGAAGCGCCCGGCACACGCCGCGCTGGATCTCGGCGGCAATCGCCGACTGACGTCCATCGAACGCCACGACGGGGTCGCTATCCTCCAGCAATTTGCGGTTTGAGGAATGATTGAACATGAGTCGGCGCCTTCACAGGTTTGTGCATGCTTACCCATTCCGCCTTGTGGAACAAGCTGCTAAATCTGGCGTTAGCAAAGGGCTGTGAGGACTGCTCCGCCTGTCCTGACTGGGCGAATAAGGTTCTGTTCCCAAGGAGAGGATTATGAGCGCGCGTGATGCCGTCCTCCACGACATTCATCAGACTGAGTCCGACCGGCTTTGCCGGCGCCTGATCGCCACGCGCCGGCTCTCCTCGGAGCTCGCGCTGCCCTTGAGCGATGAGGACCAGGTGGTCCAGGCCAATGACGACGCAAGTCCGACCAAATGGCACCTCGCCCACACCACCTGGTTCTTCGAAGCCTTCGTGCTCAAAGCCTTCCTCGAGGGCTACCGGATTTTCGACGAGCGCTTCGAATATTGCTTCAACTCTTATTACGAGAGCGTGGGCGCTCGGCAGCCGCGCGGCAAGCGCGGTCTTCTCACGCGCCCCTCGGCCGAAGAGGTGCGCGCCTATCGTGAGCACGTCGATGCTGCGCTCCAGCGTCTCTGTGCCACCGACCTGCGCCCGCGTGCGGCTGAGCTGATCGAGCTCGGCATCAATCACGAGCAGCAGCATCAGGAGCTTCTGCTCACCGACATCCTGAGCCTGTTCGCCAGCGAGCCGCTGAAGCCGGCTTACGCCCGCGCCACCCCCGGCGTCGCCGTGGCTGAGCCCGCGCCGCTCGACTGGGTCTCCTTCGACGGCGGCATTTTCGCCGTCGGCCATGACGGCGACGGCTTCGCCTATGACAATGAAGGGCCGCGTCACGATGAGTTGATCCGCCCGTTTAAGCTCGCCAATCGCTGCGTCACCAACTCGGAGTGGATCGCCTTCATCGAGGACGACGGATACCGCACGCCGACGCTGTGGCTCGCCGACGGCTGGGCCACGGTCAAAGCGCAAGACTGGCGCGCACCGCTTTATTGGGAGGAGGCCGACGGCGGCTTCATGCAGATGAGCCTTCACGGCTTTAGGCCGCTCGATCCTGCCGCGCCGGTCTGCCATGTCAGCTATTACGAGGCCGACGCCTTTGCCCGCTGGGCAGGCTACCGGCTACCGTCGGAGTTCGAATGGGAGGTCGCGGCAGAAAGCGTGCCCCTCAAGGGACGCACGCTTGGCGCAGGCCATCTCAGGCCGATGCGCGCCGATGCTGGCTCCGGCCTCAAGCAGATCTACGGCGATGTGTGGGAATGGACGGGAAGCGCCTACCTGCCCTATCCAGGCTTCAAGGCGGCACCTGGCGCGGTCGGCGAGTACAACGGCAAGTTCATGTGCAATCAGTTCGTGCTGCGCGGCGGCTCATGCGCCACGCCCGAAGGGCATATCCGCAAGACCTATCGCAATTTCTTCTATCCGCATCAGCGCTGGCAGTTCATGGGCTTGCGCCTCGCCGGCGACGCCTGATGGAGCGAGATATCCCTCATACCGAGGTCGAAGACCTTGGCCGGTCTTCGACCTCTCCCGCCCCGAGGCTCGACCCCGCGCGCGCCGACTTCGCAAGCGCCGTGCTGGAGGGCTTTGGGCGCAAACCACGTAGCCTTCCCTGCCGCTTCTTCTACGACGCGCGCGGCTCGGCACTGTTCGAGGAGATCACCCAGCTCGAGGAGTATTACCCGACGCGGGTGGAGACGGCGCTGCTCGAGGCTTATGGCGCCGAGATCGCCGAGCGCATGGGCGACGCCCGCGTGCTGGTCGAGTTCGGCTCAGGATCGAGCCGCAAGACGAGCCTGCTGCTCGGCGCGCTTTCCGGCGTTAGCCTCTATGTGCCGATCGACGTTGCCGGCGAGAGTTTGGCGGAGGCGGCGGAGTGGCTCTCCGAGCGGCATGACGGCCTTGCCATCAGGCCTCTCATTGCCGACTTCACCAAGACGCGCACGCTACCGATAGCGGCGCGCCGCCCGCGCAAGCTCGGCTTCTTCTCAGGCTCGACCATCGGCAATCTCACTCAGGCCGATGCCCAAGCGTTCCTCACTAATGCGGCGCGGCTGCTCGGGCGCGACGCATCGTTTCTCGTCGGCGTCGACCTTAAGAAGGACCCGGCGATCCTGATCCCAGCCTATAACGATAATCGCGGGGTGACGGCCGCCTTCAATCTCAACCTGCTCGAGCGCATCAATCGCGAGCTCGACGGCGATATCGATCTCGACCGCTTCGCCCATGACGCCATCTACGACGAGGCACGCGGCCGCATCGAGATGCACCTCGTGAGCCTTACGCGCCAGACGGTGCGGGTGCTGGGCCGCGCGTTCAGTTTCGCCAAGGACGAGCGCATCCACACCGAGAACTCGCACAAATATGCGATCGAGGAATTCCAGGCGCTCGCGGCGAGCGCCGGCTGGACGCCGGCCCACGCCTGGACCGATGCTGACAGGCTCTTCAGCCTGCATCTGCTCCGCTTGGCATAGCGAACACGCAAAAAGGCTCCGCGGCCACCGGCATGACGCCGGAAGAGTACCAGCGCCTCGTCCGCTGGCAGAAAAACAGCAAGAACGGTCAATCAGACAGCAAGCGCAGAAAAGACTCGCGTGCCGCGCTGTTCCAATGTCGCGGCGGGCAGAGCCTGATTTCTCCGATCTCAGACGCGGCGATCGGGACTCAGTCCGGCAACCAAACGGACCATTCCCATGAAACCCACCCCCAAACTCTTAATCTTAATTATCGGAGCTATTCTCATGACCCAGATGACCAAAATTGCCGAAGCGGCGCCCGACGCCGCCACCGACCCGAGGATCGATCCGCAGATTCGATCGTTCCTGGCCGACATCGACAAGGACAGCAGCCCGTTCTGGGAACTGCCCCAGCCGAAGCCCCAGCAGATTCTCACCGAGCTTCAATCGAAAACGCCGGTCGACATGTCAGGCGTCACAACCACCGAGCAAACCATCACGCAGGATGGGCGCACCGTTAAGCTGTACGTCATGAAGCCTAAGCATGTGAGCGGCAGGCCTGGCGTGCTGCTCTTCATCCATGGCGGCGTGTGGATCGTTGGCAACTTTCAGAACCATCAGCGCCTGTTGCGCGACCTTGTCGTCGGTTCGGGACAAATCGGTGTGTTCGTCGAATATACGCCTCTGCCCTCGGCCAAGTTTCCGGTGCAGCTGGAGGAGTGCTATGCCGCTCTGAAATGGGTGTCCGAGCACGCCGGCGATATCGGCGCGGAAGGCAGCCGCATCGCGGTCGCCGGCAACTCGGTCGGCGGTAACATGACAGCGGCGCTGGCCCTCATGGCCAAGGACCGCAAGGGACCCAAGATCAGCTATCAGGTGCTCTTGATTCCGGCGACGGATGCGAGCGTCGATACGGCGTCCTATTTCAATTATGGAACAGGCCGCTTTCTCACGCGGGCCTTCATGAAATACGGCTGGGACCTTTATGCGCCAGACGCGAAGACGCGTGACAACCCCTATGTGTCACCGCTTCGGGCGAAGACCGAACAGCTGAAGGAGCTTCCTCCGGCGCTGCTCATCACCGCTGAGAACGACCCGCTTCGCGATGAAGGTGAAGCCTATGCTCGGAAGCTGAAAGAGGCTGGCGTGGAGGTCACTGCCGTTCGCTACAACGGCACGATCCATGACTTCGTTGCGCTGAATGCGCTGCGCTACGTGCCCTCCACCAAAGCTGCGCTCGAGCTGATCAACGAAGGCCTGAAGGAGCACCTCAAGGCCGGAACGACTTGAGTAAGACTGTTGGCGACGCGGCGGCGAGAATAACCGCCGCGTCGGCTTCCAACCATGAACGGTGTCAGACCTTGCGGGGAACGCGGGGCACGCCGAGACGGCATTCCAAGGCAGCGCGATCCCAGTTCCCAGCGGACGCAGCCGCCTCATAGGTGCTGATTAAGAAGTCCATCAGCGTTGCTCCGGATCGCCGGCGGTGCGTACAGCGTCGTAGGGCAGATTGTATTGGCCGAGATCCTTGTTCCAGAAGGCATCAGCCGGACGAATGGAAGCCGTCGAGAAGCCATCCGGCGCCGGTGAGGCATAGGAATAGAAGGCTGGGTAGTCGACGCCTTGTCCGCCAGGCCAGAAGCCGGCGCTCGAGCATTCGTGCGAATAGGCATCGAGCTCGACTGCCGCCGGCATGTTGGGGACAGCACCGCTCGGCGTGAACGGCGGCGCCTTGCGACCCGAAAACCGCGTCACCGCGAGATCGAAACTCCCCCAGAAGAAATGCACCGGGCTGCATTTGCCGATGAAGGACGTGCGGAATCGGCTGAAGACGCGCGCCGACTGCACCAGAATGCGCCAGAAGCGCTCCGCGTATTCGCGGTCGTAGGAGGCGTGGATATGGTCCTCGCCGAAACGGATCGCGTCAGGAATCTCGTTGGGCAGCTGATTGATGCGGACCTCGATGCCGAGCTCGGCGAGGACGCGCATGATTTCGGCGTAGAAGTCGGCGACTGAGCGCGGGAAGAGCCCGATCTCCTTTTCGCCGCCGTCGCTCGCCGATGCCCGCAGCACGTGGTCGAGGAAATCGAAATCGAGCTGGAAAGTGCTCTCCCCGAAAGGGATCGGCGAGGTGGTCAGCCCTCGCGGCGTCACATAAAGCACCACGTGCCAGGAATGGTTGAGCCAGGGGGTCTGCGCGAGGCGGATCTTGCCGACGATCTGCGTCCAGAGATGCAGCGTGGCGTAGGTGTCCTTCCAGGCCGCAAGGGGCAGCTCCGGCCAGACCCGGCGGCGATCGGTCATGTTGCCGGACATTGGGGCCTCGCGCTTAATTGTCCTTAATCCTGGCCTCGTAGTTCCACTCCTCCACCCAGGGTTCGCCGATTTCAAGGCGGGGCCGGTTGGCCTCGCGTCATTGTTCCAATGATCGGAAGAGTGCTTTCTGAATTGAGGGATTACGGCTCGATTTGCAAGAGTCTATCTAAGAGGCCAGGCACCCAACGCCAACCCGATGGAGACCTGCCATGACCCAAGCCCCCTCCAAGATACGCTATCGCACCGTGAAAGCCGGACCGGCGACCATCTTCTATCGAGAAGCTGGCGATCCGCGTCATCCGACCGTCCTGCTGCTGCACGGCTTCCCGACCTCGTCGCATATGTTCCGCAACCTCATTCCCTTGCTTGCCGATCGCTATCATGTCGTGGCGCCCGACCTTCCGGGCTTCGGCTTCACCATGGCGCCTGACCGGACGGAGTTCAGCTACAGCTTCGACAATCTCGCGAAAGTGATCGGGGCCTTCACCGATGCCATCGGGCTCAAGCAGTTCGCCGTCTATGTCTTCGACTACGGCGCTCCTGTGGGCTTTCGCCTCGCGCTGGCATATCCAGACCGGATCACCGCCATCATCTCGCAAAACGGCAACGCCTATGAGGAAGGCTTGAGCGGCGGCTGGTCGCCGATCCAGCGCTATTGGCAGGATCCGACGCCTGCAAACCGCAAGGAGCTCCGCTCGTTCCTCACGCCAGAGGCGACGAAGTGGCAGTACACCCATGGCGTCGCCGATCCGGCTGACATCGCGCCGGAATCCTACACGCTGGACAGCGCTCTCCTCTCGCGCCCCGGCAACGAAGAGATCCAGCTCGATCTCTTCCTCGACTATGCCAGCAACGTCGCCCTCTATCCCAAGTTCCAGGCCTATTTTGCCGAGCGCAGGCCGCCTTTGCTCGCGGTGTGGGGCAAGAACGATCCATTCTTTTTGCCGCCCGGCGCCGAGGGGTTCAAGCGCGACAATCCTAACGCCGAAGTGCGTTTCTTCGACACCGGTCATTTCGCGCTGGAGACTCACGTCGTCGAAATCGCCAACGCGGTTCGGGAATTCCTCGGGCGCGCCGTAGCGGCGGGCAAACGAGACGCGGCGTAGCCAGGGGCAACGGCTTGATCTCACTCCCTGGCGCGGGCATTGTGCGCGCACTTTACCCGACAGGGAGTGAGGTTCCGTGGCTGATCTTGTTTCCGGCAATGCGGCGATCGGCCAGTCAGGCGGGCCGACCGCGGTGATCAACCAGTCGCTGGCCGGCGTCATCGAAGGTCTGAAGAAGGGGCTCTCAGCCAGCGGCCACGTCAAACGCATTCTCGGCATGCGACACGGGGTGCGCGGCATCGTCAAGGCGGGCGGCGAGGGACTGGTCGACCTCACCTCGATCCCCGCCGATCGGCTCGAGCGGCTCGCCCGCACGCCGTCGGCGGCGCTCGGCTCGACCCGCGACAAGCCCGACGAGGCCTATTGCCAGAAGATCCTCGACGGGTGCCGGAGCAACGACATCCGCTTTTTCTTCTATATCGGCGGCAACGACTCGGCCGACACCTGCCGCATCGTCAGCGAGAAGGCGGCAGAAGCAGGCTACGACCTCCGCTGCTTCCACGTGCCGAAGACCATCGACAACGATCTCCTGGAGAACGACCACACGCCGGGATTTCCCTCAGCCGCGCGCTACGTCACGCTCGCGCTGATGGGGGACGCGCTCGACAATGCGAGCCTCGGCGGCATCAAGATCAACGTGATCATGGGGCGGAATGCGGGCTTCCTCGCCGCCGCCTCCTCGCTTGCCCGTGGGCGCGCTAGCAACGGCGAGGTTCCGTCCGACCGGCCGGCGCCGCATCTGATCTATCTGCCTGAGGTGCCCTTCTCAACGGACGCCTTCCTCGCCGATGTCGAATCTGTCTACGCCAAGCTCGGACGCTGCCAGGTCGCGGTGAGCGAAGGCATACGCGACGGATCCGGCGAGGAGATCGGGCCCAAGCTGATGTGGGGCGCTGGCGAGGTCGATGCCCACGGCAACGTGCAGCTGTCGGGCTCGGGCGCTCTCGGCGACGGGCTTGCCGATCTGGTCAAGTCCGGGCTCACGCCGAAAGGCGGCAAGGCGCCGCGCGTGCGCGCAGACACCTTCGGCTATATCCAGCGCTGCTGGCCGCACCCCTCCTCCGTCGACGCCGAGGAAGCGCGCGCCGTCGGCCGCTATGCCGCAGACCTTGCCGCCAAGGGCGATGCATCAGCTTCGGTGATCATCATCCGCACCAGCAATGCGCCGGACAGCTACGCAAGCGCTTGCGGGCGCGTGGACCTTTCCGCGGTGGCGCGGCGCACGCGCCACGTGCCGCCAGAGTTCATCTCAGGATCGAACGATGTGAGCGCCGCCTTCCACGACTATTGCCGCCCGCTCGTCGGCGAGTTGCCCACGATGGAGCGGCTGTAGACCTAGGGACTTCGTCATTGTCGGGCTTGACCCGGCAATCCCTTCCAGTGGCGCCTCAGCTCGTGGAGCGGTAGCGGAATGGATGCCCGGATCAAGTCCGGGCATGACGTGGAAAAGATGGTAAAGGCCTACCCCTCCACCAGCTCCCGCACATAATTAGGAAGGGCGAAGGCCGCGACATGCACGTCGGGTCGCCAGTAGTGCGTGGGGAAGCAGCCGGCCTCGGCATAGCGATGCTCGATGGCGTTCTGGCGGAGATGCCTGAGATCGGCGTCGTCGGTCGCCCAGCCATAGGACATCGGCCCGCCGACATAGGTCGGTGTGGTGGCGAGATAGGCGAAGGCGTCCTCGAACATCTCAGCGAAATAGCCCACGCTTTGCTTGAGCTCAGCCGCCTGCAGGAAGGGAAGCCCGTTCTGAGTAACGAGCACGCCGCCGGGGGCGAGCGCCTTGCGGCACCCGGCGTAGAACTCGCGGGTGAAGAGCACGGCACCAGGGCCGATCGGATCGGTCGAATCGACCATGATCACGTCGAACCGCTCCTCAGTCTCGGCCACGAATTTGGTGCCGTCGGCGATGACGATCCTCGTCCGGGGATTGTCGTAGGCGCCAGCCGAGACCTCAGGAAAGTACTCGCGGCAGAGCTCGATCACGCTCTGGTCGATCTCGCACAGCGTGACGCTCTCGAGCTCGGGGTGCCTTAACGCCTCGCGCAACACCCCGCCATCGCCGCCGCCGACAATAAGCGCTTTCCGTGCCCGCCCGTGGGCGAACAGCGGCACGTGGCTCATCATCTCGTGGTAGACGAACTCGTCCTTCGAGGCGAGCTGGATCACCCCGTCGAGCATCATCACTCGCCCGAATTCGGGGTTCTCCAAAATCACCAGGTGCTGATGCTCGGTCTCGCTGTCGAAGAGGACGCGGTCCGCCTTCAGACGGATGCGGAAGCCGCGGTGTAACGTCTCTTCGACCCACCGGTCCATCGATTCATCTCCTTGCCGCGCAGATGCTCCTTGACCACCACCTTGCGAGGCGAGAACGCCTCTTTCAGAACGTCGATGGCGCGTCGTGGATGAGTCTGGCCGCACATGAAGACATCGAGGGCGGCGTAGCCGTATTCGGGCCAGCTGTGGATCGAAATATGCAACTCGGCGAGCACCGCCACTCCCGAGACTCCACCGTTAGGCGTGAAGTGATGGAGGTGGATGTGCAGGAGCGTCGCTCCAGCGACCTCGACGCAGCGTCGAAGCGTCGCTTCGATGTGCTCTAGATCGTCGAGCCGTTCAGCTCGCACCAAGTCGATGATGAGATGAGTGCCGGCGTAGCGAACCCCGTCACGCTCACAGAAAAAATCCTTCCGCTCGTCCTCTTGCGAGGAGCGGCAACGAGAGAGCTTTTCTTCCGTTTGGGCGGTGCTTGAACCACGATCCAAGTCCATCCCCAATTGGAAGAGGGCGTCATCGGACATGGCGTCCTCCCTCCAACCAGTAGATGTTCCAGTTAAACGACGGCGCTATGTACACCCATGCTGCAGCGATGCAAGAAGTTTTTGACCCAAAGGCGCCTCAGGACCGAATAAAGTTGCCGGCGCTTCTCCCGCTGAGGAGGAGAGGCGCTCGTCACAAATCCCGCAAAGGGAGGAACCGAGGCTGATGTCGACGCGCAGCTGGGCTTTGTTCGTTCTCTCGGCGCTCTCCCTTTCCGGCGTCGGCGCGGCTTCTCACGCCGCGGCCGAAGAGCTGCCCAAACTCGACGTCACGCTGCCCGCCACCTCGGTCTCCGGGCTTTCTTCCGGCGCCTATATGGCCGGGCAGATCGAAGTCGCCCACTCCAAGGACATCGTCGGCGCAGGCATCGTCGCCGGCGGACCCTTCGCCTGCGCCGAGACGGCATCGAGCCAGCTCTTTCCCTACTGGCCCATCGTGCTGTGGCAGAACGCCACGCAGGCCGCTAACGCGTGCATGAAGGACGACTGGGGAGCGCCTGACGCCGGCAAGCTCGCCAAGCGCGCCAAGGAGCTTGCCGAGGACGGCAAGATCGATGACCTCTCAGGCCTCGCCGACGACAAGGTCTACCTGTTCTCCGGCAACGAGGATCAGACCGTGGTCCGCTCGGTGGTCGAGGCCACCAAGCGCTTCTACGCCGCCGCGGGCGTGCCCGAGGGGAGCATCACGCTCGTCGAGAAGGAAGGAGGCCACGCCTTCCTGACCGAGACGGAAGGCACCGCCTGCGGCCTCTCGGAAGGTCCTTATGTCAGCGATTGCGATTACGATCAGGCGAAGGCAATTCTCGAGTGGATCTATGGCGTTCCCCTCGTCGATCCGAGCCCAAGCCCGACGGGCAAGTTCATCGTCTTCGACCAATCAGCTTTCGGCGATGGCGTCCCCAACGGGCTTGCCGCCGAGGGCGTGGTCTATGTGCCGGAGGATTGCGTGACCCATACAGGCTGCCGCTTGCATATCGCGCTGCATGGCTGCGAGCAGGCGCGCGAGAAGGTCGGCGACGCCTTCATCAAGGAAAGCGGCTTTGCCCGCTACGCCGACACTAACCGGCTCGTCATCCTGTTTCCGCAGATCGCCGGGAGCGTGGTGAACCCGCATGGCTGCTGGGACTGGTGGGGCTATAGCGACATCGACTATCTCGCCAAGGACGCCCCGCAAATAAAGTCTGTGTGGGCCATGGCCGAGCGCCTGGCGATGCAGCCTTGAGGGAGCGTCCATCCATGGAGGTGGCCCGGCAAAGCGGGCTCTACCGGCTCGCCAAGCGCCTCTCCCTCGGGCGGCTCGCGCGATATTTCTCCCTTTGGGCGCGCTATCTGTTGCGGCGCGGCCAGAGCGCCCTTTCCATCAAGCTGCGGCGGGAGCCAGCGCGCGGCATCGAAGCGCAAGCCGCGGCAATCGCCCGCGCCGACTTGGCGACCGCCAAGCGCATGACCGTCGCCTCATGGTTCCCGCTCGATCTTGCCAATGCCAGGCTGCACCGGGCGCTGCTCGCAAGCGTCGCGTCGGCCCGCCCCGATCTCAAGCTCACGCCGGAGATCCTCGATTGCATCGTTGACCTCAAGAGCGCTGAGGATCTCGCAGCATGCGTCGAGGGGATGGTCGAGCAGGGCCGATCCCCGCAAGTGGTCAACACGGCGCTCTATGTCCTCCTGCTCCGGCGCCTCCCGGCCCCCTCAGAGCTTGCCATGATCGCCTCGCGCCATCCGCGCCACGCCCTGATCGCCATTCAATCCGGCGATGAGTATCGCAAGCAGGGCCGCAGGGCCCAAATCGGCTGACCAGGGGGCATCATGCTCTATATCGACGTCGGCAATACGCTCAGGGGCGGCCTCAGGACCGGCATTCAGCGCGTGGTTCGCTCGCTCAGCCGTGAGCTTGCCGTCAATGCGCCGGACACGACGCGGCTGATCGCCTTCGACGTCGCCGCCGGCCGCTATTTCGCGCTTGCCGACCCCGAGCTGATCCAATCTGCAGGCAGCTTCGACCGACATCGGCCGCGAGGCGCGCGTCTATTTCGGCTTCGATCAATTTGCCGAAGGCGACATCTTCTTCGAGCCTGATTCGAGCTGGACCGAGCCGCTCAACCGCGGCGCGCTGTTCCGCCGCCTCAAGGCGCAAGGCGTCATCGTCGTGGTGCTCAATCACGACGCCATCCCGATCCTCCTGCCCGAGGTCTGCCATCCCAACACGCTCGTCTCCTTCTCCGAGACCATCGCCGACCACCTGCAATATGCCGACTATGCCCTTGCCACCTCAGCCGGCGTCGCCCGAGACCTCGGCAAGGTCACCGAGCGCTTCCTGGCGCGCTCCATGACCATGCGCGTGATCAAGCTCGGCGCCGATTTTGCCCCTACGGAGAGTACCGGCGAAGACGATCCCTTCGCCGCCTCCTTTCCCGAGCTTTCAGGCTTGCGCTTCCTCCTCTCGGTGGGGACCATCGAGCCGCGCAAGAACCACGCGCTTCTGCTTCAGGCCTTCGACCGCCTCAAAGCCAAGGACGCAGGCCTCGTCATCGTCGGGCGAAAGGGATGGATGGCAGACGACACGCTGGCGGCGCTCACCGGCCATCCCGACTTCGGCAAGCGCGTCTTCTGGTTGACCGCGCTCGACGACCAGGCGCTGCTTTCCCTCTACCGCCACGCTTATGCGTCGGTGCTGCCGTCGCAATACGAAGGCTACGGCCTGCCCGTGGTCGAGGCCCTGTCGCAAGGATGCGTCACAATCGCCGCCGACGCAGGCTCATTGCCAGAGGTGGCTGCTGGCCACGCCGTGTTCTTCCGACGCGGCGACGGCGAGGCGCTCCATGCCATCCTCGACCGGCTCTATGGCGATCCAGACTATTACGCTGGCTTGAAAGCGTCGGCCAAGAGCTTCCGCCCGACGCCCTGGCGCGAGGCAGGCCGGACCGTGGCGGCGGCGCTCGCCGATATCGCCTCTGGCGCCTCGCACGATTTCGCCGCGCCGCTAAGGCAGATGGTGTTCCTCTCGGTGCATCCAGAGAGGCTCGATCTTTCGCTGCAAGCGGCGCGCGCCAATCTCGGTTTCATCGATCGCATCGTGGTTCTGACGAAGCCCGCCGCGCGCGAGGCCATATCTGCGGTCGCCGCGCGACACTTCCCCAAGGCGCTGATCCTGACCGACGATGTGGTCGCCGGCGAAGAGCTTCCAGCCGATCACCAGGCGCGCAACACCTGGCTGCGCAAGCAGCTCTACGCGCAAGCCGCCATCGAAGCGAACTTCCTCGCGGCCGACGAAGATTCGCTTGCGCTCCGCCCTCTTACCCGCGGTCACTACCAGGAGGTCTCCCGGCACACCGCCTATTCCTTCCAGGACGACATGGCGACCTGGCTTGCCGGCTCGCCCACCACGACGAGCTTCGACCGCGGCATGCGCAACGCCTGGAAGCTTCTCGCCGAAGCGGCCTACCCTGCGCGCGCCTATGCCAGCCACATGCCGCAGATCGTCAATAAGAGCCTCGCCAATGAGATCTTCGGCCGGTTCGTGATCAGCCCAGACGGACCGGCGTATGACGAGTGGTCGCTTTACTTCAACGTCGCGCACCAGCTCTATCCGCGCCATTTCGCGACCAAGCCCTATGGCACGCTCGGCTGGCCGATGCGCCCAGGCGACTGGCTGCCCGAGATCGAGCCGATGGAGCCGGCCTTCGAGAATTATTATCCCCATAATTATGAAGCGGCGGAGCGCGGCATGTTCGTGGGGCTAAAGCCTCTCGGCGATCTCGACGCCAAGACGCGGCGCACGCTTGAGGCCCTCGCGGAAGCCCGCCGCGCCGAGATCAAGGGCGGCGGCGCGCATTCGCCAGGGATCCTTGCCTTGATCGTCACGCCGGAAGCGCTGAAATTCGTTGGCTCGGGCACCATCCTCGCAGGCAGGCGCAACGTGCGGCGCCTTCTCCTGGTCAACGGCGCCCCCGATGTCACCCTCACGACAGGCAAACTCGATATGTTCGTCACCGAGCCGCGCGGCACGCCGGTCGCCGGCGAAAGCGTACGCTTAGGCGAAGTCTGCTGGATCCCGCTCTTGCCCCCCGACAAGCCTGGTCTTTATGCCATCCGCTTCTTCGCAGCCCTCGATAGCGGCGCGCGCCTCGAAGCGCGAGGCCTGTTGACCGTGGTCGCCGGCGAGGAGCGCCAGTGAGCAAGGCCGACGACATTCACCTCTCCGAGGCGCCCTACGGCTCGACCCTCTACGCCCAGGCTTTGCGCTTGCGCGAGGCGATCCTGCGCAAGCCTCTCGGTCTTACCGTCAGCGCCGAGGAACTGAGCGACGATGCTACCCGCAGGCATTTCTGCGCGCTTCTGAATGGCGGCGTGGTGGGCTCGGTGTCGTTCAAGCCGCTCGGCCCGCACACGCTGCAGCTCAAGCAGATGGCGGTGGCCGACGGCCAGCAGGGCGAAGGCATCGGCTCGCGGCTGCTGCGCTATGCCGAGGCTTGGGCGCGGCGCGGCGGCTATGGCATTGATCATCCTCAACGCGCGGCTCGGCGCTGAGGCGTTCTACAAGAAGCACGGCTATGCAATAGAGGGCGAGCCGTTCGACGAGAACACCATCCCGCATATCAGGATGACCAAGCGGACCTTAGGAGGAAAACACATGAGTCTCGAGGTTGGCGACAAGGCGCCGAGCTTCAATCTGCCTGCCGACGGCGGCGGCAAGATCGCGCTCAAAGATCTCAAGGGTAAGAAAATCGTGCTCTATTTCTATCCAAAGGACGACACCTCCGGCTGCACCGCCGAGGCTTGCGCCTTCCGCGACTCTCTCCCCGACTTCTCCAAGGTGAAGGCTGCGATCGTCGGCATCTCGCGCGATTCAGTCGAGAGCCACGACAAGTTCAAAAAGAAGTTCGACCTCACCTTCCCGCTCGTCTCCGACGAGGACGGCAAAGTGTGCGAGGCCTACGGCACCTGGGTGGAAAAGAGCATGTATGGAAGGAAGTACATGGGCATCGAGCGCTCCACCTTCCTCATCGACGAGAAGGGCGTGATCCGCGGCATCTGGCGGAAGGTGAAAGTGCCTGGCCATGCCGAGGAGGTGCTGAAGGCGGCCGAGGCGCTGAAGTAACTCAGACAAAAGCCCTCCGCGATCGGCGGAGGGCCTTTTGTGACGCTATTTGCGAAGCGCCGAGCTTACCCTGGATGCTTGGATGAGTAGTAGGCCTGCGCCTTGGCGAGATTCTCCTGCAGGGGCCTTCATGAACTCAGCCATGGCCTCCTTATTGCCGAAGCAATAGGTCTTGCCCTGAAGCTGCGCGTTGATCGAGCAGTCGGTCTGCGTGTCTTTACCGGCTGCGAGACTCATCGCGCACATGTTGCCGAACTCGCCGCTTACGGCCCAGGCAGCCGTAGCCAGGCCAAGCAAGAATGCACCCGCCACCGCGGGCATGACGTACGCCTTGAACATGGGAACCTCCTTGGTAGGCTTTTTTGGGGCACCGGTCCGAGACAGATTCAACGCTCCATGTGCGATTTTGTAACGCTCCCATCTGTGCAATTTTGCGTGACTTTTATTGCGCCGCTTCAACCTAACTCCGGCGCAATCTGCCTTGGACTCCGGCTTCGGCCGTTAGCCTCGATCAGTTCGCTTTTTTCGCAAAATTGTCGGGTATTTTGGTGGACCTCCTTGCCGACCGCGCACAGTTGCCACGCCGAGGAGGTGCTGAAGGCCGCCCCGGCGCTGAGCTAGCCCCCCGCGGCACTTTGACGTCGAAGCTGCCGAATTCAGAGGCCCGCGCCGTTCGCAAAACCGCTACGTTCTCGCGGGATCATGCGCACCCTTGCGAAAGGAGCCCGTCATGCACGCGAAACAGGTTCTCTCCATTTTGTCATTGGCGCTGCCGCTTGCGGCGGCAGCCCCCGCCTTCGCCCAAGATGCTGCCGATCAGAAATCGTTGCCGACCGAACTGGTCGATGCGCTCAACGCCGTGTTCGGCAAGCAGACCGATAACCGCGCGGTGCACGCCAAGGGCATCGTGCTCGAAGGAAAATTCACCCCGAGCGCCGAGGCTGCATCCTTGACCAAGGCGCCGCACCTCCAGGCGGGCGCCACCGTGCCCATCACCGTCCGCTTCTCCGACTTTGCCGGTGTTCCGGCGATCCCAGACACCGACCCGAATGCGAGCCCGCGCGGCATGGCGGTGAAATTCAAGCTGCCGGACGGCTCGAATTCGGACCTGGTGATGCACTCCTATAACGGCTTCCCCACCGCGACCGCGGCGGAGTTCCGCGACCTCCTGCTTGCGCTTGCCGCGAGCGGCAAGGATGCGCCGAAGCCAACGCCGCTCGAGACATTCTTCGAGACCCATCCGATCGCCAAGACCTTCCTGACCTCGGAGAAGCCGGCGCCGGAGAGCTTTGCCACGCTCCCCTATTTTGGCGTGAACAGCTTCAAGTTCACCAACGCCAAGGGCGACAGCACAGTCGTTCGCTATCAGATGCTGCCTGAAGGCGGTGCCGAGTATCTCACCAAGGAGCAGCTTGCCGAGGCGGGCCCCAATTATCTCGAGGAGGAAATCCGCAAGCGCGTCGCCGACGGCCCGGTGCGCATGAAGCTGCAAGTCCAGGTCGCCGAGCCCGGCGACAAGCTCGAGGATCCGTCGATCGCCTGGCCGGACAGCCGCAAGACCGTCGAGCTCGGCGTGGTCGAGATCGACAAGGTCGATCCCGACAGCGACGCCGCCCAGCGTGCCCTGTTGTTCCTCGAGAACGCCGTGCCGGCCGGCATCGAGACCGCCGACCCGATGATCGACATCCGCGCCCAAGCCTACGTCGTCTCCTTCGCGCGCCGTCACGCAACCGCGGCGCAGTAGTTGAGGCAGAGATGTCGCATGGCTCTCCACTCAAGCTGCGGCAAGGGTTAAGTTCCTGATGTGACCGATCCGGCGGAAAAGACGGTGCTCGTCCTGCAAGGCGGCGGCGCGCTTGGCGCCTATCAGGCCGGCGCCTATGAGGGCCTGGCCATCGCAGGCTACATGCCGAGCTGGGTCGCAGGCATCTCCATCGGCGCCGTCAATTCGGCCATCATCGCCGGCAACCCGCCGGAAAAGCGCGTCGAGCGCTTGCGCGACTTCTGGGAGCGGGTGTCGAGCCGCCTGCTCGCCTGGCCGCTTTCCAACGACGACAATGCGCGCCGCATCTTCAACGAGACCAGCGCGACGCTGTCTGCCGTCGGCGGCGTGCCGGGCTTCTTCGAGCCGCGCGTGCCTCCACCAGTGTTCCAGCCGCAAGGCACGCCTGAGGCGATCAGCGTCTACGACACCGCGCCGCTGAAAGAGACGCTGCTCGAGCTTGTCGATTTCGATCTCCTCAATTCCGGCAGGGTGCGTCTCAGCGTTGGCGCAGTTCAGGTGCTCAGCGGCAACATGAAATATTTCGACACCGCCAAGCAAATCGTCGGCCCCGAGCACATCATGGCGAGCGGCGCGCTTCCTCCAGGCTTCCCGCCCATCGAGATCGACAACGAGCCCTATTGGGACGGCGGGCTCGTCTCCAACACGCCGCTCGAATATGTGCTCGAACGCACCGGGCCGCGCGAAGACATGGTCATCTTCCAGGTCGATCTGTTCAGCGCCAGGGGCTGCATGCCGCAAACGCTGTTCGATATCGGGCAGCGGGAAAAAGAGATCCGCTATTCGAGCCGCACCAGGCTCAACACCGACATTTTCCGCGAGATGCAGACCATCCGCAGGGCCATCCGCCGCCTGCGCGGCGAGATACCGGAAGAGCTGTGCGACAATCCCGACTGGAAGCTGCTCGACGGCGTGAGTTGCAATGCTGCGGTCACCATCCTGCTTCTCATTCACCGGCGCGCCGCCTACTGGACACAGTCCAACGACTATGAGTTCTCGCGCTACTCGATGGACGAGCATTGGCTCGCCGGAGCCGAAGATGTCGAGCACAGCTTCAACCATCCAGACTGGAAGAGCCGCACGCGCCCGGAAGGGGTAAAGGTGCTCGACCTCACCCGCGAGCTCGACACCCATCCCAAGGAACGAACCTTATGAGCATCGGCGAGGTCGGCCCCGCGCCTTTGCCATGCCGGCCTCGGCGACGCATAGTGTCGCAGGAATGACACTTGGTCCCGGCAAAGTCGTTTACACCGTCTCAAGGATTGAGGAGCGCGTCTCATGAAGCTCGACGGCAAGGTTGCTCTCGTTACCGGTGCTGCGAGCGGCATCGGCCATGGCATCGCCAAACGTTTTGTGGAGGCAGGCGGCCGCGTGGTGATCGCCGACCTGAAAGCCGATGTCTCGGCTGAAGCCGCGCAGGGGCTGGGTGACAAGAAAACTGCGATCGGCGTCGGCATGGACGTCTCCAAGGAGGACGAGGTCAACGCCGGGGTCGAGCAGACGGTCAAGGCCTTTGGCCGGATCGATATCCTCGTCTCCAATGCCGGCATCCAGATCGTGCATCCGATCGAGGAATTTCCCTTCGCCGACTGGAAGAAGATGCTCGCCATCCATCTCGACGGCGCCTTCCTCACCACCAAGGCCTGCGTCAAGCACTTCTATCCGCAGAAATCAGGCGTGCTCCTCTATATGGGATCGGTGCACAGCCACGAGGCGTCGCCGCTGAAGGCCGCCTATGTGACGGCCAAGCACGGCCTGCTCGGGCTCTCGCGGGTGATGGCCAAGGAAGGTGCGGCGCATGGCGTGCGCGCCAATGTCATCTGCCCAGGCTTCGTCAAGACGCCGCTCGTCGAGAAGCAGATCCCCGAGCAGGCGAAGGAGCTCGGCATCAGCGAGGAGCGCGTGGTCAAGGAGATCATGCTCGCCGAGACGGTGGACAAGGAGTTCACCACGGTCGAGGACGTCGCCGACGTGGCCCTGTTCCTCGCAGCCTTCAAGACCAATGCGCTCACCGGCCAGTCGATCTGCGTGAGCCATGGCTGGCATATGAGCTAGAGAACGGGCGGGCGATCGCCAAGATCGCCGCAAGAGCCGGCCAATCGGCGCAAGAGCGGGCAAGCCATTCTGCCTGCGGCATTTACGCTTCACCTCGACCGGGCTGCGAACCTCTCCGGCCCCGCGACGTTCAACACTTAAGCCAGGCCCGGCGATTCAGGCGGACGCGCGCGTCCCGCCGAAGCCCCGAGGAACACCATGGCGAGCACAGCACAACCGATCGCAGCCCACAGCGAAGACCATCCGCATGGCTGGCGGCGCTGGGTCTATTCCACCAACCACAAGGACATCGGCACGATGTACCTCGTCTTCGCCCTCGTCTCCGGGGTGATCGGCGGGGTCTTGTCGATGGCCATGCGCGCCGAGCTGATGGAGCCGGGCTTGCAGATCTTCGGCAATCCCGAAGTCTTCAACATGCTGGTCAGCTATCACGGGCTGATCATGATCTTCTTCACGCTGATGCCGGCGATGATCGGCGGCTTCGGCAATTGGATGATCCCCCTGATGATCGGGGCGCCCGACATGGCGTTCCCGCGCCTCAACAACATCAGCTTCTGGCTGCTGCCTGCGTCGTTTGTGCTGCTGATGGCTTCGGCCTTCCTGCCCGGAGCGCCGGGATCGCACGGGCTCAGCGGGGGCTGGACCCTCTACGCTCCCCTGTCCACCAGCGGAACGCCTGGACCGGCCGGGGACATCGGCATTCTGTCGCTGCACCTTGCCGGCGCATCCTCCATCATCGGCGCCATCAACTTCATCACCACCATCTTCAACATGCGCGCGCCGGGCATGACGCTGCACAAGATGCCGCTGTTCATCTGGTCTGAGCTGATTACGGCGTTCCTGGTGCTGCTCGCGCTCCCTGTGCTCGCCGGCGCCCTCACCATGCTCCTCACCGACCGCAATTTCGGCACGAGCTTTTTCGACAGCGCGCATGGCGGCGACCCGCTGCTGTGGCAGCACCTGTTCTGGTTCTTCGGCCACCCAGAGGTCTACATCATGATCCTGCCCGGCTTCGGCATCGTGAGCCAGATCGTCTCGACCTTCTCCAAGAAGCCGATCTTCGGCTATCTCGGCATGGTCTATGCCATCGTGGCGATCGGCGTGATCGGCTTCGTGGTGTGGGCGCACCATATGTTCGTGGCCGGCATCGGGGTGGACACGCAGGCCTATTTCACCTTCTCGAGCATGGTCATCGCCGTACCGACCGGGATCAAGGTGTTCTCCTGGATCAGCACCATGCATGGCGGGTCCATCTCGTTCCGCACGCCGATGCTGTGGGCGATCGGCTTCATCTTCCTGTTCACCATCGGCGGGGTGACCGGCGTGATGCTGGCCAATGCGAGCGCCGACCGCTCGCTGACCGACACCTATTACGTGGTGGCGCATTTCCACTACGTGCTGTCGCTCGCCGCGGTGTTCGCGATCTTTGCCGGCTGGTACTACTGGTTCCCGAAGATGACCGGCTACATGTATTCCGAGACGCTCGGCAAGCTGCATTTCTGGCTGATGTTCATCGGCGCCAACATCGCCTTCTTCCCCATGCACTTCTTGGGGCTCGCCGGCATGCCGCGGCGCTACGCCGACTATCCCGACGCCTTTGCCGGCTGGAACTTCGTGGCGTCGATCGGCTCGTACATTTCCTTCGCCGGGCTGATCGTGTTCCTGGTCGGCATCGCCTACGCCTTCAGGCGAAGGGTGCCTGCCCCCGCCAACCCATGGGGCGTCGGCGCCACGACGCTCGAATGGACGGTGCCCTCCCCGGCTCCCTTCCACACCCACCAGACTTTGCCGCTCGTGCGCTGAGAATCAAACGATGCTCTTGGCGTAGAGGTCGGTGCGGCGGTCGCGGAAGAAGCCCCATTCGGCGCGGTAGCGTTCGATCTCGCCGAGATCGAAGCTATGGGTGAGGACCCCCTCCTCCTTGTCGCCGAAGCTCGCCACCAGCTCGCCGGTGTGGTCGGCGATGAAGGAATGCCCGTAATAGCTTTGCGTCGCGCCGTCGTTCTGCTCCACGCCAATGCGGTTTGCGGCAACCACCGGCACGGCGTTCGAAACGGCGTGACCTTGCATCGCCCGCTGCCAGCGGGCATGCGTGTCGAGAGAGAGGTCGTAGGGCTCAGACCCGATCGCCGTCGGATAGAGCAGAATCTCTGCGCCCTGCAGCGTCATGGCGCGGGCCGCTTCCGGATACCATTGATCCCAGCAGATGCCGACGCCGATCACCCCGGCCCTCGTCTTCCACGCCTTGAAGCCGGTGTCGCCGGGGCGGAAATAGTATTTCTCCTGATAGCCTGGGCCGTCTGGGATGTGGCTCTTGCGATAGACCCCTAAGATCTCGCCGCCGGCGTCTGCCACCGCCGCGCTGTTGTAATAGCGCGGGCCGTCCTTCTCGAAGAAGGAGATGGGAATGACGATGCCGAGCTCCTTGGCGAGCGTCTGCAGCGCGCGCACGGACGGGTGCTCGGCAACCGGCTTCGCCGTCTCGAACCATTTCGGGTCCTGCCGCGTCGGAAAATAGATGCTCTGGAACAGCTCGGGCGCGAGCACGACTTGCGCGCCGCGTTTCGCTGCCTCGCGCACGAAGCTTTCGATCTTGGCGATGTTTGCCGCCATGTCAGGGCCGAAGGACGACTGGATGGCCGCCACGGTGAGCGTGCGCTTCGTCATCAGGCGGGCTCCTGCTGGGTGATGCAGTGGAACGATCCACCGCCGGCGTCGCCCGCGCCGAGCAGTCCGCGCGACGGCACGCCGATCACCTCGCGGTCGGGAAAGATCGCCTGCAGAGCTTCGAGCGCCGCATCTTGCGTTGGCGTGCCATAGACCGGCACCACCACCACGCCGTTGGCGATGACGAAGTTGAGATGCGACGCCGGTGCAATTTCGCCAAGCGCGTTGCGATAGAGCCCTGGGCCGGGCACGCGGATCACCTCGAGCTTGCGGCCGTGAGCGTCGGTCGCCTGCTCCAGCGTCCGCGCGATCTCATCCAGGGTCTCGGCGTTCGGGTCGTCGGGACCTGAAGGCGACTGGCAGACCACGCGCGCAGGTCCGACGAAGCGGGCGATGTTGTCGATATGGCCGTCGGTGTGATCGTTCTTCAGCCCCTCGTCGATCCAGATCACCGTCTTGGCGCCGAGCCCCTGCTCCAGCGCGGCCTCGGCTTCTTCCTTGCTCCAGCCATTGCGGTTGGGATTGAGCAGCGTCTGGCGCGTGGCGAGGATGGTGCCCTCGCCGTCGCGATCGACGGCGCCACCCTCAAGCACGAAGTCGAAGCTCAAAGCAGGCACGCCTGCGAGCCTCGCGATGTCTTCGCCGACATTTGCGTCGTCAGGAAGGTCGAACTTGCCGCCCCAGGCATTAGTCTTGAACTTGAGCGCCACCGCCCCGTCGCTGATGCGGGCGAAAATCGGCCCGGTGTCGCGGAGCCAGATGTCGCCGTAGCTGGCTGGAACGATCTCGGCCAAGTCGCCAACCGCCGCCTGGGCCGAAGCTTCAGCCTCGGCGCCGTTGACCAGCAGGCGCACCCGGTTGGCCCCGCAAAGCGCTCGCACCATGGCGGCAACGTCGCGTCGCGGCGTTTCGAGATCGCCGTTCCACTGGCCCGCATTGGCCGGCCAGGCGGTCCACATCGCCTTTTGCGGCGCCCATTCGGGGGCAACTGAAATCGGTCTATCGGTCACTGAAACTGTCATGGCGCTCCTTTTATGGGTCGCCGGCTCGGCCAATCAAGCGGCAAGCGCTGAATAATGACGGTTTGCTTGCCGATCGACTGGTAGAGGCGGCGAAGCCGTGATGGTCGCCTTGAACCCAAAATGGTAGATTGGCGTTTCGGGGACGGGGCGCTGTGGTCTTTTTCTTGAGGAGGTCAGTATGGCTAGCAATATTTTTGGATCCGATAGCAGCTCCGCCCTTCCCGGCGGCAACGTCGCAAAGCCCTTGATGATCGCGCTTCTGGCGCTGCTCGCCTCGCGCTATTTCGGCAAGAAGGGCGCCGATCAAACTGCGTCGCCGAGCCTCAGCCGGCGCCGCGCATCCCGCAGGCGGACCCGGCAAACGCTTCGCCAGGTGACCTCCTCGATGGGCTTGGCGGTCTCGTCAAGCAGTTCCAGCAGAAAGGTTTCGGCGACGTCGTCGACAGCTGGGTCAACCGGGGAACGAACCAGGACATCTCCTCGAGGCAGGTTTCAGATGCACTCGGGTCTGACGTCGTCGATCAGCTGGCGCGGCGGACCGGATTGTCGCGCGATGAGGTGATCGGCGAACTGGCGAAGATGCTGCCGAACGTGGTCGACCGTATGACGCCGGACGGACGCCTGCCAACGCAGCGCGAGATCGAGCGGCTGTTGGGCTGAAGCGCTTTAAGCGGCCGCGATCCGGATCAATGAATTCACAGCAGGGAGGAGATTGGAAATGTCGATTCTAGCCTGGATTGTGTTGGGCCTGATCGCGGGCTTCATCGCGAGCAAGATCTATGTCGGCACCGGTCAGGGCATCCTGATGGACATCGTGCTCGGCATCGTCGGTGCCGTGGTCGGCGGCTATCTGTTCGACATGCTCGGCTCGACCGGCGTGACCGGGTTCAATATCTGGAGCATGCTGGTCGCGATTGTCGGCGCCGTCCTGGTGCTGTGGATCTATCACGCCGTCAGCGGCCGCAGCGCGTAACGTCTCGCTGAAAATGTCGAAGGGGCGGTGCTTACGGGCACCGCCCCTTCTTCTATTGCTCCGATGGAGTCGGAGGCGGGGTTTCTTGTTACTCCGGTGAAGCCGGCGGCGGGTCTTCGTCGCCCGGACCGCCAGGCCCGTCATCTTGCTGCGGCCAGGGCCGTGATGCGGCGGACCGAAATGCGATCCGGGTCCTCCCTGGCGCGCGCCGAGCCTCGCCTCGATGTCCGCGACCTTGGTCAGCTGCTCGGGCGTGAGCTTGCTCTTCAAAGTTTCGATCGCCTTCTTCAGATCCTCGGCATGACGCCCGCGCTCGATCATATTGTCGGCGAGACGCTCTGCCCGCGAGAAGGGCTGGTTCCCTTGCCCGCCCGGCGCAGCACCGGGAGCGCTGGCCCCTGAGCGCCCGCTTGCAGCCAGGGCGGCGTCATCGTGCCGATCAGCGCGTCGGTGAAGTCGCGCCAGGCATCGAGCTGATTTGAGCGGATGCCGATCTCGGTCTCGGCCGCGTTCAACTTCGCCGCAAGGCGACCCGGACCGAATTGCGGGCGAGGCGCCCCGCCAGCATGAAACTTCGGTCCGGGTCCCGGCGGTGGCCCATCGCACCGATCTGGGGGACCAGAATGCGATGGCGCCGGAGGTGTGGCTTCGGCCATCAGCCGATCGCCGCGCTTCAATTCTCCCTTGGCAATCTCGGTCATCGCCAAGTTCATCCCGCCTGTTCCCGCCTCATGGGTCTGACCCCAGGCCGGCGTCAGCATGTGCACGCTGGCGAAAGCAAGCACGCGGGCAAATTTCGGAAAGAAGTGGTTCATGTGACACCTCACCGTTTGCAGACGCGCAAGCTAGGCGGCTCGCATTGCCGGGGTTGGTCTTGGCGTGTCCGAATGTTTCCCGGCGCGTGAAATTCTTGTCGAAGTGTTGCTGGGCACGGGGCGTTCAGGATCACGGGAAGTTCGGATCGATGCCGCTGCCGAACAGCGAAAGTGCAGCGAGCCAAATCATCAGGAAGGGGAGCAGGAGCCTCCGCAGAGCGCCGCAGAAAGGCCAAGCGCTTCGCGGCCGCCGAGCGGTCTTCTTCCTGCGCGCCATGAAGGGTGCCCCTGTAACCCCTCCTTTCCGTAAGCCAATATCGTGGCGCGGCTAGGCCCTGATATTTCCCAGCGTTTCCGGTTCGCCGCGTTTCGTGTCGAAACATTGCCGGGGGACGAGGCCCCGAGTTTCGTTACAAAAATGGCCTCGTTACAGCCACGCCGCGGCGCTAAAAACGATTTCGATGACCGCCCAGCAGCGAATTCTTGTCGCAGACGACGATCCGGAGATCCGCAAGCTTCTCGCCCGCTATATCGAGGGCCAGGGCTTCAGCGTGCTGCTTGCGGCAAGCTGCCACGAGCTGCACGAGCGGCTGGCCACCCACCAGGTCGATCTCGTCGTGCTCGATGTCATGCTCCCTGATGGATCGGGGCTCGATGTCTGCCGGGACTTGCGCGCCCAGCGCTCGAACGTGCCCATTATTCTGCTCACCGCTCTGAAAGAAGACGTCGACCGCATCATCGGCCTTGAGATCGGCGCCGACGATTATCTCGGCAAGCCGTTCAACCCGCGCGAGCTGATCGCCCGGGTGCGGGCGGTGCTGCGCCGGCACGGCGAGGCGGCAATTCCGGCGAGCGAGGAGAAGGTCTACCGCTTCGAGGGCTTCACCGCAGACCCGCAGACGCGCCGCGTGATCGACCCGCAAGGATCCGACATCGTGCTGACCGGCGCCGAGTTCGATCTGCTCAAGACCTTCCTCGACCGGCCAGGGCGCGTGCTGTCGCGCGATCAGCTGCTCGACCTCACCCGCGGCCGCAATGGCGACGTGTTCGACCGGTCGATCGACGTGCTGGTCAGCCGCTTGCGCCGCAAGCTCGGCGACCGCGCCTCCGCGCCACTGTTCAAGACCGTGCGCAACGGTGGCTATCAATTGGCGGCGCGGGTCGATTTGCAGGACGGCGCCACGTGAACACGCTCCGCGCCAAGATCGCAGTTCTGCTGGTCGTGGCGATCGTGTCGGTGGTTGGCATCATCACCTGGGTGATGCTCGCCATGCTTGGGCCGCCATCGCCCGAGCGCACCACCGAGCCACTGGCGGATCAGGTCGAGATGTTTCTGCGCGTCGCCAAGCAGGATACGAGCGGGCTGACCCTCGTGCCCGAGGCTTCCCCAGGAGACCTGCGCGAGAACGCCACGTCACGGCTCAGGGCCGAGCTTGCCGCGCGAGGCCACGAGCTTCCCGTCACCATCACCCGCAAAGACTGGAACGCGCCACTCGTGGTGTCGATCCCCATCGGCGGTAAGGGATGGCTGCATATGCCGATCTCGGACCTGCCGCCGCAGCGGAAGCCCTGGTATGGGCTGCTCAAATGGCTCGCGCTGATCACCGTCGGCGTGACGGCGATCGCCGTGTTCGCCGCTCACCGCATGGTGCAGCCGCTCGTGCTGCTTGAGAATGCCGTTCAGTCGGTCGGTCCGGACGCCATCCTTCCCCACCTGCCTGAGCGCGGACCAGCCGAAGTGCGGGCGACGGCGAGAGCGCTCAATTCGCTCTCCTCGCGCTTGAGAAAGGCGATCGAGAGCCGCATGCGTCTGCTCGCCGCCGCCGGCCACGATCTCCGCACGCCGATCACCCGCATGCGGCTCCGCGCCGAGTTCGTGGAGGACGATGAGGAGCGCAGCCTGTGGCTGAGCGACCTCGATGAGCTCGAGCGCATCGCCGACAGCGCCATCCTGCTTGGTGCGCGAGGAGTCGGGCAAGGCGGCGCCGGAGACGGTGTGGCTCGACCGGCTCGTCGCCGATATCGCAGGCGAGCTCAAGGATCAGAATCTCGACGTGACCGTCATAGAGGCTCAGCCGGTGAGCGTGCGGGCGAGCCGGCTCGGCCTTGCCCGCGCGCTGCGCAATCTCATGATCAATGCCGCAACCCATGGACGTCGCGCCAGCGTCAGGGTCGAGGGGAGCGACGGGGCCGAAGGCGCCAAGGCGCAGGTGATCATCGAGGATGAAGGGCCCGGGCATCCCGCCCGAGCTTCTCGGCCAGGTGTTCGAGCCGTTCTTCCGCGTCGATCCAGGCAGGCGGCAGAATATCCCCGGCGCAGGCCTCGGGCTCACCATCGCGCGCGAGATCGTTCAGCGCGCCGGAGGCGACATCAAGATTTCCAACCGCAAGGACGGCGGCCTCAAGCAGGTGGTGGAGCTGGCCAAGGTCGAGGAGCTTGCGGCGGTGAAAAGCCGCCGCCGAATGAACCGGCTCAGCTCAGCCGGCCGGGAAAAATGCTCATATCCGCGTCGGGCCCCATCCAGGCGAACAGCCGGTTGTCGGCTTCGCGCAGCCGCCTTGTCACTTCCCGGCCCATGTTCATTTGGATCAGCGCGAACTGCTTGAGATCCTGCTCGTAGACCTGATGGAGGCTCGCTGCCGAAAGACGGATCGCGGTGCAATCTTCCACGGCGCGGACCGAGGCGCTGCGCGGACAGAGGTCCATGACCGCCATCTCCCCGAAGCAATCGCCCTCTTTCAGCATGCCGAGGAGGTACTCGCTCCCACGCCAGGATTTCAGCACCGCGACCTTGCCGGCCTCGAGGACGAACATCGAATCGGCTTGGTCGTGCTCGCGGAAAAAGTACGCGTTCACCGGGACGGAGACGACCGGGCACACGCCGAGCAGAAATTGGAGGATGTCGGCCCGGACTCCGCCGAACACTGGCATGCGCTGCAGGAGGTCGATCCGCGCTTCTGGCATGACGACACTTCCGGAGTTGCCGTCATTATGATCTTCGGCGGATCGGACCGCAAGGAAGAGCGGCAGGCGCGACCGGCTGCATCCGATTTTCAGTCCGCAGACGGTGGTTTGACAAACCCATAACCAATGGGTTATGAATTCTCGCATGCCCGCCACGCCCAACGCAGTGCTCAGCAGTCTCGCCGATCCGACCCGCCGGGCGATCTTCGAGCGGCTGATGCGCGACGGCGAACTGACCGTGCGGGCGCTCACCGACCGCGCCGGCGTGTCGCAGCCTGCGGTCTCCAAGCATCTGCGCGTGCTGAAGCTCGCGCGGCTTGTCCGCGACCGGCGCTCCGGCCGCGAGACCCATTACAGCGCGAGGCCGCGGGGCCTCGCTCCCTTGATCGACTGGATGAGCCTCTACGGCGCCTTCTGGCGCGACCGGTTCGACGATCTCGAAGACCTACTGAAGAGGATGGACCAATGACCGATACTGCGACCGAAGCGCTCTCCGTCGTTGTCGAACGTGAGATGCCGTATCCGCCGGAAAAGATCTGGCGCGCGCTCACCCAACCGCACCTGATCGAGGAGTGGCTGATGAAGAACGACTTCAAGCCGGTCGTGGGTCACCGGTTCAATCTTCGTGGAGACTGGGGCGGCGTGTTGGACTGCGAGGTCCTCGCGCTGGAGCCGAACAGAACGCTGTCCTACACCTGGAACTTTGCGCACGACGATGCGGCCTACAATCTGCAGAGTGTGGTGACCTTCACGCTCACGCCAACGCGCTCAGGCACTCACCTGCGCATGGAGCAGTCGGGCTTCCGGCCGGATCAGAAGCAGGCCTTTGGCGGCGCCAAGGCTGGGTGGCAGCAGTTCTTCGCGAAGCTGGAGCAGGTCGTGGCGCAGGCAGATTGAAGTCTGCCGGCTGTCAGTTTGAGCGAACGCAATGGCTAAAGCGACGTCGAAGAAGCCGGCGAAGGCCGCAAACCCAACTCTCCTCTCGGGCGGCAACCCGCAGATCGCGAAGGCCTATGGGGACGCCCCAGTGCAGGCCTATATCGCGGCCATGCCTGGCTGGAAACGCGACGTCGGGCGTCGCCTCGACGCGATCATCGTGGCGACCCTCCCCGGCGTGCGCAAGGCGGTCAAATGGAACTCGCCCTTCTATGGCGTCGAGGACCAGGAGGGATCTGGTTCCTCAGCTTTCATTGCTTCACGAAGTACGTGAAAGTGGCTTTCTTCCGCGGCGCGTCGCTGCGTCCTCTTCCCCCCGGCAAGTCCAAGCAGAAGGACGTGCGTTACCTCGACATCCACGAGGACGATCAGCTCGACGAAGCTCAGCTCGCCGCCTGGGTGAAGCAAGCCGCCGCTCTGCCCGGCGAAAAGCATGTGAGTTGGCGCGCGTGAGTGGCCAGTCAGGATTGCCGCGGGGCAGCGGATTATCGCTACGCTGGTAGGGCGAAGGCGCTATTTGTCGGGGATGAGAATCTCTTTCTCCGACGTGTCGAGGACGAATATGGCCAGCAGCCGGGCAGGTTCCGTCGAGCTCGCGTTGGCGCTCACCTGATGGTGGTCGCCTGGCACCTCCGTCCAGCTTTCTCCCGCCTTGTAGACGTGCTCGGGATTGTCGTTGACCTTGCTGCGGATCTCACCTTCCAGCACGGTCGCATAGATGAAGGCCGAGGAGGGGTGGCGATGTGAGGGCGACGCGGCGCCCGGACCGTATTCAACCAGCACCGCGCGCATGCTCTTGCCAGGCACGTTGGGCAGCTCGCGGTCAAAGATTTGCGTCACCTTCGACGCCGGCGGAGTCGTCTCCTTCGCCATCAGATTTGCCGATAGCAGCGAGGCGCCCACAAGCAGCAGCAAAGCGATCTTTTTCACCGTGGCTCTCCTTCTGATGAGGGGTTCAGCATCAGGCCCGCCTGCTCTCCAAAGCTAACTGCTCCCCGAAGGGCCGAGGGCCTGCTTAGCGGTGACGAGCTCCTCGCCGCCGAGGCTGATGAGATTGTTCGAGTTGTCGGGCGTGACCGGGATGTCGCCCGCGTGCGTGGCGGACACGATCAGCCTGCCGTCGCGTGCGCCTAGACCGAAGTGCATCTCGGCGCCGACCTGCGAGGTGCCGGCGAACGCCTCCTCGCCCAGATTCGGCGTCGCCGCAGGCTTAAACCCGGGCGCATCCTTGCTCCCCTGCACGGCCGTTTGGTAGGCGGAAGCGGCGTCGCTGGCGCTTTCGTACTGGTCGATGGAGAGCGTCACCTTCTTCTTTCCGTCGGCGCTCAAAAACACCACCGATCGCGAGGCGACCGGCTTGCCGACGCTCGTTTCGTTCGGCCCTGTGCTCGCCTCCTTGGTGACGTCGGGGAAGAATTTGGTCACCACGCTTACAGGCACCATCGCGTCGCGCGGCAGTAACGGAGCGGATGGGGCAGAGGCATCGCCGCACGCAGCCAATGAAAGTAGCGCAATCGCGGCGGCCGATAGCACCACCAACCGCCAGCCTTGTTGTCGGTTCATTTTCGCCCTCTCACCCGCAGCAATTACGGCATGCCGGCAACCAAAGTGGGGGTCATATACTTGAAGTGACGAGCGAGCGACAACACCGATGAAGAAAGCGACACAACCATGAGCAAGACCGCGAAGGAAGGAAAAGGGGGAGACTCTCCCTCTCAGCTCATAGATGCGAGGATCGCGGCGCTCTCCGATTGGCGGGGCGAGACGCTCGCCCGGGTCCGAGCTTTCATCAAACAGGCCGACCCCGAGATGGTCGAGGAGGTGAAATGGCGAAAGCCGTCGAACGCGATGCTCGGGGTTCCGGTGTGGTCGCACGACGGGCATCATCTGCACCGGCGAGACGTATAAGAGCGTCGTGAAGCTGACCTTCGCTCACGGCGCCTCGCTGGAAGGACCCTTCGGGCCTGTTCAACGCGAGCCTCGAAGGCAATTCGAGGCGCGCCATCGATATCCGCGAGGGCGACAAGATCGATGACAAGGCGTTGAAGGCGCTCATTCGCGCCGCCGTGGCGCTGAACATTTCGATGAGCGCTGCCGGTCGCCCCGTCCGCCCTCGGAAGAGACCGAAGAGCGCTTGAGGAGCGTCGGGAAACCGGCGTCGACCAGAGCCCAGCCAGTCGCGACTAACGATCGTCAGTCGTCTTGCAACCGTACAAATAGCCGATCATCGCAATCGAAATTAACGCCAATAACGCAGACATACGCCACGCACTCCCCTTCCAGACCGACGCGATACAATCAAGCCTATGCAGGCAAAGCAACAAGAACTGGCGCACCCGACAGGATTCGAACCTGTGACCTCTGCCTTCGGAGGGCAACGCTCTATCCAACTGAGCTACGGGTGCTTCTCGCCCGCAACCTAGCCCAGACATGTCTGCCTTAGCAACGCGGGCGACAGAAGCCAGAAATCAGAAACCAGAAACCAGAATACAAGGGCGCCTCGAGGGGCTTCCGGTTCCCCTTCTGACTTCTTACGTCTGATTTCTGGCTTCTGGCTTCCGACATCCTATTGGCGTAGGTATGCCTGCAAAATGCCTCAAACGGCAGGGGTCCGTGCCCATGGAAAAGAAGAAGGTCCTGGTGGTTGGCGGCGGCTTCGGCGGCGTGTTCGCCGCCAAGGAGCTTGCCCGCCGCGGCGCCGATAAGTTCGATATCGAGCTGATCAACAACAACAACTATTTCGTGTTCCAGCCTCTGCTGCCGGAAGTCGCCGCCGCCACCATCCATTCCTCCGACGCCGTCGCCCCCTTGCGCCTGCTTCTGCGCGGCGTCCAGATCCGCCAGGCCGACGTCATGGGCATCGACTTCGAAAAGAAGACGGTGACCGTGGTCCAGGGCTTCCGCCGGGTGCCCGTCGACCTCCCCTACGATGAGCTGATCATCGCGCTCGGCATGACCGTGGACCTGAACCGCTTCCCCGGCCTTCCCGAGCACGCGCTCACCATGAAGAACCTCTCCGATGCGCACCGCTTGCGCACGCACGTGATCTCTTGCCTTGAGATGGCCGACGTGGCGACGGAGGCTGATCTCAAACGCGAGCTGCTCACCTTCGTGGTGGTTGGCGCGGGCTTCACCGGGGTGGAGACCGTGGCCGAGGTCAACGACCTGATCCACCGCGCGCTGAAATATTACCCGAACATCAAGCCCGAGGAGATCAAGGTCTACCTCATCGAATACGCCGACCGCATCCTGCCCACCTTCCCTGCCGACCTCGCCGAATACGCCACGCTCCGGCTGCGGCTGCACGGCATCGACGTCATGACCGGCACCGGCACCAAATCGGCGAGCTCGACCGCGGTGGAATTGGCCGACGGCAGGCTGATCCCGACGCGGACCATCGTCGCCACCATCGGTAACGGCCCGCACCGGCTGGTCGAATCCCTCAACCTCGATATGCAATGGGGGCGCATCAAGACCGACCGCTTCATGCGCGTCTCCGGTCATGACGGCATCTGGGCCGTTGGCGACGCGGCGCTGATCCCGCTCGTCGAGCAGCCTGCCGAGGACCCCCTGCACTACGCTCCGCAGACGGCGCAATTCGCCGTGCGCGAGGGGCGCCAGCTCGCCGACAATCTGATCGCCAAGGCCAAAACCGAGGAGCTCAAGCCCTTCGCCTATACGTCGAAAGGATCGCTCGCCTCGCTCGGCATGAGCAAAGCCGTGGCCGAGGTCTACGGCATCAAGCTCTCAGGCTTCCTCGCCTGGCTGTTGTGGCGCGGCTTCTATCTTTCCTTCCTGCCTGGCTTTGCCACCAAGGTGCGCGTGCTGGTGAACTGGATCCTGAACGCGTTCGTGCCGCCGAACATCGTGCTGGTGCAGTCCTCGATGCCGGGCACGCGCTACATCCACTACCGCAAGGGCGACAAGGTGCTCGAGCCTGGCATGCTGATCGACGGCTTCTATACCGTGGTCAAAGGCTCGCTCAAGCTCACGATCGACAACCCCGAAACGGCTGAGCATTTCGAGAAGGTGTTTGGGCCCGGCGAGCATTTCGGCGAGCGGGTGCTGCTCAAATCCTCGCTCCGCACCGGGCTCGTGGTGGCGCTCGAAGATTCCACCGTGTTGTGGATCTCGCAGAAGGACTTCATGCGGCTCGCCCGCGCCTTCCCGTTCATGGAGACCTATTTCAAGGACTATATCGAGAAGACCTTCGGGCCAGACATGGTCTTCGCCCCCGGCAGCGCCGAGCGCAGCCACGAGCTCGAGCACACGCATTAGAGGCAGCCAGCACCCCACCCGGCTCACCCGGCTAAGGCCGGGCGAGCCACCCTCCCCTGAAAGGGGAGGGATAAGACAGGCCAAGGCAGCTCAGTTATCCCTCCCCGCGAGGGGAGGGTGGACGCGTCGCGAAGCGGCGCGGACGGGTGGGGAGAAGGGGCGCCGCGGTGCTGACGGCGGCCCCGCCAACCCCTATATATCTGCCATCATGACAATGGCTGACAGCAAGCAAACGGCCGCCGGCAGGCCGGTGGCCAAGGGCGACCACGTCTATCTCATCGACGGCTCGGGCTACATCTTCCGCGCCTTTCACGCGCTGCCGCCGCTGACCCGCCCCTCTGACGGGCTCCCCGTGGGCGCCGTGCACGGCTTCTGCGGCATGCTGTGGAAGCTGCTGCGCGAGGCAAGCGAGCTCAGCCCGCCCACGCATATCGCGGTGATCTTCGATCTCTCCGAGCACACGTTCCGCAACGAGCTCTACGCCGACTACAAGGCGCACCGCCCGGACATGCCGGAGGACCTCGTCCCTCAGTTCCCGCTCATCCGCGATGCGGTGAGAGCGTTCAACGTCGCCTGCCTCGAACAGCAAGGCTACGAGGCCGACGATCTCATCGCCACCTACGCGCGCGAGGCGATGGAAGCCGGCGCCGACGTGACCATCGTCTCCTCCGACAAGGACCTGATGCAGCTCGTGCGTCCGGGCATCCGCATGTACGACACCATGAAGAACAAGGTGATCGGCGAGGAAGAGGTGATGGAGCGCTTCGGCGTGCCGCCCTCGAAGGTCATCGAGGTGCAGGCCCTGATCGGCGATTCCACCGACAACGTCCCCGGCGTGCCCGGCATCGGGGTGAAGACCGCGGCGCTGCTCATCAACGAATATGGCGATCTCGACACGCTTCTCGCCCGCACCTCGGAGATCACCCAGCCAAAGCGACGCGAAAGTCTCATTACCTTCGCCGACCAGGCGCGGCTGTCGCGCACCCTCGTGATCCTCGATGCCCATGTGCCGCTGGACGTGCCGCTTGCCGAGACGCTGGTCCGCCAGCCAGAGGCAGAGACGCTGCTCAGCTTTCTGCGCAAGCTCGAATTCTCGACCTTGCTCCGCCGCATCGCCGACGGTCTCGGCGTCGAGGCTCCCGCAGGTGCCGCGCCCGCGCCGAAGCAAGCGCGCAAACGCGGCGAGGCCTACGACCACCCGCTGCGCAAGATGCCGGCGGGAGGCTTCGTCACCGAGCGGACCGAGCCGATCTATCCGGCAAAGGAAGGCTCGCCTTTACACCTTGCCGAAGAGCGCGCCGCCAGGCTTGCCGCGCTTCCTTTCGACCGCAGCAAATACGAGACGATTGTCCATCCCGAGCGGTTGGCCGCATTGCTCGACGAAGCGCGCGACCAGGGCCACGTCGCCTTCCGCGCCAAAGTCACATCGTTCGATCCGATGCAAGGCGAACTGGTCGGCGTGGCGCTGACACTTCGCCCCGGACAGGCCGCCTACGTTCCCCTCGCCCACCGTGCCGCCGACGAGCTCGACCTCGGCGGCGACGAGGGTCCGAAGATCCAGATGCGCGAGGCGCTCGATCTGTTGAAGCCGCTCTTGGAAGATCCCGCCGTGCTCAAGATCGTGCAGAACGCCAAGTTCGACATGGTGGTGCTCGCCCGCTACGGCATCGCGCTCGAAGGCTTCGACGATCCTTGCCTCATGTCCTACGCGCTCGACGCCGGCCGTGCCGAGCATCTGCCGGAGCAGCTGGCGGGCGCGCTCCTCTCCTATACCTGCCTCACCCACAAGGAGATCGTGGGCACCGGCCGCGCCGCCGTCACCTTCGACCGCGTGGCCGTCGCCCGCGCCACCGAATTTGCCGGCGAGGAGGCGGATATCGGCCTGCGGCTCTGGCTCGTGCTCAAGCCGCGGCTTGCCGCCGAGCACGTCACCACCGTCTACGAGACCTTGGAGCGGCCGATCGCGCCGGTGCTGGCGCTGATGGAGCGGACCGGCATCAAGGTGGAGCGCGCGAGCCTTGCCTCGCTGTCGGGAAACTTCGCCCAGAGCCTTGCCAGGCTCGAAGACGAGATCAGGGAGCTTGCCGGCGAGGATTTCAATATCGGCTCGCCGAAGCAGCTCGGCGAGATCCTGTTCGACAAGATGAGCTTGGCCGGAGGCCGGCGCACCAAGACCGGCGCCTGGAGCACGGATGCGAGCGCGCTGGAAGAGCTTGCCGCCGAAGGCCACGAGCTGCCGCGAAAAGTGCTCGACTGGCGCCTGCTCGCCAAGCTCAAAAGCACCTATACCGACGCGCTGCCCACCTACATCCATCCCGAGACGGGCCGCGTTCACACCTCCTATGCGCTCGCCGCCACCACCACGGGCAGGCTGTCCTCGCTCGAGCCGAATTTGCAGAACATCCCGGTGCGCACCAGCGAAGGCCGCGCTATCCGCAAGGCCTTCGTATCAGACAAGGGCAAGAGGCTGATCAGCGCCGACTACAGCCAGATCGAGCTTCGCGTGCTCGCCCATATGGCCGACACGCCGACGCTCCGCCAGGCCTTTGCCGACGGCCTCGACATCCACGCCATGACGGCGAGCGAGATGTTTGGCGTGCCGATCGAAAACATGGACCCGGCGATCAGGCGCCGCGCCAAGGCGATCAATTTCGGCATCGTCTACGGCATCTCCGCCGTCGGGCTCGCCGCCCAGCTCGGCATCGGCAGAAGCGAGGCAGCAGCCTATATCAACACCTATTTCGAGCGCTTCCCCGGCATCCGCGATTACATGGAGGCGACCAAGGCCGAGGCGCGCCGCCAGGGCTACGTGAAAACCCTGTTCGGGCGGAAGGTGCATTACCCCGAGATCAACACCAAGAATCCGTCCTTGCGCGGGAACTTCGAGCGCGCAGCGATCAACGCGCCGATTCAAGGGTCAGCCGCCGACATCATCCGCCGCGCCATGATCCGCATGGTGCCTGCGCTCGCCGCCGCGGGCCTGAATGCGCGCATGCTACTGCAGGTGCACGACGAGCTCGTGTTCGAAGCACCTGAGGATGAGGTCGACAAGACCATGGAGGTTGCGCAGTCCGTGATGGAGAAGGCGCCCGAGCCGGTGCTGAAATTGCGAGTGCCGCTGAAGGTCGACGCCCGCGCCGGCGACAACTGGGAAGCCGCGCATTAGGACTTCGTCCCCTCCGGACCCGTCATGGCCGGGCTTGACCCGGCCATCCATTCCACTGACGCTTCAACCAGCTGAGGCGTAACGGTATGGATGCCCGGATCAAGTCCGGGCATGACGAAGTGGTGAGAAAAGGAGAAACGCCATGGGTAAATGCGCGCAATGCGGCAACAACTACGACCAGAGCTTCAAGGTCACCATGGGCGGCCGCACGCTCACCTTCGACTCGTTCGAATGCGCCATCGCCGCGCTTGCGCCGGTCTGCCCGCATTGCGGCGTGCGCATCGTCGGCCACGGCGTGCAGCACGGCGACACGATCTTCTGCTGCGTCCATTGCGCCAAGCACGAAGGCGTCAAGGGCCTCGTCGACCGCGATTGATTTCCTTTTGTATCCCATCCTCTATAGCGTTCGTCATGCCCGGACTTGATCCGGGCATCCATGCCGTGACCTAGCAGTTGAACTGGCGGTAGAGATCGAACCGGTTTGGATTGTCTTTTTCGATCAGATCGATCTTCCAACGACGGGGCCAGGACTTGATAACCTTTTCACGCTTTATGGCGGTCTCGGCGGTCGCGTGCTCCTCCAGATACACGACGCGCTTTATGCTGTATCGCTTAGTGAAGCCGCGCACCACGCCCTCACGATGCTCCCAGGCGCGACGCGGCAGGTTGCTTGTCACGCCGGTATACAGGGTGCCGTCTTTTCGGCTTGCGAGAATATAGACATAAAACCTCCGCATGCATGGGAGCCGTAACGGAATGGACCCCCGGGTCAAGCCCGGGGGTGACGATGCCGGGGGTGACGATGTCAAGTGCTTCTGATCTTACCGACCTCCCCTCAATGATGCACAGGCTTCACCACGGCGATGACGTTGGTCTGCACCACGCCCTCAACCTTGGGCAGCTCCTCGAGCACCACCCTGGTGCCGTCCTCTGGCGTCGAGCAATCGAGCTGCGCCACCAGCTTCTCGCTCGACAGCACCACCACATTGGCGAATTTGCAGTTGGCGAGGCTGAGCCCCTTGATGCGCTCGGCGACGTCGGGAGCGCTCGCGGCGCGGATCAGCTCGATGAAGAGATAGATGTTCACCATGGGTCGTTCCTCGCGTTGTGGGGCTATTTGTCAGGGGCCAGACCAGTCATTTTAGGGTTTGCGCGGGATGAACGGCCCGTCCACCATGTGGTTCCCCCTATCCCCTGCCCGGCCATACAGGAATTGTTGGGCTCCATGTTTCGTCCCGCGCTTCTCTTGTTGCTCTGCCTCCTCGCCACGCCGGCGCTTGCGCTGCCGGCGCCGATGTCCGATCAGGAGCTGACGGACAAGAGCGACCTCGTCGCCACCGTCCGCGTGCTGTCGGTGAGCTGCACGGTGGTGACCAAGGACGATAAGACCGGAGAGGATCTTCCTGCCTATCTCGCCAGACTCAGGCTGCTCGAGGTGAAGAAGGGCGACGCCAAGAAGGGCGACGAGGTCCTGGTGACCTGGCGGGCGATCCCCAAGGGCATCGTCGGGCCGTGGACCGTCAATTACTATCCCGGCGAGGTGGTGCAGACCCACCTTGTCAAGAAGAGCGGCGGGGTGAGCTACGGCTCCACCTGGTGGAACGCCAAGGGCGAGGACATCAAGGCGCCCGAGAACACCGAGTTGCCCACGAACCCTGGCGAGACCTTCGACGCGCCGAAGGAGCCTGCCGACCAGCATCCTTTGTGATGCGGAAACGCTGCGACGCTTGATGCTGTGTCCCCCTCTCCCCTGTGGGGAGAGGACTTTCTGCCGCGATCTTGCGCGCGACGCTTTTGAGCGGCGCTTGCGCAAGTCTCATGGCGGAAGGGTGAGGGGGAGCCAGTTCTCGGAGTTAAATAGCCCCCTCACCCGGTTGCTCCGCCTGAAGGCGCAGCAACCGACCTCTCCCCGCTGGGGAGAGGTTTGAGATAATCCCTGTCTCGAGCGAAATTTACTTCGCCGGCGCCGTTGCCCGCGCGGGCGCGACGCCGACATGGTCGAGCCACAGGTCGAACATGGTCCGGCTCGCCTTCTCCATGCCGGGGCCAAGGCGCTGCGTATCGGCGCGGAGCTGGTTGACATCGACGCCGGCGGTGGTGAGCTCGAGCGTGTGTCCGATGAGCCAGCGCTCCATGCCTCTCGTGTGCTGCTCCACGTGGAATTGCAGCGCCAGCACCTTGCCGTTGTTGGTGCTGAAGGCCTGATGCGGGGTGACCGCGGTCTCGGCGAGCCAAGTGGCGCCGCGCGGCAGGTCGAAGGTATCGCCGTGCCAGTGCAGCACCCTGAACTTGTTTTCCGACAGCGCGGCGAGCGGCGATTTGCGCCCGTCGGGGGTCAAGCCGAGCAGGCCCCAGCCGATTTCCTTCTCGCGGTTCGGATAGACTCGGGCGCCGAGCACGGCGGCGAGGAGCTGCGAGCCGAGGCAGATGCCTATGATCGGCTTGCCGCGGGCGAGCGCCGCCTCGATCACCGCGAAGTCTTGCCTCAGGAACGGATAGCGGTCGACCTCGTAGACACCGATCGGCGCGCCGAGCACCACGAGCATATCGGCGTCCTTGGCAGGTGTGAGATCGTCGACGCCGGCTTGCAGATATCGGAACGAAAGCCCGCGCGCGGTAATGGCGTCTTCCAGAGTGCCGGCATCCTCGAAGCAAACGTGACTGATGGCGATGGCGGTTTTCATTGACGCCCTCATTTGCGCCGACCTCGATCTTGCGCCGGGTCGCAGAATCCTTATTGTCGATTAGCGACGCTAGGTTGGCAGTTTACGACACCAGCCGGCGATGGCCACCCGTTTTGAATCTCACACCACAATTGCGACACCGCCGCGACGCGGATCGCCTGCGCCCTCAACGCCGCTGTCGCCGAAGCGGCGCGCGGCGTGCACGCCGCCGAAGAACAGATTCCTCTCGGGCCAGGCACGAACCTTCTCGCCAGCCGCGCGGAAGGCGCTTTCCACAGACTCCGGCAGCCCAGGCTCGAAGCTGAGCGTCCCGCATTTCTCAAGATGCAGCCGCGGCGCGTCCACCGCCTCTTCCAGGCTCATGCCGCGGTCGAGCAGATTGACGGCGACCTGCAGGATGGCGGTGCGGATGCGGTTCGAGCCGCCGGTGCCGAGCGCAATCACGGTGTCGTGGGGCTGCAAGACGATGGTCGGGGCCATCATCGAGGAGAGGCGCGTGGCCACGCGCCACTTGCCGAGGCCCTCAGGCGACAAATCCTCCTCGCCGAGCATGTTGTTCAGCATGAAGCCGAACTGCCGACGATCGAGCCGTTACCCTCGCCGTTGGAGAGGCTCGCCGAAGCGGCATTGCCGTCGCGGTCGATGACGCTGACATGGGTGGTGCCGCGGGTGGCTGCGGGGTGACGCGCTGCCTCGCGCATTCTTTTCGCCAGCACGCCGCCTGCGAGTTTGGCGGCGAGCCCTTCGCCATGGGAGGCGCGCGCCTCGTTGGTGGCCTGCATAGCGTCTTTCAGCGCAAGCGCGTCGAGCGTCCGGCCGGCATCGGCAAGCGCCTGGACAAACCCGAGGCCGAAGGCGATCAGCGCGCCGCTTGCCGCAGGCGGCGGGTTGAGCGCGACGACCGCGCCGTCATGCTGCCAGAGGATCGGCGTCCGCCGCGCCACGCGATAATCGGCGAGATCGGCGTGGGTGAGGTAGCCGCCGTCGCGTTGCTGGGCCACGATGGCCTGTCCGACATCGCCGTCGAGAAACAGACGCGCGCCGTCCTCGGCGAGCCATGCGATGGTCTCGGCGAGATCGGGGTTGCTGAAGGTCTCGCCAGCCTTGAGCAGCGTTCCGTCCGGCGAAAAAATTTTGGCAACGCCGGTGGTGGCCTTGAGGATCGGCGCGATGACGGTGAGGAGATAGGCCTGGAACGCGGAGAGCGGGAAGCCTGCGCGCGCGGCGCGCACCGAGGGCTCGACCAGGCGCTTCATCGGCAGCCGGCAAAGCTCCTCGTGCATGGCGAAGAGGCCAGGCACAACGCCAGGTGTGGCGCTTGAGCCCACGCCGATATGGAACTCCTGCTTGGCAGGGCCGAAATCGGCATGGATGGGATAGAAGTCGATCTCGTGCGACGGGCGCCGCTTCAGTGGCGTCTCGGCGAAGAAATCGAACAGCGTGACCTTGTCGCTCCCAGCCCGCCGCGCCATGAGGAAACCCCCGCCGCCGGGCGAAGAAAACACGGCCTCCGCCACAAAGGTCATGAACAGGCCCGCGAGGCAGGCGTCGAAGGCGTTGCCGCCGTCCTGCAGAATTTCCGCAGCGGCGCCCGCGGTCAGCTCATGACCGGCAGCGACCACGCCTTTGCCTTTGCCCTTGCTCATGCGCGTGACTTAAGGCGAAGCGCTGGATGCGGCAAGAGCGGTGCGCGCCTCTCTCGCTGTCCTTGGGCTCGCGGGACCCGATCTCTGATACAGTCCGGGCGTCGCACGGCAACTCATCAGGAAGACAAGAATGAAATATGCCAGCATCTGGATCGCGCTCGCCCTGGTGGTCGCGACTTGCTTCCAAGGACAAGCGACGTCTGAGCAGAATCAGACTGATGCCGATACCGCCGCTCAGCTGTTCAAGGCTGGGAAATTTACCGAGGCCGGCGACATCTACACGCGAATCGTTGCCCAAGATCCGAAGGACTATTCCGCGGTCCTGCAACTTGGCCGGGTTGCCCTGCTCGCCAACCGGCTCGACGACGCGCAGAGATGGTTGGAAGCGGCCATCGCACTGCAGCCAGGCGACGACGATGCCAAGGTCATGCTGGCCGAAACGTTTTATCGCCGCGACGACTTCCAAAAGGCGGCGGCAGCGCTCCGCGGAGTGGAGGTCGGCACCAACAAGCTGATCATCGAGCAATATCCGACTTTGAACGTCGCCAAGCTGGAGAGCTTCAAGGGCGAGACGCCATATGAGGTGCACGGCGACGGTCAAACCACGCGCCTCAAATTCTTGAACACTGCATCGCTGCCGGTCGTCAGCGTGCGCGTGAACGGCGGCGACGAGGTCACGTTCTTCATCGATACCGGAGGCTCTGAGCTCGGGCTCGACACCGACTTCGCTAAGGAGCTCGGCCTTCCGCACTTCGGCGACGTGCAGGGCACGTTCGCCGGCGGCGAGCAGGCCAAGGTCGGGCAGTCGCGCATCGAATTGCTCAAGCTCGGCGACTGGACCGTTCGGAACCTGCCCGTCATGACGCTGCCCTTTCGCCAACTCTCAGCAGGACTTGGGGTGAAGCGCATCGACGGCGTGATCGGCACCACTCTCTTCTACCATTTCCTGGCGACGCTCGATTTTCCGCGCGGCGAGCTCGTGCTCCGCCGCAAGAACGCGGAGAGCCTCAAGACGTTTGCGGCAGAGTCGTCCGAGGACAGCGTCGCGGTTCCGTTCTGGATGGCGAGCGATCACTTCATGGTGGGCTGGGGTCGTGTGGAGACGCTGCCGCCTACCCTCTTGTTCGTCGACACAGGGCTTGCGGGCGCAGGCGTAAAGCTGGCGGAGCCGGTGATCAAGGCGGCGGGAATCAAGCTCGAGGAAGACAAGGCGTCCGAAGGCGCTGGGGCCGGGGGAACGTTGAAAATCGTGCCCTACACGGTTCGCCAGCTTTCCTTCGGAGATTTGCGGGAAGACGATGTCGCGGGCCTCTATGACGGGCCGTTCCCGTGGGAGAACACTTTTGGCTTCCACCTCGCAGGCATGGTCGGCCACGACTTCTTCAAGCCCTTCGCGGTGACGTTCGACTTCGAGACGATGCGGATTTTTCTCACCAGCGAACCGGCCTCGCCGTGACGCGCCGCCCATGCGTTGACGCTCTGCCCCGCGTGAAGGCGGGCAAGTCCGGCAAGCGGACTAGTCATTCCGGCGCAAGCCGGAATCCAGCGCGCGAAGCGCAAACAACAAGACTGGATACCCGCTTTCGCCGGTATGACGCAGAGGGGGCTAGCCGAGCCGCTTCTCCAGCGCAGCGAGCTCGTCTTTCAGCGCTTGCGGCATCTTCGCGCCGAAGCTGGCGAAATGCTCCTTGATCATCGGGAGCTCGGCCTTCCAGCCGTCCTTGTCGACCGAGGTCAGCTCCTTCATGTCGGCGGGAGCAACCTTGACGCCGTTGATGTCGATCGAGCCTTCTGCCGGCAGTTTTCCGATCGGCGTATCGACGGCCTTGGCCGTTCCGTCGCAACGCTCGAAGATCCATTTCAGCACGCGTGAGTTCTCGCCATAGCCGGGCCACATGAACTTGCCGTCGCCGTTCTTGCGGAACCAGTTGACGTAGAAGATCTTCGGCATCTTGCCGCCGCCCTTCTCGCCCATCTTCAGCCAATGGGCGAAATAGTCGCCCATGTGGTAGCCGCAGAAGGGAAGCATGGCCATGGGGTCGCGGCGGAGATCGCCGATCTTGCCGGCAGCCGCCGCCGTCTTCTCCGAGGCCATGATCGAGCCCAGGAACGTCCCCTGCTTCCAGTCGGTGGCTTCGATGACGAGCGGCACCACGGTGGCGCGGCGGCCGCCGAACATTATGGCGTCGATCGGCACGCCCTTGGGGTCCTCCCATTCCGGCGCGATCACCGGGCACTGGCTCGCCGGCGCCGTGAAGCGTGCATTGGGGTGCGCCGCGGGACGGCCGGAAGCCGGCGTCCAGGAGCGGCGCATCCAGTCGACGGTGTGCTCGGGCGCCTCGCTCATCTGCTCCCACCACACATCGCCGTCGTCGGTCAGGGCCACGTTGGAATAGATGCAGTTGGCGTAGAGCGTCTCCATGGCGTTGAAATTCGACTCGGTCGAGGTGCCTGGCG
Organism: uncultured Alphaproteobacteria bacterium; assembly: GCA_963740805.1. Lineage (GTDB taxonomy): Bacteria > Pseudomonadota > Alphaproteobacteria > Rhizobiales > Methyloligellaceae > Methyloceanibacter. Next base: position 358,766 of record CAVUFL010000003.1, on the reverse strand, counting down.
CCACGCCGAAGAAGCCGGTCTCGGGGTTGATGGCGTAGAGCCTGCCGTCCTCGCCGAACTTCATCCAGCAGATGTCGTCGCCGATGGTCTCGGCCTTCCAGCCGGGTACGGTCGGCATCAGCATGGCGAGATTGGTCTTGCCGCAGGCCGAGGGGAAAGCAGCGGCCATGAACTTCGACTTGCCCTCAGGGTTGGTGAGCTTGAGGATCAGCATGTGCTCGGCCATCCAGCCCTCGTCGCGGGCCTTCACCGACGCGATGCGGAGCGCATGGCACTTCTTGCCGAGCAGCGCGTTGCCGCCATAGCCGGAGCCATACGACCAGATCTCGCGCGTCTCGGGGAAGTGAGAGATGTATTTCGTCTTGTTGCAGGGCCACGGCACATCGGCGGTGGTTGGCGTCGACAGCGGATAGCCGACCGTGTGCATGCCGCGCACGAAATCGTCACTGTCGCCCAGCGCCTTCAGGACTTTGTCGCCGACGCGGGTCATGATGTGCATGTTGGCGACGGCGTAGGCCGAGTCGGTCACCATGATGCCGATGCCGGCGATGGGCGAGCCGACCGGGCCCATGGAATAAGGCACCACATACATGGTGCGGCCGGCCATTGCTCCGTCATAGAGCTTGGTCAGCGTCGCCTTCATCTCGTCGGGGTCGAACCAGTTGTTGGTGGGCCCGGCGTCGTCCTTCGACTTCGAGCAGATATAGGTCTGGTCCTCGACCCTCGCGACGTCGGCCGGGTCCGAGCGCACCAGGATCGAGTTCGGCCGCTTCTCGGGGTTCAGCCACATGGCCGTGCCGCCATCGACCAGCGACTTCAGGAGATGCTGATACTCGACATGCGAGCCGTCGCACCACACCACCTGTTCAGGCTTGAACAGAGCCTTGGCCTCTTCGACGAAGGCCAGAACCTTGGGGTTGGCGGTCTTTGCACCTTCGGGCGCAATTTTCGACTGAACGCTCATGCGGGCTTGATCCTCTGGCTTGGGCGGAACGGCGGTAGGGTGAATTTCTTTCCCTTGCTAGCACCGATCTTGCAAAGCTTTCAAGGCAAGCAGCGCCATCCCCCTCACCCGGCTTGGACCTGAAGGTCCAAGCCACCCTCTCCCACGAGGGGAGAGGGGAAATAAAAGGGCGCCGCCTCGTCAAAACCCCTCGCCCCTTGTGGGAGAGGGCTTTCCGCCGCGATCTTGCACCAGCGGAGCTTTGCGCAAGTCGCATGGCGGAAAGGGTGAGGGGTAAAAGCTAGCAGCTCTAATCAGGCTCGCGTGCTGCCTTGGCGAGGCGCACGAGCTCCTTCCGCGCCTCCCCTGGCGTGGCGATCGGGGCAGCAGAAGCGAATGCGGCGGGCGTCGCCCTCGCAAATGAGATCGCAGCCCTCAGGATCGATGCCGCTCATGCGCCAGACACCTTCGCTGCCGCCGGCAAGACGCGTCGCGTAAAGGCGGATGGCTTCCCTATGATCCTCGTTCATATGCTCGATGATGCCTGGCTCGGCCGCGAGCAGATCGCCGGCACTCCTGGTGTCGACCAGAAGCTCGGCGGGGCTGAGATCGACGATGCGGCCAAAGCCGCCGATATAATGGGCGCCCTCAACCTCGAGCCGCCAGAAGGCGAAGTCCGGAAAGTCGGCGTAGAACGCAGCCTCGGGGTGCCTCGCCAGGAACCTCCGCCTCACCGCCTCGTCCGCAACCTTCTCGGCGCGGCCGAACAGCGTGACCCGCGCGCCTTGCAGCGGATCGCCTGCGGCGCCGGTGCCGTCGAACAGGATCGAGGCGCGAGGATCGCCCGCGAGATTCTTGGTGTGCTGGGCGAGCGCTGAGATGAGAAAAATCGGGGCGCCGCAGGCCTCGGTCGCCACTGTGATCAGGGACGCGTAAGGATAACCACTGCCGGAGGCGACGGTGGCGAGCGCGGCCTTCAGCGCGCGCCTGACCAAACCCCTTGCATCGGCTGCCAATTCAGCCTTTGAGGGCATCTCGTTCATGTCTTATTTACTTGCGCCATAAGGATATTTGCTGCATTGCACTATTAACGGGCTGCGCGAGGCGCCCCCATGCTGCCATAATTTGCGTCAGCCTGAACCCCCCGATTCCCTGACTGCAAGGGTGCCATCTCAATGCCAACCATCGCACTTGTCGACGACGATCGTAACATTCTGACCTCCTTGCGCATGGTGCTCGAGGCGGAAGGCTACAAAACCCAGACCTATAACGACGGCGCGAGCGCGCTTGACGGTCTGTCGGAGAACCCTCCCGACCTTGCCATACTCGACATCAAGATGCCGCGCATGGACGGCATGGAGCTTCTGCGGCGTCTCCGCCAGCGCACCGAGCTGCCGGTGATCTTCCTCACCTCGAAGGACGAGGAGATCGACGAGCTGTTCGGGCTCAAGATGGGCGCTGACGACTTCATCCGCAAACCCTTTCCGCAGCGCCTTCTGGTCGAGCGGGTCAAGGCCGTGCTGCGCCGGGCCCAGCCGCGGGACGGCACCGCGCCGGTCGAGGACAAGTCCAAGGTGCTCGAGCGCGGCAAGCTGAAGATGGACCCAGAGCGGCATACTTGCGTGTGGGACAACCGCCCGGTGACGCTCACCGTCACCGAGTTCCTCATCCTGCAGGCGCTCGCCGCGAGGCCGGGCGTGGTGAAAAGCCGCGACGCGCTGATGGACGCCGCCTATGACGACCAGGTCTATGTCGACGATCGAACGATCGACAGCCACATCAAGCGCTTGCGCAAGAAGTTCAAAGCCGTAGACACGAGCTTCGACGTGATCGAAACCCTCTACGGCGTGGGGTATCGCTTCAAAGAGTAGCGGGTCAGGAGATCCATGACCGCCGAGGCCGATAGGTCCTGGCAGGACACCGAGGCGACGAGGTTCAGAGAACGCCTGCGCCGCGGCCTGAAAGCAAGCTATATCCGCCTGCGCAGGGGGGCGCGCTGGCTGTGGCTGCGTCTGCCCTTCCGCCACGGGTTCTCGAGCCTCACGCGCCGCATCGTCATCCTCAACCTGATCGGGCTGGCCATCCTCGTTTCAGGCATTCTCTATCTCAATCAGTTCCGCGCAGGCCTGATCGACGCCAAAGTGCAGAGCCTGCTCACCCAGGGCGAGATCATCGCCGGAGCGCTCGCCGCGTCCGCCGGCGTCGACACCGACCAGATCCAGCTCGATCCTGAAAAGCTGTTGGAGAGCGAGCCGGGACAAGCGGCGAGCAGCGCCGACGACGACAGCCTCGGCTTCACCATCGACCCTGAGCGCGCAGCTCCCATCCTGCGCCGCCTGGTCAAGCCGACCGGGAGCCGCGCCCGCATCTATGGCCGCGACGGCGCCCTGATCCTCGATTCGGACACCTTCTATTCGCGCGGCGAGGTGCTCCGCTACGACCTGCCGCCGCCAGACGCGGAAAAGCCGGACGCTCTGACTGCCTTCTGGCAGGCGGTGAAGACGCGCATGCGGCAATACGATCTGCCGCTCTACAACGAGATCGGCGGCGATAACGGCAAGGCCTACCCCGAGGTCGCCTCGGCGCTGACCGGCACCTCGGTGCCCATCGTGCGCGTCAACGACAAGGGCGAGCTCGTGGTGTCGGTGGCGGTGCCGGTGCAACGCTTGCGCGCCGTGCTCGGCGTGCTTCTGCTCTCCACGCGCGGCGGCGACATCGACAATATCGTCGCCGCCGAGCGCTGGGGCATCGTGCGCGTGTCCTTGTTCGCGGCCGCCGTCACCGTCGTCTTGTCGATGATCCTCGCCAACACCATCGCCGGCCCGGTGCAGCGGCTCGCCTCGGCGGCAGAGCGCGTGCGCCACAGCGTGAAGGCACGGGCCGAGATCCCCGACTTCACCGACCGCACCGACGAGATCGGCCACCTCTCTGGCGCGCTGCGCGACATGACCCAGGCGCTCTACAAGCGTATCGACGCTATCGAAAGTTTCGCTGCCGACGTGGCGCACGAGCTCAAGAACCCGCTCACCTCCTTGCGCAGCGCCACCGAGACCTTGCCGCTCGTCAACTCTCCGGACTCCAAGGAGCGGCTAATGGAGATCATCCAGCACGACGTGAAGCGGCTCGACCGTCTGATCAGCGATATTTCCGATGCTTCCAGGCTCGATGCCGAGCTTGCCCGCGAGGACGCAAGGCCGGTGGACACCGCCGATCTGTTGCGCACCACCGTGTCGCTGTTCAACGACATTCATCGCGACGACACGCCTGAGGTGGTGATCGACATCGCCTATAGCAGCGGCGCGCGGCCCTATCGCTGCATCGGCCATGACAGCCGCTTGAGCCAGGTGATCGTCAACCTGCTCGACAACGCCATCTCCTTCTCTCCGCCTGGCGGCCGCGTGGCGGTCAAGGCGAAGCGCGTCGGCAACGAGATTCAGATCGCGGTCGAGGACGAAGGACCGGGCATTCCACCGGAGAATCTGGAGCGGATTTTCGAGCGCTTCTATACCGACCGGCCGCAAGAGAGCTTCGGCCAGAATTCGGGGCTCGGCCTCAACATTTCGCGGCAGATCGTCGTCGCCCATGGCGGACGTCTATGGGCCGAGAACCGTGTCGAAGAGGGTGACAGCGGGCGCGGCAGAAGCGTCGGCGCCGCCGAACGCAAGAGCGCCGGCGCCCGCTTCGTGATCCGGCTACCTGCCGCGTGAGAATGATTTCCATGTTGTGTCATTCCCGCGAAAGCGGGAATCCAGTAACCGTCGCCCTTCGATTGCTTTTGAGTGTGGTGGTTACTGGATTGCCCGGTCGAGCCGGGCAATGACAAAGGACAAGCGCGAGTTGGTCCATGGCACCTGCGTGGCGCTCGGCCCGCACGCCACCTTGTTGCGCGGCGGCTCGGGCAGCGGCAAGTCCGACCTCGCGCTCCGCTTTCTTGCGCTTCCTCCGGAGCAGGACTTGCAGCCTAGACTCGTTGCCGACGATCAGGTGTGGGTCGAAGCGCAAGGCGACGGCAGCCTTGTCGCCTCAGCGCCTGAGACGATCGCCGGCAAGATCGAGGTGAGAGGCCTCGGCATTCTCGATCTGCCGCATCGCGGCCAAGCGCGGCTCATCCTCGTCGCCGATCTCGTTCCTGCCGAAGAGGTCCCGCGCATGCCGCCTGATCCTGCCCCGCGAATCACCCTCGCGGGGGTTGCGCTTCCGGTTGTAAAGCTTGCACCTTTCGAGCTTTCCGCGCCGCTCAAGCTGAAATTGGCGCTTCTTTCGGCAGTGTCACAATCGCCTCATCAACAGGCATAGGTTCGGGCTTGCGCCTGACCGCCGTCGCGACAAAGATAGCGGCCTTTAACCGGGCGGACCAATCTAGCGGGGCAACATGATCGGCGTCGTCATCGTTACACACGGCAGGCTCGCCCATGAATTCCGTGCGGCGCTCGAGCATGTGGTCGGACCTCAAGAGCAGCTCGAGACCATTTCCATCGGGCCTGACGACGATCTCGATGAGCGGCGCGCCGACATGCTCGCAGCACTTGCCAGAGTTGACAATGGCGGCGGCGTCGTGGTGCTCACCGACATGTTCGGCGGCACGCCGTCCAATCTCGCCATCTCGGCCATGGAGCGCGACAATGTCGAGGTGATCGCCGGCGTCAACCTGCCGATGCTGGTCAAGCTCGCCAGCGTGCGCGGCGAATGCGGGCTTGAGGAAGCGGTCAATCAGGCGCAGGAAGCTGGACGGAAATATATCAGCGTGGCGAGCCAGATCCTCGCCGCCAATTAGCGCGTGATGTGTCGAGGTTGAAATGGTTCTCATGCCATCGCCCATTTGCGTCATTCCGGCGAAAGCCGGAATCCAGTGGGCAGAGCAGGAGACCGTCAGATTTATCTTGGTGCTGGATACCGGCTTTCGCCGGTATGACGGATCATGGATCAGCTGAACAAGCGCGGCAGCAAAGCGAGAGGGACCGGAAACGGCCTCTACTTCGCCGAGGTGACGATCCCCAACAAGAAGGGCTTGCACGCCCGCGCCTCGGCGCAGTTCGTGCGCTGCGCCGGAGGCTTCGACGCCGAGATCCGCGTGACACGGGAAGGCCACACCGTCGGCGGCACCTCGATCATGGGCCTGATGATGCTCGCCGCAGGCCAAGGCCATTCGATCCTGATCGAGGCTGAGGGCTCCGACGCCCGCGCCGCCATCGAGGCGCTGATCGCGCTCGTCGAGTCCGGCTTCGGCGAGGACGACTGAAGCCCCTGCCTTCGGTCAGACGGAACCTCACTTCGCAGAGGCAATGTCGTAAGTGGCGGGAGACTCCGCCTCGTCGCGCTGCCGCTCCCGCGTCGGCCGCTCTTCGCGGGCGTTGTAGAAATTGCCGATAACCAGGACATCCATCTGGGTCCGCAGATAGCAGGAGATGGCGTCCTTCGGCGTTTCGACGATCGGCTCGTGAAGGTTGAAGCTGGTGTTCAGCACCACCGGCACCCCGGTGAATTCGGCGAATTTCTCGATGACGGCGTAGAGCAGAGGGTTCGTGCTGCGGCCGACGGTCTGAAGGCGCGCCGTTCCGTCGAAATGGACCGCCGCCGGGATGAGGTGCGCCTTGCCGGCGCGGACCTTCGGCGCCATGGTCATGAAGGGATCGAGCTGATCGATCTCAAAAAACTCGGCCATGCGCTCTTCCAGGATCGCCGGAGCAAACGGGCGAAACCAGGCACGCTGCTTGACGCGAGAATTGAGCCGGTCCTTCATGCCGGCGTGCCGGGGGTCGGCGAGGATCGAGCGATGCCCCAAGGCACGGGGGCCGACCTCGGAGCGCCCCTGGAACCAGCCGACGATTTTTCCCGCGGCAAGATCGCGCGCGACCTGCTGGATCAGCTCCGGCTCGGGCAATCGCTCATGCGCCAGGCCTGCCTGCCGGAAGGCGCCGGCGATTTCCGCTTCGTCGTAGCCAAGCCCGTGGAACGCGTGGGTCAGCTGAAACGCGCGCGGCTTACCAAGCGTCTGATGATAGTGCCATAGCGCGCTTCCGAGCGGCGCGCCGGAGTTTGAGGCGCAAGGAGGCACCCAAACGGAGTGATAGTCCGTATCGCGAAGGATCCGGGCATTGGCGACGCAGTTCAGCGCCACACCTCCGAACAAGCACAAATTGCGGCTGTTGTGCCGTTTCGACAGCGCGCGAACGACGTGAAGGATGGTTTCCTCCACGGTGTGCTGGAGCGCGAAAGCGAGGTCGCGATGACGGGCGGCAAGCGGCTCGCCCTTCGTCGCGTTGCGGACCAAAGGCCTCGACAAATCGCTGCTTGAACGGCCGGTTGAGACCGTGCGTGTGGTAACCGATAAAGTCGCGGTTGATGGAGAATTCCCCGTCCGGCTCGAAGCGAACGAGCTCGCGGAATTTCTTCGCGCAGGTTTTGTCGCCGGTCGCGGCGAGCGCCATCACCGTCCCTTCTTCGAAATAGTTGAACCCCAGATGCTCGGTGACGGCGGTGTAAAGCATGCCGAGGGAATTGAAGATGTGGCTTCTGCGCGACACGCTCGAGGCGATTTCCCGCGCCGGCATAGGCCGATTGTGCCGTCTCGTCGCCGTAACCGTCCATCACCAGGATGGTGGCTTCCTCGAAGGGAGAAACGAAGAAGGTGGCGGCGTGCGCATCGTGATGTCGCACTTGCACGATCTTCGGCAGCCTTTGTTTGACGCCGAAATGCCACAGCAGAGCCCCAGCGCAGGCCATTCGGCATCGTGACGATGAGCGTCGACTGGGTCGGCCGGGCGCTCGGCGGGACAAGATTGAGGCTCGCCGGAAAGCCCTCGCGAACGGCACCGAACATCATCCGCCACAGCGATTTCATATGCCATGGCGTGGTGATCACATCGACGTCGGCAAGGCCAGAGCCGCGATCGTCGAAAGCCGCCTTCAGCGAGCGGAAGGGAAATTTCCTTGTGTGCTTCTCACGGTTGAACCGCTCCTCCTCCAAAACGAAGGACGGAACGCCGTCCTCGAGGAGCGCCAAGCCAGAGTCATGGGTTCGCGTTACGAGTCCGAGGATGCGCACGACGTTCCAACGCACGATCGCTGTCTAGGTTTCAACAGGCGCGGCACTTAGGCAGAGCCTCCCGGCATTGGAGTGGCTGAAATGCTCATAAGTCCCGCAAAGCCGAGTGGCCCGGCGAGCTTACCGGCGTTTGTAGCCGGTGACCATGGCGCGGGCGAGATTCTCGTGATGCACGAAGCTCGCCAGGATCACCGCCGAGACATGCAGGAGCACGAGCGCAAGGGTGATGTTGGCGATGAGCTCATGCACCTCCTCCATCGCCTCGCCGGTCTCCTTGCTGAACATGCCTGCGAGCGGGCCGGCTCCTTGATCGCCGCCATAGACCACAAGTCCGGTCACCACCGTCGCCGCCACGAAAATCAGGAGCAGCACGACCATGGCGCCGCCGCCGGGGCTGTGGCCGAGATAGCGTTGCCCGCGAAACAGCACGAGATCGCGCATATAACGCAGCGTCGTGACCGGGTCATAGATGAAGTCGGAGAAGCGCGCGTGGCGCGGGCCGACAAAGCCCCACAGGACTCGCGCCACGATCAACAAACCAACCACGTAGCCTGCCCAGACATGCACGGTGAGGAGGTCGCCCTCGGTGAAGTAGGCGATGGTGAAACCCGCGACCAGGCTCCAATGAAAGAGCCGAACAAACGGGTCCCAGACATAGACTTGTGGCGTTCCCCCGCGTCGATCAGGATTGAGCATGCTTTCACCTATGCCCTCGCGCGCGGCTTTTCCTTGAGCAAGATCAAGGCGCGGGCCGCGCCTGGCGCCAAGCCACCCGCAATGGTTGCCTTGAGCCGAATCGCTGATTAGCCTTGCGTCTCCTGGACTGAAAGGCTCGTTCTGTCGCTTTGCTTTCCTCGCGCCTCGACAGGGTGGAGGTTTGAGATATGAGGACGTTTCGAGCGCTCTCCTTGATCCTGATGGCCATGCTGGCCATGATCGCTACGCCTTCGCGCAGCGAAGCTGCGTCGGCGGCAGAGATCGATGCCGACGTCAATGCCGCGCTGACGAGCTTTGAGAGCCAGATCCGGGGCGCCCGCGAGCTCGCGAGCAAGGCCGCCGGGGTTTTGGTGTTCCCCTCGGTGGTCAAGGCCGGAATTGGCCTTGGCGGCGAATATGGCGAAGGCCTGCTCATCATCCGCGGCCGCCCCGGCGGATATTACAATCTGATCTCAGGCTCGTTCGGCTTTCAGCTCGGCGTGCAAACCCGCACCGTCATCATCATGTTCATGACCGAGCAGGCGCTGGCAAGCTTCCAGAACACCTATGGCTGGAAGGCCGGCGTCGACGGATCGATCGCCGTCGTGACGCTCGGCGCCGGCGGCGCGATCGACACCGAGAGCCTGACGAGCCCGGTGCTCGGCTTCATCCTCGATCCGGCTGGCCTCATGTACAATCTGACGCTGGAAGGCTCCAAGATCAGCCGCATCACGCGCTGAGTCCCGGCCTCCGCCGGCGGCAAATCAGTTCGCCGACTCGCATTTTTCCTTCTCGGCGTTCCACTTGCAGCCAATCGTGGTGTCGGCGTTGCAGATGTCCTTGCCGCTCATGCGCGGCGCAAGCATCTTCATGGGGCGGCGGCCCCTTTTCGCAACCACGGCGCTGAAAGTCCCAATGACAATTCGGGTTTGCGGCGCACAGCGCAGAATCGCCGATCATGCAATTCCCCGCCGCCAAAGCCGCGCCGGCGCCGAGCGCCATGGCCGCGAGCGTCATACTCAGCGTCATACTCAATGTGACAATCATGCGTCGCATGACGCGAATGGGTGGTCGCTTGTGCATTTTCGAAGGTCCAAGCATGGTGAGTGAGGTGGCCCGTTCCGCGGAAAAATTCCTTATCCAAGCCGACGGGGTAGCATATCGGACAACATTTTGGCCTCAATGCGGGGGATTGCCACCGGCGTGAAAATCCGCGATCCGCTCGATTCACCTTGTTCGTTCAGAGTTTCTTTAAAGTTTAGCGCTTCGATTCGCTTTGCTCACCGAGGGTGCCTCGAAAGAGGCAAGGGGTGGGTCGAGGCGAGGGTCCTCTATAAAAGTACCGAATGGGCCCGCGCCCCTCTCTGATGGCCACACGACAGCCGGCGAGACGGGGGAATGCAGTCTGACGAGTTCACGTTCATCTTCTGGGTGGGGACGGTCGCCCTCATCTTCGGCCTCGCTTTGCAGCCTCGGGGGATCATTGCCGCAGCCCTGTTCGCGACGCTGGCGCTCTGCGCGGTGGCGATCTGGTTCGAGGGGTAGATGCGCGCATCGCTGACGGCGGCCCGGACCGCAACAGGATGGCGGCGCGCCGAAGCGGGCCTGGCTTTGTTCATCGGCTTCGTCTTCTGTTCGGCGGCGCCCTTTGCTCTCGCGGCTCATGCCGCCGAATCCAATGCCGGCTATGACCGCACCTCCTCCTCCGCGGCAACGATCCGCAGCGCCGTTCAGAACCGACTTTCAGCCGGTCTCTCAACCTCGAGCGAGACGCGCAAGCAAGAGCAAGCCGCTCTTCTCGACTATTACGCGGCGCCCGATCACCGTCTTCTCTGGGTCGACGGCAAGGGTCTCAACGCCCGCGCGCGAGATGTGATCGAGGAGATCGCCAAGGCCGACGACTACGGCTTGCGCAGCTCGGACTACGCGCTTCCCACGCTCGGCAGCGAGAGCCTCGATGCCGGCCGGCTCGCCGATGCCGAGATCGAGATCGGTCTTGCCGTGATGCGCTATGCGAGCGACGCGCGCGGAGGCCGCATCGATCCGCCGCGGCTCTCAGCAAATCTCGATCCGGCGCTCGCGCTGCCGAAGCCGTTGGAGGTGATGGAATCCATCGCCATCCGCTCCGACCCAGCCGCCTATTTGCGAAGCTTCCAGCCGCAGCAGCCGGAGTTCGAGGCCTTGCGCAAGGCTCTGATCGCGGCAAGGGGCGGAGACGCCGGCGCCAATGTCAGGATCCCTGACGGGCCCCTGCTCCAACTCGGCGTCGAGCACGAGCAAGTGGCGCTGCTCAGAAAGCGGCTGCAGGTTCCGACAGACAACAAGGCGTACGAGACGCTGTTCGATTCCGCGCTTGCCGACGCCGTGAAGCGCTTCAAGGCGGCACATGGCGCGATCCCCGACGGCATTGTCGGCCCCGAGACGAGGCGCCTGCTCAATGGACCGCGGCAGCTTGCGGCGAACCCTGAACGGGTGCGGCTCATCCTCACCAACATGGAGCGCTGGCGCTGGCTGCCGAACGATCTCGGGTCGTCTTACCTGATGATCAATGTGCCTGAGTTCGCCCTTAAGGTGATGCGTGACGGCAAGCGCGTACAGGCCGCCCGCATCGTGGTCGGCGAGCCTGACTATCAGACGCCGGTGTTCTCGAGCGAGATCCAGGAGATCGTGTTCAATCCGTCTTGGACGGTACCCGACGCGATCAAGACCGGAGAGATCCTCCCCCATATCCTGGACGGCGCAGCTCTCGCGGCGGCGGCTTCGACACTTCGGTGCTCGAGGCCAACAACCTTCATGTCAGTGCCGGCGGCAGGGAGATCGATCCCTTCCGCGATCGACTGGGCCCAAGTCGACATGCGCAGTCTCACTCTCTATCAGCCTCCAGGACCGGACAATGTGCAGGGCCGCGTCAAGTTCGTGTTCGCCGGCAAGCGCGACATCTCGATGCACGACACGCCGCACCAGGACATGTTCGCCGAGCCCGTTCGCGCCGAGAGCTTCGGCACGATACGCGTGCAAGGCGCCGATCGGCTCGCGCTCCTGCTGCTGCAACAGGATCAAGGCTGGACGGGAAGCCGCGTCGCCGCTTCCATGCAGAACGGCTACGACCAGCATGTCGCGCTGAGAGAGGCGATCCCCGCCTACGTCACCTATTTCACCCTCCGGGTGAACGACGACGGATCGACTTCGACCTTCCCCGACATCTACGGTCACGACGCCCGCATGGCGGCGGCGCTGTCCAACAGCGAGCCGATCGCCGATCGTGCCCCGCAAGGCGGCGACGCTGTCGCGAGCCGCGAGCTGCAGAGCCCGCCGAGGCGGAACGGCAGCGCTTCCGGCAATGCCATCGCCGAGAGCCTGTCCGGATTTCTGGAGAACTGAGGGACCCCCTCGGATCAAGCGCGTCAAATCCCGCAAATCCTGAGACGTTTCCCCAGCTGAGGCGTGCCGATGCCATATTCTTGGCGTTCTCCTGAGCAGCATTGAGGAACGATGGCACGGCGGGGGATCATCATAGCCATGCTGGTGCTGCTGCCGGCGACGCCGGTGGCCGCCGGATGGACGCTGCCGTGCCTGTTCAGCGGCTGCTCCATCACCTTCGTGTCTCCCGAATATGCGGCGAAGCCCGTGCAGAAGCTCGATCCGGAAAAGGCATTGGTCGAGGTCAACGCCTTCCGCACGAAGAACGGGCGAGGGCCGGTCGTCCTCGATGCGCGCCTGTCGAAAGCGGCCGCCATGCAATCAAAGGATCAGGCCGGACGAAGCTCGATCGGTCACTACGGGTCTGACGGATCGAAGCCCATGCAACGTGCCGCGCGCGCCGGCTTTCATGCCAAGATCGCCTCGGAGAACGTCGCCTCAGGTCAGAAATCCTTCAGCGACGCCATGCGCAGCTGGGAGGGAAGCTCGGGCCACCGGGAGAACCTGCTGCGTCCAGAGGTGACCGCGATCGGCGTCGCCATGGCCAAGAACGGAGATGGCCGAGCCTATTGGACCCTCGTGCTCGGCGCCGAGTGACTTACTGCATCTTCATGTTGCGGAGGTCGGGGCCGAGTTCCTTGAGCGCCTTCTCGATCTCCTTCCTTTCGCTTGGCGTCGGGGTTCAGCGACAGAGCCTTGTTGTAGTCGTCTCGCGCAGGGCCTGGCAGACCCTTCTTGAGATATGCCTGGGCGCGGTTCTCATAGCTCTCGAATAAGTCCGGAGCGAGCCGGATGGCCTGGTTGAGGTCGTCGATGGCTTTGTCGTAATCGCCCTTCACGCAGTAAGCGTTGCCGCGGTTGCTGAAGTAATCGGCATTGCTGCCGTCGAGCCGAATCGCCTCTGACAGATCTGCGATGGCGGCTTCGGTCTCCTTGTATTGGTAATGCACGACGCCCCGCTTGTTGTGCAGCGTGCCGAGGTCGAGGTTGCCGAACTTGCCCGAGGCAATAGCGCGATCGCAGGCGGGCATCGTATCCCGTCCGAATGTGTTCATGCAGGAGTCGGCGTCCTTCTTCGGATCGGCACTGGCCTGCGAGGCCGAGGGAGGCCGGCCCGGCGCAGGCGCGCAGATTGACTTCACGAGTTTGCAGGAGCCGGCCGGCGCCGCCTTGTTGCAGGCGTTCAAAGCGTTGTTCTGTACGTTGCTTTCGTTGGGGCCGATCCAGTCGAAATACCAGTAACCGCCTTGTCTGCTCTCGACGTAGGCGATGCAGCGGGATTTGCAGGGCGTCGAGAATCTTGCAAGCCGCTTCCGCCGCAATCTTTCAGGGCGGCGTTCCTCGCCTCATCCCGCGAAGGCTGGCCGACCGCATAGCCCCAGCCGCCCGTTGCCGTCGGCCGCGATTGCCGCCCATGGACCAGATTTTGCGGCTGAGCCTTCATGGCCGAGCCCTGAGTTTGCGTGGGCTGATCGGCGCTGGCCTGCGATGCCGATCCCGGCCCCGGCTTGTCGTCTTGCGGCGTTGCGTCTGCCGACGGCGAGGGCTTCCAACCCTCAGGTGTCAGCTTTTCCTGCCCGGTGCCGTTGGCGTATAGCCCTGCCAGGACACCGTCCGAAGCCAACGCGTAGGCGATCACGGCATCCTTGTCCCAACCATTTTCGGATCCCTTCAGCACCAATATGTTGTCGGCGAGCTTGCCCCGGCCCTCAAATTTGTCGCCGTCGCCGTAGGTCCACTCGAGATGAAAACCGGTGCCCTGCTTGGTGATCTTGACGGCCCCCGACGTATGGCTTTCCGTCCGGCTGCCTGCCGGCGACGCGGTAAACGCCTTCGGCAAGCGGCATGTCGGTCGTGGCCGTGAAAGCGACAGGCTCGAATCTTTCGCTTCCGCCGCCTTTAGCCCCTTTGCCATCGAGCGACCCGTCGCCCTCGAGCCTGAAGGCGACTCTTAACCCGTCGGTCATATTTCATCTTCAGGATACCGTCCGCGAACTGCCCAGTGCCGCGATAGACCCTCGGGCCGTTCCAGACCGTGAGACGGAATTTATCGCCCTCTTTGGTCAGCGCCGCAATGCCGGCAAAGCTGTCGCCACGCCCGTTCATACCACTCATACGGTAGACACCCGGGCGCGGCGGTCGTTGCCACGCCGCCTGGGAGCGCCGGCAGAGCCGATCCCTGCCACTCCGGCAGCCTGGTTCCGGACGGCCGCCCCGTGTCAATGCCAGCGCCCCTTGGTCTTCTTTCGGGAGCAGCGACAATGACGATCCCTGACCTTCCGTTGGCTCGGTGGTGGACGGCAGCCCCGAGGCCGCGCCCGAGCCGCCGCCCTCCCTCACCCCTGACAGCGCCGAATTCTTGTCGTCGGGCGGCGTGTCGGCCGAGCCCTGCTTTTGCGCGGGCTCCGAATCTGGCGTGGACTTCGCACCGGCTTCGATCTCCTTGAGCTCCTGCTCGTAAATCTCCTTCAGCTTGGCTGGCGGATTGAGCGACAACGCCTTCTTGTAATCTTGCGGCGGCGTGTTCGAGGTCGCCCTTCCTCCAATAGGCCAAGCCGCGGCCGTGAAAGATGATCGGCTGCGTTGCGTTGAGTTCGATGGCCTTGTCGAAATCGGCAATAGCCCGGTCGTACTCGCCCCTTTCACTGAAGATGGTCCCGCGATTGTTGATAGGGCGCGGCAGCGTTGGGATTGAGCTCGATCGACTTGTTGAAATCCTCAAGCGCCCCGTCGTCGTCCTTGTTCATGCCGCGCGCCTGGCCGCGGTTGTTGTAAAGCGTCGCGAGCGCAGAACCTTCGAACTTGCCCGAGGCAATGGCGCGGTCGCAGTTGGCGAGCCTGGTGTGCTCCCGATCGCTCTGCACGCCTTGAAGTCCGGGTCCGCGAACATCTCTTCTGTCGATTTCAGGACTTTGGAGCCCGGCGCAGGTTCAGGCTCTTTGTCCTTGCCGGTGTCCAGTGGCGGCAGCGCCGCTCTCTTCTGTGCCGGCGCCGAACTGGGCCGAGTTCTTCACGCCGGCTTTGATCTCGCTTGAGCTCCTTCTCGATTTGCTCCTTGAGCTTGGGCGGAGGATTGAGCGACAATGCCTTTTTGTAGTCGGCGGCCGCATGTTCCAGGTCGCCCTTCTTCCAATAGGCCAAGTCCGCGGCTCTGAAAGGGGAATGGCTTCGTCGCGTTGAGTTCGATGGATTTGTAGAAATCGGCGATCGCGCGGTCATACTCCTTCCGGTTTAAATAAATACTGCCGCGATTGTTGTAGGACACGGCAATGTCGGGATCGATCTCGATTGACTTGTTGAAATCCTCCAACGCCCCGTCCTCGTCTGTTCGCCGGCCCTGCCCTGAAGCCACGATTACTGTAAATGAGCGCGAGGCCGCACCTTCGAACTTGCCAGACGCGATGGCGCGGTCGCAGTCGGCGGCCTGTTTGCTTCCCATCGCTTGGCACGCTTTGAAGTCCGGGTCGGCGAGTATCTCTTCTGTCGATTTCAGGACTTTGGAGCTCGGCGCAGGCTCAGGCTCTTTGCCGTTGCCGGTGTCGTCAGTGGCGGTGCCCGAATTGCCGGCGCCGGCCTGCTGCGGAGGCGTCGCTTGCGAGGATGTCGTGGGCTGGCTCGCGTCCTCGGGGGTAACCTCCTTCAGCAAAGCCTCGATCTCTTTCTTCGCGTCCTCGCTTGGGTTGAGCGACAACGCCTTCTTGTAGTCGTCGGCAGCTTTCTCCTTGTCGCCCTTGTCCCGATAGATGAGCCCGCGAGTCCAGTAGGCGCTTGAATAGTTTGGCTCGAGCTTGATCGCCTGGTCGAGATCGGCGATGGCCCGATCGAAGGCTCTCGTCTTGCGCAAGGCGTTGCCGCGATTGTTGTAGAAATCGGCCCTCGGATTGAGCTCGATGGCCCGGTCGTAATCCTTGATCGCGAGCTCCTGTTCGCCTTTGCCGGCATAGACAATGGCTCGCAGGACGAAGGGGACGAAACTGTTCGGCTCGAGCCTGACCGCCTCGCCGTAATCGGCGATGGCGGCGTCGATATCAGGCTTCTCCGCGTTAGACTTGGCATAGCCCCGATAGCGGTAAAGGGCGCCGAGATCGGCGCCGGCGAATTTCCCAGAGGCGATGGCGCGGTCGCAAGCCGCTATCGAGGAATCGCCGGATGCTTTTTCGCAAGCGCCGTAGTCGGGATCGGATTTCGGATCGGCAGTGGATGTTTGCGTCGACGGCCCTGGCGCCGAGCGGGTTTGTTCGCTGCGGCCGCTTGCGCCGGCAGTGCCGTCGCCTGGTTCAGCTCGGCTTCGATCATTTTCCGGGTTGTGTCGTCAGGGTTCAGCGAGAGCGCCTTTTTGTAGTCGGCGATGGCGTGGTCGCGTTCGCCCTTCTTCAGGTAGGCGCTGCCCCGATTCCAATAGGCCCTGAGATAGTTGGCATCGAGCCGAACGACCTGATCGAAATCGGCAATGGCCCGATCGAATTCGCCCTTGTCGAGGTAGAGGAGACCGCGATTGTTGTAGGGCGAAACATATTTGGCATCGATCTCGATGGCCTTGGCGAAATCCTCGAGCGCGCTCGTCATCCTTGTGCTGGTTGCGATAGGCGTTGCCGCGGTTGTTGAAGGCAAAAGCGTTGCGGCCATTGAGCTTGATGGCTTCGGCGAAATCGGAGATCGCCGCGTCGAGCTCGTTCTTCTTCTGATGCCCTATGCCGCGGTTGTTGTAGAGGCTGGATAGAGCGTTGCCGCTGAACTTGCCCGAGGCGATCGCGCGCTCGCACGCCTCGGCTCTGAGCGTCCGACGGCTTGAGGCAGGCCTGAAAGTCTGGATCGGAGTTTGCATCGGCCTGTTGCACCGGCGCCCCTGAAGGCCGCAGCAGGAAGATTGCGGCTGCAATCAGGAGTGCGGCAGCCGCACCGCCGCCGATGAGCCAAGTGAGCGGCATGCCGCGCTTGGCCTCCCTGCCTCCCTTGCCGCTGTCCTCTTCGACCGCTTGAGCCGATTTGCTGACTGCGCCGGTCTCGCGTCCTCGGCGGCCTTGGGCACGCCGGTTCGCGCGCATTCCGGGCAAGCCTCGTGCGCCTCGCTGTCGTAGACGTGTCCCGCCGGGCATCGGATCAGCTTTGCCATTCCGCATCCCCCATCAAACCGAGAAGACTACAGCCATTCCACGCATATCATTTTCTCCGAACTCCTTGATCTATTGGCCTCTGCTCTCCGGGGCCATCGGCGCTGGCGGAGCCCCGCGCCTTCAGGTCCAGTCTGCGGCGCCGCGCCGCGGGGCCGCCTTGCGGGGCACCCCCCGCGCGAGGCCCAAGCGGCGATCCGCCTGTGCTTGGAGCGCGGCCTGGCTGGAGCGCCGCCTACTCCGGACGCAGGTGGCGGCGCTTCGGCGGGCACAATGTCGGCGTGGGCGAGCTGGTCCTTCAGCCAGGCCTGGCCTTCTGGTGAAGGGTCGTCGAAACGGACGTACCAATCGCTACCAATGATCACATCACCAAAATATCGCACGGCCGGCCTGGTTCAAAGACAGCTTGGTAACGACGGTTGATACCACGGAGCCCGCCGCCGAGAAGATCATTGAAACTAAGGCCGTGCAGCTCTTCTGCGCAGGCAGCAACGGACCAAAGCGCTTCTCATTTTGAGCGGGTTGTCCTTCGCCGTCATTGGGCTGGTCTTTGTCGTCAGCGCGATGGCTGAGGCCGGCCCGAGGTTCATCTACGCGTTGTTCCTGTTTTCGCGAGACCAAAACGAGAAAATATCGACTGGGAGACAAACCCGATGCGATAAACGTCGATACGTACTTTCCTGCGAACTTTGTTCCAGAAAAATTGACGCCGAAACCGTCGCTGATATTTAAGACGTACGGCTCAGGTTTGTTATCTATGATCATGTGCTCTGAGTACGCACCAATGCCCATGGTCTCGCAATCTCCGCTCTGTGCGTCCCCTGCGAGAACCGGCTGAGCCTCGAGCCTGCGTTGTCCTGCCGCAATTGGCGGAGCGCTCTCCAATTCGGCGATCCTGGCCTTTAGCTGGGCGTTCTCCTGCTGAAGGGGAACGACCAGGGCAGTCAACTGGGCGACCTGCTGCTCGAGCTCGGCGACCCTCGCCTTAAGCCGCGCGTTCTCGTCCTGCAGAGCCACGATCTGGGCGTTTAGATCCTCAATTTGCTGCTTGAGCCTGGCGATCTCTTTTTTCAGCTCCTCGATCTGCTTCTTCAGCTCCTCGACCTTCTCAGGCTCCGAGCTTCTCGCAGTTCGGCGAGCTCCTTGTTCATCTCCTCGATCTGCTTTTCCAGCTCGGCGATGCGGGCGTTCTGCTCTTCGACCAGCTTCTCCAATTCCGCGATGCGCTGCTTGAGTTTCTCGATCTCGGCCTTGAGCTTCTCGTTCTCGGCCTTGAGCTCGGCATTTTCCTTTTCCAGCTCGGCCACGCGCGCGGTGAGCGTGGACTTGTCCTTCTTCAGCTGGTCGAGCTCGGCGCTCAGCGTGACGATCTTCTCCTCGAGCCGCGTCACCTGCGAGCTCAACTGATCGACGTAGCGCTTCAACTGCCCGATGAGCTTCTCGCCGCTGCCAAGCTCCTCGCGCGCCGACACCAGGTCCTTGCCGAGATCCTTGTCGCCGAGCTTGTCCAGCACGCCCTTGATCTTGGCGTCGGCGTCCTGAACTTTCCTGGCGAGCTCCTGGGCCTCGTCCTTGCCGAGCGGACTCGACGAGTAATAGGGCATCAACAGCAGCATCAGCACGAGGAAGGCGCCCATGGCCTTCGTCACCACCGCCATGAGCGAGATGTCGAAGGTCTCGATGGAGCGATGCGGCCGCTTCATGGCGGTTTACTTGCTGTGCTCGAGATAGACTCGATTGATCAGGTTGCGCAGGGTGTAGAGCGCAGCGCGGTTGAGCGCCATCTCCTCGCGGCGCTGCACCACGTTCTGCAGAAGCACGAGGACGGCGCTCAACAGGAGCGCGAGGATGGTGGTGTAGAAGGCGACGGCGAGTCCAGAGGTCACCTTCTCGAACGAGATATTCTTCGGGTCCTGCATGCCCTCGAGCGCGATCGAGATGCCGACCACGGTGCCGATGAACCCCGTGGTGGGAATGACCCACACGAGAAAGCGCATGGTCTGATAAGCGAGGTCGAGCCGGTGGCTCATCAGCTCGAGCGTGCTCGTATAGATCTCGACGGTCTGCTCGAGCGAGCGGCTGGTGAAGAGCTGCAGAATCGAAAGATCGATGAGCTGCGGCAGAAAGGCTTCCTCGTGCGCGTTCAGGTCAGATACGGTGCGGCGAATGGCGCCGAGATCGTCGATTTGCAGGATGTCGGTGTCTTTCTCCGGCAGCAGCCTGCGGGCGATGTAGCGCTGCTCGCGCTGCGTCGCAGCGTGCCTGACCCAAAGGTCGGCGAGCCCGACCGCCATCATCACATACATGGCGTTCTGGATGGTGAAGGGATAGACGCGGGCGAAGAACGACTTGTCGGAATAATCGAACAGAAAAACCGCGAGCGTAGAGCCCTTGGGCAAAAGAAGGGTGCCTGCGGCGATGAATAAGGCTGCAAGCAACAGCGCAACGATATAGGCGATACCCGGAATTGACCGCCATCCCGCGATCGATTCCGGCCTCTTCGAGGCCGCCACTGTCATGGGATTGCCCCCCTCCCAGCCCGAAATATTTCGCTCCCCGGCAAAGACTACCTTTTCCAAGGTTTCGGTGCAAAGCCGCTCTTGGGTATTCTTCTTGCCTTCTAGAGGTTCAGCTCCAAAGACCTTCGTCTACTGCGGGCACGGGTGTGGAACGAGGGCGGCTGAGTTTCTGTGCTTCGCCAAAGGTTTCCGCGGGGAATTCAGTGCAAAGCAGTTTGACCCCGATCAAGGTCCGTGAAGCCACGCTGCGCTAGGTAATTTGCAGTTCTTGTCAGCCCGTCTCAAAGGAGCGCGCTGAAGTGACCAACCGCAAGCTCGCCGATATCGTCAAAGACCAGAACTCCGTTGCTGCTGGCCGAGCACGAGACGGTGCAGCAAGCCTGCTGCCGCATGTGGGAGCGCCGTTCAGGCTCGGTGCTGGTCGTCGACGACCAGCAGCGCTTGACCGGCATCTTCACCGGCCGCGATGCGGTGCGTGCGCTTGCCGAAGGCAAGAATGCCGAAGTCGCCACGCTGGCGCAGGCCATGACGCCCAACCCGGTTACGCTCGCTCCCGACGGCCGCGCCATCGACGCGCTGCGGGCGATGAGCGACCGCGGCTTTCGTCACCTCCCGATCGTCGAGGGCGGAAAAATCTGGGGCGTCGTGTCGCGGAATGACTTCATGGGGATGGAGATCGATCGACTGGATGAGGAAGATCACCTGTGGGAATGCGTCCGCTGAACGTCTTAGTTGTCTACGGAACCACCGAAGGGCAGACGCGAAAAATAGCCGAGCGGACGGCAGCGCATATTCGCGAAGGCGGGCATCAGGCAGCGCTCCGCGATAGTGCGGCGCTTGCATCCGATTCGGGTCTGGAGAGCTTCCACGCGTTCATTATCGCCGCGTCTGTGCATCAGCAGCAGCACCAGGAGAGCATCACGGCCTTCGCGATCGCGCATCGCAAGCTGCTGAATGCCAGACCGTCAGCCTTCATTTCCGTCAGCCTGTCGGCGGTACTGGAGGAGGGACAAACGGAAGCGCAAAAATATGTGGATCGCTTTGTCTCGGTCACGGATTGGCGGCCAAGCATGACTTTGCTGCTCGGGGGTGCGTTACGCTTGACCGAATACGATTACTTCCAGGAGCAGATCGTCAAATTCATCGTTCTTAAGGGCGGCAGCGCCGCGAGCGCCGGAGGTGACCGCGAGTTCACCGATTGGAACGCTCTCGCCAATTTCGTTGATCGGTTCCTGCACCAATCGACAGCCGATCTTTCCCCCGCCCTCGGACGCGCTTGAGCCCATTCGGGCCGGTAGCAGGGGCCTCGGTTAGCTCCTCAGATTCCTTGGACGTCACCAGCCAAGTGGCACAAGACGGTACCGCACCCTGCTCGCGTATTCCGCGTAGCCTGGCAGCTCGGCGTTGAGAAGCTTCTCCTCATCGAAAATCCGCCAAACCAGCGCGGGTATGACGAGCAGAACCGGCAGGAAGCCCCACCACGAGCCAAGCGCCACCGGCGATGCCAGCACCAAGAGAAG
Organism: uncultured Alphaproteobacteria bacterium; assembly: GCA_963740805.1. Lineage (GTDB taxonomy): Bacteria > Pseudomonadota > Alphaproteobacteria > Rhizobiales > Methyloligellaceae > Methyloceanibacter. The sequence goes on along the minus strand of CAVUFL010000003.1, from coordinate 337,512 downwards.
TGTCCCCGTATACATCGGATGGCGCACCAGGGCGTAGAGTCCGGTGGAAACGACCTTCTGGTCCTTGAACACTCTGACCGTCGAAGCGCTGAAGCTGTTCTCCTTGACCACGAGGAAGGTGATGTAAAGCCCGATCGCGGCCAGCACCTGTCCCAGCACGGACACCGGCGCCGGAATCTCGGACCATCCGAAACGGTGATCGAGCGCGGAGAGGACCAGCATGCCGACGAGCGCGACGGTCAAGATCAGTATGATAATCTTCTGAACCGGTCTGGTTTCGGCCTGAGGCCCCGCCTGTTTGCGCCGCTCGAGCAACTCGGGGTCATGAACGCTGAGGTAGATGCCGATAGCGATTGAGCCCAGCACAAAGATGGCGATCACCACCCAGGCTTGCCAATAATTGAGCGTGCCCGCCGGCAGAAACAGGAAAAGCCCAAGAAGGACGACGCCCACAAGGGCCGATCTCAGCGCGGGGACGATGAGCTTATGCATGGTTCCAATTCCTCTCACACGCGTGCTGGGGGCATGGCGCTCGGCCATGTTCGACGGTGACACACTCCGTGCACGTCACCTGGCCTTGGATGTGAAGATGAGGGGCGGAGGAGACACGAGCAACGTGTCGGTTTCTGGAAGGTGGGCCCGGGCATTGGCTTACTCAGACCACGTGATCAACGATAAAGCCCGCAAAATGCCGCGGGAACCCTCCATTGCATCGTAGGTTGAATGCGAGAAGAACTAAAAGGCGCAGCTATTCTTTGCTTTTCGCTGGCTGCTCGTGCGTTCAAGTAAGGAGGTACTTTCATTCAACAACGCCACCACCCGAGATCCAAGGTCCGACGCGACCCGCGCACCAAATATCTCGGATTCACATCACGCCAGTGGCCCTTCCTTTACGTGCTGGTCGGGAATTGGATCTTCGCACTGGCATTCTTTCTTGCGTTCAAGCTCGAGTGGCATTGGGTGCCCGCCGAATGGAACACCCCAGGCGATAAAATCGCATTGGTCTTCCAATGCGCGGCCTTCGCTTTGTTGCCTGGCGTAGTCGCCATTTGCATCGTTGCCGCACAGCGCCTCAATCCCGAAATGTGGGTGGGACGAACCGCAAAACCAAATTCCGCGCTGGACATCAACACGCGATTCATTCTCAACACATTCGAACAGTTCACCGCCTATTTGGTGGCAATTGCAGTGGTCGCGCTCTATTCGCCACCAGAAGGAGCCCGTGCGTTGCCGATCCTAACCGCACTGTTCGTGCTCGGGCGGATCTTGTTCTGGGTGGGATACCATAAACATCCTTATCTGCGCGCATTCGGTTTTGGGATCACCTTCTACCCGAGCGTTGCAATCTACATCTGGTACGTCCTGCTCATTCTGTTCGGCATCCGCATACCGCTGTTCTAATCACATCAATTGCCGCGTACGCGGCGTCCAGCCGACCACCTAGCCAGAGCCGAAACATGCGCACATCACAGATGAAGGACCACAGAGGATGCGCCGCCATACTCGGCCGGTTGTGCTCGACCAAGACATGTCCCGTCCATGCAAAAACATAGCCGATCAAGACGCCAACAATCGGTATAACAGGATCTAACATCACCACGCCCAGCACTAAGGCGACAACAGCGAAGCCGCTACCAACGAAGTGCAGGACGCGCGTGCCGTACCGCGCGTGGTCGCGTAGGTAGCGCTGCCAGAATTTCATGAAAGCCGGGTTATTGGACGAATGTTGGGGGCTTGCCATGGGCATCGAACCTATCATGTTCGCCGGCGACTGCTGACAGGAAGATCAATCGATCAATCGCGACGATGGAAATGATCCGTATAGCTTTTGCCCTGATTGGCGCAGCAACCATGTTGGCGGTTATTGTAGTCGCAATTTTCGGGCGTGATGACGACCGCCTGAATGAAGGCCTTCTCATCGGCATTTACGTAGGCGCTCTTGGTTCGATCAGCGTGCTTTTCGTTTTGAGGTATTTAGGTCTGTTCTGATGCACGCGCCTCTCAAGGCGTTCCAAATGGCGCTTGAATCCTGCGGCCGCTTGGCGCCCCCGCATCCCTCATGATGATGCGCTACCGGCCTTCGGCCTACTTGAGCGCATCGGCTCTTTGACATGACCTCGCGCCGCTGGCGACGAGGCGATGAAGCACGCCCGCTTGAGCCGCGCCACGGCAACGGAGTCGCATGTCTCGTCGTAGCGCAGCAACAGACTCCATACCTCCCCCTTGCGGGGAGGCCGGCGGCGCTCTTGCGACGCTGGGGTGGGCGCACCCGGCGCGTTCAAGTGAGCGCGCCACCCTCCCCATCAAGGGGAGGGATGGAGCAGGAGGCAGCGTCAGCGCGGCACCCCGGCAGCCCCCTTGACTCATCGGCTTTCAAGCAAGATATAAGGAGTTCTTTATATCTTTATCAGGCGGGAAAGTAGCGGAGACGGCATGAACTACCACGTCAAGGACATTGGGCTGGCCTCCTGGGGCCGCAAGGAAATCGACATCGCCGAGACCGAGATGCCTGGCCTCATGGCGGTGCGCGAGGAATACGCCGCGAAGAAGCCGCTGAAAGGCGCGCGCATCGCAGGCTCCCTACACATGACCATCCAGACCGCGGTGCTGATCGAGACGCTGAAAGCGCTCGGCGCCGACATCCGCTGGGCCTCCTGCAACATCTATTCGACGCAAGACCACGCCGCAGCGGCCATCGCCGCAGCGGGCGTGCCCGTGTTCGCCTTCAAGGGCGAGAGCCTCGAGGATTATTGGGAGTACACCCACGCCATCTTCGAGTGGGACGACGGCGGCACGCCGAACATGATCCTCGATGACGGCGGCGACGCCACGCTGCTCGTGCATCTCGGGGTGCGCGCCGAGAAGGGCGACACCGCCTTCCTCGACAAGGCAACCAACGAAGAGGAAGAGGTGTTGTTCGCCGCCATCAAGAAGCGGCTGAAGACGAAGCCAGGCTGGTATTCGGAGATCGCCAAGAACGTGCGCGGCGTCACCGAGGAGACCACAACGGGCGTGCATCGCCTTTACGAGATGCAGAAGAAGGGCACGCTGCTGTTCCCGGCGATCAACGTCAACGACAGCGTGACCAAGTCGAAATTCGACAATCTCTATGGCTGCCGCGAGAGCCTGGTCGACGGTATCCGCCGCGGCACCGACGTGATGATGGCGGGCAAGGTAGCCATGGTCGCGGGCTTCGGCGATGTCGGCAAGGGCTCCGCCGCTTCATTGCGCAATGCCGGCTGCCGCGTGCTCGTCGCCGAGGTGGACCCGATCTGCGCGCTACAGGCGGCGATGGAGGGCTACGAGGTCACCACCATGGACGACGCCTCCCCCCGCGCCGACATCTTCGTCACCGCCACCGGCAACAAGGACGTGATCACCATCGACCACATGCGGGCGATGAAGGACCGCGCCATCGTCTGCAATATCGGCCATTTCGATTCCGAGATTCAGGTGGCGGCGTTGCGCAACATGAAATGGGAGAATGTGAAGCCGCAGGTCGACGAGATCGAGTTTCCCGACGGCCACCGCATCATCCTCTTGTCGGAGGGGCGGCTCGTCAACCTCGGCAACGCCATGGGCCATCCGAGCTTCGTGATGAGCGCCTCCTTCACCAACCAGACGCTTGCCCAGATCGAGCTGTGGAGCCAACCCAAAGGCCTATAAGAAAGAGGTCTACACGCTGCCGAAGCAGCTCGACGAGAAGGTGGCGCGGCTGCATCTCGGCAAGGTCGGCGCCAAGCTCACCAAGCTCACTGAGGAGCAGGCAGAGTATATCGGCGTGCCGGCGGAAGGCCCCTATAAGCCCGACTACTACCGCTACTGACAGAGCGCGTCATGTTCGCCGCTTCCGTCATCAAGTTGCGGTGCGCAGTGGGCAAGAGTCGCCCAAGTGAGTAAGCTAGTGTGATTCGCCTTCAAGGCTCGCGAGGGGCACGCGCGCCGTCGCCCGCTCAAGTCTGTGGCAGCGTTCAAGCACAATGGAGCGCGGGGGCCATGGGCGACAAGTGGGGGCACGAGGGACCATGCGCAGAAGGAGCGAGGCTGCACCGCTTTTGAGGTCGCCGCTGGCGCGCCTTGGCTTGAGCTTGCTGGCGCTCGCTGCGGTGCTGCCCTCTCAGGCTCAGGCCGTCGAGGCCCTCGTGCCGTTGAGCGGGGCCTACGACATGCGCATGCTGCTCACGCTCGGCATCACCCTCGGCATCATCGCCTTTTCCATCGGCAGCGCGCTCGCCTGCTTACGGGCGACGCAGGCTGCGCTCAGGGCGCGCGACGCGGCGACGCTTGAGGCCGAGCGCTATCGGGCAAGCGAGAGCATGCTCGAGACCATCCTTTCGGCCGAGCCGCAGGTGCTTCTGACCTGGACCGCCGAAGCAGGCCCTCGCGTGCATGCTGCGAGCCTGCCGCACGGGCTTGGCGTGCCGGCCGAGCCAAACCGCCTGCTGCGCTTCGAGGAGTGGCTCGATGAGGCATCTGCCGCGGAGCTCACCGAGTCCATGCAGGCCTTGGCCGATCGCGGCGAGGCCTTCAACCTCATGCTCAGGACCGAGCGGCAGAGGCATGTCGAGGTCGACGGCCGGGCCGCCGGCGGCATGATCATGCTGAAGGTGCGCGACGTTGCCGGCCAGCGGCTCGAGCTTGCCGATCTCGGCGAGCAGCACCGGAAGCTCGACACCGAGGTCGCCTCTCTGCGCGCCCTGCTCGATGCCCAGACCAAGGCAGGCGACCGGCGCGACGCCAAAGGCAGGACCTCGGTCGAGACGCGGTTCCGCAGCTTCGATCGCCTCGCCACCGCTTTCGCCGTGTTCGACGCCGACCAGAGGCTCGCCCATTTCAACCAGGCTTATGTGGATTTCTGGCAGCTCGATCCCAAGCTGCTCGCCACGCGCCCGCGCGACGGCGAGATCCTCGACCGCCTGCGGCAATCCCGCGCCCTCCCCGAAAAGGCCGACTACCGCGAATGGAAGAAGACTTGGCTCTCGGCCTACGGCACCAACTCGCAGCGGGAAGATCAATGGCACCTGCCGGACGGGCGCACGCTGCATGTCGTTGCCGACAGCGCGGCGGAAGGCGGCGTCACCTATCTTTATGAGAACGTCACCGAGCGGCTCGCGCTCGAGAGCCGCTACAACGCGCTGATCCATGTGCAGCGCGAGACCCTCGATACCTTGCGCGAAGGCGTGGCGGTGTTCGCTCCCAACGGGCGGCTTGCGCCTGCACAACCGCGCCTTCGCTTCGCTTTGGCGCTTGAGCCCGGCGCTGCTCGGCAGCGAGCCGCATATCGATGACGTGATTTTCGCCTGTCGCCCTCTCTATGACGACGCCCAGGAATGGGAGCGCACCAAGGCCGCGGTCACCGCCATCTTCTCCGAGCGAAGGTCCTATGAGAGCCAGTTCGACCGGCCTGACGGTAGCGTTATCGCTTGCGCCGCGCTCCCGCTCCCCGACGGCGGCACGCTTCTGACCTATAGCGACGTGACCGACTCTAAACGGGTGGAGCGTGCGCTCGTCGATCGCAACGAGGCGCTGGAGACCGCGAGCCGAGTCAAGAGCGCCTTCGTCAGCCATGTCTCCTACGAGATGCGCACGCCACTCACCAACATCATTGGCTTCACCGAGCTGCTGGCGAGCCCGAGCACGGGCAGCCTCGCCGACAAGCAGAAGTGAATATCTGAGCGACATCCGCACTTCCGGCCAGACGCTGCTCGCCATCATCGACGACATCCTCGACCTCGCCACCATCGACGCCGGCACCTTCGAGCTCAAGCTCGCCCCGGTGAAGGTGCGCGGCGTGATCGACGCTGCCGTGCTGGGCTTGCGCGAGAGGCTGAAACAGAACCGCATCGAGCTCGATATCAGGATCGAGCCTGGCATCGACGAATTCGTCGCCGACGGCCCTCGCGTGACCCAGATCCTGTATAATCTGCTTGCCAACGCCATTGGCTTCTCAAGCCCTGGGGGCAGAATCGTGCTGTCCTGTGCCCACGAAGATGACAAGCTTGCCTTCACCGTCGCGGACGAAGGCTGCGGCATTCCCGCCGAGTTTCAGTCGGCGGTGTTCGACCGCTTCGAGAGCCGCGCCAACGGATCGGGCCATCGCGGCGCCGGTCTCGGCCTCTCCATCGTCAAGAACCTGGTCGAGCTGCATGGAGGCGAGGTGATACTCGCCTCGACGCCGGGGCACGGCACCAAGATCAGCGCGCGGCTGCCGCTCGCGCACGAAGCTGCGGCCGAGCCGGAGCCGCGCCGCTACGGATCAAGCCGCGCCGGATGAGCGCAAATTGGAGCCTTGACGGCGTCGACCTCGTCGAGCTCGACCGTCTCGCCCAGCGGCTCGCTCTCGTGCTCAAGCCAGGCGACCTGATCGCGGTGTCGGGCCCGCTCGGCGCCGGCAAGACGAGCCTCGCCAGGTTTCTGCTCGCTCGCCTCGGCGTCGAGGGCGAGGTGCCGAGCCCAACCTTCTCGCTGGTGCAGGCCTATGCCGCCCCGCGCTTCACCGTGCATCATTGCGACTTTTACCGGCTCGAGCCGCGCGAGCTTGCCGAGCTCGGCCTCGACGATGTGCTGCCAGGCTCGGTAACCATCGTCGAATGGCCAGAGCGCGCCGGCGACTGGCTTCCGGCTGACCGGCTCGACATCGCCATGGACGAGACGGCAGAGCCTTATCGCCGGCGCGTGGTGCTCACTGGACACGGCAGCTGGGCCCCGCGGCTCGAGCGCCTGCGCGCGCTCTCCGATTTCATCGATACAACACCCTACGCCGAGGCTGCCGCCGAGTATCTGCAAGGCGATGCCTCGACGCGCGCTTACGCGCGTCTCGTGCTGCCGGACCGCAGCGCCATCTTGATGAACGCACCGCGCCAGCCTGACGGACCGCCGATCCGCGACGGCAAACCCTATAGCGCGCTCGTGCATCTCGCCGAGGACGTCACCCCCTTCGTCGCCGTGGGGCACGAGCTCAGGCGGCGCGGGCTTGCCGCGCCCGCCATCTACGCCTTCGATCTCGATCGGGGGTTTCTGCTGATCGAGGATCTCGGCGACAAGGTGTTCGGCGCCGAGATCGCGCATCGGCACGAAGCTGGCCAAACTTTACGCGCCGGCCGTGGATGTGCTGCTCGCCATCGCGAGCGAGCACACGCCGCCGCTCTTGCCCGTCGAAGGCCATGCGCCTTACCGGCTGCCGCCCTACGACGCCGAAGCGTTGCTCACCGAGGCCTTGCTTCTCACCGATTGGTTCTGGCCGGCGCTGCATGGGCGCCCTACCCCCGAAGAGGTACGCGAGGCCTATGTCGGCCTTTGGCGCCCGCTGCTCGAACAGGCGGCGGCTGCCGATAACACATTGATCTTACGTGACTATCACTCGCCGAACCTGATGTGGCTGCCGGAGCGGGCTGGGCTCCAGAAGGTCGGTATCCTCGATTTCCAGGACGCCCTCCAGGGCCCAGCAGCATACGATCTTGTGTCGCTTCTGCAGGACGCCCGCCTTGACGTTCCCGAAGCGCTTGAAGCCGAGCTATTGGCTCGCTACTGTGCCGCCCGAAGCGCGAGCGATAAGCAATTTTCGAGCGATCAGTTCAGCGTGCTCTACGCAACGCTTGGCGCCCAACGCAACTCGAAGATCCTCGGCATATTTGCGCGGTTGGCGAAACGTGACGGCAAGCGCGGTTATCTCGCTCACATCCCCCGGGTCGCCCGCTATCTTGAGCGCAACCTCGCGCACCCTGCGCTTGCCTCGCTGCGCGACTGGTACGAAAACGAGCTGCCGCCTTTGCACCATCTTCCCCCGCTATCGCTGTGAAGGCCGCGTCCATGGCGCATGCTGAGACGGCAATGGTGCTTGCCGCCGGTTATGGCGAGCGCATGCGCCCGTTGACCTTGCGCATGCCGAAGCCGCTCGTGCCGCTTGCCGGACGCCCGCTCATCGACCACGTGCTCAACCGGCTTGCCGATGCGGGCGTCGAGACCGCAATCGTCAACGTGCACTATTTGCCCGACCAGATCGAAGAGAGCCTTGCCCGCCGCAAAGGGATCAAGCCTCGGATTCTGATCTCGGACGAACGCGACCAGCTTCTCGACACGGGCGGAGGCGTGAAGCGCGCTTTGCCTCTGCTTGGGCCAGGGCCCTTCTTCGTCCACAACGCCGACACGGTGTGGAGCGAGGGCGCAAGCCCTGCGCTGCCGCGCATGGTGAAATTGTGGAATCCGGACATCATGGATTGTCTGCTGCTGCTCGCGCCGCTTGCTTCGAGCATCGGCTATGGAGGAAAGGGCGATTTCGCCATGGCACCTGACGGTCGGCTCACGCGCAGAGGCGAGCGGCAGATCGTGCCCTTCGCCTTTGCCGGCGCGTCGCTCTGCGATGCAAGGCTGTTCGCGGACGCGCCCGACGGAAAATTCTCGTTGAACCTGTTGTGGGACCGGGCGCTCGCCAAGAGGCGCCTCTACGGCATGCGGCTCGACGGCCACTGGATGCATGTCGGCACGCCGGAGGCACTCGCCGAGGCCGAGACCTGGTTCGAGCACGAAGGTGCCTGATGCGGGCAACAACGCGCCCGCGGCTCTACACCATCCCGCCCTCGGCGCCATTCCTTTCCACGCTCGCGAGAGCCGTGCTCAGCGGCGATCTGCCGGCCCCGGGCGGCGCCAAGCCCGATCCGCTGACGCTCCCCGGCGCCGTCATCTATCTGCCTACGCGACGCGCGGTCAGGGCCTTGCGCGATGCCTTTCTCGAGGCTTCCGGGGGACGGGCGGCGCTGCTGCCCTCCATCCGCGCGCTCGGCGATCCCGACGAGGACGCCGCCATCATCTTCGGCGCCGAGGGCGAACGCCGATCAGGGCTTTGCAGGGGCAGGCGGAGCGCGGGCGATCGGCCCGCTCGAGCGGCGCCTTGCCTTGATGCGGCTCGTGCTTGCCTGGAGCAAGGCCCTGCATGAAAGCGGCACACCGATTCTGCCGGCCAGGCCGTGCCGCCGGTGGCCACCCCGGCACAAGCCTCCTACCTCGCCGCCGATCTCGCCAACCTCATGGACTTCATCGAAAGCGAAGAGGTCGGGCTCGCCGCACTCAAAGGACTCGTGCCGGAGGAATATGCGGATCATTGGGAGAAGACAGTCGACTTCCTCAAGATCGTCACTGACTATTGGCCCGCGCATCTCCGCGAGCATGGCCTTGTCTCGCCCACCGCGCGACGGAACGCGCTGATGGACTTCGAGGCGGCGCGGCTCGTGACCAAGCCGCCGGCGGGACCGGTGATCGCCGCAGGATCGACCGGAACGGTACCGGCCACGGCGCGGCTGCTCAAAATCATCGCCTCGCTGCCGAACGGCGCCGTGGTGCTGCCTGGCCTCGACCTGTCGCTCGACGAGGAAAGCTGGGCGAGCCTCGCAAAGCATCCGGAGCATCCGCAAACCGGCATGGCCGAGCTGCTCGCCAAGCTTGGCGCGACGCGCGACGATGTCCGCTACGTGCAAGGAAGCCAACCCAATGTCGAGCGGCGTGCGCGGCTTAAGTTTGTGAGCGAAGTGCTGCGCCCGGCAGGCGACACGGATCGCTGGCAGACCTTCCTCAAATCGGAGGATGCGAGCCTCCCGACCGCGCTTGCAGGCCTGCAAACGCTGGAGACGCCGACGGCGCATGACGAGGCCGAAGCCATCGCGCTCATCCTCCGCTCCACCATCGAGACGGAAGGCAAGACCGCGGCGCTGATCACGCCAGACCGGACGCTTGCCAGGCGCGTGGCGGCGCGGCTCAAAGCCTACGATCTCATCATCGACGATTCAGCAGGCGTGCCGGTCGCGCGCACTCTGCCTGGCGCCTTCCTCGACCTTGTCATCGGCGCAGCGGAAAGCGGCTTCGCCGCGCCTGAGCTCATGGCTCTGCTCAAGCATCCGCTAACCCTTGTCGGCCGCGCTCCAAGCGACATCAGAAAGGCTGCGCGCGCGCTCGAACGGGCTGCCTTCCGCGACATCTATATCGGCCAGGGTCTCGACGGCGTCGGCGACGCGGTGAAGGCCGCGCGAAGTGAAGAGCGCCGCCGCAAGCCCGTCAGCGAGCACGAGCAGGAGACGGCGCTGAGGTTGGTCGAGGACCTCAAACGCGCCTTCGCGCCGCTGACGGACTTGTTTCAGGTCCAATCGCCTCACGCCGCTTCGCGACTTGCCGAGGCTCATGCCGCCGCCGCCGAGGCGCTCGGCCGGGACCGCAGCGGCTCCTCGTCGCATCTTTGGCAGGGAGAAGCCGGCGAGGCGATGTCGGTGCTGCTCGCAGAGCTGATGGCGGAGGGAGACAGGGTCGCGCTCAAGCCGGTGGACTACGCGCCCTTCTATCGCAGCCTGCTCTCGGGCCGCGTCGCGCGACCGCGCAGGCCGGCTCATCCCAGGCTCTTCATCTGGGGGCCGCTCGAAGCGCGGTTGCAGCAGCCGGACGTGGTGATCCTCGGCAGCCTCAATGAGGGCGTCTGGCCGCGGCCGCAGGAAGCGAGCCCCTGGCTCAGCCGGCCCATGGCCGAGGCACTTGGGCTCCCGCCGCCTGAGAGGCGCATCGGCCTTTCAGCCCACGACTTCGCGCAAGCCCTCGGCGCGCCCACGCTTTATCTCTCGCGCGCCGTCAAGGTCGACGGCGTGCCGACCGTGCCGTCGCGCTGGCTGCAACGGCTCAACGCGCTCGTGGAGGCGGCGAAGGCAATGCCCCGGATCGCGCCTCAGCAACCCTTCGCCCAATGGGCGCGGGCCCGCGATGCGGCGCCTTCCTTCGCGCCGGCCGATCCGCCAAGACCTTGCCCGCCGGTCGAGGCACGGCCGCGCAAGCTCAGCGTCACCCGGATCGAGAATTGGATCGCCAATCCATATGAGATCTTCGCCCGCTATATCTTGAAGCTCGAGGCGCTGAAGCCGCTCGGCGAGCTTCCCGACAACGCCATGCGCGGCCAGATCGTGCATCATGCCTTGCACGAATTTGCGCTTAGGCATCCCGACAGCCTGCCTGACGGCATCGAAGCTGAGCTGATCGCGAGCGCCGATAGGCTGTTTGAGGCGCTTGGCGGCTCGCCGCGCGTCGAGGCGTTCTGGCGGCCTGGCTTCGCGCGCTTCGCCAAGTGGTTTGCGGAAACCGAGCCTGCGCGCCGGAAAGGCGTGGTCAAGGTCGAGGCGGAAGTTGAGGGCCAACTGGACCTCGCGGTTGAACGCGGATTCCGCCTTAGTGTGCGCGCCGACCGCATCGACCTCTGCGAGGATGGCAGCATCGTCCTCTACGACTACAAGACCGGCAGAGTGCCCACGACGAAGCAGGTCGAAGGGCTGTTCGCGCCGCAGCTTCCCCTCGAAGCCGCTATTGCCTCGGGCGGCGGTTTCGTCGCGGTCGGGGCGCGCGCGGTGCACGGCATGCACTACATCAGGGCGTCGGGCCGCGGCGACGGCGGCGAAGAGCAGCCGGCAGCCAAGGCGGCTCCCGCGGGACTTGCCGAAAAGGCGCTCGCCGATCTCGTGAGGCTCATCGAGCGTTTCGACCGCGCCGACATACCCTATGAGGCCAAGCGCCGCCCCGGCACCGCCTTCGGCCGCATCTACGACTATGACGACTACGCCCATCTCGCGCGCCTCGCCGAATGGGAAACGCTCGGCCTCGAGGAGGAGAACTGGTGAGCGCGAGGCGGGAAGCCCTTCCCCACGCTGCGGACGCGAACCAGGCGCGCGCCTCGGACCCTTCCGCGTCGGCCTGGGTGTCGGCCAATGCCGGCACCGGCAAGACCGAAGTCCTGGTGAGGCGCGTCTTGCGGCTGCTGCTCGCCGGGTCAGAGCCTCAGCGCATCCTCTGCCTGACCTACACCAAGATGGCTGCGGCGGAGATGCAGAACCGGCTGCTCAAGGAGCTCGCTGCCTGGGCCACGCTGGCAGAGGGCGCATTGCGCGAGCGGCTTGCGAGCCTTCTCGGCCGCGCGCCCGACGATGCAGAGGTCAAAGCGGCGCGGCGGCTGTTTGCGCAGACGCTGGAGGCCAAAGGCGGGCTCAAGATCTACACCATTCACGGCTTCTGCGAGCGGCTGTTGCAGCGCTTCCCGCTCGAAGCCGAGGTGACACCGCATTTCGCCGTGCTCGACGAGGCTGAGGCCGTGCGGCTCAAGGGCGAAGCGTTCGACGCCGTCATGGCGCGTGCCGCAAAGGAGCGCGACGGCAAGCTGGGGCAGGCTCTCGCCAGGATTGTGGCGGTAACGGTCGAGGATTATTTCCGCAAGATCGTCGACACCGTGCTCGGCAAGCGCGGCGACCTTGCCCGCATGATCGCCTTGCATGAGAGCGACCCGGACTGGACCAGCGCCGAGGAGCGCTGCCTCAAGCGCCTGTTCGGGCTCGGCGAGCAGGTCTGCGAGGCTGAGCTGACCGAGCAGCTTGCCGATGTGCTCGCCGATAGCGACATCGACGCGCTGCTCGCCGCGCTTGAAGCCAACGGCGCGGAGTCGCGCACGGACCAAGAGCTGAGAGACGGCTTGCGGGCCGCAAGGTCTGCGGCCGGCGCTGCAAGAGTCGCGGCGCTCAAGCCGATATTTCTCACCACTCAGAACGAGCAGCGCAAAACTGTCTGCAGCAAAGGATTGCGGCAGGCAGAACCTCAGCTTTGCGCCGCGCTCGATCGCGCGCAAGGCCGCTTCGCCGCGCTCGCGACCCAACGTGCGCAGCTTGCCTGCGCCGAGGCGAGCGCTGCGGTGCTTCTGCTTGCCGACACGATCCAAGCCGAGTATGAGCGCGCCAAGCAGAGCGAGGCCGTGCTCGACTATGACGACCTCATCCTCAAGACGAAGGTGCTCCTGTCCCGCGCAGGTGCCGCGGCCTGGGTGCTGTTCAAGATCGACGGCGGCGTCGACCACATCCTCGTCGACGAGGCGCAGGACACCAACCCCGAGCAATGGTCGATCATCGAGCGCCTGGCCGAGGAGTTCTTCGCGGGTGTTGGCGCGAGCGACAGGCTGCGCACCCTGTTCGCGGTGGGCGACGAGAAGCAATCCATCTACAGCTTCCAAGGCGCCGATCCGGTTCGCTTCGGCACGGTCGGGCGGAATTTCCGCGCCAAGGCGATGGCGATCGAGCAGGTGTGGAACGACGTGCCGCTTACCCTCTCCTTCCGCTCGACCGAGGCCGTGCTCAAGGCGGTCGATGCGGTGTTCGGCAAGCGTCCAGCCGCGGACGGCTTGATCTGGAGCGACGGCGAGATCATCCAGCACCACGCCTTCCGCACCGGGCAGGCAGGGCTGGTCGAGCTTTGGCCGGTGGTGACCGAGACGAAGATCGAGCCTGCCGAAGCCTTCGAGCCTTGGAACGAGGATGCGGTGCCGCCGCACGCCGTCGATGTGCTGTGCGGGCGCATCGCCGGTCAGATCAAGGCCTGGCTCGACAACGACGAGAAGCTCGAATCCGAAGGCCGCGAGATCAAGGCGGGCGACATTCTTATCCTGGTGCGGCGCCGCGAGCCGTTCACCGCGCCGATGATCCGCGCGCTCAAGCGCGAGAAGATCGCGGTGGCCGGCGCCGACCGCATGCAGCTCCTGCAACAGATCGCGGTCATGGACCTCATGGCGCTCGCCGACGTTCTCCTGATGCCGGAGGACGATCTTTCGCTTGCCGTGGTGCTGAAGAGCCCGCTGTTCGGGCTAAATGACGACGACCTGTTCGAGCTCGCGCATCAGCGGCGCACGTCGTTGTGGAATGTGCTGCAGACCAAGGCCAAGGACAATGCGCGGCTCAAGGAGGCTGCCGACCTGCTGTCGCGCTGGCTGTCGCGCGTCGACCTCACACCGCCTTACGAATTCTTCCTCGAGCTGCTCGGCGAGAACGGGCAGGAGATGCGGAAGCGCATGCTGACGAGACTTGGGCCGGAAGCAGCAGAGTCACTCGATGAGTTCATCGACCTAGCGCTCGGCTTCGACCGGGAAGCTCCACCGTCGCTGCAAGGCTTCGTCAACGCGATGCGCTCGACCGACGTCGAGATCAAGCGCGACATGGAGCAGAAGCGCGACGAGGTCCGCATCATGACGGTGCACGGCGCCAAGGGCCTGCAAGCGCCGATCGTGTTCCTGCCTGATACCTGCATGCTGCCGAGGCACCAGGGCGCGAGCATCCATACGCTCGCGCGGCATGGCGTTCCGCCGGAGGAAGTCGGTCATATCGTGTGGCCTGCCGGCGGCAATACGCTCTCTCACATCGAGGAGGCCAAGGACCTCGCGCGCAAGGCCGAGCTCGAGGAGTATCACCGGCTGCTCTACGTCGCCATGACCAGGGCGCGCGACCGGCTGTATATCTGCGGCTGGAGCCAGAAGGAACGGCCTGAGAAGGCGTCCTGGTACGAGCTGGTTGCTCAGGGACTGCAAGGCCTGCTCACCGAGAGCGCAGGCTATGACGGCGAGCCGGTGCAGAGACTCGTCAGCAAACAAAGCGTTCCGGTGGAGGCGGCGGGCTCGGCGGAGGCAGGGATCGGCTCGGCGGAGCTGCCGGACTGGGCAGCTAGGCCTGCGCCGGTGGAGCGGTCGCGTCAGCTCCTCACGCCGTCAGGGCTTGGCGCGCTTCTCGGCGACACGCCGCCACTTTACCCCGAGCAGCCGCCGCTCGGACCGATGGCGCTTGCCGACAACAGGCGCTTTGCGCGCGGACGGCTGGTGCACACGCTGCTGCAGCATCTGCCGGAGGTCGCAGCCGCCGACCGGGAGGGCGCTGCGCGGGCCTTCGTCGCCGCACGCGGCCGCGACCTGCCTGAGGAGCTGCGCGAGGAGATCGTGAGCGAGACACTCGCCATCGTGCGGGACGCTCGCTTCGCGCCGCTCTTTGCTCCCGGCAGCCTCAGCGAGGTGCCGGTGGTGGCGAGGTTCGGCGACGGCGACAGCGCGCGCGATCTGTCAGGCCAGATCGACCGGCTGGCAATTCTCGACGACGCCCTGCTCGTGCTCGACTACAAGACGAATCGGCCGCCGCCATCCACGCCCGATGACGTGGCGCCCGGGTATATCGCGCAGCTTGCCGCCTATCGCTCAGCACTCCGCCTCATGTTTCCGGAACGAACGCTGAAGGCAGCGATCCTGTGGACCGACGGCCCGAAACTGATGGAAATCCCATCAACACTGCTTGATTTGGCCGAACGTCGCATGTTGCAGGAAAGCCCCAGCCTTGACGTTGCCGGGGTGCGCACCTAGGTTCGCGTTATATGACAAGACCGGCCACTTTTGGGGGTCGAATGCCGGCGACCTAGGAGAAGCAAATAAATGGCAACTGCAACTGTTTCCGACGATACCTTCGAGGCCGACGTCTTGAAGTCGTCCACCCCCGTCGTGGTGGACTTCTGGGCCGAATGGTGCGGTCCTTGCCGGCAGATCGCACCGGCGCTCGAGGAGATCGCCAAGGAACTCAACGGCAAGGTCAAGATCGTCAAGCTCAACATCGACGAGAACCATCGCACGCCGTCGCGCTACAACGTGCGGGCGATCCCCACGTTGATGATCTTCAAGGACGGTCAGCTCGCCGCGACGCAGACCGGCGCGTTGCCGAAGGGCAGGCTTACCGACTGGATCAGCGGGACGATCGGCGTCGCCGCCGTCTAGCTTCCATCCCAGCATGTGATCGCAGGAGTCTACCGCTCGCTCTCTCCTTCCCCCTTGAGGGGAGGGATAGGGAGGGGGGTCCAACTAAGATCCGGCGGGTCCGTACCCCCCTCCGCGCGCTAAGAAGCGCGCGTGCTCCCCCTCAAGGGGGGAGCGGGGTGTTGGTCGAACGCACCCGGGCATGACGCCCTTTGCTTTTAGGCATGCAATTTGAGCACGTGGCCCGCTAGGTAAAGCGAGCCGCAGATCAGCACGCGTCCCGGGCGCCCTAGCGCCGCGCGCGATAGCATCAGCGCGTGCGCCACGCCGCTCGCAGGCGTCACGTCGAAGCCTTCGCTCGCCGCAATCTCCGCCAAGAGCCTCCGCCGAGAAGGCGTTCGCCTCCTCAGGGATGGGTACGGTGTAGACGCGCTCGACCAGGCCCTTGAATGGCGCGATGAAGGCGTGGGCGTCCTTCGTCTCCATCATTCCCCAGATGAGATGAACGGCGCGCGGCACGCGCTCGTCGAATTCGGCGAGCGCATGGGCAATGGCTTGGCCGCCGGCTTCATTGTGCCCGCCGTCGAGCCAGATCTCGGTGCCCTCGCCCACATATTGGTGAAGCGCACCTTCGCCGAGGCGCTCGAGCCGCGCCGGCCATTCGGCGTGGGTCAGTCCATGCTCAAGCGAGTCGATGGTGAGCGCATCGCCGAAAGCGACGCTCGCGGTGGCGATGGCAGCACCGGCATTGTCGATCTGATGCCGCCCGTTGAGGCGCGGCAAAGGAAGGTCGATCAGCCGCGACGCGGTCTGGAAGATCAATCTCCGGTGCTGCTCGAACACGTCGAAGTCGCGCCCGAACACGTGGAGCGGCGCGCCGATCTCTTCCGCCCGCGCCTCGATGACGCGAAGCGCTTCGGTCTCCTGGCGTCCGACGATGCAGGGGACGCCAGGCTTGAGGATGCCGGCCTTCTCGCCGGCGATAGCCGCAAGCGTATTGCCCAGAAATGAAACGTGATCGATCGAGATGGGGGTGATGGAGGTGGCAAGCGGCTTGTCGACGACATTGGTCGCATCGAGCCTGCCGCCAAGCCCGGTTTCGAGCAGCAGCAAATCGGCTTGTGATCTCGGCGAAGGCGAGGAAGGCCGCAGCCGTGGTGATCTCGAACAGCGTGATCAGCTCGCCGGAATTGGCGGCCTCGGCGCGGGCGAGGCAATCGACCAGCCTATCCTCGGTGATGGGAGCGGCGCCATCGGGCCCGGCGAGCAGAATGCGCTCGTGGAAGTTCACGAGGTGCGGAGAGGTGTAGACATGAACGCGCTTGCCCAAGGCCTCGGCGATGGCGCGGACGAAGGCGATCAGCGATCCCTTGCCGTTGGTTCCCGCGACGTGGACCACCGGCGGCAGGCGGCGCTCAGGATGGCCAAGTGCTGCGAGCAGACGCTCGATGCGTCCAAGCGACAGGTCGATCGATTGCGGGTGGAGCGCCTTGAGGCGCTCAAGCAGCGTCACGCTTCCCGAGACTGAGGGCAGTGGGATGCGACCCTCGTCGCTGTGCGGCAAGGTGGTCAAGGGGGTTGGCCTTAGACGCTTCGCGGCGAACGGGGTTCGGCCGGGGTGCCGAAGGGCTCACTCACATGATCGTCGTCGTCGTCCTCCTCGACCTCGATATCCACGATCTCGCCGTTGCCGCCGAGCCGCGCCAGCGTCGCAGCCGGTGCGGGATGCGAGTTCATGCCGTCGAGATGTTCGGGAAGGGCGATCTCACGTCCGGGACGGGTGTGGGTGAGCAGCCGGCAGATGCGGCCAAGCGTGTCACGCAGCTGATGGCGATGCACCACCATGTCGACCATGCCGTGGTCGAGCAGATATTCGGCGCGCTGGAAACCGTTGGGGAGCTGCTCGCGGATGGTCTGCTCGATGACGCGCGGACCGGCAAAGCCGATGAGCGCGCCGGGCTCGGCGATGTGGATGTCGCCGAGCATGGCATAGGAGGCGGTGACGCCGCCGGTGGTCGGATGGGTCAGCACCACGACATAAGGCAGCTTCGCCTCGCGCAGCTCCTGCACCGCCACCGTGGTGCGCGGCATCTGCATCAGCGAGAGGATGCCTTCCTGCATGCGTGCGCCGCCGGAAGCGGCAAACAGAATGAACGGGCTCTCGCGTTTCACCGCCGTGCGCATGCCGGAAATCACCGCTTCGCCGGCTGCGGTGCCGAGCGAGCCGCCGAGAAACTCGAAGTCCTGCACCGCGGCCACGATCTTCTCGCCTTGCAGCTGTCCGGCGCCGACGAGAACGGCGTCGGCGAGCCCAGTCTTGCTGCGGGCGTCCTTGAGCCGGTCGGTGTAGCGCCGCTCGTCGCGGAATTTGAGCGGGTCGAGAGGGACCTCGGGAAGCGCGATGCTCTCGTATTCACCGCCGTCGAACAGGCCTTTCAGCCGCGCAGGCGCCGAGACGCGCATGTGGTAATTGGAGCCCGGAACTACGAACTGGTTGGCTTCGAGATCCTTGTAATAGATCATCTGCCCCGTTTCGGGGCATTTGACCCAAAGATTGTCCGGCACCTCCTTCTTGCGAAGGATGCTGCGAATCTTGGGCCTGACGACGTTGTTGATCCAGTTCACGGGACTACCAAACAGTCAAAAAGCAACAATCACCTTAAACTCGAAATCATGCCTAAAGCGCGGCGGCGGCAGCGGGCTGTCGGAGCGCCGAGGCCAGCTCTCCCACCAGAGCCAGAGCTTTGGGGCCGGTTTCGGGCGTCGCCTTGCCTTCGCCATCGAGGCTTTGGGCGATCGCCGACACCAGCGTCGAGCCGACCACCACGCCCTCGGCGATCTTGGCAATGGCGCTCACCTGCTCCTTGGTCTTCACGCCGAAGCCGACGGCAATCGGGAGCTTGGTTGCCGCCTTGATGCGCCCGACATGCGGCGCAACGTCGGCAAGATCCGGCGCAGCCGTGCCTGTGATCCCGGCGATCGACACGTAATAGACGAAGCCCGAACTATGCGCGAGCACGGCCGGCAGGCGCTTGGCGTCGGTTGTCGGCGTCGCGAGGCGAATGAAGTCGAGCCCCGCCTTGCTTGCAGGCGGGCGAAGCTCGGCATCTTCCTCCGGCGGCATGTCGACCACGATCAAACCATCAACTCCGGCGGCGACCGCGTCCTTCAGGAACCGGTCCACGCCGAAGATATATATAGGGTTGTAATAGCCCATTAGCACGATGGGGGTTGTTTTGTCCTTTTCCCGGAAGGACTTAACCATGGCCAAGGTCTTCACCATGGTCTGACCTGCGGCGAGCGCGCGCATGGAGGAGGCCTGGATCGCCGGCCCGTCGGCCATAGGGTCGGAGAACGGCATGCCGAGCTCGATGATGTCGGCGCCGGCTTGCGGCAGGGCATCGAGCAGCTTGAGCGAGGTGGCATAGTCGGGATCGCCTGCGGTGATAAAGGTGACGAGCCCGGCGCGGCCGTCCCGCTTCAGCGCGGCAAACCGGTGGTCTATGCGTGTCTGCATTCATCTTGCCGCTCGCGTCTTGGCGCTCAGATAGCTTGCGACGGAGTCGAGGTCCTTGTCGCCGCGGCCGGAAACATTGACCACCATCAGGTGATCCTTAGGCTTCTGAGGCGCGAGGTCGAGCACGCGGGCGAGCGCATGCGCCGGCTCGAGCGCAGGGATGATGCCCTCGAGCCTGCTGCAGAGCTGGAACGCGGCCACCGCCTCGGCGTCGGTCGCCGAGAGGAAGGTGACGCGGGCCATGTCGTTGAGCCAGGCATGCTCAGGCCCGATGCCTGGATAATCGAGCCCGGCGGAGATCGAATGCGCTTCCTCGATCTGGCCGTCACCGTCCATCAACAGATAGGTGCGGTTGCCGTGCAAGACGCCGGGCCTGCCGCCGGCAATCGAGGCCGCGTGCTTGCCGCTGTTAAGACCGAGGCCAGCTGCTTCCACGCCGTAGATTTCGATCCCACGCTCGTCGAGGAAGGGATGGAACAGGCCCATGGCATTGGAGCCGCCGCCGATGCAGGCGATCAGCGAATCCGGCAGGCGGTTCTCTGCCGCAAGCATCTGCTCGCGCGTCTCGCGGCCGATGATCGACTGGAAGTCGCGCACCATCGCCGGATAAGGGTGCGGCCCCGCCACTGTGCCGATGCAATAGAAGGTGTCGTGCACGTTGGCGACCCAATCGCGCAGCGCCTCATTCATCGCATCCTTGAGCGTCTTGGAACCGGATTCGACGGCGCGAACCTCGGCGCCGAGCATCTTCATCCTGAGCACGTTCGGCTTCTGCCGCTCGACGTCGACGGAGCCCATGTAGACGATGCAAGGGAGCCCGAACTTCGCGCACAAGGTCGCGGTGGCGACGCCGTGCATGCCGGCGCCGGTCTCGGCGATGATGCGCGTCTTGCCCATGCGCAAGGCGAGCATGATCTGACCGAGCACATTGTTCACCTTGTGCGCGCCGGTGTGATTGAGCTCCTCGCGCTTGAAATAGATCTTGGCGCCGCCGCAGTGCCGCGTCAGCCGCTCGGCAAAATAGAGCGGCGACGGCCTGCCGACGTAAGTCGCGAGGTGGAAGTCCATCTCGGACTGGAAGGACGCGTCTGCCTTGGCGTCGTTATAGGCCCGCTCGAGATCGAGGATCAGCGGCATCAGCGTCTCGGCGACGAAGCGGCCGCCATAGAGGCCGAAATGCCCGCGCTCGTCAGGCCCGGTGCGATAGGAGTTGAGCGGCGGCTGGCTGAGAGGAGCGCTCATGACGCCATGGCCTTTTCGAGAGGGCGGCGCGCCTTGGCCGCCTGAATGAAGCGGCGCACCAGATCGGGGTCCTTCACGCCAGGGCCCCGCTCGACGCCTGAGGACACATCGACCAGCGACGCTCCGGTCGTTACCGATGCCTCCCACACATTGTCTGGGTCTAGCCCGCCGGAGAGCGCGAAGGGACGCTCGACCGAAGGACCGGCAAGGGCGCGCCAGTCGAAGGCGAGACCGTGTCCGCCGGGAAGTTCCGAGCCGGGAGGCGCTTTGGCGTCGAACAGGATCATGTCGGCAATGCCCCGATAGGCGGAGGCTTTGCCACATCGTCGGCGGTGGCGACGCCTATGGCCTTGATGATCGGCAAGCCCGCGCGCGACTTGATCGCCGCCACCCGCTCAGGCGTCTCGCCGCCATGAAGCTGAAGCATGCTTGGGCGGACGGTAGCGAGGATTTCATCGACCAGCGCATCGTCGGGATCGACCAGGACCGCGACCGTGTCGATGCGGCCGAACGCAAGCTCGGCGAGCGGGCGTGCGGCTTCAGGCGCGATATGACGTGGGCTCTTCGGAAAGAACACGAGGCCGACATAGTCGGCGCCGGCATCAACTGCCGTGTCCACGATCTCTCGGGTGCGAACGCCGCAAATTTTCACCTTCACCGGCACCTGGCAGACTTTCCATGGCTGGGGGTGCAGGGCTCCGAAAAAGCCCAGGCGGGGGCCACCCTATGCAATTCGGGGGCCGAAGTCTATCGCAGTGCACAAAACAGAAGCCAGAACCCGGAAATCAGAAGCCGGAACGCGACACCTCCGATTCTGGCTTCTGGTTTCTGATTTCTGACTTCTGCCGGCTATTCCGCCGGCAGGCGGGCGCGCCGGGAGCGGGCGTCGAGGCCTTCAAGCTCCTTCTCCAGGCGGTCGGCCTGGCGGCGCCAGGTCGAGGCCTCACGGGCTTCGACGCGTGCGGTTTTCCGCCACTTGCCCTGACCGAGCCAGGTCGCGAACCCGCCAATGACGAGCCCAAGGGCGAAGGCGCCGAGCAGCAACACGAACAGAGGCGCCTCGATGCCGTAGCCGGCATTGGCGTCAAACGGATTGAGGCCGAGCATGACAGGCTTGCGGTTGACGACGGCGAGCGCCACGAGCAGCACGCCGAGCGGCACAAGAATCAGGGCGGCGACCAGTTTACGCATCACGGCCGCTCCATCGGGACGAGGCTTAAGCCGCCCCATCCTCGCGGTTCAGGCGTTCGCGCAGCTCCTTGCCGGTCTTGAAGAAGGGCACGAACTTGTCCTCGACGAACACGGTATCGCCGGTGCGTGGATTGCGGCCCTGCCGGGCGGCGCGGTGTTTCACCGTGAAGGCGCCGAAGCCGCGCAGCTCGACCCGGTCACCGCGGGCCAGCGCGCCAGTTATTTCATCGAGCACGATGTTGATGATGCGCTCGACGTCGCGCTGAAACAGGTGCGGGTTGGCCGCAGCCACGCGCTGAATCAATTCCGACTTGATCATGATTGCCCCACATTGCCGGCTTACCCGGCAGCAGCCCCCGCTAGCTCCCTGCAGGGTGCCAAAGCGAGACTAGACCGTCAAGCCTAAGTCCTTCCGAAACTTGACCGAATAAGGATGCAAAGTTGCCAGCGGAGATGCCGGCCCCGGAGGCGATCGAGCCGAATAGCCAGCTCAAAATGCCGCCACTTTCAGCCTTCGGCTTCCACTCGACCACCGACAGTCCCGGAGCGACGTCGCGTTTCTCCTGCAGCCATCTCTTGGCGGTCCTTTCATCGCCGATCTCGTCGACGAGCTTGAGCGCCAAGGCCTGCCGCCCGGAATAGACGCGGCCGTCGGTCAAGCCGGGCACGGAGGCAGGCTCGATGTTGCGGCGCTTGCCGACAAGATCGACGAACCAGACCTTCGCTTCCTGCACCATTTCCGCAGCAAGCGCCCTGCCCTTCTCGTCGGTCGGCTCGAAGGGATTGGGAACGGCCTTCAGCGGCCCGCTCTTCACCTCCTCGACCTTCACGCCGAGCGTCTTCATGAGCTCCGAGACATCGGCCCATTGGAAGATGACGCCGACCGATCCGGTGATGGTGTTGCCGTAGACGAAGATGCGGTCGGTGGCCAGCGCCACGATATAGGCCGCAGAGGTCGCGAGCGTGCCGCACACCGCGACCACTGGCTTCTTCGCGGCGAGGCGGCGGATCGCGTCGTACATGGCTTCGCCGCCGGTGGTGGTGCCGCCTGGGCTATTGATGTCCAGGATCACCGCCCGCACCTGGCTCGACTTGCCGACCTTGTCGAGGAGCTCGAGCATCTTCTGATCGTCGGTGATGAGGCCGCTCACCGACACGCGGGCGATATGCGGCAGGAAGCTGCCGGGGCCGGCGAAACGCTGGTCGCCTGCCATCACCAGGGCGATGACGAAGACGGCGAGCACGATGGCGGCAACCCGCCAAGCGGTGAGCCGCCGCCTGAGACGGCGGCGCTCGATCACGGTCTCGGCTTCGACCACGGTCTCTTCTTTCTCGAAGATCGACAGCCTGAAGAGGCGGAAGTCAGGGCGCGGCTTGCGCCCCAGGTTACTCCTCGGCCTCCGCCGAATCCTCGGTCTTGGCAGCCTCGCCCTTCGCCTTGCCCTTGCGCTTCGGCTTCTCGGCAACCTCGTCGCCGCCGTCCTCCTCCTTCGCCTTGCTCAGGGCGGCACCGAGAATGTCGCCGAGCGAAGCGCCGGAATCTGTCGAGCCGTATTGAGCGACGGCCTCTTTCTCCTCGGCGATTTCGAGCGCCTTGATCGAGACGCCGACCTTGCGCGCCTTGGCATCGACCTGGGTCACCACGGCGTCGAATTTCTCGCCGACGCCGAAGCGGTCAGGCCGCTGCTCGGAACGGTCGCGAGAAAGGTCGGAGCGGCGGATGAAGCTGGTCAGGTCGTGGTCGACGAGCTTGACCTCGAGCCCACTGTCCTTCACCGCCACGACCTCGCAGGTCACCCGCATGCCCTTCTTGAGCTTGGCGGAAGGCGCGCCGGAGGCAAACGGATCTGGCGTGAGCTGCTTGACGCCGAGGCTGATGCGCTCCTTCTCGGAGTCGGCTTCGAGCACCACGGCTTTGACGTTGTCGCCCTTGTTGTAATCCTTGAGGGCGTCCTCCCCTGACTTGGACCAGTCGAGATCCGATAGATGCACCATGCCGTCGATGCCGCCATCGAGCCCGATGAACAGACCGAACTCGGTGATGTTGCGGATCGGGCCCTCGATGGTGGTGCCAGGCGGGTGATTGGCGGTGAAGGCGACCCAGGGATTCTCCTGGGTCTGCTTGAGGCCGAGCGAAATGCGGCGCTTCTCGGGATCGACCTCGAGCACCTGTACCTCGACCTCCTGGCTCGTCGAGATGATCTTGCCGGGATGGATGTTCTTCTTGGTCCAGCTCATCTCCGACACGTGAATCAGTCCCTCCACGCCGGGTTCGAGCTCGACGAAGGCGCCATAGTCGGTGATGTTGGTGACCGTGCCCTTGAGCCGCGAGCCAACCGGGTATTTGGCGGCAATGCCCTCCCAAGGGTCGGCTTCGAGCTGCTTGATGCCGAGGCTGATGCGCTGGGTCTCGGGGTTGATGCGGATGATCTGCACCTTGACGGTGTCGCCGACGTTCACGACCTCGCTCGGATGGGCGACACGCCTCCACGCCATGTCGGTGACGTGCAACAGGCCGTCGATGCCGCCGAGATCGATGAAGGCGCCGTAGTCGGTGATGTTCTTGACCACGCCCTCGATGACCTGACCCTCTTCCAGCCGCGCCACGATCTCGCTGCGCTTCTCGGCGCGCGTCTCTTCGAGCACTGAGCGGCGCGACACGACGATGTTGCCGCGGCGGCGATCCATCTTCAGGATCTGGAAGGGCTGCGGCTGGTTCATCAGCGGTCCGACGTCGCGGATCGGACGGATGTCGACTTGGCTGCCAGGCAGGAAGGCCACGGCGCCATCGAGATCGACGGTGAAGCCGCCTTTGACGCGGTTGAAGATCACGCCTTCGACGCGCTCGCCGGCCTTGTATTTCTCCTCGAGCCGCGTCCAGCTTTCCTCGCGCCGCGCCTTCTCGCGCGACAGCACGGCCTCGCCCATGGCGTTCTCGACGCGTTCGAGATACACGTCGACCTCGTCGCCGACGGAGAGATTGGCGGCGCGTCCGGAGATGCCAAATTCTTTCAGGGGAATGCGGCCCTCGGTCTTGAGGCCGACATCGATCACCGCAACGTCCTTCTCGATCCCGACGATGGTGCCCTTGACGACGTTGCCTTCCTGCAGCGCCGTGGCGGTCAGCGACTCTTCAAGCAGGGCCGCGAACTCGTCGTGGCTCGGATGGCTGATGCTAGCTTGCGGTTCGTTCATATAAACTCTCTAGTCCCTTCCAATCGGATTCCCCGTCTGCCGGCGCGATAACTCGCGGAAGCGCGGGGTCAAGCGTGTTCACGGCTACCGTCACCGCATGAGGTCTGCCGCCAGAATTTCGCGGAAAACTTCGGAAATGGTGTGCGATAGGGGTACTGCCTTAATCGGCGTACCCTGCACGCGCAAGCGCAGCATCGATCAGCTCGATGGCAGCCTTGAACGCGGCGTCTATATCCAAATTCGTAGTATCGAGCAAGTGCGCGTCGGGGGCCCTACGCAAGGGCGCCGCGGCGCGGTGCTTGTCGCGCTCGTCGCGGCGGCGGATATCGCACAGCACCTCGGCTTCGCTGATGGCGATTCCGGCCAGTTCCAGCTCGAGATAGCGCCGCCTGGCGCGCTCCTCAGGCGTCGCTGTCACAAATAATTTCACGTCGGCATCGGGGCAGATCACCGTGCCGATGTCCCTTCCGTCGAGCACCGCGCCAGATTTGGCGCGGGCGAAGCTCCGCTGATAGGCGAGCAGCTCTTCGCGCACCTCGGGATGCTTGGCAACGAGTGAGGCAGCTTCACCGAGACCTGGCTTCCTGAGGCTTGGGTCGCCAAGCGTGGATGGGTCGAGTGCCTTGGCGCTTTTCAGCGCCTCGCCCGCGTCGGCCGGATCTCCTCCACGCGCCAAGGTATCGCGTGCGATCGCGCGGTAGAGCGTACCGGTATCGAGATAGGCAAGGCCGTAATGCGCGGCGACGCGCTTGGCGATCGTGCCCTTGCCGGAGGCCGCAGGCCCATCGATGGCGATGATCATCGGACTCTTCCACTGAGGAGAGCCTGTCCCCTCCCCCCTTGAGGGGGAGGGCTGGGGAGGGGGGTCGAAACAAGAAACATGACGGCCTCTCCACCGCCGCTGTTCACCCCCCTCCGCTCTCGCAAGGCGAGCGCGTGCTCCCCCGCAAGGGGGGAGCAATAAAAGCTTTGGGCGATGATCATCGGAACTGGGCTCCGAGTTTCGTCATCAGCGGCACGAAGGCCGGGAAGCTCGTGGCGATCATGCCGATGTCATCGACGGTGACCGGCTGCTCGGCGCCGAGGCCGAGGGTGAGAAACGCCATGGCGATGCGGTGGTCCATGTGAGTCTCGACCACGCCGCCGCCCGGCACATTGCCGTTGCCCATGACGATGAGATCGTCGCCCTCGATGCTCGTCTCAACGCCACTCGCCAGGAGCCCGGCGGCGGTCGCGGCGAGACGGTCGCTCTCCTTCACGCGAAGCTCGGCAAGACCGCGCAAGCGCGTCTCGCCTTCGGCGAAGGCGGCAAGCACGGCGAGCACCGGATATTCATCGATCATGCTCGGCGCGCGCATCAGCGGCACGTCGACGCCGCGGAGCGCGCCTGCCCGCACGCGAAGGTCGGCCACCGGCTCGCCGCCTTGCAGACGGAGGTCGAGCAGCTCCACGTCTGCGCCCATCTCACGCACGGTCTCGATGAAGCCGGAGCGGGTCGGGTTCATCAGCACGCCTTCGAGCACAATATCGGAGCCCTCGCAGATGAGGCTCGCGGCGATGGCGAATGCGGCAGAGCTCGGGTCGCCAGGAATGGCGATGGAGGCGCCGCTGAGCTCGGCGTCGCCGCGGACCGTGACGGCGCGGCGACCGTCGTCCTCGTCCTTCACCGAGATCTCGGCGCCGAAATGAGTGAGCATGCGCTCGGTGTGGTCGCGGGTGGCAAGCGGCTCGATCACCGTGGTGCGCCCCGGCGCATGCAGGCCTGCGAGCAGCACCGCCGACTTCACTTGCGCAGAGGCGACGGGCAGCGGGTAGACGATGGGAACGAGATCCGGCGTGCCCCTGATGGTGAGCGGGAGCGTGGTGCGTGTGTCGTCGCCGATGGCGAGCCCCATGCGTTGCAGTGGCTTCAGCACGCGCGCCATGGGACGGCGGCAGAGCGAGGCATCGCCGGTGAAGCGCGCCTCCATGTCGTGGCCGGCGACCACGCCAAGCATCAGCCTAGAGCCGGTGCCGGAATTGCCGAAGTCGAGATCCTCCGTCGGCGCCTGCAGGCCGCCGACGCCCTGGCCGGTCACCTCCACCGAGCCATTGACGCGGGCGATCCGGGCCCCAAGCGCCACCACCGCCTTTGCCGTGGCCAAGACATCCTCAAACTCGAGCAGGCCGGTAATGCGGGTACGCCCGGTGGCCAAGGCGCCCAGAATGAGGGCTCGATGGGAGATCGATTTGTCGCCGGGTACCTTGACCGTGCCGGCAAGGGCCCGCGTGGGAACGGCGGAAAGTGGCTGCGACATGGACCTCGGATTTTCAGTCTTTGGGCGTCTTCGATAGCTTTTGACAGCACCAGACAAGCGTGGCAATGGGGGGCGAAGCACATCAAGCATCGAGGACGTCAATGTCGAAACCCGCGAGAGGGATCAAGCGCGTTTGCCAGAGTTGCGGCGCGCGGTTTTACGACTTGGGCCGGACGCCGATCGTTTGTCCATCCTGCCAGGCCGTCTATCAGGTGACGCAGCCGACATCGCGGCGCGGAGAGCGGGCGCCGGTGCCGGAGGTACGGGAGAAGGTGGCGCCTGCGGTCGAGACCGTGGCGCTCGAGCGCGAGACGATCAGCCTCGAGGAGGTCGAGGAGGCCGGAGAGGAGGCCGTGGTCGAGGACGAGGAGATCGTCGATCTCGGCGAGGACGAGGCGGAAATTCCCGCCGCCGGCGAGGACGACACATTCCTGGAAGAGCCGGAGGGCGACGAGGAGGCCGATGTCTCCGGTATCGTCAGCGGGCCTGAACAGGAGGAGGGCTGATTCCAGGGAACAGAAGTCAGAGGCCAGAAATCAGAAGCGCATTTCGCTTGAACGCCGGTTCCTGCGGACCTAATTCATGAGCCGGAATCGGAGGTTCCGACTTTTGACTTCTGATTTCTGACTTCTGAAGGGGCCATAGCTCAGTTGGGAGAGCGCGTGAATGGCATTCACGAGGTCGGCGGTTCGATCCCGCCTGGCTCCACCAGATTTCCCAAGCAACTAAGGCATGAGGTCCATTGGCGCTTGCGCACGGTCGTGGAGCGACCGGCTTTGCCTGCCGATCGCTCCAAGAGAACTGACGTCGGGCTAGTAGCGCCAGCGATAGGGCCGGCCGTAATAGCCGCCGTAGTAGCCGTAGTAACGGGGACCATAATAGCGACGGCAGGCGCAGCGATAGGGGCCGCACCAACAGCCGACGGTTTCGACGGGCGAGTAGCCCTTGGTGATCGGCGACAGGTCTCCCAAGCCGCGCACCGGCGCTGCTTCGGCCTTCATGAGGGCTGAACCGGCCAAAAGCACGATTGCGGTGGCGAGGACCGTGAATAATTTGCGCATGTTTCCTCCATTTCGAATCTAGGGGAGGATCATACCCCGCGATATGTTGCAGACAATCGACAACGCTCCGTCACGGTTACGAAATTGGAACCCCCAAGCCTTGGCCAGAAGCAGTGGAATTTTCTTAATCGAGGCGAGACGAGGAATCAGGCCGGCGCCGGCTCTAATGGCCACCGAGAACCGCGACCACGACATTGGCCGCGCGCAAGACCGAGATCTGCTTCGGCAGGTTCTGGTCGTAGGCGGCAGGGGCGATGAGCACGGTGTCGCCGGCCTTGGCCACATGGATCGCGTGCTGGACAGACTTGAAGGGGGTCTTGGGCCCGCGCCCGTCATTGGCGTCGTCCCCCGTCCTCGAATCGACATACCATTCCATGGCCTCACAACATCCGAAGCTGCCGATCAAGGTCAAGGATTAACCGGCGGCCACGGCCTTCGTCCTTCGACGTAGCCAATCGCTCATTCGTGACCGGCTTGGCGCCATCCCGATTCTTGAATTCGTTCGCCATTTTCCCCATATCCGAGCCGGTTCAATGGCTCGGCGCCGCAGCGGGCTTGGCCATTGCGTTTGGTCTGGGAGCCGGAAGGGCCCAGCAACGCTACGACATGTCGCAGCCGCTTGCGCTGGAAGGGCTTGGCAGAATGTCGCGCATGACGTTCCTTGAGGGGGAGATTTGGCTCGGTGCCGAGCCCGGCCGTGGGCTTCCCCGGTTCGTCAGAGCACCGGAGGCCGGCTACCCTCCCTACAATATCGAGCTGTTGACCGGGGAGGACGGGAGCCCAGCCGTGCTTCGCATCACGCTTGCCGTCGCGGGCTTCAGCGTCGATGAGCTTGCCGTCACTATCGAGGGCGGCCAGCTGATCGTACGCGGAAAGCAGGCGGATGAGCGGTCCCGCGATTACATCTACCGGGGCATCGCGGCGCGGAGGTTCAAGCGCAGCTTCGGACTCGCCGACGGTGTCGAGGTGCGCAAGGCCGAACTGCACGACGGGCTGCTCGCCATCGAGCTCGAGCGCCCGACGCAGGACGTGACGGTCAAGACGGTGCGGATCGTCGATGGCGAGGCTGCCGGCGAGAGGCGCGAGGCGTTGCCGCCGAAGCGGGCCAGAGTTTCAGATGCGGAGTAAGTCAAGAATGAACGAAGACGCAAAGTTAGACGGTGAGGCTGCCGGCCCCATGAGCAAGAAGGCGTTCGAGCTGCTCGGCGACGGCGAGGTGGCCTATATCAAGCAGCTCAATCTCGACCTTGCCCAGAAGCTGTTCCCTGCCTTGCGCGGCAAGCTCGAAGGCATCGATCTTTACGCGGTGCTCGGCGCCGACGGCACGCCTCTCGCGCTAACCGACAGCCGCAACGCGGCCATCGCCAACGCCATCGAGAACGACCTCGTTCCCTTGAGCGTGCACTGACGCTCCCCCTTTGTTCGGGACACGATACTTGCGGAGCCCCGCCACCCTAGACTAAATCCGCGAGCGAAGACGGAAATGGGGGGCTCGGTGGGAGCATCACGGTTAAGCCGGCGATCCGTTCTCGCGCTTGGCGTGCCGCGGCTGGAGCAGCGATTCCGCCGCTCGTCAGCAGCGGCAAAGCCCTGGGCAAAAGCACGCAAGCGGCCCTGCCGAAACTTAACGTCGCGCCCGATCTGATCGCCCGCGAGATCGCGGGCTTGCGCCCGTTTCGCCCGTCGGGCTTTGTCGTGCGCGCAGAGCCGTTCGGCGACAAGGTCCTCATCCATAATTATGGCCATGGCGGCTGTGGGGTGACACTGTCATGGGGCACGGCCGATATGGCGGCGAAGCTCGCGCTGGCGACGCCGCACCGCCAAGCCGCTGTGATCGGCTGCGGCGTCATCGGGCTCACCACCGCGCGCCTGCTGCAGGATCGCGGGTTGACCGTCACCATCCACGCCGCAGACCTGCCGCCAAATACCACGTCCAATGTCGCGGCCGGAGCGTTCGGCGTCACCTCGATTGTCGACGACGCGCACCACGGCGGCGATATCGCAGCCCTCATACAGGAGGCCGTACGCTTCGCCTTCCCATATTTCCAGACGCTTCTCGGCGGCCGCTACGGCGTGCGCTGGATGGATTTTTTCATGCTCGGCGCGCAGCCGATGGAACTGCCGTGGGAATTTTCCATCACGCCTGAGCTGTTCCCACTCGAGATGTTCGGACCGGGCGAGCACCCCTTTCCGTCGGCCTATGCCAGCCGCTTTCGCACGCTGATCGCCGAAACCAACGTCTTTCTCCCGGCGCTGATCGACGATTTTCGCGCGCATGGCGGCTCGATCGAGGTGAGATCTTTCCCTGATCGCGCCGCCTTGCAGGCGCTTGAGGCCCCTCTCATCGTCAATTGCACCGGGCTCGGCTCAAAGCAGCTGTTCGACGATGCGGAGCTCATCCCGGTGAAGGGCCAGCTTACCGTGCTCAAGCCGCAAACGGTGGTGACCTACGCCTATCTCGATCCGGTGCTCGACTTCTACATGTTCTCGCGCAGCGACGGCGTCATCCTCGGAGGCAGCCATGGTGAAGGCGTCTGGTCGACCGAGGTCGACCCGCTGCGAGCGGCACAAATTCTGGAAGGGCACGCTCTGATTTCCGGAGGGATGCGGGAGTTAAGGCCCTCAGGCCGCGTGCGAGGTGGCGCCCTCGGTCAGCACGGCATAGATCGCTGCGGCATCGCGCGACGCTCTGAGCTTGTCCACGGCATGGCCCTCGCGCAAGAGCCGCGAGATGCGGGCGAGCGCCTTCAAATGGTCGGCGCCGGCGCCTTCCGGAGCGAGCAGCAGAAACACGATATCGACCGGTGCGCCGTCGACGGCGTCGAAATCGATCGGCTCGGCAAGCCGGGCGCAGATGCCGGTGATGCGCTTCAGCCCGGCGAACTTGCCGTGCGGGATGGCGATGCCTTGACCGAGCCCGGTCGAGCCGAGCCGCTCGCGCTGCAACAGCGTGTCGAAGATGTAGCGCTCCTGCAAGCCTGTGAGCCGCGCCGCGCGCGCCGACAGCTCCTGGAGAAGCTGCTTCTTGTTCTTGACCTTGAGCGAAGCAATCACCGCCTCGGGACCGATGAGATCAGCTAGGTGCATGTGTCAACCCGCCTGATGAATGAAGCGCAACAGCGGAACGAGCCGCTAGCGCCGTGCCCGCGTTTTTTGCCTGACCGCAGGATCGATCCAGCCGATATGGCCATCGTCGCGGCGGTATACAACGTTGATTTCGCCGCTTAACGCATTGCGAAACAAAACGAATGGCTGATCGGAAAGATCCATCTGCATCACTGCGTCGCTGACCGCCATTTCGTGCACGACAGTCTCGGCTTCGGCAATGATGATCGGGTTGTCCTCATCGCTCTCCTCCTGTCCATCCTGCCGCGATTGCAGCACGTAGGACGCTGCGGGGGTCTCCTTGCGGGCGGAGTGTCCCCCATGCTTTTTGACCCTTCGCTTGTAACGCCGAACCCGCTTCTCCAGCCGCTCGCAAGCGAGATCAGCGCTCTGATAGGCATCGGCCGCCACGCCATGGGCTTCAAAACTCATGCCTTGCCACAAATGGATCGTGCAGTCGGTGCGAAACTCTCCGTGTTCCTTCTCCACGCGCACATGTCCGGTCGGCGCCCGCCCGATATATTTCTCGACGGTCTGCGAAACGCGCTCCTGGACATATCCGCGTAGCGCCTCACCAACGTCCAGATTCTTTCCGGTGACCTGTATCGTCATTGCCCGCGGAAGTGCCGACAGACCAATTTTTACTGTCCCCCGGGACGCATGACGACGCCGCATGTGAGGCGGATGCCGCTCCCGGCACTTTGCTCGTTTGGCTTGGCCTCCACCCCGCAGGTCGGAAGCTAGACCGCTGCCCATATGGTGTCAAATTCCGCGCAACTCAAGGCTCATGTTGCTGCGAAATTAGGCTTTGGCCGGTTAGGTCAGGCGCTCGTGCCGGCAGCGATTCGCTTTTGGCGGCGCCGCTGCACCGAGGAGGGAATGCGCAAGGCTTCGCGATATTTGGCCACCGTGCGCCGCGCGATATCGACGCCGTCGAGCTTCAAGCGCTCGACGATCTTGTCGTCTGACAACACGTCGCTCGCTGGCTCGGCCTCGATCATCTCCTTGATGCGGTGGCGCACGGCTTCAGAAGAATGGGCGTCGCCTTCGCCCGCAGCGGCGATCGCCGAGGTGAAGAAATATTTGAGCTCGAACAGGCCGCGATTGGTGGCCATGTATTTGTTGGCGGTGACGCGGCTCACCGTCGATTCATGCATGGAGATGGCGTCGGCCACAGTCCGGAGGTTCAGCGGCCGCAAGTGGCGCACCCCATAGGTGAGGAAGGCGTCCTGCTGGCGCACGATCTCCTGCGCCACTTTGAGGATGGTGCGGGCGCGCTGGTCGAGGCTCTTCACCAGCCAATTGGCGGTTTGCAGGCAATCGACCAGGTAGCTCTTGTCGTGCTTGCTGGTCGCAGACTTGCACACGCAAGCGTAATAGGCCTGGTTCACCAGCACACGCGGCAGCGTCTCGCTGTTCAGCTCGACATGCCAGCTACCGTCGGGAAGAGGACGCACCAGCACGTCGGGCACGATCGGCTGCGACGGGCTAGACCCATATTTGAGCCCAGGCTTGGGGTTCAGCCGCTTTACCTCCTGGATCATGTCGCAGAGGTCCTCGTCGGAGACGCGGCAGGCGCGCTTCAGCGCGGCGAGGTCGTGCACAGCAAGCAGGTCGAGGTGCTCGATCAGCCCCGCCATGGCCGGGTCGCAGCGGTCCAGCTCCTTCAGCTGCAGCGTGAGGCATTCGCGCAAATCGCGGGCAAACACGCCGCAAGGCTCGAAGCCCTGCATCACCGTCAGGGTTTCCTCGATGAGTTCGAGCGGGGCGCCGAGCAGCTCGCCGAGCGCGGCAAGATCGCCCTGTAGGTAGCCAGCCTCGTCGGTCATATCGATCAGATGATGGCCGATCAGCCTGCGGGCAGGGTCGGCGAAGACGAGCGCAAGCTGGTCGGAAAGATGGTCCTTCAGCGTGCGCTCCTCGGCGACATAGGCTTCGAGGTTTGGCGCATCGTCGCCGTCGAGGCGCGGGCCCTGGCCGAGCGAGGTCCAGCCCCCCTCTTTCAGCGCGCCGGCGCCGAAGCCGTCGCCCTCCGGGAAGACATCTTGCGGCTCGGTATCGAGATCGTCTTGTCGCCCGCCGCGGTCATCGGCCTGGAGGTCGAGCCATTCGCCATCGTCGCTGCCTGACGTCTCGCCTTCGCTCGCGTCGGAAGATGTCTCCGGCATGGCCGTTCATTTCTTCCTTAGCGGCGGTCTCGAAGAGGTTGGCGGCGGCGTCGGGCGCATCGGCGGCGAGCGGACTGGCGATCTCGTCCGACTCCTCGCGCTCGAGCAGAGGATTGCGCTCGAGCTCCGCTTCGACGAAAGCGGTCAGCTCCATGTTGGAGAGCTGCAGCAGCTTGATCGCCTGCTGCAGTTGCGGCGTCATCACCAGACTGTGGCTTTGCCTAAGCTCAAGCTTTGCGGTGAAGGCCATACTCACTCCCAGGCGGGCAGTCCCACGGGGACCGCCCTAAATCCTGAACTGATCGCCGAGATAGACGCGCCGCACGTCCTCGTTGTTGATGATGTCATCGGCGGTGCCGTGGGTCAGCACCATGCCGTCATGGATGATATAGGCGCGTCCCACCAGATCGAGCGTTTCCCGAACATTGTGGTCGGTGATGAGAACGCCAATGCCCCGCTGGGTGAGATGGCGCACCAGAGCGCGAATGTCGTTGACCGCGATCGGGTCGATGCCGGCGAAGGGCTCGTCGAGCAGCATGAAGGAAGGGCGGCTGGCGAGCGCACGGGCAATTTCGACGCGGCGCCGCTCGCCGCCGGAGAGGCGAATGGCAGGCGACGTCCTTAAGCGCGTGATGCGGAATTCTTCGAGCAGCGCATCGAGCTGCAGGTGGCGCTCGGCCTTGTCGGGCTCGACCGTCTCGAGCACGGCGAGAATGTTCTCCTCCACGGTGAGCCCGCGAAAGATGGAAGCTTCCTGCGGCAGATAGCCGATGCCTAGCCTGGCGCGGCGATACATCGGCAGCTTGGTCACGTCGCGCCCGTCGATGCGGATCGAGCCTTCATCGGCGGGGATCAGTCCGGTGATCATGTAGAACACGGTGGTCTTGCCCGCACCGTTCGGCCCCAACAGTCCGACCGCTTCGCCGCGGGCGAGCTCGAGGCTCACGCCGCGGACCACGGTGCGCTTCTTGAAGGCCTTGACCACAGAATGGACGGTCAGCCAGCCGGCATAAGGGTTAGGCTCGGCGTCGTGCTCGTAGCCGTGCTCCTCGGGCTGGGCAATCCCGAGCTTGGCGATTGCCTGGCGGCCTGGGAACGATAGCAATTTGCCCACTACCCTTTCTCTCCTGAACTGAGGCACACGCTGGCTAAACTCGGACGAAGTACGGCACCAGCCCTATTGCGGCGCGCCCGGAAGGAGCGGCATTGGCGTTTCGGCAGCGGGAGCGGCGGCCGGAGCGACCGGCGTGGCGGCCTTTTCCTTTCCGGCGCCTGTGTCGGCGGACTTATCCGCAGACTTGTCACTGCTCGACGTGTCGCTCTTGGAGCTGTCATCTCCTGGCTTGGCTTCCTTGGGCATGAACAGGGCGCGGATACGGCCTCCGGCCGCGGTATTGCCCTTGTTCTCGAACCGGCTTTCGCCGGTCTTCAGATCGATTACGAGCCGGTCACCCTTTAACACATTCTTACCCTGCATTAACACCACATTGCCGCCGACGGTCACGAGCTGGGCCGGCACATCGTAAAGCGCCCAGTCGCTCGTGGTGGTCTGGTCCTGGTCACTGGTGATGACGACCTCTCCCCTCGCCTCGATCTTGCTGATCTGGGTGCCGTTGTTGGCACCAAGCCCGACGCCGCTCGGTTTCGCCTCTCCTGCGCCGGTGGTGGCGGGGGCAGGCGCAGGGGTGGAGCCTGTCGTATCCGTACCCTTGGTCAGGCTGTCGCTGCCGCTCCCCACGTAATGCACGTCGAGCTCGCGCGAGCGGAGCGTGGTGGTGCCCTGCACCGCTTTCACATTGCCTTTGAAGGTCGCGTATTTTTGCGCGTCATGCACCACGAGCACGTCAGACTCGATGTCGATCGGCTCATTCGAGTTCTTGGAGAACCCGCCGAAGGTGTTGGTCATGGTTTGCGATGCTGCCGGCGTCGCCGCAAGCAGTGAAAGCGCGAGCGCTCCTGCAGCGAGCAGCACGCCGCAAACCGCTGACGAAGGGAATGAGATTCTTGCGAGCGCGTTCATTGCGGCGGGGGTTCCGCGGGAACGGTCACGCTTGCCTCAGGCGGCACGCGCGCCGGAGCGTCGGGAGCCTCGATCTTCGGCGGACGCGGCGCCTGAGCTGCGCCTGAGGCAGCCTGATCGGTCTTTGCCTTGATGATGTGGACGTTCACCTTGCCGCGGAACAGGAGCGTCTTGTCGACCGAGTTCAGCACGAGGGCGTTGGCCCGCACCGTGCCGCTCGGCAGGTTGAAGGCGACGGGCTGATGCGAGCGCAATATCTGGCTCTTCATTTCGAGGCTGGCATGGGTGAGCTTGCCGGTGACGCCTGAGCTGGTCGAGACGCGAATATCGTCCTGCATCACGAGGCGCTCCGACTGGCTGTTGAACAGCCCGCGCACCGCCTGCATGCGCGACCAGCCCTTCTGATCGGTGGTGAGCTCGGCCTTGATCGCATGCAGCTTGATCAGCTTCGGGTTCTTCATGTCCTGGTCGGCGTAGTCGGCGCTGACGACATAGGCGCCGTTCTTCTTGTCCATGCCCTTGAGCGTGGGGTTGACCATGCGCAGATTGCCGTCATTGACCTCCACCCCGCTCACGCTCGCGGTCACGCCGCCGACGGTGACGCTGAGGCGGGTCGAGATGAAATAGGCGGCAAGCACCAGGATCCCGACAACGGGCAGGACTTTGCGCAGGATGGCGACGATGCGACTGTGCTGCGCGGCGCGCGAGAACGCCTGCTCGTTCTCCTCGGCGGAGCGCACGCGATACCGGCGACCGCCCGGAACCAATTGCGCTTCAAACGTCACGGGAAGGCTCCTCCGAGCCGATGCGGCTCACCCCACGGTACTTAGCCGCAAGACTTTGATCACATTGCGACCACAAATGCCTGTCGAAAGCCGTCTTTACCGCCTTTTTCGGCCCTCTCAATGGGCGAAGGGATCGAGCTCCGACCAGCCTCTAAGATCGAGCTCGACCCTGGTCGGAAGGAAGGCGAAACAGGCCTGCGCCAGGCCTTGGCGGCCCTCGCGGACCAGCATGGCGTCGAGTTTCTCCTTTAGCGCGTGGAGATACAAGACGTCGCTTGCCGCGTAATTGAGCTGTTCTTGCGTCAACTGATCGGCGCCCCAATCGGAGGATTGCTGCTGCTTGGAGAGCTCGACGCCGAGCAGCTCCTTGGCGAGATCCTTCAGCCCGTGCCGATCGGTGAAGGTGCGGGCAAGGCGCGAGGCGATCTTGGTGCAATAGACCGGCCACGGCATGACGCCGAGACTATGCTTGAGCACGGCCATGTCGAAGCGGGCGAAATGGAAGATCTTGAGCACGCTCTGATCGGCGAGCAGGCGCTTCAGCTCCGGCGCCTCATAGTGCCGGCGGAGCTGCACGAGCTCGGCCTTGCCGTCGCCACGCGACAGCTGCACGAGGCAGAGCCGGTCGCGATAGGGGTTGAGCCCGAGCGTCTCGGTATCGATGGCGACGGCGTTGCCGAAGGCGCGGCCGGGCGGCAGGTCGTCTCTATGCAGCTCGACCGTCATCGGTGGGGGCTCATTGGGCGGGGCTCATGAGGTTTTTCTCGATGGGCGGCGCTGGGATGGAAGCGCAACGCCCGATGATGTGGTGCCCAGGAGAAGACTCGAACTTCCACGCCCTTTCGGGCACTAGCACCTGAAGCTAGCGCGTCTACCAGTTCCGCCACCTGGGCTTGAGGCCCTTTGAGGTACGATCGGGCTAGAGCAAAGTCAATCGGGCCGCTTGTTCCGGCCGAACCCGGCGCAGCTAAGCCTTCCCAGACTTCGACAGGGTCGTGTATTGCTGCTCTCCCTGGCAGGGGTCATGCGCGCGTCATGGCGAGGGATCATGCAGGACGAACCGTGGGCATTTCCTTAAGCAACGCCACTCTCATCACGATTTATGGCGGCTCCGGCTTCATCGGCCGCCATGTGGTCCGGGCGCTGGCCAAGACCGGGGCACGGATGCGGATCGCCGTGCGCAGGCCTGAGCTTGCAGGCTTCCTGCAGCCGCTTGGCGGCGTAGGCCAGATCACCGCGGTGCAGGCCAATGTGCGCTTTCCCGACTCGCTGCTTGCCCCGGCGAAGGGCGCCGATGCGGTGATCAATCTCGTCGGCATCCTTGCCCCGAGCGGAAAGCAGACCTTCAAGGCCGTGCAGGATGAGGGTGCGCGCCACGTGGCAGAGGCCGCGCGCGCCGCTGGCGCCAAGGCGTTCGTGCATATGTCGGCGATCGGCGCCGATGCCGACTCGCCCTCGATTTATGCCCGCACCAAGGCTGCCGGCGAAGCTGCGGCAAAAGAGGCGTTCCCCGACGCGGTGATCCTGCGGCCGTCGGTGGTGTTCGGGCCTGAGGATGAATTCTTCAACCGCTTCGCAGCACTTGCGCGGCTCTCCCCGGCGCTGCCCCTGATCGGCGGCGGCAAGACGAAGTTTCAACCGGTGTTCGCGGGCGACGTGGCCAAGGCGGTGATGGCAAGCCTCACCGGCAAGGCGCAAGCCGGCGCCGTTTACGAGCTCGGCGGGCCGGAGATCCTTGACCTGAAAGAGGTGATGCAGCGCGTGCTCGCCTACACCATGCGCAAGCGCTGGCTCGTGCCGCTCCCCTTCTTTCTCGCCAAGCTGCAAGGCGCGATGCTGCAGCTCCTGCCGAACCCGCCGCTCACGCTCGATCAGGTGCGTCTCTTGGAGCACGACAACGTGGTGAGCGAGGCGGCCAAGCGCGATGGCCGCACGCTCGAGGGCCTCGGCATCACCGAGCCGGTCGCGGTCGAGGCGGTGGTCCCAGATTATCTCGAGCAGTACCGGCCCAAGGGCCAGTTCTCAGACTACCAGCCTTGAGCCCCGTCAGGCGTAGAGCAGCACAAGCAGGAAGCCGCCGAGCACCATGCGGTAGAGCACGAAGGGCAGCAGGCTCACGCGCTTCAGCACCGCCATGAGGAAGGCGATGGCGGCAAGCCCGGCGAGGAAGGTCAGCGCGGCGCAGGCGATGGTGTCCATGCCGATCTTCTCGCCGCTATGAAGCGCCTCGATGAGCTTGAGCGCGCCGGCGGCGCCGATGGCAGGGATGCCGAGCAGAAAGGAGAAGCGGGCGCAGTCAGGCCGGTTGAAGCCGAGGAAGCGCCCGGCGGTGATGGTGACGCCGGAGCGGCTCGTGCCTGGGATCAGCGCAAGCGCCTGAGCCACGCCGATGAACATCGCCGCGCCGAGGGTCATGTCGGCCATGGTCTTGTTCTGCGGGCGCCACATATCGGCGATCAGCATGAGGATGGCATAGATGATGGTGTTCCAGGCGACCACCGCGACGTTCCGCTCAAGATCGGGCATGTTCAGCTTTTCCAGCACCAGCCCGAAGGCGATCGCCGGGATGGTAGCAAGCACGATATAGATCGCGAGCCTGCCTTCGGGGGTCACCTCGCGCTTCAACAGGAGCAGCGCCCCTTTGATGAGCTTGAACACATCGCGCCAGAAATAGATGAGGATGGCGGCAAGCGTGCCGAGATGCACCATGACGTCGGTGAACTGGCCCTGGTCGGGCCAACCGGTCAGCGCCGGAATGAGAATGAGATGACCCGAGGAGGAAATGGGCAGGAATTCGGTGATGCCCTGCACCACGGCAATCACGATAATCTGCTCTATAGTCATTGATCCCCTCGGCCCCCGCGATGGCCGCTTGTTCGGCGCGCGGGCAGGTTCTATACCGAGGCGCAACTCCGCGCGATTCTTTTCGCGGAGCTATGGCCGCCGAATGGGTCGATGGCGACGCTCCTGCACTATCCACTTTGCCCCTTTTCGCGCTCGATTCGCCTTGCGCTCGCCGAGTGCGGCGTCGAAGTGACGCTCACCGAGGAGCGGCCGTGGGAGTGGCGTCCAGGCTTCCTCGAGCTGAACCCGGCGGGGGCACTGCCGGTGCTGATCACCGACGCCGACGGTCCGATTTCCGGCGCCTACGCCATCTCCGAATATCTGAACGAGACCGCAAGCAGCGAGGGCGAGACCGCGCGGGGCTTCAAGCTCTTCCCCGGCGAGCCCTTGGCGCGCGCCGAGACGCGCAGGCTGGTGGACTGGTTCCACCGCAAGTTCCACGATGAGGTGACCTCGTATCTCGTCGAGGAGAAGGTCTATCGCCGCTATGGCCCGGGCGGGGGATCGCCAAATACCGAAGCGGTGCGCGCCGGCCACGAGAATCTGCGCTATCATCTCGCTTATCTCGGCCATCTCGCCGAAACGAGGCCGTGGCTCGCCGGAGAGGCGCCAAGCTTCGCCGATCTTGCCGCGGCGGCGCATCTCTCGACGCTCGACTATCTCGGCGAGGTATTCTGGGAAGACTACGAACCGGTCAAGAGCTGGTACGCGCTGCTCAAGTCGAGGCCGTCGTTCCGGCCATTGCTCGCCGACCGGGTCGCCGGCTTCATCCCGTCAGGGAGCTATGCCGACCTCGATTTCTGAGCTGCGGGCGACTATCGAGTAGAGTGTCATGGCGCTTACGCTGAAAGAACGGATTGCACGCGAGGCCAACGAATTGGGTTTCGCCGCGGTGCGGTTCGCGAGCGCCGACCCGCCGCCGGGCGCCGGCGCCGCGCTCGACGCGTTTCTCGCATCCGGCCGCCACGGCGACATGGAATGGCTCGCCGACAATAAAGAGCGGCGCAAGTCCCCCAGAGCCATCTGGCCCGAGGTCAAAAGCATCATCATGCTTGGGCTTAGCTACGGGCCTGAGCGGGACCCGCTGCAAGCGCTTGGCATGCGCTCGCGCGGCGCCATCTCGGTCTATGCGCAAGGCGCCGACTATCACGACGTCATCAAGTCGAAGCTCAAGGCGCTCGCCGCGCGCGTGCAAGACGTAGCACCCGGCGAGGTCAAGATCTTCGTCGACACCGCTCCGGTGATGGAAAAGCCGATCGCAGCCAAGGCCGGGCTCGGCTGGCAGGGCAAGCACACCAATCTCGTCTCGCGCGACTTCGGCTCGTGGCTGTTCCTCGGCTCGATCTTCACCACCGCCGAGATCGCTCCAGACCCGCCGGAAGAGGATCATTGCGGCGCCTGCCGCCGTTGCCTCGACGTGTGCCCAACCAATGCGTTCGTCGCGCCCTACCAGCTCGATGCGCGCGCCTGCATCTCCTACCTCACCATCGAGCACAAGGGACATATCGCGATCGAGTTCCGCGAGGCGATGGGCAACCGCATCTTCGGCTGCGACGACTGTCTCGCCGTGTGCCCGTGGAACAAATTCGCGAAGGGCGCGCGTGAGGCTAAGCTCGCGGCGAGAGCCGAGAGCGACAACCCGCCTCTCGCCGAGCTGTTGTCGCTCGACGATGCCGCCTTTCGCGCACGCTTCCGCGGCACGCCGATCAAGCGCACGGGGCGCGACCGGTTCTTGCGCAATGTGCTGATCGCCGCCGGCAATTCGAAGGATGAGGGCCTCGTGCCGCAGGTCGAGCAGCGTCTTTCCGACGCCTCGCCGCTCGTGCGCGCCATGGCGGTATGGGCGCTGTCCAGGCTTGCGCCGGATTGGGCGGCGGCGGTGCGCGAATCCGAGGCTCAGACCGAAGCCGATCCCACCGTCGCCGAAGAATGGGCGAGGATCGGCGTGTGAATCGCCTGTTCTGCTTCGGCCTCGGTTTCTCGGCCGAGGCGCTGGCGCGGCGGCTTGCAGCAAAAGGCTGGAGCATCGCCGGCACGGCCCGCGACCTCAGTAACATCGAGAGGCTGCGCCGCCAAGGCTATGCGGTCTGCCGCTTCGCCGGAGAGGCGGGCAACGCGGAGCTCGCGGCGGCGCTTGCCGGCACCACCCATCTTTCCTGCTCGATTCCACCTGGAGCCGAGGGCGATCCGATGCTGCGCCACTATCGCGCCGAGATCGCGCGTCTCCCGACGCTCGAATGGATCGGTTATCTCTCAACCGTGGGCGTCTACGGCAACCATCAAGGCGCCGTGGTCGATGAGGCCGCCATGCCGCGCCCCCATAACGAGCGCACCAAAGCGCGAATCGTGGCCGAGAGCGGCTGGCTCGCCTTCGGCCAAGAGATCGGGCGCCCGGTTCAGGTGTTTCGCCTCGCCGGCATCTATGGGCCTGGCCGGAGCGCGCTCGACAAGCTTAGAGCAGGAACCGCGCGGCGCATCGTCAAGCCTGGGCAGGTGTTCAACCGCATCCATGTCGAGGATATCGCGAGCGTGCTCGAAGCCTCGATCGCGCGGCCGCGGGCAGGCGCCATCTACAACGTCGCCGACGATGAGCCGGCGCCGCCTGAGGACGTCATCGCCTACGGCGCTGAGCTGTTGGGCATGGAGCCGCCGCCGGAGGTGCCGTTCGAGGAGGCCGATCTCACGCCCATGGCGCGCAGCTTTTATGGTGACACCCGCCGTATCTCAAATGCGCTGATCAAATCTGAGCTTGGGGTGCGCCTCGCCTATCCGAATTACCGCGAGGGGCTGAAGGCATTGGTTGAGAAGACGTGCTAATCCATACTGTGTGTGTCATGCCCGCGGAAGCGGGCATCCAGTACTCCGTGTCGGTGCAATTCCGTTTAGGCCAATGTTTACTGGATCGCCCGGTCAAGCCGGGCGATGACAGGAGAGAAGTGAGGTGGGAGACGACCGATGCGCTATGCTGTGGTGATCGAGAAGGCGGAGAGAAACTATTCCGCCTACCCGGCTGCGTCGCCACTGGGGCAACGGTCGAGGCCGTGGAGCGCGGGATTCGCGCCGCCATCCGCTTTCACATCGAGGGATTGAAGGCCGACGGACTAGCGGTACCCGCGGCGACAAGCATCGCCGACTACGTCGACGCTTAGTCAGCCCAACTAAAGCGCAATGGATAGCTGGCGACGAAAAGTTAATCTTGTGAAATGCGCCCGCTTTCGCCTCCCATCCAGTTTGCCGCATTTGCCCTTACCGTCATCGCTCTGACCGCCGCAAAGGCCGAGGATCTCAGAACCACGGCTCTGCACCGAAGATGCCATGATCGTGTTCGACGCCTCGGGCTCGATGTCGGGGGACGGCTGGGGCTATGGCAGCGAAAGCGCAGGATCGGTCCCCCGCATCGACAAGGTGCGAACGGCGATGCGGGAAATTCTGCCGAGCGTGACCCGCTTTCGCCGGGTCGGACTGATCACCTACGGCTCCGGCGCCTGGAACCAATGCACTATCCGTCTCGAGCTCAAGCCGGCACCGAATGCCGCCGATCGCATCATGGCGGCGATCGACGCCTTGAGACCCGCAGGCAGAACGCCGCTCACCGCCTCGGTCGCCCAGGCGGCCGATGTGCTCGACTTCCGCAACAAGCCTGGTCTCATCGTGGTCCTTACCGATGGCGAGGAGACCTGCGGCGGATCGCCTTGCGACATGTCGGAGAAGCTTCATGCCGAAGCCAATCAGCTGACGGTCAACGTCATCGGCCTGAGGGTGAAGAACTACGCCTGGATGGGGGACCAGGGCATCATCGACGCCAAATGCCTTGCCGAAAAGAATGGGGGCCAATACGTCCCGGTGGACACATTGGCCGGACTCCGTGAGGCGCTGGAGAAGACCCTTGGGTGTCCCATGGTGACGCAAGCGTCACCTATCCGGCATGCTCTACCAGCGTCGGCGATGGTGGCGGTAAGGCGCCGCAAGTCTTGAGGCTCCGAGAGGCGATGGTCGCCGCCCTTGATCAGCGTCAGCTCGATGTCGGCGCCGGTCAGCAGATCGACCAGCGCAAGCGCGTGGCGCCACGGGACGTCGGGATCGCGCATGCCCTGCAGGATGCGCACCGGGCAGCCAGGATCGAAGGGATGGCCTTCGAGGAGATGTAAGCGCCCTTCCTCGATCAGATGCCTGGTGATGGGATAAGGCTCGGCATAGGCTGAGGGCACGTAGGTCACGCCCTTCGCCGCGATCTCGTCCTTGGCAGCTTGTGGCAGCTCGCGCCACATCAGAGCCTCGGTCATGTCGAAGGCTGGCGCGATCAGCACGAGGCCTGCGAGTTCATTGCTTCGGCGTACGCGCGCGAGATGCCGCGCCAGCAAGAGCGCAATCCAGCCGCCCATGGACGAGCCGATGACGATGCGAGGTCCCTCGCCCATCAGCTCCCACATCGCAATCGACTCCTCGAGCCAGTCGCCGATGCCGGCGTGAAGCAAATCGCCGCCTGAGAGCCCGTGGCCCGAATAGTCGAAGCGCATCATGGCGAGACCGTACCCTGCCGACCATTCTGCTATCGCCGTAGCCTTGGTGCTCGTCATGTCGGAGAGGAAACCTGAGAGCCAAACATAGAGACCTTTCTCAGAAGTTGTGCAAAGCTTGATCGCTTTAAGGTTCCGACTCTGACATATTGTGAAGATATCAAAAACGAGACTGGTAAGAGCCTGAAGGCCCTGTATGCTCCCTGCACCTAACCTCGGTGCAGCGTTGGACGAAAACCCCCATTAGGTGGCGCACCAAATAACCCGACCAGCGCATTTGCTTGGCGGACGTAATCAAGCCGAGCCGGTCGGAGCGTCTTGACTGGGCCAGCTTCGCGTTTCCTCGGATGCTGATGCGCTGGGCAGCGCAGTCGGTATTGGCCGTCGCCGCACAAAATGCAAGATGGACCGCAACAGTAAGGTCGTCGGCTTGGACCCAAGCGACGTGCGGATCATTGGCCGGACGCTTACGGGGCCTGCCACAAGCCCCAAAGCGGGGACAACGCATAGCCCCCTTGTTATCCGACACCATTACCCAACTCCCTGCAAGACCAGAGTTTTCCTGTTTTATTGCCCTGGAAAGGGCTGTTCATGGTGACCATACTCCAGGTCGTGCCGCGCCTCGATGCCGGGGGAAGCGAATTGGCGACTATCGAGATCGCTCAGGCGCTGTCCCGAGCGGGCGCGGGCGCGCTGGTCGCCACTGAAGGCGGCCGCATGGCGGACGAGGTGGGCAAGGCCGGCGGTGAGATCGTGACCCTTCCCATGGCGAGCAAATCGCCCTTCACCATCCTCGCCAATATCGGGCGTCTCACCAAGCTGATCAGGGACCGCAAGGTCGATCTCGTGCATGCGCGGAGCAGGGCGCCTGCCTGGAGCGCGCTTCTCGCGGCGCGGCGCACCGGCAAACCGTTCGTCACCACCTATCACGGCGCCTATGGCGAGGTCG
The DNA here is from genome assembly GCA_963740805.1 of uncultured Alphaproteobacteria bacterium. GTDB lineage: Bacteria > Pseudomonadota > Alphaproteobacteria > Rhizobiales > Methyloligellaceae > Methyloceanibacter. The sequence goes on along the minus strand of CAVUFL010000003.1, from coordinate 293,065 downwards.
GTCCGTTCAAGGCCGCCTATAACAGCGTGATGGCGAAAGGCGACCGCGTCATTGCCAATTCCCGCTACACCGCGTCGGTGATCGAAGCGCGCGACGTAGCGTGCCAAGGACCGCATCCGCGTCATCTATCGTGGTGTCGACAAAAGCGTCTTCGATCCTGCCGCCGTCGATGCGCGAGCGGTCGACGCACTCAGAGCTGCTTGGGGCGTTCCTCCAGGCACCAAGATCGTGCTGCACGCCGCGCGCCTCACCAGCATCAAGGGGCAGCGCGACCTGATCGCAGCAGCGGCGCTCGCCAATGCCGAGGGCGCGCTCCGCGATGCCGTGGTCATCCTCGCCGGCGACGCGCCTGGACGCGATGCCTATCGCGAGGAGCTGCTCGGCCTCATCGCGCGCCTCGGACTCGGCGACAAGGTACGGCTGGTCGGACATTGCAGTGAGATGCCGGCGGCCTATCTCGCTTCCCAGGTCGCGGTCACCACGTCGACGGTTCCTGAGACCTTCGGTCGTACCAGCGCCGAAGCGCAAGCCATGGGCTGCCCGGTGATCGTGCCGGACCTCGGCGCGCTGCCGGAGACCATCGTCGCTCCGGGGCAAGGCGGGTTCACCGGATGGCTGTTTCCGCCGCGCGATATCGCTTCGCTCGCGAGCCGCATCGGTCAAGCGCTTGGCCTCAGCGCTGCCGAGCGGGCGGCCATCGGCGCCCGCGCGCGGGACCATGTGGCGGCAAATTTTACGCTTGCGCAGATGCAAGGAGCGACGCTTGCCGTCTATGACGAGCTGCTCGGCAGCGATCTCGGCGAGAGGTTCAGGCGCGCGTCACCAGCAGAGCTTGGCGCCGGTGGTACAAACGACCGGTGACACCACACCCTTCCAGCACAGAGTGTAGGCGGTGTCGCTGACCACATCGGGCGGAAGGAACAGGCTGGGATCGACCTCGCTGCGCCAATAGGGAACCGGCCGGGGTTTCTGCGCGTACTCGCTCACCGGCGCGGTCACGCCGTTGTCCGCCTTCCATTTGTCGATCGCCTCGCGTAGCGACTTTTGCGATGCCTCGACGGCGTTCGACTTGATGAGCGCATCGGCAGTGCCTGAGATGAATAGGCATCGCGTGGACTGAGCCGAAGCCGGAAAGGACATGACCCAACAGGCGATCGCCAACAGGGCGAGCAGCAGGCTTCGGCACATTCAAATTCCCCCCTCCTGAACGTCCGATCGCAACCATGGCAAATTTGCCGGAAAAGTACAAAGGGCGATACGACGTGAACACCACCGGCTTGACTTGTCAGCCGGGTTGCCGATCCTATAGAAACCTAGGTTCGCTCTTCCGAAGGCCGATCAGGCTTCGCCGAGAGCGGCTTCAGGACGTGTCACAACAGAGGAGACCGACACATCGCAAGACGGCCGATGAAACTCACTCCCGACAGGGGGGGCCCGCGTATCAACGAGGGCATTGACACTCCGAACATCCAACTCATCGACGCTACCGGCAACAATGTCGGCGTGGTCGCCATTGGCGACGCGCTGGCGCGTGCCGCCGAGGCAGGGCTCGATCTCGTCGAGATCTCGCCCAATTCCGAGCCGCCGGTGTGCAAAATCCTGGATTTCGGCAAGTACAAATATCAGGCGCAGAAAAAGGCCGCCGAGGCGCGCAAAAAGCAGCGCACCGTCGAGATCAAGGAGATCAAGATGCGGCCGAACATCGACATTCACGACTATGACGTGAAGATGCGCTCGATCGTCCGCTTCTTCGAGGAGGGCGACAAGGTGAAGGTCACCTTGCGTTTCAGAGGCCGGGAGATGGCGCATATGGAGCTCGGCGCCAAGCTGCTCGACCGGGTGAAGCAGGACACCTCGACGTTGGCCAAGGTGGAATCTGAGCCCCGGCTCGAAGGCCGGCAAATGGTGATGGTGCTCGCGCCGCGCTAGGATTTCTGGCTCTCACCCTTGCGTTCCGGCGCCAATCCACACTATAAGGCGCGGTTCTAGGAGCCGCCCGGCAGGGCATGCCGTGGCGGCTTCCATGCTTCAACCATCGATAAACCATGGCTCCGTCTCGATCGAGACCGCGGGCCGCCAAGAAGGAAGCCAAATGCCCAAGATGAAGACCAAGAGCGGTGCCAAGAAGCGCTTCAAGGTCACGGCCACAGGCAAGGTCAAGTGCCAAGCCTCGCGCAAGCGACATGGCATGATTCAGCGCCCCACCAAGTTCATCAGGAACGCGCGCGGAACCATGGTCCTCTCCGATGAGGACGCCAAGATCGTGAAGAAGAATTTTCTGCCCTACGGCCGATAGAGCCTAGGGTCGACTTCGAAGGAGCACTCGCATGTCACGTGTCAAACGCGGCGTTACCAGCCATGCTCGCCACCGCAAGGTGCTGAAGCAGGCCAAGGGCTATTACGGCCGCCGCAAGAACACCATCCGCGTCGCCAAGCAGGCGGTAGAGAAGGCCGGGCAGTACGCCTATCGCGACCGCAAGGTGCGCAAGCGCACGTTCAGGGCGCTGTGGATCCAGCGCATCAACGCCGCCGCACGCCTGCACGGGCTCACCTATGGCCGGTTCATCGACGGCCTGAACAAGGCCGGTATCGAGCTCGACCGCAAGGTGCTTGCCGATATCGCCGTGCACGAGCCGGCAACCTTCCAGAGCCTGGCCGAGGCCGCGTCAGCTGCGGCCAAGGCTTGAGCTTTAAGCTCCCGTGGCCGAGACGCCCACGGCTCAGACCGCTTCGCTCGAGGGCATCGAGGGCGAGCTGCTTGCGGCAATAGCCAAGGCTGCAGACCTCAACGCTTTGGAAGAGGTGCGGGTCGCCGCGCTCGGCAAGAAGGGCCGCGTCTCGGAGCTGATGCAGACGCTCGGGCGCATGGCACCGGAGGATCGCAAGAGCTTCGGCCAGGCCGTCAATCAGCTCAAGGATCGGGTCGGCGCGGCGCTTGAGGCTAAGCGCGAGGCGCTTGGCCGCACTGCGTTGAGCGCACGGCTCGCGGCTGAGCGGGCCGATGTCACCCTCCCCGTGCGCGAAGGCCCGCTAGCCGAGGGACGCATCCACCCTGTGAGCCAGGTCGCCGACGAGATCACCGAGATCTTCGCCGATATGGGCTTCTCCATCGCTGAAGGCCCGGACATCGAGACCGACTTCAACAACTTCACCGCGCTCAACATTCCGCCGGAGCATCCGGCGCGGCAGGATCACGACACCTTCTATTTCGCCGAAGGGCCCGACGGCACGCGACCTGTCTTACGCACCCATACGAGCCCGGTGCAGATCCGCACCATGCTGCAGAAGAAGCCGCCGCTCCGCATCATCGCACCCGGCCGCGTCTATCGTAGCGATAGCGACCAGACCCATACGCCGATGTTCCATCAGGTCGAGGGGCTCGCGATCGACGAGGAGACCCATCTCGGCCATCTCAAATGGGTGCTCGAGGAATTCTGCAAGGCGTTCTTCGAGGTGCCGAAGGTGAAGATGCGCTTCCGCGCGAGCCACTTCCCGTTCACCGAGCCCTCCATGGAAGTCGATATCGGCTACGCCAAGGTCGGCGACGAGATCAGGATCGGCGAAGGCGATCAGTGGCTGGAGATTCTCGGCTGCGGCATGGTGCATCCGAACGTGCTCAGGAATGTCGGGCTCGATCCCGCGCGCTATCAGGGCTTCGCCTTCGGCTTAGGCATCGATCGCATCGCCATGCTGAAATACGGCATGCCGGACTTGCGCGCCTTCTTCTCGGCGGATCTCCGCTGGCTCAAGCATTACGGCTTCCCCGCTTACGCCGTGCCGACCCTCGCCGGCGGCCTTGGTCAGTAGGCCATGAAATTCACGCTTGCCTGGCTCAAAGAGCATCTCGACACACGCGCGAGTGTCGCCGAGATCGCCGACACGCTCACCCGCATCGGGCTCGAAGTCGAAGAGGTGTTCGATCCGGCGACCGCGCTTGCGCCGTTCAAGGTGGCGAAGGTGATCAAATGCGAGAAGCACCCGAACGCCGACAAGCTTTCCGTCTGCGAGGTGGATACCGGAGCCGAACGCCTGCAAGTGGTGTGCGGCGCGCCGAACGCGCGCGAAGGCCTCAAGGGCGTGTTTGCGCCGGTGGGAAGCTACGTGCCTGGCATCGAACTGACCCTCACCAAGGCCAAGATCAGGGGCGTCGAGTCGAACGGCATGCTCTTGTCCGAGCGTGAGCTCGAACTCTCCGACGAGCATACCGGCATCATCGAGCTTAGCCCCGACGCCAAGATCGGCAGCCCGGCGGCGAAAGCCCTTGGCCTCGACGATGCGGTGATCGAGATCGCCATCACGCCGAACCGCCCTGACTGCCTTGGCGTGCGCGGCGTTGCCCGCGACCTCGCCGCTGCCGGCCTCGGCAAGCTGAAGCCCGACCCCGTCAAGTCGGTCAAAGGCAGCTTCCCCAATCCAATTCCCATCAAGCTCGATTTCAGCAAAGAGACCGCAAGCGCCTGCCCAGTGTTCGCCGGCCGCGTCGTTAGGGGCGTCAAGAACGGGCCGAGCCCTGACTGGCTGCAACGGCGGCTGAAGGCGATCGGGCTTCGGCCGATCAATGCTCTGGTCGATATCACCAATTACATTTCCTACGACCGCGGCAGGCCGCTGCATGTCTATGACGCCGACAAGCTCAAAGGCGCGATCCGCGCGCGGCTCGGCACGCAGGGCGAATCCTTCAAGGCGCTCGACGGCAAGACCTATGAGGTCGACGGCGATATGTGCGTCATCGCCGACGACAGCGGCGTGCTCGGCCTTGGCGGCGTCATCGGTGGCGAGGACACGGGCTCGACCGACGCCACCACCAATGTCTTCATCGAGTCGGCCTATTTCGATCCGAAGCGCACGGCGCGCACTGGGCGCAAGCTCAATATCCAGTCCGATGCTCGCTTCAGGTTCGAGCGCGGCGTCGATCCGGCCTTCGTGGTTCCAGGGACTCGAGCTTGCTACGCGCATGGTGCTCGACATTTGCGGCGGCGAGCGCAAGCAAAGTCGAGATCGCCGGCAAGCCGCCGAAGGCCAATGCGCCCTTTGCCTTCGATCCGAAACTCGTTCAAGCGCTTGAGCGGCATCGATCTAAAGGCTGGCGAGGTCAAACGCCTGCTCACCGCCCTTGGCGTGGAGCTCAAAGGCACGCCGCCAAAGCTAAAGGCAGCACCGCCCTCCTGGCGCCCGGACATTTCCGTGCCTGTCGATCTCGTCGAGGAGGTGGTGCGGCTCGTCGGCGTCGATCGCGTTCCGGCGACGCCGATGCCGCGCGAGGCCGGCGTGGCGCGCCCGGTGCTGACCGAGATGCAATCGCGGACGCGGCGCGTCCGCCGCGTGCTCGCCGCGCGCGGGCTGGTCGAGGCGGTGACCTGGTCGTTCATTCCGCCGGAGCAGGCGCGACTGTTCGGCGGCGGCGCGGCGGAGCTCACTCTGAGCAATCCGATCTCGACCGAGCTTGCGGATATGCGGCCTGGGCTTCTGCCTGGGCTCGTCACCGCGGCGCAGCGGAACCGCGACCGCGGCTTTGCCGACGGCGCGCTGTTCGAGCTTGGCCAGGCCTATCGTGGGCCTAACCCAGAGGATCAGTTCGTTGCCGCAGCCGGCGTGCGCTTTGGGCGTTCGGTGCTTGCCGGCTCAGGCCGCGACTGGTCGGGCGAGGCGCCTGAAGCCAACGTATTCGCCGCAAAGGCCGATGCGGTGGCGGCGCTTGCCGCCCTCGGCATCGACCAGGGCGACCTCACCGTGACGCGGGAGGCGCCTTCCTGGTTTCATCCGGGACGCTCGGGCGCGCTCAAGCTCGGGCCCGAGGTCATCCTCGGCGTTTTCGGCGAGCTTCATCCCGACGTGCTGGCGAAGCTCGGCGTGGACGCGCCGCTCGCGGCCTTCGAGCTTTACCTCGACGCGATCCCTGCGGCCAAACGCAAATCCCTGACCAAGCCGGCGCTCGACGCCTCCGACCTGCAAGCGGTGAAGCGCGATTTCGCTTTCCTTCTCGACGCCGATGTCGCTGCCGCCGACGTGCTGCGCGCGGCGCAAGGCGCGGACCGGGCACTGATCGCAGCCATCGGCGTGTTCGATGTGTTCACCGGAACCGGCGTGCCGCAAGGCAAGAAATCGCTCGCCATCGAAGTGACGCTGCAGCCGCGGGAGAAGACGCTGACCGACGCCGAGATCGAAGCCGTGGCGGCAAAGATCGTCGCCGCCGTGACCAAGGCCACAGGCGGGGAATTGCGAGGCTGAAGTCTTGTCATGCCCGCGCACGCGGGCATCCAGTACTCGCCAGCGTCACGAACCTATCGAGGGCGGTGATTACTGGATCGCCCGGTCAAGCCGGGCGATGACAAATTGTGAGTGGCGAGGTGTCCAGCATCATCTAGGTCACCGTTGCGAGGAGCTACGCGGCGCATCGTCGAAGCCGATATTGTGGTCGCGGGCGAAGTGGATCATGGCCCGCTCGGTCAGCGCGGTGATGGTGAGCAGCGGATTGACCCCGATCGAGCGCGGGATGATCGATCCGTCGCACACGTAAAGCCCCGCATGCACGCCGTCCTTGGCATCGAACACTCGGCATTTGTGATCGACCACGCCGCGCGATGCGTCATCGCCCATGCCGCAGCCGCCAAGCGGGTGTGCGGTCGCAGGCTTCGTGCCCATGGTGGTCGCGGCGAGCGGGCTCTTGATGTAGCGCGCCCCGACCGATTCCGCCGCCTTGCTCAAAGCGGCATCGACGCGGGCATAGACCGGCTGGTCGGCGACGTTCGGCCAATCGATCTGCGCCTTGCCGTTCTCAAGGCGGATGCGGCCGCGTCGCCTCGTCATGGGAGACCACGAAGAAGGTGTAAAGGCTTTGCAGCGGGCCATGATAGACGCCCTTGATCAGGCTCTGGGCGGCGCCGAGCAGCCTGCCGCCCGAGATGAAGAACACCGGCAGAAGCGGCGCGAGCGCCGACGGCAACACGCCTTCCTGGATGAACATCGAGTGGTCGAGGCGGCCATCATCGTGAAGCTCGATCTCGCCGGTGACGCAGGCGCCGATAGCGTCGCCGACGAATTTCGGCGGATAGCCGACGCCGATGCCGTTCACCCGCCCTTTGCCGCCAAGAGCGAAGGCGATGATGTCGCCGTTGGCGGAGAAGCGCTGGCCGAGAGTGTCGGAGACCGGCAGTCCCTCTTCGCGCGAGCGGAGCAGGATCTCGGTCGAGCCGAGCGTGCCGGCTGAGAGCACCACGGTCTTGGCCTCGACCGAGCGCAAGGCCGCATCGGGCTCCTCGGTCGGGGCGAAATGCACCCGCCAATGGCGACCCTCCTTGGCGACGTGGCTCACCGTGAGCTCGGTGAAGATTTCGGCCCCATGCGCTTTGGCGTCGGGAAGGTAGGTCAGCGCAATGGTGTTCTTGGCGCCGACATTGCAGCCCGAGCAGCAATCGCCGCAGAGCGTGCAGGCTGGCTGCTCGACGCCGGCTGGATTGACGGTTTCCTCGAAGCTGACCACGACTGGCGCCGCAACCGGCTCCTGGCCGAAGCAGGCGCTTGCCGTTTCGAGCGCGCGATATTTGATGAGGTCGGAGGCTTTTGTGTAGCGGGTGGGCCGCAGCATGGTCCTCGCCCTGGCGAAGCCCTGATCGAGCAGCCCGTCCTGCCCTCACCTCACTCTGGCCAAGCGGCAGTCGGCGAAGACGCGGGCGTCGGGCCGCAAGCCGACTGCGGCATTGATCAACGAGCCGCCGCCGAGCCCGCAGCCGATCAGCACATGGATGTCGCTGCCGAGCCTGAAGTCGAACAGGCCGGTGCGGCGGCCGCTCCGCATCTTGCCGCCGACGATCTGCAGCTCGCGGCGAAGCTCCGGCAGGCGGTTGGGAAACTCTCCGGTCACGAACTCGCGGCCGCGCTCGATGACGCAGACGCGCAAGCCAGCGCGCGCCAGCCGCGAGGCGGCGACGCCGCCGCCATAGCCCGAGCCGACCACGACCACGTCATAGGCGGGCCTGACCGCGTCAGGGGGTGAGGACAGACGCTTGGTCATGGCTCTCCATAGCGGAAAAGTATTGGGCGCGACAAACTGTGGCTGGCATATCCCTGAATCAATTCGTTTCACGGTCGCGCGAGAGGCGGTTTGCCGCCGGCGCGCCACTCCCTATGCTGACTCTGAGGCAATTCTGGAGTTCACGACCATGTGGAGATGGATAGGCGCAATTGCGGCCGTAACCGTGCTGGCGGTTCTTGCGATGGGCGGTGGAGCGCGGCAGGCCCCGGCGGCCGATGAGACAAAGACTGCAATCTTCGCCGGCGGCTGTTTCTGGTGCGTCGAGGCTGCCTTCGACGAGGTGCCGGGCGTGACCGAGACGGTGTCGGGCTATGCCGGAGGCACCAAGCCGAACCCGACCTATGGCGACCATGAAGGCTATCAGGAGGCGGTCAAGGTCACCTACGACCCAGCCAAAGTGACCTATGCCCAGCTGCTCGACACCTATTGGCACAATATCGACCCGTTCGACGCGAACGGCCAGTTCTGCGATCAGGGCAACGCCTATAAAAGCGCGATCTTCTACGGCAACGATGAAGAGAAGGGCTTGGCGGAATTGACCGAGAAGCAGATCACTGACCGCTTCAAGGCAGACGGTGGCGACGGAGATCAAGCCGGTCACTACCTTTACCCCGGCGGAGGACTATCACCAGAATTATCACAACACGAATCCGGTCAGTTACAAGTTCTACAAATGGAATTGCGGGCGGGCGCAACGGCTTGAGCAGATCTGGGGGCCGAAGCCGGCGTGATGCCGCACCCCTGCATCCATAAGCGCCCCTAGTGCGTAGCTTACACTGAATGTCGCGAGGTCGCGGAGCCGCCGGCCATGACGGAAGCAGGCCAAAAGGAAGTCATCTACCGCCATTCGGGTGCGGTGCGCGTGACCCATTGGGTGAACGTCATCGCCCTCCTCGTGCTGCTGATGAGCGGCTTGCAGATCTTCAACGCCCACCCTGCCCTCTATCTCGGATCGAAATCGAATTTCGACGATCCGGTGATGGCCATGCGGCCGATGAAGCATGGCGACGAGATCGTGGGGGTTACCACCATCGCCGGCTGGAACATCGACACCACCAATCTGTTCGGCCTCGCCTATGACGAGGCCGGCGACTACCAGATCAGAGGCTTTCCCTGGTCGGTGACCCTGCCTGGTCACCGCGATCTCGCCACCGGGCGGCGCTGGCATTTCTTCTTTGCTTGGGCTTTCGTCATCAACGGGCTGATCTATCTGATCTACAGCCTGGTCAGCGGCCATCTCAGGAAAGATCTCGCGCCGAGCGGCGGCGAGCTGAAGCATATCGGCGCCTCGATATGGGAACACCTGCGGCTCAAATTCCCGCAAGGCGAGGAGGCCAAGCGCTACAACGTGCTGCAGAAACTCGCCTATCTCATCGTGGCGCTCGTGCTTCTGCCGTTGATGCTGGCGACCGGCCTCGCCATGTCGCCGGGCATGGACGCGGGCTATCCCTTCCTGCTTGAGATTTTCGGCGGCCGGCAATCGGCGCGCACGATCCATTTCATCGCCGCGAGCGGCATCGTGCTGTTCGTGGTGGTGCACATCGTCATGGTGCTGATCTCCGGCGTGTGGAACAACCTCCGCTCCATGATCACCGGCCGCTACGTGATCAAAGTGCCGGAGGGCCAGGCATGAGCGCGAAGCCCAAGCTCGACCGGCGCGGATTCCTCACGCGCGGCCTCGCCATCGCCGGCGCTGCCCTCGTCGGCGGCTGCGACTAGCGAGCTTTCCGAGCAGCCTTGGGTCAAGCGCATTCTCGATAAGGCCGAGGCGCTGACCTATGCGAGCCAGCGGGCGCTCGTCTCGCCAACGGCGCTCGCCCGCGAATATAGCGAGGCCGAGATCTCGAAGGACTTCAAGGCGAACGGCTCGACCGAGGTTGACGATGACGGCTACCGGGCGCTTGCCGCGAACGGATTTGCCGACTGGAAGCTGAAGGTCGGCGGTCTCGTGGGACAGCCTCTCGAGCTTTCCTTGGCCGATCTTCGCGCCATGCCGGCGCGCACCCAGATCACGCGGCATGATTGCGTCGAAGGGTGGAGCTGCATCGGCAAATGGACCGGCGTGCCGCTGAAAGCCCTGCTCGAAAAGGCCGAGCTCAAGCCGCAAGCGCGCTACATCGTATTCTATTGCGCCGATGACCTCGGCGAGACCGGCGACGATGAGGGGAAGTATTACGAATTGGTCGGTCTCGAGGACGCCTTCCATCCCCAGACCATCCTCGCCTACGACATGAACGGCGCGCCGTTGACAATTCCGCATGGCGCGCCGCTCAGGCTCCGCGTCGAGCGCCAGCTCGGCTACAAGATGGCGAAATATGTGATGCGTATCGAGGCGATGGATGGGCTTGCCGGAATTCGCGGCGGCCGCGGCGGCTTCTGGGAAGATCGCGGCTACGAATGGTACGCCGGAATTTGAGCTTCCTAACTCCACGTTGAACGCCCTGTTCAGCCCCAGTTCAGCTCGCGGCCACTAAACCTTCAGCGCATGAGTGATTTGCGACCTGCCGAGGGAGGCAATCATGCGTTTCGCCATTGTCCTATTGATAGCACTCGCGGCCTGGTCCTTCCCGGCCCGCGCCGACGATTCGGCCGACTGGCAATCTTGCGACGGCAACAGTTCGCCAAGCAGCATCAATGCCTGCACGCGCATCATACTCCGCGGCGAGGCGAGCGTTTCCGACCTCGCAGTCGCTTACAGCAATCGCGGGCTCAGCAACGCCAAAAACGGCAACAATGACATCGCGCTTGGCGATCTCGACCAGGCGATCAAACTCAATCCGGAAAATGCCACCGCCTACAACAATCGCGCCTTCACCTACCTCAACAAGGGCGAGAACGATCTCGCCATCGACGCCGCCAATCAGTCGCTCAGTCTCGACCGACAGCAAGCCACCGCTTACAACAATCGTGGTCTGGCCTACTCGAACAAGGGCGACTATGACCGTGCCATCGCTGATCTCAGCCTGGCGCTCAGCCTCGATCCTCGACTGGCCGTTGCCCACGACAACCGTGGCTACGCCTATCAGAGCAAGGGCGAATACGACCGCGCCATCAGCGACTACGCTGAGGCTATCAGGCTCCAATCCGACGACGCGGGCCTCTACAATAAGCGCGGCAACGCCTATTACAACAAGGGGGATTACGACCTTGCTCTCGTCGACTACAACCGCGCCCTCAAGCTGAAGCCGGACTTCGCAGTGGTTTTTTCCAATGCCGGCGATGCCCGCTCGCGTCGGGGTGAGTACGACCGCGCAATCGCGGATTACAACAAGGCGATAGGCTTCGAGCCCAAAAACGCCGAGTATTATGCCCGGCGTAGCCAAGCCCACTACGCGAAAGGGGACTACGATCGCGCCATCGCCGATGCGACGCGGGTCATTGAGCTCGATCCGACAAACGCGACCGCGTTCAACAATCGCTCCTCATCTCTAATTTTCAAGGGTGACTATGAGCGGGCGATCGCCGATGCGACGCGCGCGATCGAGCTCAGACCCAACAGTAGCAGCGACTTCAACAACCGAGGCCGCGCTTATCTCGAGAAGGGTGAGTACAGCCTTGCCATTCGTGACCTCACGCGCGCTATCGAGCTCAATCCGAAACTAGCGAATCCGTATCGCCACCGCGGCGTCGTCTATCTTAAAACCGGCAAGCTCGACTTGGCGCGCGCCGATCTAACGAAGGCGCTCGAGCTTAAGCCTGACTACCAGGACGCCAAGACCGCATTTGCCGAGCTCGATCAGGCCGAAGTCTCGACCAAGTCGACGCCGTCCGCGCAACCGGATGCGTCGGAAATCAAGGCTACGTTGGCCGCTCCTTTGCCCAAGGCGCTACCCTCCGCCTTCCCGAGCGGCAAGCGCGTGGCGCTCGTGATCGGCAACTCCAACTACAGCAGCGTGGCGAGATTGGCGAACCCGGCGAACGACGCCAAGCTCATGGCAAACGCATTGAAGAACCTCGGCTTCGAGCTGATCGGCGGCGGCGCGCAGCTCGACCTCGACAAGGCCGGCTTCGACGCAGCCGTGCAGAGCTTTGGCAATCACTTACAGGGCTCGGATGTCGGTCTTTTCTACTATGCCGGTCACGGTCTCGGCCTGCGCGATACAAATTACCTCGTACCGATCAACGCCAACCCAACCCGCGAGGCCGATATCGACTTCCAAATGGTGGATGTCGAGGTTGTGCTCCACCAGATGGAAGCATCGGGCACGAAGCTCAACGTCGTCATGCTCGATGCCTGCCGCAACAACCCCTTCGCAGGCAGAGGCCTCAGGGCAAGCAACGGTGGTCTCGGGCAGATGCAGGCCCCGGAAGGTACGCTCATTTCCTTTGCGACCCAGCCCAAAAGTGTCGCGCAAGACGGCATCGACGGTAACAGCCCCTATAGCAGAGCGCTTGCCGAGACCATCCGCACGCCGGGCCTCGACATCTTCCAGTCCTTCAATCAGGTCGGTCTCGTGGTGAAGAGGGCGACCGGAGGCTCACAGCAGCCCTGGATCTCGATCTCACCGATCGAGGGCGAATTTTTCTTCGCCGGCCGATAGGCAAAAAAAGGGACCCGCAAACCTTGCGGGTCCCTCTTGCATGGTGCTGAACCGAAGGACGTTAGCCGGCGGCCTTCTTGGAAGCCTTCTGCGCCGAGCGATAGGCCTTGAAATGGGCCCTGCACTCCTTGCGATAGGCGACGCGCGACTTGTGGTCGCCCGGGAACTTCGCCTTGGCGGCCTTGAGGCATCCGCTGGGAGCGGCCTCCGCCGGCGTCGTGTGGACGGGCATCGTTACACCAGCCACGAGACCCGTGACGGCAGCGGCAAAAAGAATTCTCTTCAGCATGGCTTACTCCGTTTCGTTTTTTGGGAAACTCGGTGTGCCGATGAAGGCATGAGCTTCAACGGCTCCGCGGCGAGGATGTTCCGCCGGGCCGGGGTGAGAGAAAGCGACGAAATTTGCTCATTTTGCGGCGCTTGAGCGGCCGCTTTGCGCTGATTCTTGCCGGGACAATCCGTCGCGGGGCCCAAAAGAAAAAGGGATCCGCGGGGCCCCGCGAATCCCTTTGAACCCGATGTGATGCCTGACTAGGCCTTCTTGTGGGTCGCCTTGTAATGAGCGCGGCACTCCTTACGGAACGCCTTGCGCTCTTTCATGGTCTTGATACCAGCAGCCTTGGCCGCCTTGAAGCAGCCATGGCAGGCGAACGCCGGGGTCGAGCCCACAGGCGCCGTAGCGGCGGCGAGGATCAGGGTAGCGACGGCGGCGAGAAAGACTTTCTTAACCATCAGGTTACTCCGTTTAGTTGGGACGCAACGTTACGCGACCGCAATAGGCCTCACAACGAGCCGCGCCGTCAACCTCCTTGTTTCGCGTCCCAATCGATTGGCTAAGAGCGGTTCCGCAAGGACACACCTTCACCCAGAGTGCCTCTCCGAGAGGCATGTGCACCTTGCATCGGCGCGAGGTGTCGAGGTGTCATTGCCTCGCCGCTGCTTGACCCTCGCTGTCCCGCTCTCTACCAAGCGCGGCATGAGTCAATCCGAGGCGACACCGCTCTCCCGCATCCGCAACTTCTCCATCATCGCCCATATCGACCACGGCAAATCGACGCTCGCCGACCGGCTGATCCAGCTTTGCGGGGGCCTATCCGCGCGGGAGATGAAGGAGCAGGTGCTCGATTCCATGGATATCGAGCGGGAGCGCGGCATCACCATCAAGGCGCAGACCGTGCGGCTCGATTATCGCGCCCGCGACGGCGAACTCTATGAGCTGAACCTGATCGACACGCCTGGCCATGTCGATTTCGCCTATGAGGTGAACCGCAGCCTCGCCGCCTGCGAGGGCTCTCTCTTGGTGGTCGATGCGAGCCAAGGCGTCGAGGCGCAGACGCTCGCCAATGTCTATCAGGCGCTCGACAACCACCACGAGGTGGTCCCGGTCCTGAACAAGATCGACCTGCCGGCGGCGGAGCCGGAAAAAGTGCGCCAACAGATCGAGGACGTGATCGGGCTCGACGCCCATGACGCGCTCGAGATCTCGGCCAAGACGGGCTTAGGCGTCGAGGAGGTGCTTGAGGCGATCGTGCACCGCCTGCCCGCGCCAAAGGGCGATGTCAACAAACCGCTCAAGGCGCTCTTGGTCGACAGCTGGTACGACCCCTATCTCGGGGTGGTGGTGCTGGTACGCATCTTCGACGGCACGCTCCACAAAGGCCAGCGTATCCGCCTGATGTTGACCGGCGGCTCCTACCAGATCGACCGGGTCGGCATCTTTCGCCCGAAGCAGGAGATGCGGAACGCGCTTGGGCCCGGCGAGATCGGCTTCTTCACGGCGTCGATTCGCCAGGTGGCCGACACCCGCGTCGGCGATACCGTCACCGACGAGAAGAAGCCGGCCGAGGCGCCGCTTGCCGGTTTCAAGCCGGCTCAGCCGGTCGTGTTCTGCGGCCTATTTCCGGTCGATGCGAGCGAGTTCGAGAATTTGCGCGAGGCGGTGGGCAAACTCCGCCTCAACGATGCGAGCTTCTCCTACGAGATGGAGACCTCGGCCGCGCTCGGCTTCGGCTTTCGCTGCGGCTTTCTCGGCCTCCTGCATCTCGAGATCATCCGCGAGCGGCTCGAGCGCGAGTTCAACATCGACCTGATTGCCACCGCGCCTTCCGTCATCTATCGCGTGCATCTGACCGACGGCACCATGAAAGAGCTGCACAACCCCGCCGACATGCCCGAGCCGCAGAAGATCGCCAAGATCGAGGAGCCGTGGATCGAGGCGACCATCCTCGTTCCCGACGAGCATCTCGGCGCCGTGCTCAAGCTGTGCGAGGACCGGCGCGGGCGGCAGAAGAACCTGACCTATGCCGGCTCGCGCGCCATGCTTGTCTATGAGCTGCCGCTGAACGAGGTGGTGTTCGATTTCTACGACCGATTGAAGTCGGTCAGCAGAGGCTACGCATCCTTCGACTATCACATCATCGGTTATGAGGAGGGCGAGCTCGTCAAGATGGCGCTGCTCGTCAATGACGAACCGGTCGATGCGCTGTCGATCATCGTGCATCGCGGCCGCGCCGAGGCGCGGGGCCGCGCCATGGTCGAGAAGCTCAAGGATCTGATCCCGCGGCACCTGTTCAAGATCCCGATCCAGGCCGCGATCGGCGGCAAGGTGATCGCGCGGGAGACGATCAGCGCTTTGCGCAAGGACGTGACCGCCAAATGCTATGGCGGCGACATCACGCGCAAACGCAAGCTTCTCGACAAGCAGAAGGCGGGCAAGAAGAAGATGCGGAGCTTCGGCCGCGTCGACATTCCGCAAGAGGCCTTCATCGCCGCGCTGAAGATGGACGGGAATTAGCGGGTCAGGCCCGCTCGCCCCTGCGACAGTCCGCCCGCGCGGCAAAAGCGCATCGCCGCGGACCCAAAGACGCTCAGGCTTGCGTTCTCCTTGTTTCGCCGCTGCCGAACTCAAGGAGTCACCATGCGCGTTGGCCCGTACCTTCTGTCAGCCCTCCTGCTCGGCGCGATGCCGGGAACCAGCCATGCCGCGCCGGCCACAATCGAAGGCGCCTGGGGCGGTTCCGGAATAGCCAAGATCCGCAACCGTACCGACCGCATCGTGTGCCGGGTAAACTTCGACAAGATCGCGCAGACCACATTCCGCGTCTCGGCGCGTTGCTCCGCCGGAGATAGCAACTACGAGCAGACCGGACGCGTGTCGCGCGTGAGCTCCAATCGCTATCGCGGTTACGTCTACAACGCCCAATTCAACGACAGGGGCAATGTTTCGATTTCGCAGAGCGGCTCTCGCCTGATCGTCAACGTGAGCGGAGGGCGCGGCTCGGCGAACCTGACCCTGTCGAGACGCTAGCCGCGCCTCTCAGCTCTCGCGGATGCGCCAGGCGAGATACGTGAGCGCGGCGCCCTCAACCAAAAGCTGGATGCCGAGCAGCACGCCGAGCAGAACCTCCGACGCCACCGACAGATTGGCCCAGAGATAGACGGCGAGCAGAATGCCGACGATGCCGGCGCCAAGCAGCCAGCCCCAATTGGGGAAGGGTCTGATGGTGAGCGCGAAAATCACCTTGGCCATGCCCTCGACCATGAAATAGACGATCAGCAGCACGCTGAAAACGACGAGCCCCGATTCAGGCTGGCGCAGCAGCAGGAGGCCGACCACGATGGAGAGCACGACGGAGATCAGCTGCAGCCAGAAATGCGGCACCTGGCGCGCACCGATCAGGCCGATGCCCTGCACGATGCCGCTGATGATCAAGATCCAGGCGAGCAGAAAGACGATCGCCACCGAGGCGATCAGCGGATAGACCAGGGCAAGAATGCCGGCCACCACCATTAGAATGCCCTGGAGCAGATACCAAAGCGAATAACGCTTCACCGTATCGCGCATCGCTTCACGCATGGCCGCGGCTGCGGCTTCGAGCGGAATGGTAGCCATGAGGGAGCCTCCTCTAGACGAATCGCGGTAGGAGAGTATGCGAGCGGCGGAGGCTTAACTCAATCGGGGGTTAGAGGCGAGCCATGACGGGGAATCCCGCGGAAAGCGCCATTGGCAAGGCGAGCCGGCGGCTGATCCCGTTTCTCGTCCTCTGCTACGCGGTCAATTTCCTCGATCGCGTCAATGTCGGCTTCGCCGGCCTCGCCATGAACGAGGACCTCGGCTTCACGCCTGAGGTGTTCGGCTTCGGCGCCGGTATCTTCTTCATCGGCTACATCCTGTTCGAGGTCCCGAGCAACTTGGCGCTTGCCAGATTTGGCGCGCGCATCTGGATCGCCCGCATCATGATCAGCTGGGGCCTGGTCGCGACCGCCATGGCCTTCGTCACCGGCGAAACGAGCTTCTATGCCTTGCGCTTCTTGCTTGGCGTCGCCGAGGCAGGCTTCTTCCCAGGCATCATCCTCTATCTCACCTATTGGTTCCCGCGTGAGGAACGCGCCCGCATCGTCTCTCTGTTCATGACCGCTGTACCCATCGCCACGGTGGTCGGCGGACCTCTCTCAGGCGCGCTGCTCGGCTTGCACGGATTGGGCGGGATTGCCGGCTGGCGGTGGCTGTTCATCATCGAAGGCATCCCTGCGGTGCTGCTCGGCATCGTGGCCTTGATGTTCCTCACCGACCGGCCGAAGGACGCGCAATGGCTCGCGCCGGAAGAGCGGAGAGCGCTCGAGATGCGGATCGAGGCTGAAGCTGAAGACACGCGCGCGCGCGGTTATGCCGGCATCGGCCAGGCGCTCACCAATCCGCGCGTGATCGAGCTCGGCCTTCTTTATTTCTGCCTGGTGGTCGGGCTCTACGGCATCGGCTTCTGGATGCCGCAGGTGCTCAAGACCTTCGGCCTGTCGAACCTCGCGATCGGCTTCCTCACCGCGGTGCCCTATCTGATCGCCGCTATCGGCATGGTCATCGCCGGGCGCCATTCAGATGCCAGTGGCGAGCGCATCTGGCACGTGGCACTGCCGCTGTTCGTCTCTGGCGCGGCCTTCGCCTGGTCCGCCCATGCCGGGCCGCTCCCTCTGGTCATGCTCGCTTTGTCGCTCGCTACCCTCGGCATCTATGCCGCCATTGGGACGTTCTGGTCGCTGCCGACCTCGATTCTGACCGGCACAGGCGCTGCGGCTGGGCTCGCGCTGATCAACTCCATCGGCAATTGCGGAGGATTTGCCGGGCCGGTCATCGTCGGCCAGTTGAAGGGGGCCACGGGAGACTTCACCGCAGCCCTGCTCTTTCTTGCCGGCGCGCTTGCCTTGGCAGGGGCGCTTGCGCTCCATTTCGGGATGAGCGAGGGGCGAAAGCGGCGCAGCACGGGAGCGATATAGCCGATTTTTGCTGACAGCACAGGCACTTGCGGGCGCGCTCAAACCCGCTCTGATGAGACTCTCCCTATAAATGTCCATAAGACATAGATGTTCTCATTATGGGACTAAAATCTTCTCACCCTAATCTTGTCAAATTTGTGGAGATGAAAGCAACTTTACGGCAAACCAGTGTTCTTTCTGCGAGATTTGCGGCTAATACCTTGACAGTGTAGTTAATATCACGCTCAATTGCTTTTTTGAGGGACAGAAGCGGCAATCATCCCGGGGAAATTGGGCGCCCTCGCCCAGCAATTGGCCCCCGGTTTCTCCTCTGTTTCCTAGGCGGACGCATAGCTTCTGTCTTGGCCATCCAGGGTTCGCGCAGCCCTGGGCTTGGCACCATGTCAACAGTATTGCGCGTTGGAGGGGTAGTAATGCGTATCGCCCTCGCGCTTGGGTTGTGCCTGATCGCCTTCGCCGCCACGGCCGCGCCGCGCGCCAAGACCGACAAACCCCCGCTTCCCCAAATCGAAGCCCCCGCGCAGAGCCCGAACTTGCGGGAAAACTACCGCGCTCGTCTGAACGAGAACGTCGTGACCATCATGGCGGCGAGCCCAAGCGAGACCGACCTCACCATCGCAACCGACATCGCCCAGGTGGTGGACGACGGCGACAATCTCCGCGTGCTGCCCATCGTCGGCCGCGGCGTCGCCCAAAACGTCAAGGACGTGCTGTTCCTGCGCGGCGTCGACATGGGGATCACCCAGGCCAACGTGCTGAAGCACTACGCCAAGACCGGCGAGCTCGGCGCGAATTTCATCGACCAGGTCGTCTATGTCGCCAAGCTGTTCAATGAAGAGGTCCACATCGTGGTGCGCTCCGATGTGACCGACATCAACCAGCTCAAAGGCAAGGTGGTGAATCTCGGCACGCCGGGAAGTGGCACCGCCATCACCGGGCACCTGCTGCTCGACGACCTCGGCATCCAGGTGCAAGAGTCCCATCTCAGCGATGCCGACGCCATCGAGAAGTTGAAGTCGGGTGAGATCGCCGCAGCCGTGTTCATGGCCGGCAAGCCGGCGCCGGTGATGGAGTGGCTCAAGGGCAGCGAAGGCTTGAAGCTTCTTGCCATTCCTTACACGAAAGAGCTCGAGGACGCCTACTATCCCGCCATTCTCACTCACGACGACTATCCCCAACTCATCGCCAAGGGCCAAAGCGTCGATTCGGTCTCGGTCTGCGCGGTGCTAGTCGCCTTCAACTGGAGCAAGGACAACGTCCGCTACCGCAAGGTCGCCAAGTTCATCGATGCCTTCTTCGACAAGTTCGATGAGTTTCAGAAGCCGCCGCGCCACCCGAAATGGCGCGAGGTGAACTTTGCCGCCACGCTGGAAGGATGGCACCGATCGCCGGCATCGCAAGCCTGGATCGACCGCGCCAAGCAAGGCCCGGTAACGGCGTCGCGGTCGAACTTCGACACCTTCCTTGCGCAAAACGCGCCGTCGAACGGGACCCCGGTTTCCGACGAGCAGCGCGCGGAGTTGTTCAAAGCCTTTCTGGAGTGGAACAAAACTCAACACTAGCCGTTGTCAGCCACGTTGGATGCCCGCGGAAATGTATCGCGTTGGAGGGTGCCATGGGCAAACCAGAATTCAGTTCATCCGAGCCGTATCTGCCGCCAAAGACGTTGGCCGAACGCCTGAAGGCGCAGGCTCAGGCTAACGGGCACGTGGAAATCGTGGAAATCGAAGCGGCGTCGTTCATGGCGGAGCGCTTCGCGCCTGATCTCCAGACGCTGGCAGCGAACGACGAAGAGACCCCGTCGGAACCGATGGAGGAGCACGGAGCCGCAAGCGAGCCTGTCCCGCAGCGATCATCGCGCTCGAATGGCCTCATCTTGGTGGCCTTCGCTCTTGTTGCGCTCGTGCCGGTCATTGCCTTTGCGGCGCTTTATTCGCGCGGCGCGCTGAGCGTTGCGAGCCTGAACGCGGTGATCGGCGAAGACCGGACCGAACAGGCGCCTCCGGCGGCGCAACCGGCACCTGCGGTGGCGCAACCGGCGCCTGCCACGGTGCAGCCGGCGCCTCAAGCGGTGCAACAAGCGGCCGTCGCCACCTCGCCCGCCTCTGAAACCATCCTCGCCAAGCGGGACGTCGAGCTTCCGCCAGTCACGCTTAGGTCACCCGATTCCATCGTCAGCGAGGCCGGCAAGGAAAGCACTTTCGCCATATCGCTGGACAGCGCCGAAAATCTGCCTCCGCGCAGCATCATCACCATCCGCGGCCTGCCGGAGGGGACGAGCTTCTCCGCCGGGCGTCCCTACGGCGAGACCGAGTGGAGCTTGCGGCCCGACGAGCTCCGCGGCTTGCGCCTAAAGCTCCCGGCGGGCGCGAGCGGCCGGCGGGCGCTGAGCGTGAACGTGGTGGCGGCCGATGGCAGGATGATCGCGAGCTCGAGCACGCGGCTCGACATTGCGCCGGATCCGAAGGCTGCGCTCATCTTGCGCCCGGATGACACTGCGCGCATCGACGAGTTGATCGCCCATGGCCGCAAGATGGTCGATGTCGGATATTTCCCCGGCGCCCGTGCCTACTTCCAGCGCGCCGCAGAAGCCGGCAGTGCGGAGGCGGCCTTTTCGGTCGGCCTCTCCTACGATCCGTCCTTCATCGCCGAGATAGGCGCGCAAGGAATCCAGCCAGACGTGAAGCAGGCACGCATCTGGTACGAACGCGCCAAGGCACTTGGCAACAAGGATGCCGACGCGAAGCTCCTGGCGCTCTCCAAGGCGGAAGCCGCAAGCGAGGCAGAGCCCGCGGCGACCGCGCCGAAGCCGGCTGAGGTTCCCGTCGTGCCGGTGGTGACCACGCCGCAGCCGGTTGTCGAGCCTGCGACGCCTCAGCCGAGCGAGACGGGGGCAGTCAATCCGGGGGCCGCCAATCCGGAATGGGTCGAGGTTTCGAGCCCGGTGAATGTGCGCTCGGCGCCGACGCCGCAAGCTGACACCATCAACGTGGCTGAGCCAGGCAAGCGCTATCAGGCCACCGGCAGGCAGGGCAGCTGGGTGCAGGTCACCGACCCCGCGACGTCCGAGTCCGGCTGGGTCTATGCCCGCTACGTTGCGGCGTCGGAGGCGCCGAACCGTTAGGCGACCCGCGCCGGAGCCTTCTCGTCCTTCGCAGGTTTTTCGCCCTTCGCCGGCGGCGCCTTGCCGTCTTTTGGCGCCTTCTCGTCCTTGTCCGCGGTATCGCTCTTCGCCGGCGTCTCGCTTTTCGCCGGCTCGTGCCCGCGAGCGGCATCGATGCAAAACCGTGCAGCTTCCTTCAGCGTCGTGGCATAAGCATCGGCGTCGGCGGTCGCTTCCAGCGACTTGAGAGCGGCCCCTCCTCCGTCATCAGCCCAAAAGCCGACCAAGACGGTAGCGCCTTCGGGCAGAATGCGGCGCAAGCGGCGCACGAGATAGCGGACATGGGCCTGGTGCGCGCTCGCCCCGAAATAAGAAAGACAAACGAGCTTGGTCTTTGAGGCTTCGAGCGAAACGATGTGGGCGGCGGAAATGGCATCGCTCGGAAGCGAGCGGACCTTGAGGCCCTGCCGCTGCAAGGCTCCGGCGAGCATGCTCGCGGCAGCCCCATCGAGAGGCGTGCGTCCGCCGATGCAGAGCACCGCATCCTCCGCCTCCCAGCCCGGAGCAAGCGCGCCCTCGAGCATGGGAAGCTGGTCGACTTCCTCCTCCTCGAGATTGGCGAGCGATGCCAATCCGCCCGGAGCTTCCTCGACCTCGATCTCGGTGCGCACTTTCCTGAACCAGCGCCGCGGCTCGAAATCGGTGAGATTGTCCATCATCTCGTCGACGGTCGCGTCGATCGTTTCCAGATTCTCGGCATCGAGCGAGCCGCGTTCGGCGTCGCGCTCGGCGAGCTTGAGGCCGCCGAGAGCAACCTCGTCGAGATAATCGACGAGCGGGCGACCTTGCTTCAGGCAAAGCTCGGCTTGGTAGGTGGCTTCGGCGGAATCGCCGATCAGGGCGCGCTGGTAGAAGCTTTGCGCAGGCGTGAGCGCCGGCTTGTCGCCGAGCAGCACTTCGAGAAAGTTCAAACCCTCGACATGGCGCCCGAGCACCACCAGGCACACGGTGAGCGGCATGGCGAGCAAGAGGCCGAGAGGCCCCCACAGCCAGGTCCAGAACACGGTGGAGAGGATCACGGCGATCGGCGAAAGGCCGGTGCCGTGGCCGTAGACGAGCGGCTCAACCACCTGACCCATGATCAGCTCGGAGCCGAGGAACAGGCCGCCGGTCAACAGCATCGTGCTCCAGCCGGGATCGACCACGGCACCCAGCAGTACCGGCGGGGCAGCGGCGATGAACGGACCGACGTAAGGAACGAAGCGCATCAGCATGGCGAGAATGCCCCACACCATGGGGCTCGGAATGCCGATGGCCCAAAGCCCGAGCGCGATGAAGACGCCGTAGGTTGAGTTGATCAGCACCTGCCGCAGGAAGTAGCCAGAGAGCCGCGTCGCTGCGTCGTTCATCGTGGCGGTGGCGCGCTGCATGTCGGAGGCGCCCGCCAGGCGCACCAGCCGGTCGCGCAGGTCCTCGCGCTGAAGCAGGATGAAAATCACGAACAGTATGACGATGCCGGCGGTGGCGAGCGGCGGCAGCACCGTGCCGAGCACACTTCGCAAGATCTCGAAAGCTCGCGGCTCGGGCTTCGCGATCTCGACGGGGATGGGCTTCGCCGGAGTCTTGTCCTCGAGGCCCGGACTTGGAGCGGCACTCTGGGCCGGCGGCGCCGAGGATTGGTTGAGCTCGTCCTCGATCCCCTTGAGCGCGCCGGCGGCCTTCTCGAGCGTCGTCGACGACGACGCGGACTTGCGCAAGGTTGCGATCTTCTCGGCGAGCACGTGCTGATAGCGCGGCAGATCGCCGGCAAGCTGAGAGGCCTGCTGCGACATCATCCAGCCGAGGCCAAAGATAATAGCGAAGGCCAAAGTCACCACGATGATCACGGCGAGCACGCGCGGCACTTTGACTTTGCGCAGGAGGAGCAGGAGCGGCGTCAGCACGAAGCTCAACAGGACGGCAAGCGCGAGCGGCAATAGGACCTCGCGCGCGATATAGAGCGTGCCGACGACGAGCGCCCCGATCATTAGCCCCTGAAGCAAGGCGGCGCGGCTGTCCGAGCTTGAGGAAAACATCGGAAAGGGCGAGCGAGGCGGCATGGCGGGGCTCCCGTCACGCCAAGACGCCCGAAGCTCCAAAAAGGCCCGGCCGGCGCTTGGCTGCTGCCCTAGCGGAATAGCATTGCCCGCCGGACTGAGCCACAAACTTGCGGCCCAGTAGAAAGTTTCCCGAAACAATGAGCCGAGTTGGCTATGGACCGCGCGACGGCGCTTGGGCTAAACCGCTAGGTGCCATCCGCCATTGGAATAGGAGATTTGCGTTGATCAGAACGACTCTTGGCCAGTTCACTTCTCGCGGCCGGGCTCCTGCTTGCAGGTTCGGGCCAGCCGGCGAACGCAGTTTGGGTCTGCGGCCCCGTGCAATGCGTTTGGGACCCGACCCCCGACGTGGGCTATGTCGTGCCGGGTTACGCGGCAACCTGGCAGGCACCGCTCTATCCGGGTTGCTACTGGAAGCGCGGCTTGCTCGGCCGCTGGAAGATGGTCTGCCCGTAGGCTTCAAGACAAGCAATCGGCCAGCGGGTTCACCCCCGCTGGCGATTGAGCCACTTGCCTATTTCCCAGCCACGAAATTCGTCGAGGCATTGGTGATGGGTTGCGTGGTGCCTTCCATCTTGATGATGCGCACCTCGCCCTTGGCGGCTTCGACCGCCTCTTTCAGATCGACCATGTGGATCGACTGATCGCTGAAGGTCCTGAAGTACCAGCGCAGATTCTTGAGATCGGCGACGCTCGTCCATTCGGTGATCTCGTCGACCGTGCCGCCGATGGCCGAGTTCTGCACCGCGCCTTTCGGGATGTCGAACTGATTCAAGATGTGGAAGGCGGAGAGCACGGCGTCCTCCGCCGTGCCGTTCGGCGCCGCCGACTGGCTGTAGATCGCAGCGCGCACAAAGCGCGAGGGCGGCGTGAAGTCGCCGGGCATGCCGTGCAGGCCTGAGCCGGAGCCAAAGGCCTGAAGCGCAACCGGCCCGAGCTTGGCGCCCTCGACATCCTTCACCGAAAGATTGATGTAGTTCTTGAGGTTGGTCATGTGCCAGTCGTAGGTCGGCGCGTTGGTCATGATCCCGAGCGGCGCGTCATGAACCTTCAAGGTGCCGTCGACGGGCTCGATCACGATCGACTTGCCGCTTTTGTCCTGTAGGAAAAAGTGCACGCCGGGCACCGCGCCCTTCGCGCTGCCAAATCCGGGCGCCGGCGTCGGCGCCAGGATGATCGACTTCACCCCCTCCTTCACCTCGTTGACGGTGGCGAAATTGGCGAGCACCCACATGCCGAATTCGTAAGGCGCAAGCGCGTGGGCCGCGTTCTCGGGCGTGACCTCGGCGTATTTGGCGTAGTCCGGGAAATAGAACAGGCCGACGGAGAGGCCCTGATCGTTGATGCCGTCGATGATGACCGGAAGGCTAAGTGCGTTAGCGCCGACGATGGCGTAACGCGAGGTATAGACGAGGCCCTTGCCGCCGTCGGGCAGCGTGCCGCTCATCTCCTTGCCTGCCGGCACGACGATCACGTTCGACTGCATGGGGAAGCCGAATTCGAGCGTGCGCCCGCGGATCGCAGCACCGTCCTGCGCTTTCAGGCTGATGCCGGTGCAGGCGAAGCCTGGTGTGGTGGCAGAGGCAAGAGCGGCAATCAAAGAGAGAACAGCGACTTTGCGGATCATGAGTGGACCTCCGGGGGTGCGATTGCCGGCAGTGTCCGCTTAGACCGGTGAAAGTCCGCTTAAGTCTCTAGTTTGCAGACAATTCGCCGCGAATTTTATAAGCGATCGGCCGGTTTCAGGCGGTGGAGACGTTGAACAGCGTTCCGATGCCGTAGGTCGCGGCGGCCGCGGCGGCGCCGATCGCGAGCATGCGCAAGCCGCTGAGCCAGGCGTTCTTGCCTGAGAACAGGCTGAGCAGAGCGCCGACCACAAACAGCGCGGCGCCGGAGATCGCTGCGGCGATTGCCACGCCGTTGCTCGCACCGATGAGGAAGGGAATGAGCGGCAGACTCGCGCCGACGGCGAAGGCGATGAAGGACGAGGCCGCCGCGCCGGTCGGCGAGCCGAGATCGTCGGGGTTGAGGCCAAGCTCCTCGCGCGCCAGCGTGTCGAGCGCCTTCTCGGGGTTGGCGATGAGATGGGCGGCGACGTCGCGGGCTTCCTCGATTGGAATGCCGCGGGCGGCGTAGATCAGCGCGAGCTCCTCGGCCTCCTCCTTCGGGTAGCGCTGAAGCTCCTCGCGCTCTTGCGAGATCTGATGCTCGAACATCTCGCGCTGCGACAGCATCGAGATGAATTCGCCGGCGGCCATGGAGAAGGCGCCGGCGAGCAGCCCCGCCACGCCGGTCAGCACGATGACACTGGGCTCGGCGGCGGCGCCGGCCACGCCCATCACCAGGCAAGTGTTGGACACGAGCCCGTCATTCACGCCGAACACGCCGGCGCGCAGCGTACCGCCGCCAAAATTGCGGTGCCGCCGCCCGACGTCCTCGACGGTCTTCGGCCAGGGATGGCCGGCGGGAGCTTCCGTCTTGCCGCTATAGACCGAGACGCCGCGCACCTTGGTGGCCGACAGAATGGGGCGCATGGCGCGCGGGCCAAAGACGGCGACGCCTTTAGCGATGAGGCGGGCACGCAGTGACGGCGCAAAATCCGGCGTGCGACCGAGATCGCGAGCGAGGATGCCAGCCTGCTCTTCGGCCGCGGCCGCCATGTCTTTGAACAGAGCTGCCTTGGCCGGATCTGGCTCCGCGGCGGCGACGGCGGAGGCGAGAAAGGCCGCAGTCTTTTCCGACCGCCAGCGTTCCAGCGTTCCGCCGGCGGCGGTCACGAGAGCAAATTCACCTTGCCTGTAGCGATATCGTAGACGCCGCCGACGGCGGCGATTTTCTTCGCGGCAAGCGCCTCGGACAGGATCGGCTCATCCTCGTACATGCGCTTGACGTTCAGCTTGACGTTCTCCTCGATGGCGGCGGCCACGAGGTCGCTCGGATGCCGGGCATGGGCGGCGACGACGGCGGGCTCGATCGCCTTGATCAGCTCGGGAAGGTGACCGGGGAGCACCGCCCGCTCCGTCACCACCTTCACGGCGGCGGCAACCGCGCCGCAGTTGGTATGCCCGACCACCACGAGCAGCGGCGCGCCGAGAAACTTCACCGCGTATTCGAGGCTCGCAAGGCCATCATCGTCGAGGAAATTGCCGGCGAGCCGCACGACGAAAAGATCGCCGGGACTTTGGTCGAAAACGAGGTCGGGTACGACCCTGCTGTCTGAGCAGCTCAAGATCGCAGCGATGGGGAATTGCGCCCCAGCGCGGGCGGCGCGGCCTGCCGAGAAGTCGCGCTCGTTCGGGGCATTCGCGGCGTAGCGCGCGTTCCCTTCCATAATGCGTTGCAGCGCCGTGTCGGGGCTGATGGCGTTGGGGGCGCCTTCCTCGGCGGCCCATAAGCGGGCCGAGGGAAACGCGCTTGCGGCAAGTGCCGCGCCGGCGCCGACCATGAGGCCGCGACGGGATAAACGGTGATGGGCTGAACCGCAAAGCTCACACATAGGTCTACCTCTTGGTTTAGGCGGCTGCGTCCTTGGGCTTGTAGAGCGTGAGGCGATAGCAATCGAGATTGCGGGCGAGAAACTCGTAGGCCGCGCCCCACAGATAAAGTCGAAACTTGCGGAATTCGAAATCACCAAAGCTGCGCTGGATGAAGTCCTTGTTCGACTCAAGGTTAAGCGCCCATTGCTTGAAGGTGAGGAAATAGCTCCAGCGATCGTTCTGCACCTCCATCAGCTCGAACTCGGTCTTGGCGAGTTTGTTGAGCAGGTCGTCGAGCACCAGGAAGGAGTGGTTGCCGGGATAGATGTGGCGCACCATGAAAGTTGAGAGCTCGTATTTCTTCCGCGCCGCGCTGCCGTCGAGGAATACGAAGCCGCCGGGCTTCAACAGCTGATAGAATTTTTTCAGCACCCGCTCGTAGTTGGGCAGATGCTCGATTACGCCCATGATCACGATTGCGTCGAACTTCTCACTCGGCTCGAAGTCGTAGAAATCGGTGAGCAGGATGTCGAACTGGCCACTCGTGGCTCCGTCAGCCGAAATTGGCGAGCTTGCCCTTGAGGTAGGATTGCGACACTTCCGAATTGGTGATGCCGGTGAAGCGCACGCCGGCCTGTAGCGCATGCCCGGCAAAGGCGCCCCAGCCCGGGCCGATCTCCAAGACGCGCTTTCCCGGGCCAAGCTCGCACTTCTCGATCGCCCAGTCGAACTTGCGCTCCAAGGCCTTGGCGAGCGGCTCATCGTCATGGGCGTAGACGCCCTGGCTGTAGGCCGGGAACACGGGATCGAGAAAGCTCAAGAACAGTTTCGGGTCGGCATTGTAGTGCGAGGAGATGGCGCGCTTGTTGGTATAGACCTGGCCGAACAGCAGCGGCTCGATGAAGCGCCATGCCGCCACCAGGGGATGGCGATCGTCGAGGGAAGCGCGGAGCGCGAACGGCTTGAGCATGTCGCCCTCAAGGTCGATGTCGCCGGAGAGATACGCCTCGGCGATGTCGCCCTCATCGAGGGTGCGCAGCGCCCTCAGTGCGCGCTCGTTACGCAGCCCTACGCGAAACTCTTCCTCGCCGAGGCCGATCTTGCGCTTCTCCCCGCTCGGCAGCTCGATGGAGAAGGGCGTCGAGAACCCGCTCAAGCGATTGACGAAGAGGTCGAGCGCGGCGGTGGCTGATGACATTCTTGCTCCCCGATTTTTGCTTGTTCCGACTGACGATAGCCCCCCAGTGCCGGTCAGGGCGGGGTAGCTTGTCTCTTTCCTTGAGATTGTGCCCCGGAAGCTTGGGCAAGCTCAAGGAAAGGATGCAGCCCTCCCCTTTACCTTTG
Organism: uncultured Alphaproteobacteria bacterium; assembly: GCA_963740805.1. Classification (GTDB taxonomy): domain Bacteria; phylum Pseudomonadota; class Alphaproteobacteria; order Rhizobiales; family Methyloligellaceae; genus Methyloceanibacter. The sequence goes on along the minus strand of CAVUFL010000003.1, from coordinate 265,199 downwards.
CCCGGCTTGGCGGTTGTTGTCCTTGGGGGGCGCCGCTATCATCCGCGCCACAATCACCACAATCATAAGGGGGGGTCGCGTATGTTCGAGTTTGCCCGCTTGCCGAGGCTTGCCACCACCGGAATTCTCGGCGCCTTTCTCAGCCTCGGCGCCGTCGGCGCGGCAAAGGCGCTTTACGACGTAAGCCCCGGCGAGATTCCCGGAAAGCCAGGCACCATCATTCGCATCTGGCCGCTCGAGGGCGGCGGGCCCGGCATGGGCGGCAACGGCGAAGCCTTCCGCATCCTCTACCGCTCGACCGACCCCAGCGGCCGTCCGATCCCGGTATCCGGCGCGATCTACATTCCGTCAGGTCCCGCCCCTGCCGGCGGGCGCAATATCATCGCCTGGGCGCATCCGACCTCCGGCGTGGTGCCGCCTTGTGCGCCGTCGCTCATGCCAGACGTCGGCGGCATGATGTGGAACTTGGGCAATATGATCGCGCAAGGTTACATCGTGGTCGCCACCGACTATCCGGGCCTCGGCACCGACGGCATCCACCCTTATCTGATCGGCGAGAGCGAAGCGCGATCGGTGCTCGAACTCGGTGCGCGCCGCGCGCGATCTGCCGAACACCGGCGCGTCCAATCGCTTCGCAGTTTGGGGACACAGCCAAGGCGGCCATGCAGCTTTGTTCACCGGAGAGGTCGCCGCACGCTATGCGCCTGATCTCAAGCTGGTCGGCGTGGCGGCAGCGGCACCTGCCACCTACTTGATCCAATTGTTCGATGCCGATGCGCCAACCGCGACGGGCAAGGATCTGACCTCGATGACGCTGCTCTCCTGGACAAGGCTCGAGAACGTGCCGGTCGCGAGCCTGGTCGTGCCGCGAGACCTGGCGGCCTTCGAGAAGGTCGCGCATGATTGCATCGAATTGGTCGCCGAGTTCGAGCAGATCGAAAAAGACGACCAACCTCTCCGGACTGGAGACTTCATCAAAATCGACCCCTCGGAGGTCGAGCCCTGGAAGGGCATCATGCTGCGCAATTCTCCGGGTCAGGCTCCGGCCGGCGCGCCGGTGTTCATCGCGCAAGGCACCGCCGACACGACGGTGCATCCCGAGATCACCAAGCGCTTCGGCGAGGCGCTGTGCGCGCAAGGCGTGCGGGTCAGCTTCGTGCCGCTACCCGGCGTGACCCACACGTTTGCCGCGCGCGACAGTGCCGCAGCAGCGCTCAATTGGATGACCGATCGCTTCCGCGGGGCGCCGGCGCCGACGAGCTGCGAACGATGACGAGGTCACCTGGCGAAACTTCGACAGTCTGTCACAAGATGAGCTGACCGGCGGAAATCGCCAGGATCAAGATCACGATGAAGAGAACGAGGAAGATAAAGAACAGGATCTTGGAGAGCTGCGCCGCGCCTCGTGCGAGGCCGGTATAGCCAAAGGCGCCAGCGACAAGCGAGATCAAAAGGCAGATCAGCGCCCACTTCAACAGCCCCATCGTCGTCTCCGTCGTCGACTCACAAGCATCTAGCCGAAGAGTCATGCCCCCCGATCGCGCGCGAGGCGAGAGGAGCAGATGCTACAGGACTTGCTGCTGGCGGCGAAGCGCGAAACTGCCTCGCCTCTAGGGACGCGCCTCGCGGCTAGTAGGTGATCTTTATCACCGTATTGCCGCTTCCATATTTGCGCACGAGCGAATAGAGGGCCGCCGCGTTTGAGGGATGGAGCCGCACGCAGCCGTGGCTCGCGGGGCGTCCCAGATACTTCGTCTCGTAGGACCCGTGGATCGCATAGCCGCCGTGGAAGAAGATCGAATGCGGCATGGGCGAGCCGCTATAGATCGTGGAGCGGTGCCACACCGCGAGCGCCTGCGGCCGGAAAGTGCCGGTCGGCGTGCGATAGCCGCGCCTCGCGGTCGAGACCGGCCACGAATAGCGGGGGTGCCCGTCGACGAACACGTCCATGCGCTGATTAGAGAGGTTGATTCTGGCGACGACGCCAGCCTCTGCCGGCGCCGAGAGGCCGAGCGTAAGGGCAAGAATCGGAAGGGCCAAGGCGCATCGCTTCAGCCAGCGGGGCAGCAAATCGGTCATGGGTGGCTCCCTCAAACACAGGTTTTCAAGCCTTCTCAGGCCAGTCTTACCCCGTCCGCCTGAACATCTCCTGAATCCGCGCACCCCTCATTTGGGGACGGAATGCCGCGGTTCAACCGCCGCCGAGCTTCGTGCTCCAATTGCCGCCATTATTTGTGATAGGTTTTGGCCGCTCGAGAGGGAAACGGGGCAAGATCGATGCAAAGGCTGGCACTCTGCCTCGCGCTATTGCTGATCTGCGGAGCGGTCTCGGCGGAGCAGATCAAGCCTCCGGTCAGATCCGCCACCAAGGCTCCGGCTTCCGGCGCTGCGAAGAAGACCGCAGCGAAGCCAGCGGCCAAAAAAGGGCCACCTGCCAAAATGCTGTTCGGCGCGGTTTCGGCCCCTGCACCTCTCGCCGCGCGCGCCATCGGCTCCTACGCCAAAGGCTGCCTTGCCGGCGGCATCTCGCTCCCGATTAGCGGCCCCGACTGGCAAGTGATGCGGCTGTCGCGCAACCGCAATTGGGGAACGCCGCAGCTGCTCGACTATCTCGAGCGGCTCGCGAGCGACGCACGCGCGCTCGACGGCTGGCCCGGTCTTCTCGTCGGCGACATGGCCCAGCCGCGCGGCGGCCCGATGATCACCGGCCACTCGAGCCACCAGATTGGACTCGATGCCGACGTCTGGCTCACACCGATGCCGGACCGCATCCTCACCCCGCAGGAGCGGGAGGACATCACCGCCACATCAATGCTCAAGGATCCCTTCACTGTCGATCCGGCGATATGGACTCCACTGCACACCAAGCTGATCAAGCGCGCCGCCTCCTACCCGCAGGTCGCCCGCATCTTCGTGCATCCCGCCATCAAGAAGGTGCTGTGTCAGCAAGCAGGCAAGGACCGGGCGTGGCTCGGAAAGGTAAGGCCCTGGTGGGGCCACTTCTATCATTTCCACATCCGGCTCAAATGCCCTGCCGGAATGGAGGGCTGCGCCAACCAGAAACCGCCGAGTGGCGATGATGGCTGCGGGACGGAGCTTGCGAATTGGTTCTCTACGCTGCGCAAGGCCGAGATCGCTTCGGCACACCCGGCGGTGCCTGGAGCCAAGCCCGCGCCAAAGAAGCGGCAGCTCAGCCTCGGCGACCTGCCGAAAGAATGCATGACGGTGCTGTCTGCCGGTGGAGGCATGCCCACCATAGCCCCGGACGGGACGGTGCCGGCAGCCTTGAAGGCCGAGGCCGGCAAGGATGCAGGGCCTCCTGCGCCACATCTCGACCCTGAGGCGCTCGCGGCACTGAAGGCCGAAATGTCGAAGTCCAAATCAGGTAAGAAGACCGCACCGGCGGCGACGCCTACCACGGCGGCTTCGGCAACCGATCCTGCCGCGCTGCCCGCTTCCACGGTGGGCCCAGCGCCGCCTTCGGACGCCGTACCCCTGCCCGACCGCAAGCCGCAGTAGCGCTTCACCTCACTTGGCATCTGAGGCACTATCACCTCATGCAAGAACGCGTGAGGCAGCAACCGAGTGCGCAGCGGAACGTCTTCGGCGAGCCGCTGGCGATGTGCTCGGAGCGCCCGGTCACCGGGTTCTATCGCTCCGGCTGCTGCCATACCGGGCCTGAGGATTTGGGCCTGCACACGGTCTGCGTCGAGGTGACGGCGGAGTTCCTGGCCTTCTCCAAATCGAGGGGCAACGACCTTTCCACGCCGCGGCCTGAGTTCGGCTTTCCCGGGCTTGAGCCGGGCGACCGCTGGTGCCTGTGCGCCGCGCGCTGGCGCGAGGCGTTCGAGGCGGGACAGGCGCCGCACGTCGTCCTTGCCGCAACGCATGAGGCCACACTCGAGCTCGTCGAGCTCGGCGACCTCAAGCGCTACGCCATCGACCTTGCTTGACTATGCCTCTGCGCTGACGCCGGTGCCGATCGGGCAGGACACGCCGGTACCGCCAAGACCGCAATATCCGCTGGGGTTCTTGGCGAGATATTGCTGGTGGTAACCTTCCGCGAAGTAGAACGGCGGCGCCGGCATGATCTCGGTGGTGACGGGATCGAAGCCCTTCTCTCTCAGCGCCGCGTCATAGGCGCGCTTGGCGGCCTCTGCCGCACGGGCTTGCGCATCGTTATAGACATAGATGCCCGAGCGGTACTGGGTGCCGATGTCGTTCCCCTGGCGCATACCTTGCGTCGGATCGTGGCTCTCGAAGAACATTTTGAGCAGCTCCTCGTAGCTCACGCGGCGAGGATCGAAGACCACGAGCACGGCCTCGTTGTGTCCGGTCCGCCCTGAGCACACTTCCTCATAGGTGGGATTGGGGGTGAGCCCGCCGGCATAGCCGACGGCGGTGACGATGACGCCGGGAATGTCCCAGAAGCGCTTCTCGGCACCCCAGAAGCAACCAAGCCCGAACAGCGCCATCTCCGACCCTTGCGGATAGGGGCCTTTGAGCGGGGCTCCATTCACGAAATGGTTCGACGCCGTGGGGATGGCTTCCGGCCGCCCGGGGAGGGCGTCTGCGGGCGACGGCATGGACAGGGACTTACGCTTTAGCGTGAACATCGAAGAACCTCCTTGGCCTGACGGCCAGGTTCACAATCCTAGTTGATAAAGACTTCGGCGGGGGTGCGCTTGCGCCCGAGCCAGAACAGAACCACCCCGAGAATGCCGAACACGACCCAGGTCGGTGCGTTCAGGATCTCGGTGATCATGGGGTTCCACATGAAGGTTCCCGCATGGGTCTCGACCCAGGTCTTGGCGGTGGCGAGACTATCGGGATTGAGGCTTGCCCATTGCTGGCCCAAGGGGGTGAACACCCAAGCGCCGCCGGCCGCCAGGCTCTTGGTCGCGTCGATGACGGCAGCGACCATGGCCAGCAGCAGGAACCAAACGCCGAGAATGCGCAACAACAAGAGCATGGCAAAGAGTGAACCCGCCTGTTGACCCTTACATAAGCGATTGCGGCATCACGTTCAAATCACCCGCGCATAAACTTGGCGTGTCCTTTGCCCGCACCCCTGGCCGCACTCGCCAGTTCCGGCGTTTGGGCTTGTTGCTTGAAGAGGGAGGTCGCTCCCCTTAAGTTGCGGCCTCCTTTTCAAGCGCCCTCAGGGAGAGGTGGCCGAGTGGTCGAAGGCGCACGCCTGGAACGCGTGTAGGCGGGCAACCGTCTCGTGGGTTCGAATCCCACTCTCTCCGCCACCCTACGCCCTTCGGGCTTCGGGTGGCGCGCCACCCGAAGACTGGAGGGCGTAGGGTGATCTCCCGAAGCTTCAGCGTAGGGAGACCCTATACCGAACCCCGACAACGCCAATGTGGTACGTGTACTTCTTAGAATTGGCCAACGCTGACATCTACGTCGGCTCGACCAATGACCTAAAGCGACGTGTTGAGAGTCATCAGAATGGGTACGTGCATTCGACCCGTGCATATTGTCCGGTGACGCTACAGGCCTATGTCGCGGTCAGGACAGAAGGACACGCAAGAGCGCTTGAGCTCTATTTCAAGTCAGGTTCAGGAAAGGCATTTGCAAAAAAGCGATTCTTTGGAAAGTAGCTCAAGGCTTTCGGGCTTCGGGTGGCGCGCCGCCCGGCGAGAGCTGTTTTCGCACGTCCGCGAAGCATATCTGACATCGGGCCGACATCAGATCCCTCCACCATTGCCAAAGGATCATGTATTGCAGTGTGAGTGAGTCCGCTGAGAAAGGTGCATCACCATGATAGAGGATGGACACGATTTGGGACTCATGCTTGCGCTCAAACATTTGCTGCACAGGCTCGAGGTCAAGGGCGTGCTGTCCTACCAAGAGGTTCAGCGCATGCTGGACGAGGCCCTAGGTGAAGTCAAAAGGCTTAGGATCGACGAGGAGTTGACGCCGGAGGCTGCGGAAGACGCGATCGAGACCATCAGTGGATTGTCTTACCGCTGATAAGCAGGCCTCGCGCCCCGCGCTCGAATTGGCGCCAGCCGCTATCCGGCCGGCGCCACAATCTTCTCAATGCGACTGCAGACGGCGTTACGCCATCAGGCCATCAGTTGGCTTACCAGCCTGACGATCAGAAGCAAGATGACTGCGCCGATGGCGGCCGCAACGATGGCGCCGACGATGCCGCCGCCAAGCGTGAGGCCGATACCGAGCTTCGGAAACAGCATGCTGGTGATCATGGCACCGACGATGCCGACGATAATATCGCCAAGCAGGCCGAAGCCGGTGCCCTGCACGAGCAGGCCGGCGAGCCAGCCTGCGATGGCGCCAATAACCAAAGCTACGATCAGAGCTGTCAGCATGATCTTTTCCCCCCATAAGATTTGACAATTCTTTTTAACACGAGTCCCAAGCCATCGTCATGCCGATCGCTTCATTGCTTCACCCGGCAAAGATTTTACTAAGATTTGGCGGATGGCCATTTGTGGGATGGAAACGCCCGCGAAATGGAACTACAGTCCGCCCCGCTTGGGGTGCCCTGCCGCCTTGATGCGACATGAGGCGGCAAGACAGAGCGAATAGAAGGGGTGCGGCCGCGAATTCAGGGCGCCAGGCCTGCACGTCATTGCTGCTCGAGAGAATCAATCAAGGAGTGTAAGTCTGATGGCGACGTTGAGCTTGGCCCGCAAGGGCGCGATCATCCTTGGTGCCACCTTGGCACTGGCGACGTTGAGTGGGAGCGCCGAGGCGCGCTATTACGGCTGCTGGGGCTGCGGCGCCTTCGCCGCCGGCGCCATTGCCGGAGCCGCGATCGCTGCTCCCTATGCCCCCCCGGTTTATTACGCGCCGCGCCCGGTCTACGTGGCACCTCCGGTTGCCCCGGTCTACGTGGCACCGCCGGCGGTGGTCTATCCGGTCTGCCCGGCCCTGCCTCCCTATCCCTATTACTGCCGCTAAGGCCGCGGCCGAAGCCCGCACGCCTGTCTAGGCAAAGATCAATCCGAACGATCAAATGGCGCGCGTTGAGCGCCGAGGAGAGAGTCCTATGAACAGCATTTATCGACTGATGGGGGTGGCTGCCGTGTGTGTCGCGGCGAGCCTTTCGGCGCACGCAGAGACGCCCGCCAGCAACACGGCAGGAGCAGCCGCTGCGTCGCAAGCGCCGATCCCGACGCTCCACTGCGAATTCAAGGCCATGAGCGCCTGCGCGCCTGACGGCGACTGCAAGGAAGGCGCCGAGGTTTCCGGCATCAAGGTTCCGGTCAAGGTCACCGTCGATTTCGAGAACAGCGTCGTCTCCGCGGTCGATGACTCCGGCTTCGCCCGCACCGACAAATTCGACGGCGTCGCCGAGACCGCCGACCAGCTCGTGATGCACGGCATCGACGGCGCGTTTGGCTGGCAGCTCCTGCTCCACAAGTCGAGCAATGAGGCATCGATGTCCTTCGCCACGGCGGACTCCCTGATTGGCGGCTTCGGCACCTGCTCGGCCAAGTAATCCGCTTCCGGCCCGAACCCAACGCACGACATCGATTTGCTGACAGCGCCGGCGCCATTCGCGCCGGCGCTTGTGCTATTGATTTGGCGAAATCGCTACGCGTGGACAGTTGGCAAGATCCACCGGACGAGCCTTGGACCCCGTGACGGCAAGCGACGACGACATACTGGCGACCCTCGAGAAACGTCTCGGGCGCCTGCATGCGCGGCAGCGCCTCGGCATCGAGAAGGACCACGAGGCGCAAATCTTCGGCCAGGGGCTGACCTTCTTTCACCCTGAAAACGCCGCGCTATCGCAGGTTCTGATCCGCGGCGTTCTGATGCTCACCGGACTTTATTGGCGCGGCTTGAGCAATTCAGCGAAGGTCGAGTTGCGGCACAACCGCATCGTCACGCCCGACCTGCCGGCTTCCTTCGAAGGCTTCACCATCCTGCAGCTGAGCGATCTTCATGTGGAACTGAGCGAAGCGGCAATGGAGCGGGTGGCCGAGCTCGCGAGCAGCGCCAGCTACGATATCTGCGTGCTTACCGGCGATTATCGCGCGCAGACATTTGGGCCTTACGCCGATGCGCTCGCCGGCGTCGCGCGCCTTTGCCGGCGCCTCAAAGGACCGATCTACGGCGTGCTCGGCAATCACGACACGATTTGCATGGTGCCGGCGTTGGAAGAGATGGGCATCAGGATGCTGCTCAACGAGCAGGAGACCATCGAGCGCGGCGGCGACCGCCTTCACCTCGCCGGCGTCGACGACGCCCACTTCTATCGCATGGACAACATCGCGAAGGCCGCAGAAGGGATTCCGCACCACGAGTTCTCGATCCTCCTGTCGCACACGCCGGAGATCTACCGGCAGGCCGCGCATGCAGATTTCAACGTCTTGCTCTCAGGCCACACCCACGGCGGCCAAATCTGCCTGCCTGGCGGCGTTCCTATCACGCTCAATTGCGTCCTGCCGCGCTCGTTGGGGAATGGCAGCTTCAATCATCACGGCATGATCGGCTACACCTCGGCCGGTGCAGGCGTCTCCATCGTGGCGGCGCGCTTCAATTGTCCGCCGGAGATCACCTTGCATCATTTGCACGCCGCAAGGTGAGCCGCCTTTGGCTCAATAAGGCCGATCGCGCAGATGCCAGCGGAAGAGAAGCCGCGACAAGAGAAGCTCGCCGACGAAGAACAGGATGGTGGCGACGGCGATGTCGAGCGCCGTGACGGGCAAGAAGCACCAGGCTGGCAAGGAGCGGAAACAAGGACTCAGGAATCTGGTCGAGGCCGATGGCCTGGCTGCTTGGCGCGAGCCCCCATCTCCGCTTGATGAAGCTCGCCAGGAGATCGCCGGCCATCGCCACCATCCCGATGAGGGCTCCTGCCTTCCAGCCAAGGCCGAGAGCCGCTGCTGTGGCGGCGGTGGCGAGCATGGCAAGCACGACGCCGCGGATGGTCTTGGACGGCCCGAACCAGGGGCGGCCGTCGGCGAACCAGGCACCGCCATCGAGGGGGTAGGCGAAGGTGCCACCGAGGAGGCGCTTGGCGACCACAGGCGTGCCGTTGGCCACGGTGAGCAGGATCAAGAGCTCCAGGATCAGGACAGGCTGCATGGCGCCCTAATGTAGCTCCTGCAAGCAAGACCAGCCGCAAACATCACGGGGCGTGCATCCCGCGGCCATCGGCTACGTTCGCCCGAAAATGAATCCTTGAAGTGCGCGGTGGCTTGTCCCAATTCTGCCGCCCGGCATCTCTACGGCTGAAAACTATGGCAATCGAGGCTAAGACACCCAACCGGCGCGGCGGCAAAAGGTCCGCCGTTGCGCTGCCGCGCGCCGGTGGCAGCGAAGGCACCGTGGTCGCCGTGCTCGCAGCGATCAGCGTCTGCCACATGCTGAACGACGTGATCCAGTCGCTGATCATGGCGATCTATCCCATGCTGAAAAGCGCGCTCGTCCTCGATTTCAGCCAGATCGGCCTCATCACCTTCACCTTCCAAGGCACTGCCTCGCTGTTGCAGCCGGTGGTCGGCTACTACACCGATCGCTATCCCACGCCCTATTCGCTCGTGCTCGGCATGTCGTCCTCGCTCATCGGGCTGTTGCTGATGGCGTTTGCCACCAACTACCTGATGGTGCTCGCCGCCGCGGCGCTGATCGGCATGGGCTCCTCGGTGTTCCACCCTGAATCCTCGCGCGTGGCGCGGCTCGCCTCAGGCGGACAGCATGGGCTTGCCCAGTCGGTGTTCCAGGTCGGCGGCAATTTCGGCACGGCGCTCGGCCCGCTGCTCGCGGCCTTCGTCGTGCTGCCCAACGGGCAGAGCAGCCTCGCCTGGTTCTCGGTGGTAGCGCTCATCGCCATGGCGATGCTCACCTTCATCGGCGGCTGGTACGGCAAGACCATCAAGGTCAATAACGGCAACGGCGCCTCGGTCAACGAGATGCTCGCCATATCGAGCCTCGGGCAAAGCAAGGTGCGTCGCTCGATCGCCATCCTGCTCGCGCTCACCTTCTCGAAGCACTTCTATCTCGTCAGCATCACGAGCTTCTACATCTTCTACCTGATCCACACTTTCCACCTCACGGTGCAGAGCGCGCAGGTCTATCTCTTCATCTTTCTCGGCGCGGTAGCGGCGGGCACGGTGATCGGCGGACCGATCGGCGACCGCATCGGCACGCGGCGCGTGATCTGGTGGTCGATCTTGGGCGTGCTGCCCTTCACCATGTTGCTGCCTTACGTCGATCTGTTCTGGACGGCGGTGCTCAGCGTGATCATCGGCGTGATCCTCGCCTCGGCGTTTCCGGCCATCGTCGTCTACGCGCAAGGGCTGATCCCCGGCCGCGTCGGCATGGTGGCGGGGCTGTTCTTCGGCGTCGCCTTCGGCATCGCAGGCATCGGCGCAGCCGTGCTCGGCTGGATCGCCGATCAGACCTCGATCGTGTTCGTCTATCACGTCTGCGCCTTCCTCCCGGCGATCGGGCTGCTTGCGGCATTTTTGCCGGAGCAGGCAAAGGCGAAGCCGAAGGCGCGCGGAAGACCGGGGACGCCTGAGAATCCGGCAAAAATCAGCGTACGTACTGTTGCACGGAGCGTCATATGCACAGGAACTTGCATTCGCCCCTTCCTTCAGGGGCTTAGGCCGTCCACAGTGGGGCTCGCGAGCTGCGCCACGGCTCGCGGATTTCCTTGAAATGCGGGGAGGGGGCCATGCGTGACATCAGGAATGATTTGGCTGAACGAGCGAGACTGATCGAGGATCAAATCAGCGCTGCCTATGCTCAGTTCGAGAAGATGCTCGAGCAGTTGCAAAACGAGCGCGACGGCAAGGTGTCGGAGCTGAAATCGGAGTTTGCCGCGCTCGGCAAGCTGATGGAGGTCGAGAACCGGCGGATGGCGAATGTGCTGCCGCTCGCGGTGCAGGGGCCGGCGCCGCAGCTATCGCTTGCCGATTTCATCATGCACAATCTGAACGACATCGGTCCCATGTCGAAGGACGACATCGTGGACCTGGCATCGAAGGAAGGGTATTTCTCAGATGCCGAGAGCGCGGATCGCGGCGTGCATGCCGCTCTCGTCAGCCTTCATCGCAACGAGCATATCCGCCAGCTTCAGGACGGTACCTTCGCGCCGGCGACGCTGGCCCAGACCGTCAGGTTCAGACGGGCGATGTAAGTTTCAGTTGGAGCTTGAGCGCGGGCGGCCGCGCAACAACTCGGAGACGTCCTTCCGCACCTTGTCCTCGGCATAGCGCGCGAGCGCCTTGCGGTCGGCGAAGTCGTCGAGCGGCACCGGCGGGCCGATGCGGATATGAGCGTCGAGCGGCCCCAAGCCTAAGAGCCGCCAGGCGTGGCTTGCGAGATCCATGTCGCCGTACCAGGCCACCACGGGCCGTCCGCTGCGGCAGAGCGGAAGCCCGTGCAGCTTGGTGTAGGTCAGCGCCAAGGTCTGGGCGCAAAGATCGGCCCCGAGCGGATCGCCGCGCGTCGGCTTGACGGCGGCAAACAGCGGCGTCTTGAACGGCACCACGCTGTTGCCGTCGCTCGATGTGCCTTCGGCGAACAGCACGACGTGATCGCCGGCCTCTAGCCGGCTCAGAATCTCGTTGGCCTTGTCGGTGACCTCGCTGCGGCGGGTGCGATCGACGAACACCGAGCGCTGCAATTTGGCCAGCCATTTCACGAACGGCCAGGACGCAACTTCCTGTTTGGCCACGAAGGATACCGGCGCCACCGCCGAGAGCACGGTGATGTCGAGCCAGGAGACGTGGTTGGAGATGAGGAGCACGCCCTGCTCGCGCGCCACGCTGCCGTCGATATGCAGGCGGATGCCGACCAGCCGGCAGACCTGGCGATGATACCAGTTGGGGAAGGTGCGGGCGTAGCGCGAGCCGGTCCGCAGAAACAGGAGCTGCAGCGGCATCAGCGGAAAGGTGAAGGCGAAGAACGCCGAAAGCACCAGCCAAGACCGTAATGCACGCATGATCCGCCGCGCTAGCTCTTGTTGTCTTTCAGCGTTCCCGCTTTAAGCGGGGTGCCGAACAGCTCGAGCCGGTGGCCGATCAGGCGAAAGCCGAGCTCGCGCGCCACGGCCTCCTGCAGCCGCTCGATCTGCTCGTTCTTGAATTCGATCACCTCGCCGGTCTTCACGTTGATGAGGTGATCGTGATGGCCGTGCCCAGCAGGCTCGTAGCGGGCGCGGCCGTCGCCGAACTCATGGCGCTCGAGGATGCCGGCGCCTTCGAACAGGCGCACGGTGCGATACACGGTGGAGAGCGAGATGCGGGGATCGCGGGCAGAAGCCCGGCGATGAACCTCCTCGACATCGGGGTGGTCGTCGGCCTCGGACAGCACCTTGGCGATCACCCGGCGCTGACCGGTCATGCGCATCCCCCGCTCGGCGCAGAGGCGCTCGATCCGGCTTTCCCGTGAGGCTGTCTTGTCCATCTAGAGGGCGCTCTCTCCGGACCTCGGTCATCATCCGCAGTCGAGCCTCAAAGGGCAAGACTGAAGATATCCGCATCGGCGCCGTGCTCATAATAGCGCGGACGGCGGCCCACGACGACTGCTCCGAGAGACTGGTAGAGGCCGCGCGCGGCCGAATTACCCTCATCAACCTCGAGAAATAGCTGCTTTGTTCCGGCGGCGCGCAAGGCCGAAGCGGCGGCGCCAAGCAGCGCCCTGGCGAGCCCCAGCCTGCGGCACGCCGGATCGACCGCGAGCGTCAACAGCTCGGCCTCGTCGCCGGCGCTCCTCACGATGAGGAACCCTAGCGGCGTCTGCGCCGGCGAGGTCGCAGCCAGCAGGGAAAGACAGCCTGGAGCGCCGAGGAACTGTCCGATCTCTGACGCAGCCCAGGCCTTGGCGAAGCACGCTGCGTGAATGGCGGCCATGGCTGACGCATCGCTCGAATCGGCCGCGCGAATGTCAATCGCGGGAGCGCTCATGCGCGTCAGCGCCGCGCCACCGAAGCGGCGGCTTGCGGCTTGGCGTCAGGAGGCCTGAGATAGAGCGGGCGCAAGGTCGGCAAGTTTTCGCCTGCCTCAAGCGCAAGCTCGGCGAGCGCCGATGCATTTGGCTGCAGATCGGGAAGTCTTCGCGTCCACCGCACGCCCGCGCAACATTGCAGCTTCCGCGAGATGCGCAGCACCATTCCCTACCGCGGCGGCAAGCTCATCGGGAAGCAGGGCTGCCGCCTCGCGAGCTTCGATCAGAAGCGGACCTGCGAGCTTGCGGCCGGCGGCATCGTAGAGGCCGAAATAGAGCCTCTCGCCCCGCGCATCGACGCCGACGGCGAATGGCTTGCCGCCGACCATCCCGCTCTCCAACGCCGCCTTGGCCATCACGGTAAGCGAGTCGGTGCCCCAGAGGTGGGCGCCCGTGGCGAGAGCAAAGCCGCGAGCGGCGGCGATGGCGATGCGCACGCCGGTGAAACTCCCGGGCCCCAGCGTGGCGGCGATCAGATCGAGCGCGGAGAAGTCGAGGCCCGCTCCGGTCATCACCTCGGCAACCATGGGCATCAGGGCCTCGGCATGGCCGCGCGCCATCCTCTCCTCGCAAAGGACGATGCGCTGCCTGCCGCCGCCGGCGAGAAGCACCGCGGCGCTGCAGGCGCCCATGCTGGTGTCGAGGGCCAAGATGTTCATGAGGGGCTTTTAGATGACGCGCGCCATCTGGTCGAAGCCGAAACGCGGCGGGAAACAACACTCCCGCCTAGCCATACCCTAGGCTGCAGTGATCGGGTAAGCCGCCTCGGTCACACCGGGCGAACCTCCTGCACCTCCGGAATGAAGTGGCGCAGCAAATTCTCGATGCCGTGACGGAGGGTCGCCGTCGAGCTCGGGCAGCCCGAGCAGGCGCCGCGCATATGCAGGAACACGATGCCGTCGCGGTAGCCCTGGAAGGTGATGTCGCCGCCATCCTGGGCGACGGCGGGACGCACCCGCGTCTCCAAGAGCTCCTTGATGGTGTTGACGGTCTCGGCGTCTTCAGGGGCGAAGAACTCGCTCTCGCCCAGGCTCATTTCGGTCTGCGCGCCGGCGGCAACCGGCTCGCCGGACTGGTAATGCTCCATGATGGCGCCGAGGATGGCGGGCTTCAGATGCTGCCACTCGCCGTCGCCCTTGGTCACGCTGATGAAGTCCGAGCCGAAAAACACGCCGGTGACGCCGTCGATCTCGAACAGCCGGGTCGCCAGCGGCGAGCCTTCCGTCTCCTCGCCGGCGCGAAACTCCAAGGTGCCGTCGCCGAGCACCGGGCGGCCCGGAATGAATTTCAGCGTGGCCGGATTGGGCGTCGCTTCGGTCTGGATGAACATGGCTTGGCCTTTCGCTCTTCTAACGCGCAAATCCCGGTAAAGTCCCGCGCGCCAGCTTAGAATTGTTCTAGACCATAGTTGGGCTCAGGGGCCGCAAAGTCAAGGCAGGTCCACCGCTCAGGCCGAACTGATCCCAACAAACATTCGCACCAATCGCGGGACATTGCGCTTTGATTGGCGCCTACCCACCTTGCAAGCCTCAGTTGGTAAACGACTGAGTCCAAGTCGCCAGCTCTTGGGGATGACCGCCGTTGCCAGTCTTTGTCGCCTTTGCGGCCTTCATGCTCATCATCTACGGCCACCGCCTCGGCCTACCTGTGCCGCCGTGGCCAGGCTTTGAAGGGCTATTTCGTCCTCCACGGAAATCGGCCGGGCAAAAATCCGGCGTGCGCACCGACACGCTTGAGATGGTGCTCGATCACGACAGCGGGCACATGGACGGGAGGTGTCTCAAAGGCCGATTCGCCGGCAGCGCCCTGTCCTCGTTGCGCGATGAGGACCTGCTCAAGCTGCTTGAGGAGATCGGCGCCACCGACCCGCAAGGCGCGGCCCTGCTCGAAGCTTATCTCGACCGCCGCTTGCAAGGATGGCGTGACCGCCGCGCCGAGGAAGCTCCATGTGGCGATGCGCGACGGCCAAGAGGCCAAGCAGGTCGCATGACGGCCAAGGAGGCCTATGACGTGCTCGGACTCAAGCCGGGCGCGGCAGAGAGTGAAATTCGCGCCGCGCATCGCAGGTTGATGATGAAGCTGCACCCTGATCAAGGCGGATCCACTTATCTCGCCTGCCGCATCAACGAGGCAAAGGACGTCCTGCTCGCGCGCAAGTGAACCGAACGACTACCACCTTGCCAGCGGCAGGCCGAGATAGCGCGTGGTGCCTCTGCGGATCAGCTTGGTGGGCATCTTGCCGCGCAGGAAGTAATCGAGCTTGGCGAAGAAGCCGACCTGATAGCGGAAGCGCGGCCGGCGTGCTTCGAGAGCCTTGGCGATGACCGCAGCCACCTCCATCGGATCGCGTGAGGTCTTGGCCTGGTGTCGGTCGGCGGCTTGGCGCAAACGCTTGAGCCACGGGAGATAGGCGCTGTTCGCTGGCGTGACCCATTTCGTGCTGTTCCAGATCTCGGTACGATAGGGGCCAGGCTCGATGAGAACGACGTCGATGCCGAAGGGATCGACTTCGTAGGCAAGCGACTCGGCCCATCCTTCCAGCGCCCATTTCGAGGCGCAATACATCGAGTTCCCCGGCTGACCGGCGAACGCAGCCTGGCTCGAGAGAAAAACGATGCGGCCGCGGCGCTGCGCACGGAACGTGGGCAGCAGCGCGCGTGTCAGGTTAAGCGGGCCAAAGAAATTCGTCTCCATCACGCGCCGTGCATCGGCGTCGGACAGATCTTCAAGAACGCCGGCAACGGCAATGCCGGCATTGTGCATGACTGCATCGAGCGTGTTGCCGGTCTCAGCCAGGACTGTCTTGACCGCGGCCTCGATCGACGAAGGGTCGGTGACGTCGAGCTGCACAAAGATGACGCGCTCGGAAAGCCCTGCGTCTTTCAGCGCCCGCTCGAGAGGCTCCTTGCGCGCCAGATCGCGCATGGTGGCGAAGACGCGCCAGCCTCGCGCTGCCAGGAGTTCCGTGGCGACGCGTCCGAAGCCGGTAGATGTTCCGGTGATCAGGACAGTTGGCATTCATCCTCCTGTCAGCCGCGTGAAGCCAATCCGAGTTAGGCTTGCCAAACTGGCGGCCCATCTCCTGCTCGGCTTTACCGGCAACGCGTCGGTCGTGATCTACCACATCTACACGCACCACCGGCAGGTCGGCACCTATGACGACGCCGCCACGGCGCGGCGCGGCGCAAAGGCCTGTCCCCCTATTCTTGGCGAAACGAATTGATCGTGGCGCATCTCGTGCCGCTGCAATCCTGGCTCCTTGCCTGGGATCATTCGGCGGCTGGAACGGCGTGATCGCGATTTTCCTGGCAGGCTTGATCGGGCGCCTATTTCACGAGCTGATCAATTACGTGCAGTATTATGGGCTGGTGCGCGTCGAGAATTCACCGATCAGGCCGCATCACAGCTGGGACTGCTATCGAACCCTCTCCAACGTCCTGCATTACAATTTGCCGCGCCACTCAGACCATCATATGTTCGCCACCAAGGCGTTTTGGCAGTTGAACACGCAGCGGGACGCGCCGACATTGCCGTATGGCTACCAGACCATGGCCCTCATCGCACTCACCCCGCCGCTCTGGCGCCACATCATGAGAAAGTTGCTCGTGGATTGGGATGAGCGCTTCGCGAGCGAGACGGAGCGCAAGGTGGTGCGTGAGCGGGGTTGGGAGGGCGTCGCCTAGTTTGCAGCTCGACCGCGAAACAGAAGCGCTGCTCTACTGGGCATCCTCGGCCACCGCCACCCCACTCTGGACTCTGTCCCCTGACGCGGCGCGCGAGGAATACGCCCGCACGCTGTCCAAGACCGAGATCGCGGCGCCCGTTGTCGGCGAAGTGAGCGACCTCGCCGTCCCAGGCCCGGCGGGCCCGATGCGGATACGCAGATACCTGCCCGCCCGCGCCGGCAGCTCAGGCGGATCGGCGATCCTGTTCGTGCACGGCGGAGGCTGCGTTCTCGGAAATCTCGAGACCCACGACATATTGTGCCGCACGCTATGTCACGACACGCGCGCGACGGTGCTCTCGCTCGACTATCGGCTTGCGCCTGAGCACCCCTTCCCGGCGGCGGTGGAGGACACGGTCGCGGCGCTTGAGTGGTTGTCGCACGAGGCAGAAGCGCTGGGGCTCGATGCGAGGCGCATCGCCGTCGCCGGCGATAGCGCCGGCGGAGGGTTGGCGGCGGTCGCCCTGCACGAGACCAAGGGCCGCTTGGCTGCGCCGGTCCGCGCGCAGTCTCTGATCTACCCGGCGCTCGACCTGCGTGGGCGATTGCCGTCGCGGAAAGATCTCGCCGATCATTTCCCGATTCCGCAGGACATGATCCAATGGTTCTTCGGCCACTATTTCGGCCTCGCCTGGCCGACCGCCGACCCGCGCGCGATTCCCTCCCTTTACGAGGACTATACCGGCCTGCCGCCCGCGTTGATCGTCACCGCAGGACACGATCCGTTGCGCGACGAAGGAGCCGAATATGCCGAGGCCCTGGCGGCGGCAGGCGTGCCGGTCGACTACGAGTGCTGCGAAGGCACCATCCACGGCTTCATGAATATGGGCCGGGTGCTGCGCAAGGCGCATGGTCACACGCGCAAGCGCCTTGCGGCTTGGCTCGCCGAGCGTTTGCGCGAGGGATGAGGAACGGGGGTGCCTATGGCCGCTAGGCCAGCGCAAGAATTTCCTCGAGGCCGAGGCAGCCGGGCACCACGGTGATGGGAACCGGAAAGGTGCCGGCGGACCTGCCGGCGGCAAGCGCGGTGACGAGCGGGCCTGGGCCTGACGGGTCCTTGGAGGCGCCGAGCACGAGCACGCCGATATCGGCGTCCTCTTCGATCAGCTTGGTGATCTCTTCAGCCTTGGCGCCTTCGCGCACGATTTCCTCAGGCGCCAATTCCTCGAAGCCCATGGCCTTCAGCTTGCGGCCGAACAGGCGGAACACGGCGCGCGCCTTGTTGTGCCCCTCCTCGCGAGCGATCTCCTCCACCCCGAGCCAGTGGGAAAATTCGGCACCCGACTCGATCACGTAGAGCAGGGCGAGTTGGCCCTGCGTGCGCAATGCGCGGCTTGCGGCGAAGGCAAGTGCGCTTTCGCATTCAGGCGTCTCGTCGACGACGACGAGGAATTTGCGCTTATGGCCTTCGACGAAGACCTGCCGTTTCTGCCGGGGCTTCGCCGCCGGTTCCTTATCGGCGCTTGATTTGCTCGACTTCGTTGTCATTCGCGCATGCTGCCATCACTCGCGGGCTTTGTCATGGGCCCGCGGCGCTCTATGCCGCACGGAGCGAAGGAATCTTCGACGTGTCGACGGTGCGCTGCGCGTGCCAGAGGTCGAAGGCGGCCTGCATGTTCAGCCACATGCGAGCCGATCCGCCAAAGGCGGCCTCGAGCTTCACTGCCGTCTCGGGCGTCACCGGCTGCTTTTCGCTCAAGATCAGGTGAAGCTGGTTTCGCGAGATCTTCAGGGCCGCCGCGACGGCGCTCTTGGTTGCACGAACCTCCGGCAGCACGATCTCTCGAAGCACTGCACCGGGATGCGATGGGCACCGGTTGGGGTCCCGCTTGGGATTGGCTATGCGAGGCATCTGTCACCTTCCATGGTAGCCGCTTTAGCTCCTGATGAAGCCGACGATGTCCTTGGTCATGGCGAGAATCGGGTCGGCGATGGCGTGGGCGCGTTTGGCGCCATCGTCGAGGATGCGGTCGATCTCGACGGGATCGGCCATCAACCGCTTCATCTCGCTGCCGATGGGAACGAGCCGTGTCGCCGCGAGCTCGGCGAGCTGTTCCTTGAACTTGG
Organism: uncultured Alphaproteobacteria bacterium; assembly: GCA_963740805.1. Classification (GTDB taxonomy): domain Bacteria; phylum Pseudomonadota; class Alphaproteobacteria; order Rhizobiales; family Methyloligellaceae; genus Methyloceanibacter. The sequence continues at coordinate 246,466 of CAVUFL010000003.1, read as the reverse complement.
AGAAGGGAGCGTTGCCGAAATCGCGTAGCACGGCCTCTTTGCCGCTCTCGGCGAGCGCTGCGTAAATGCCGACGAGATTGTCGGCCTCGGGGCGCGCCTCAAGCCCCTTGATCTCGGAGGGAAGCGGCTCGGGATCGGTCTTCGCCTTTCTGATCTTCTTGGCGATGGTGTCGGCATCGTCGGTGAGATTGATGCGAGTCATGTCCGACTCGTCCGACTTCGACATTTTCTTCAAGCCGTCGCGCAAAGATCATCACCCGCGTGGCGGGGCCGGTGATCAGCGGCTCGGGCAGCGGGAAGAAGCCGCCTTCGTAGCCGGCGCGCGCGATGGTCTTGGCGAAGTCGTTGTTGAACTTCTGCGCAATGTCGCGGGCAAGCTCGAGGTGCTGCTTCTGGTCCTCGCCCACCGGAACGTGGGTCGCGTGATAGAGCAGAATGTCGGCCGCCATCAGGTTCGGATAGACGTAGAGGCCGGCTGACGCATTCTCGCGGTCCTTGCCAGCCTTCTCCTTGAACTGGGTCATGCGGTTGAGCCAACCGACGCGGGCGACGCAATTGAAGATCCAGGCAAGCTCGGCGTGGCCCGACACCTGGCTCTGATTGAAGATGATGTGCCGCTTGGGGTCGATGCCCGAGGCGATGAAAGCCGCCGTCACCTCGCGGGTGTTGTGTTTCAGCTCGTCGGGGTCCTGGAACACGGTGATGGCATGGAGGTCGACCACGCAATAGAGGCAGTCATGCTCGGACTGCAGCGCTACGAAGCGGGTGATGGCGCCGAGATAATTGCCGAGATGCAGATTGCCGGTGGGCTGAACGCCGGAGAATACGCGGGTCTTTTGGGGTGCCATGCCTTGGTCTCTTGTCGCGAATTGCGCGACTTATCGCTTGTGGGCAGCCCAGGCGCAAGCACCCCTCACCCTTTCCGCCACGGACTTGCGACACCCCACCCCGGCGACCCGCTGACGCGCGTCGCCGACCCTCCCCGCAAAACCGGGGGGGATGGAGATACTGCGTCGCCCGAAATCGTCCCTCCCCGCGAGGGGAGGGTGGCCGCGTCGCGAAGCGGCGCGGACGGGTGGGGCGGACAGAGGGTGGGTCCCCTAGACGCAGGTGCGCTCCATCTCGCGGATCTGCTCGGCGATGGTCACAGTGCGCTGGGCCATGGCGAAATGCAGGCGCTCGACCATGCGGCCTTCGACCACGATCACGCCCTTCTTCTCGTTCTCAGGATGACCGAAGGCGTCGATCACTTTGCGCGACCAGTCGACCTCTTCTTGCGTCGGGGAGAAGATCTCGTTGCAGGGGCCGACCTGGCTCGGATGGATCAGGGTCTTGCCGTCCATGCCGAGGGTGCGGCCGCGCTCGCATTCCTCGCGCAGGCCCTTCTCGTCGCGGAAATCGTTGTAGACGCCGTCGATGATGTCGAGGCGGTAGGCGCGCGCCGCGACGAGGGTCATGGCGAGCCAGGGCACCACGGCGAAGCGGTCATGCAGTGCTCGGGCGCGCGATTCCTTGATTAAATCGTTGGTGCCCATGACGAGGCAGCAGAGCCGGTTCTCGGCATAGACCGCGGCGGCGGCGATGGTGCGGGCGTTCAGGATCGCCATCGGCGTTTCCATCATGGCCCACAGCCTGATCTGCTCAGGGGCGTGCACGCCTTGCAGAATCTTGGCGACGCTGACCACGTCGCCGGCATGCACCACCTTGGGCACGAGGATGGCGTCAGGCTCGGCATCGCAGGCGGCGAGGATGTCCTCGGTGCCCCACGGTGTCTCGAGCGCATTGACGCGGATGACGACCTCGCGCGCGCCATAGCCGCCGCCCTTCACCACGGCGCAGACCTGCTGGCGCGCCCTGATCTTCTCGTCCGGCGCCACGGCGTCCTCGAGGTCGAGGATCAGGGCGTCGGCGGGAAGGGTCTTGGCCTTCTCCAACGCGCGTTCGTTGGAGCCGGGCATATAGAGCACGCTCCGGCGCGGGCGGCCTTCCATGGCAATCGATCCCCTCTTTGTGCAGTGCAGCGTAGACCGGCGTTTGGGGCCGGACAACCCTTTCCGTTTCGAGGCTTAGCGCAGGCCGAGCCTCTTAAGGAGGGACGTTGCGTCGAAGGCCCCGAGCGCCGCCGCGGTCCCGGCATAGACCGCAAGGCCGCTGCCGACGAGAAGGAGAAGCGCTGCGACTTGCACCACCGCGCCATTATTGGGCTCGAACCAGGGGCCTAAGCCGTAGACGAGCGCCCACACCACGGCGCCCATGATCAGGCTCGCGGCAAGAATAGCCGGCAAGCGGCGCCTGAAGGTCTGGTCGAGGGCAAATTCACCCCGCTCCTTGAGCGTGGCGGCGAGCAGCGCAGCCTGGAGCCAGCCGGCAACGGTGGTGGCGATGGCGATGCCGACGGCGCCGAGAACCACGAAGAGGAGCAGCGCCAGCATGACATTGGCAGCCATGCCGATGCCGGCATAGATCATCGGCGTCTTGGTGTCCTCGCGGGCGAAGAAGCCCGGATGGAACACCTTGATCAGCACGAAAGCGGGGAGACCGGGGCTAAGCGCGGCAAGCATGGCTGCGGTCGAATGCGCATCGATTGCCGAGAAGGCGCCGCGCTCGAACAGCACGCGCACGATGGGGTTTGCCGCCACGAACAGGGCGACTGCCGCAGGAAGGGTCAAGAGCAGCGCCGTTTCCAGCGACCGGTTCTCGCTCTCCATCGCTGCTGCGTGATCGCCTGAGCGCAAGCGGCGGCTGAGTTCAGGGAGGAGCACGACGCCGACGGCGACGCCGATGACGCCGAGGGGAAGCTGGAATAGGCGGTCGGCGTAATAGAGCCAGGACACCACCCGGTCTTGCAGCGAGGCGATGATGGTGTTGAGCACGATGGTGATCTGGTTCATGCCGCCGGCAATGACTCCAGGGGCGGCGAGCGCAAGCAGCCTGCGCATGTCAGGATCGAGGCGTGGCATCCGGAATGAGAGGCGCATGCGCGACTTGGCGGCCGCCACCGCGACGACGATCACCTGCAGCACGCCAGAGGCTGCGATGCCCCAGGCGAGCGCCACCGCGGCGCTCTTCTGGTCGACGTCACCGAGGGCGATCAGCGTGAGCAGCACGAGAATGAGCACTACGTTGAGCAGGCTCGGGGCGAAGGCCGCCACGGCAAAGCGGCCGAGCGCGTTGAGCACACCGGAATAGAGCGCCACCAGCGACATGCAGAGGAGAAAGGGCAGCGCGATGCGGGCAAGCAGGACGGCGAGGTCGAATTTCTGCGGGTCCTTGGCAAAGCCCGGGGCGAGCAGCAGCATGAGCCAAGGCATGACGAGTTCGCCAAGGAGCGTGAAGGCGACGAGGGCAAGCGTCAGCCCGGCAAGGGCCTGCTCGGCGAAGGCGCGGGCCCCCTCCTCGCCGCCCTCGCCGTGAAAGCGCTTGGCGAACAGCGGGATGAAGGCGGCGTCGAAGGCGCCTTCGGCGAACAGGCGGCGGAACAGGTTCGGCACGCGGAAAGGCGACGAAGAAGGCGTCGGCGATTGGCCCGGCGCCAAGCACGGCCGCGATCAGCACGTCGCGGATGAATCCGAGCACGCGGCTCCAGATGGTCATGGCGCCGACGGTGGCGAAGGCGCGGTAAAGCGGCATGCGGCTCAGGCCCTCACCCCAGCTCTGTCATTACCCGCGAAAGCGGGTAATCCAGTGATCCTGGGAATCGCAAGGTGGATACTGAATCGCCCGGATCATCAAGCTTGTGCTCGGGCTGGCGGAGCCAGACCCGAGTGCCGGGCGATGACAAGCGTGGAGGACTGAAGGAAAAGCTCACGCCGGGACGAGCGCCGCAGAGCGCGCCGTCAAGGCTTTGGTCAAACGATCGCGAATAATGCTCTCGCGGCTCGAGCTCGTGATCTTCTTGCCGGTCAAATCGGTGACGTAGAACACGTCGACGGCCTTCTCGCCGAAGGTGGCGATATGAGCCGAGACGATGTCGAGATTCATGTCGGAGATCTCGCGCGTCACGTCATAGAGAAGACCGGGACGATCGAGGCCGTTGATCTCGATCACGGTGAGCGCGTCGGAGAGCGTGTTGTCGATCACCACCTGAGGCTCGACGGTGAAGGCAGAGAGCCGCGCCTTCGGCTTCCTCTTGGTGGCGACCACGTCGGCCAGGCGTACCTCGCCCTTCAACAATCTCTCGATGGTTACCGCGATCTTCCTCGCCCGCCGTTCTTCGTCGTCGGCATGGTCGAACTCGCGCTCGAGCTGAATGGTATCGAGCGCCATGCCGTCGCGTGTGGTCGAGATCTGCGCATCCACGATGTTGGCTCCGGCCCCGGCGCAGGCCCCTGCCACCATGGCCAGCAGGCGGGAATGGTTTGGCGCGAGCAAGGTGATCTCGGTGACGCCGCGAAAAGCATGGGTCGCGATGTGGGTGACGAGCGACTTCCGATGCTGCCTCGGCGTCGCGGATCAACCTTGCGTGCTCGGCGATGACGTCGAGATCGGTCCTGAGCCAATAGGCCGGATAGTGGCGGTCGATGAAGCGCTCGAGCTCAGCTTTCGGCCAGTCGGCAAGCCGTTCTCTCAGCGCATCCTGGGCGCGGGTCACCCGCTCGCTGCGGCTGAGCGTGATGTGGCCGCCGCCAAGCAGAGGCTCGGTCTCGAAATAGAGGTTGCGCAAGAGCTGCCCCTTCCAGCCGGTCCAGACCCCAGGCCCCACGGCACGGAGATCGGCGACGGTGAGCACGAGCAGGAGCTTCAACCGTTCGCGGCTCTGCACGAGGTCGGCGAAGTCGCGGATGGTCTTGGGGTCGTTCAGGTCGCGGCTCTGGGCGAAGGTGCTCATCACCAGATGATGCTCGACGAGCCACGTCGCGGTCTCGGCCTCGGAAGGGCTCAGACCGAGCCGCGGCCCAAGCTCGCGGGCGATGCGGGCGCCGACTTGCGAATGATCCTCGTCGCGCCCCTTGGCAATGTCATGCAGGAAGGCAGCGACGTAGAGCGCGCGGCGATTGTCGATGGTGCGGATGACCTCGGTCGAGACCGGATGCTCCAACGCGTATTTGCCGCGCTCGATATCGGAGAGGAAGCCTATGGTGCGGATCAAATGCTCGTCGACCGTGAAATGATGGTACATGTTGAACTGCATCATCGAGACGACGCGCCCGAAATCCGGGATGAAGTGGCCGAGCACGCCGGCTTCGTTCATGTTGCGCAGCACGCCCTCGGGATCGCGGGCGTCGGTCATCAGCCGCAAGAACAGCCGGTTGGCGGTCGGATTGACGCGCAAGCTGTCGTCGATCAGCCGCAAATTCGCCCGCACCTGGCGCAGCACCTCTGGCGAGAAGGTGGCCTGCTGCTCGTCGGCAAGGGCGAACAGGCGGATGAAGTTCACCGGGTCCTTGGCAAAGACGTCCTTGTGAATGGCGCTGATGCGGCCGTTCTCGATGCGGAAGTCCGAGGTGCGGCGGAGATGAGCGCGGCGCTTCCAGCCGAACGGCGACAGAAGCGTGCCGAGGGTCGGCAGCGACTTCAGCTGCTTCATCTCGAGCGCCGAGCAGACGATGCGGGTGAGCTCGCCGACTTCCTTGGCGACGAGGAAATAGTGCTTCATGAAGCGCTCGACGGCGCGCAAGCCCGCATGTCCGCGATAGCCGAGCTTTTCCGCCATCAGTGGCTGCAGATCGAAGCTCAAGCGCTCTTCGGGCCGCTCGGTGAGGAAATGCAGCTGGCAGCGTACCGACCAGAGGAAGCTCTCGCAGCGGCGGAAGCTGCGGTACTCGGCTCGCGTGAACACGCCGGCCTCGACGAACTCCTCCTCAGCCGTGTCGGGATAGAGGTGCTTGGCGAGCCAGTGCAAAGTATGCAGATCGCGCAAGCCGCCCTTGCCGTCCTTGATGTTCGGCTCGACTAGATAGCGCGAGGCGCCGGCGCGGGCGTGACGCACATTCTGCTCCTCTAGCTTGGCATCGACGAAGGGCCGCACGCTCGTCTTCAGCACCTCCTCGCGAAAGCGGCGCTGAAACTCGGTGAACAGAACCTCGTCGCCAAGGATCAGGCGAGCATCGAGCAGTGCCGTGCGGATGGTCATGTCGGAGCGCGACAGCCGCACGCATTGATCGATGGTGCGCGTGGCGTGGCCGACCTTGAAGCCGAGATCCCAGAGCAGATAGAGCATGTATTCGGCAACGCTCTCGCCCCAGGCGGTCTGCTTGTAGGGAAGCAGGAACAGAAGATCGATGTCGGAGCCAGGTGCCAGAAGCCCGCGCCCATAGCCTCCTTGCGCAACGACGGCCATGTGCTCGGCGGCTGACGGGTTCTTGGCTCGGTAGACGTGGTTGGTGGTGAAGTCATAGGCGAGCCGGATCAGGGCGTCCTGGAAAGCGGACAGTCCCTCGGCGCAAGCCCGCCCGTCGCCGTCACGCTCAAGCTGGCGCCGAGCCTCGGTCCGCGCGTCGTCGACGAGCCGCCGCAGGCGCTCGACCAGCGCCGCCCGGAGCGAGGAATCCTGCCCGGAATAGGAGCGGGCAAGCTCGGAGGTCTCCTCGCGGAGCGCATCGAGATTGAAATAGGGCGCGGTTTTGACGACTGCCTGGTCCATGGGCGGCGTGAATTTTAGCACATTCCGACTTAAGGCTCGGTAGTGCGGTCCAAAAGGCCCTTTAGGGTGTAAATCGCCTCGAGCGCCTCGCGCGGCGTCATGGCATCGGGTCGGAGCGCGCCGACGGTGGCTTCGAGCGGGGACTGAAGTGGGGCTTGCGCGGGTGATACACCTTTGGCGGCGCTGAACAAGGGCAGATCGGAGGCGAGGTCGGAGGGCTTGGGCCTGCCGTCGGCCTTTTCCAGCTCGGTCAGAACCTCGCTGGCGCGTGCCAGCACCGCGCCCGGCAGGCCTGCGAGCTTCGCCACGTGGATGCCGTAGGAGCGGTCGGCGGCGCCAGGCACCACGCGGTAGAGGAACACGATCTCGTCGCGCCACTCCTTCACCTCCACCGTGGCGTTGGCGGCGCGGGGCAGCCGGTCGGCGAGCGCGGTCAGCTCGTGATAGTGGGTGGCGAACAGCACGCGGCAGCGGTTCACCTCGTGCAGATATTCGAGCGTGGCCCAGGCGATGGAGAGGCCGTCGAAGGTGGCGGTGCCGCGGCCGATCTCGTCGAGCACGACGAAGGAGCGCATCGTCGCCTGATTGAGGATCGCAGCGGTCTCCACCATCTCGACCATGAACGTCGAGCGTCCGCGGGCGAGGTCGTCGGCGGCACCAACCCGGCTGAACAGGCGGTCGACGATGCCGACATGCGCCGACTTCGCCGGCACATAGGAGCCCAATTGCGCGAGCACCACGATCAGCGCGTTCTGGCGGAGGAAGGTGGACTTGCCGGCCATGTTAGGCCCGGTCACCACCAGGATGCGCGTTCCGTCTCTATCCTGCGTTCCTAGCCTGCAATCGTTGCCGACGAAGTTGGCGCCGTCGCCGCGCGCCAAGTTCTGCTCGACCATCGGGTGGCGGCCTTCGACTACAGCAAAGATGGGGCTCTCATCGACTTTGGGCCGCACATAGTTCTGCTCTATTGCGAGCTCGGCGAGGCCTGCATGGTGGTCGAGCTCGGCGAGGCCTGCGCTCGCGCCCGCGAGCGAGTCCTGCTCGGCGAGCACGCGCTCGGTGAGCTTGGCGAAGATATCGAGCTCGAGCGCGAGCGCCCGGTCTGCTGCGGTGGTGATGCGCGCATCGAGCTCGCCAAGCTCAAGCGTGGAGAAGCGCATGACATTGGCAAGCGTCTGCCGGTGCACGAACATCTCGACATGCGGCGGCTTTGCGAGAGCACCGGCATTGGTGGCGGTGACCTCGACGAAATAGCCGAGCACATTGTTGTGGCGCACTTTCAGCGATTTGATGCCGGTCGCATCGGCGTAGCGCGTCTGCAGCCCGGCGATCACCTGGCGGCTGCCGTCCCTGAGCTTGCGATGCTCATCGAGATCGCGGTCGAAGCCATCGCTGATGAAGCCACCGTCGCGTTTGTTGAGCGGCAGCTCGTCGGCGAGCGCGGCAGCAAGATCGTTCTCTACCCGCTCAGGCACCGATTTCAACCTGACGGCGATGGCCTGAAGCTCCAGCGGCAGGCCGAGAGCGCGCGCGGCACGGCCAAGATGCGCGGCAAGCGCCCGGGCCGAGGCGATGGCGTCGCGCACCGCGCCGAGATCGCGCGGACCGCCGCGGTTGAGCGCAAGCCTGGCGAGCGCCCGCGCCAGGTCAGGCGCGCGCTTCAGCTCATCGCGAAGCGTCTGGCGCAAGCGCGGCTCGCCGGCGAGATAGGAGACGGCGTCGAGGCGATCGTTGATGGCGGCGGCGTCGGTGAGCGGACTGCCGAGCCTGCTCGCAAGCTCGCGCGCCCCGGCGCCGGTGACGGTGCGGTCTATGGCCGAGAGCAGGCTGCCCAGGCGGGTGCCCTGGTTTGACCGCATCAGCTCGAGATTGGCGCTCGTCGCTGCGTCGATCAGGAGCAGGCTCCCCGGCGCCTCTTTCCGCGGAGGCCGCATCAGCGGCGTGCGGCCGACCTGCGTGATCTCGACATAGGTGAAGAGGCCTGCGAGCGCGGCGAGCTCCGGCTTCGAGAACTCGCCATAGGCGTCGAGCGCGGCAACGCCGAGCTTGGCTTTCAGCGCGCGCTCGCCGCGGGCTTGAATCGAAATGGGCGCGTGGAATCGGCGTCAGCGCGGCGCCCGCCTCATGGATGACGGCGCGGAGAGAAGGATCGCCGGCCTGATCGTCGCCGATCAGCACCTCGCGGGGGCCGAGCCGGGCAAGCTCGCCGGCAAGGTCGCTGGCGCTGATCGTCGCCGCGAGCAGCTCGCCGGTGGAAATGTCGAGAGAGGCCAGCGCGAACGCAGCCTCGCCGCTTTCGCCAGTAGGTCCACGGAAGACTGCGGTGAGGAAATTATGGGCCCGGGCATCGAGCAGGCTCTCCTCGGTGAGCGTGCCAGGTGTGACCAGGCGGACCACATCGCGCCGCACCACGGCCTTAGGCCCGCGCTTCCGCGCCTCCGCAGGGTCCTCAATCTGTTCGCAGACCGCAACGCGATGGCCTTGCGCGATCAGGCGCTGGAGATATTCGTCAGCGGCATGGATCGGCACACCGCACATGGGGATGTCCTCGCCGAGATGCTTGCCGCGCTTGGTCAGCGCGATGCCGAGCGCCCGGCTGGCGATGGAGGCATCCTCGAAGAACAGCTCGTAGAAATCGCCCATGCGGTAGAACAGGAGGCAATCGGCGTTGGCCGATTTGATCTCCAGATATTGGGCCATCATCGGCGTGGCGATGGGCGCCGGGGCGGCCACCTGTTCACGGCGCGGAGCATCTGGGGCAGAAAATCCCCCGCTTCCGGCGTGAGCCCCGGTCTCTGCCTCGGCCATGTCTAGGGTGGTAGCCGCTCCTAAGCGACCGGACAAGCGACGCGGCTTGCCGCCTGTTCATCGTCCACAGCGGCGAAGGCCGCCTTCCCCCGTTGCTTGGCGCGCAAGCCTCCTCTAGGGTGCGCCGCGCTTCACTTGGACTTCAATTTTGGGCTTCAACCGAGAGAGCATGCGCCCGTCCAAACGCGCGGCAGACGCGCTTCGCCCCATCAGCCTCGAGCGCGGCGTTTCGTGCCACGCCGAAGGCTCTTGCCTCGTCCGTTTCGGCGGCACCCATGTGCTGTGCATGGCGAGCGTGGGTGAGAGTCGTGCCGCCATGGCTGAAGGGCGGCGGAAAGGGCTGGGTGACGGCGGAATACGGCATGCTGCCTCGCGCCACCGCCGAGCGCACGCGGCGGGAAGCCGCGACCGGCAAGCAATCGGGCCGCACGCAAGAAATCCAGCGCCTGATCGGGCGCTCGCTCCGCGCCGTCACCGATCTTGGCGCGCTCGGCGAGCGGCAGATCACGCTCGATTGCGACGTGCTGCAGGCCGACGGCGGCACGCGCACGGCCTCCATCACCGGAGCGTGGATCGCGCTGCATGACGCCGTCGCCTGGATGAAGGCGCGCGGCATGCTGAAGAACGGCGTTGCCTTGCGCGATCACGTCGCCGCCGTGTCCTGCGGGCTTTATGGCGGCGAGGCCATCCTCGACCTCGATTATGCCGAGGATTCAGAGGCGCAGGCCGACGCCAATTTCGTGATGACAGGATCTGGCGGCATCGTCGAGGTGCAGGGCACGGCCGAGCAGGAAGCCTTCAGCCAAGCGCAGTTCGACCAATTGATGGCTCTCGCCAAGCGCGGCATCGCCGAGCTCGTGCAATTGCAGAAGCTCACCGTCGCCTGAGCCATGGTCGGCGAGCTCAAGCCCGGCGACAAAATCGTCATCGCCACCCACAACGCGGGCAAGGCCAAGGAGCTCGCCGAGCTGTTCGCCTCGGTCGGTGTGGAGACGGTGTCGGCGGCCGAGCTTGGCCTGCCTGAGCCTGAGGAGACCGGACAGAGCTTCGCCGAAAACGCAACGATCAAGGCGGAGGCGGCGGCAAAGGCCTCGGGACTTCCGGCTGTCGCCGACGATTCAGGGCTCGAAGTCACGGCCCTTGGCGGTGCGCCAGGCGTCAACTCGGCGCGATGGGGTGGGCCTGGCAGGGACTTTGGCCTCGCCATGGAACGGGTCAACCGCGAGCTTGAGGCGAGCGGCTCCGACGATCGAACCGCAAAGTTCGTCTGCGCTCTCGCATATGCTCGCCCAAATGCGGAGACCATCGTCAGCAGACGCGAAATCAAGGGAACGCTCACTTGGCCTCCGCGCGGCACGCGCGGTTTCGGTTATGATCCGATTTTCGTGCCCTACGGCTATAGCGAGACCTTCGGCGAGATGGATCCGGACCGCAAAAATTTCATCTCGCATCGCATGCTCGCTTTCGAGCTTCTGATCCTGCGTACCTTTCCCATCGAGGATATTGAGCTGTTTGAGGAGGAGAAGGAGCGTTGACCTCCGCATATCCATTCGGGGTCTACGTGCATTGGCCGTTCTGCCTCGCCAAATGCCCTTATTGCGACTTCAACTCGCATGTGCGCCACGGCGGCATCGACCAGGGTGACTTCGTCACCGCGTATCTGTCTGAGCTCGCCCATTTTGCTTCTCTCGCCCCGGCGCGTTTGGTCAGCAGTATCTTCTTCGGCGGCGGCACGCCCTCGCTGATGGCGCCTGAGACCGTGGCTGCGATCCTCGACCGCATCGCCGAGCTTTGGAGCGTCGCCCCTGACGCAGAGATCACGCTCGAAGCCAATCCGACAAGCGTCGAGGCCGGACGCTTCTCGGGCTACCGCACCGCGGGCGTCAACCGCGTGTCGCTCGGCGTTCAGTCGCTCGACGATGCGAGCCTCAAATCGCTTGGCCGCATGCACTACGAGCGCAGAGGCTTTAGCCGCGCTCGCCATCGCCAAGCAAAAGTTCGAGCGCGTGTCCTTCGACCTGATCTATGCGCGGCAGGGACAGACTTTGGACGCCTGGCGCGAGGAGCTGACACAAGCGCTCGCCCACGCGCAGGACCATCTCTCGCTTTACCAGCTCACCATCGAGCCAGGCACGCCGTTCGCCGCGCTCCACGCTTCTGGCGCCCTTAAAGTCCCCGAGGGCGAGCAGGCCGAAGAATTCTATCTCCTCACCCAGGAGCTCTGCGATGCCGCCGGCCTCCCCTCCTACGAAGTGTCGAACCACGCGCGGCCCGGAGCGGAGTCGCGGCACAATCTCCTCTATTGGCGCGGCCACGACTATGCCGGCGTCGGCCCAGGCGCCCATAGCCGCATCACGCAAGACGACGGCAAACATGCGATCGCCATTCGCAAATCCCCGGAAGCCTGGCTCGAAAGCGGTCGCCGCCTCAGGCCACGGCATCGAGCAGGACGAGGTACTGACCCCGCAAAATTCGGCAGATGAATATCTGCTGATGGGCCTTCGCCTCGCCGAAGGCATCGACGTGAAGCGGCTCAAAGCCATCGGCGGGCGGAAGCTCGACGACGCGCGGCTGCAACAGCTCGAGGCCCAAGGCCTGGTCAAGCGAACCCCCGGCCGGCTGCAGGCGACCGACAGCGGACGCCTGGTGCTCGACAGGCTGATCGTCGAGCTCGCCGCCTGATTGCTAATATTGCGCGCTGGTGAAGCTGTTCGGCGCGGGCTCCATCACCTGCGGGCCGTATTCGCGCACTTCGAGAATGGCGAGCCCGCGCTCCGATGTGCCGTCGGGCAGCAGCCTGAACAGCCCGTCGACACCGGCAAAGCCGCTTCCCCGCGTCAACGTCGTCGCCGTGTAGCGCTGCCCCGGAGGATTTGTCGACAGCGACACGGCGAGGCTCACCGCGTCATAGCCGAGGCTTGCGATGCGCGGCGGGGTCGAGCCATAGGTCTTGGCGTATTTCCCGACGAAATCGCTCCAGCCTTTCGGATCAGGCGCCGGGAACCAGCCGCCCACCAGCGCCGCCTCCCTGCCGATCGCGGGATAGTCCCATTGCCCGGTGCCGAGGAACTGCAGGCCTTTGCTGGTGACGCCGTTCGAGGCAAGGAGCGGCGCGAGCGATTGGAGGTCCTCAGGCCCAGCAGGCAAGAACAGCGCATCGACCTGCCCAGCCTTCATGGCGTTTGCTATTTGCCGCACCGGCCCGAGCATGGCGTTGGCGTCGCTCGGCGGGAAGGTTGCGCGCACCACGGCCTGGCCTCCGCCACGTCCGACGCTGCGCGCAAACGCTTCCTCAGCCAGCCTGCCGTAGGGCGATTGCGGGATCAGCAGCGCGAAATTGTGTTTGCCGCGTGAGGCCGCGTAGGAAACGATGCGCGGCACGTCGCGTCCAGCGAGGAAGCTCAACAGATAGACGCCACCGCCGGCGACCTTCTGATCGCTGGAGAATGCGATCATCGGAATGTTCGACTGACGCGCGATCGGAGCTGCGGCGGCGACTTCTTGCGCGAAGAGCGGGCCGATGATCAGCTCGGCGCCGTCCTGGATCGCGCTCTGCGCCGCAGCTTGCGCGCCATCGGGCGTGCCCTTGCGTGTCTTTCGGCACGAGCGAGACGGCAGGATTGTCGAAATCGAACAGCGCAAGCTCGGCCGCCTGCTTCAGCGCCTTGGCCACGGACGGTGTATTGCCTGAGCCGGTCAAGGGCAGGAGCAGGGCAACTTTCACCGCGCCGGTCGCGCCGGTCACGCCTGGCGCAATAGGCCCGGGGCCGCTGCCGCCGCCGCAGGCTGCGAGCAGGATGGCCACGGCAAAGCCCGCGAGCAGAGCCTTCGCGGCGCGAAGCGACAAACCAATCCGTTGTGGAAGTCGCATGACCCCTTCGCTTCAAGGCAAGCGAAGCGCGAAGCTTTCGCGAGGCCTTGTGTCCCCGAGCGGCAGACGCAAGCTTACCTTCGTCCATCGGCGCTGCAAAAGTCGCCGCCGTCCGCCCTTAGGACAAAATTTCGACCGCAACTATGGCTCATTCGTGATGGGCGCGAAGCGCCACTATAGCATGGCACCTCTGCAAGCATAGCGCCGCTCCAGCCCGCACTTTAGGCAGTTCACCGGCAGCCTGCCTGAGCTATAAGCGCATGCGTGCAGGACCATCGCCACGACGACCAAGACGCAGCGCGCAGGCTGCTTCAGCGCGTTGAAGCCGCGCTCACCGGCGAGATGGAGCGGCCAGCTTTCAGCCCGGCCTCTATCTCGTGGCGACGCCGATCGGCAATCTCGCCGACATCTCGCTCCGCGCCCTCGCCGTGCTCGCCCGCGCCGATCTGATCGCGGCAGAGGACACGCGCCACAGCCGCAAGCTCCTCTCCCATTTCGGCATCAAGGCTGAGCTCACGCCCTATCACGAGCACAACGCTGCGAAGGAGCGCCCGCGGCTGCTCGCCCGCATCAGGGCAGGCTTCGCGGTGGCGCTGATCTCCGACGCCGGCACGCCGCTCGTCTCAGATCCGGGCTACAAGCTCGTGCGCGAAGCTCTGGAGGCCGGGCTGCAGGTGACCAGCGTGCCAGGTCCGTCGGCGGCGCTCGCGGCGCTGACCAGCGCCGGGCTCCCCACCGACACGTTCCTATTTGCCGGCTTCCTGCCGCCGAAGGGGGGGCAAAGGCGGAAGCGGCTGGAAGAGCTGAAGCCAGTGCCTGCCACGCTCATCTTCTACGAGACGGCATCGCGTCTTGCCGCGAGCCTCGCCGACATGGCTGAGGTCTATGGCGCACGAGAAGCAGCAATTGCCAAGGAGCTCACCAAGCTGCATGAGAGCGTCGCGCGCGGGACTCCTGCCGAGCTTGCCGCGGCTCTAGCCTCGACGGAGCTCAAAGGCGAGTTCGTGGTACTGGTCGGTCCGCCAAACCCCGATGAAGCTCTTGTCGGCGACGAGGCGATCGTGGCGAGCCTCGAGCAGGCCTTGCAGCAAGAAAGCTTCCGCGACGCCGTGCGCAGCGTCGCCGACAAATTCAAGCTCAAGCGGAGCCGCGTCTATGAGCTTGGGCTCGCGCTGAACCGCAAAGGCGGCGATCGGCCGTGAGCGAGAAGCGGGTCAGGGCCTACCGTCACGGGCTGCTTCGCCGAAACCATCGCCGCGCTCCTGCTCCGCCTCAAAGGTCACCGCATCATCGCCCGGCGCTACAAGACCCCGGTCGGCGAGATCGATCTCGTGGCGCTCAAAGGCAAGCGGCTTGCCTTTGTCGAGGTGAAGCAGCGCAAGACCTTCGATGAGGCTGGCTGGTCGCTGCCCACGCGCGCGCGGCGGCGCATCGTCAGGGCCGCGCAATATTGGCTTGCAGGTCACCCCCATTTTGCCGGCCACGACATCGCCTTCGATGTGGTGCTCGCCGCGCCTTGGGCTCTCCCCCGCTATATCGCCAACGCATTTCCAGTGTAACGGACGCTCTTGCAACGGGCCTATACCTCCCCCTCGTGGGGAGGTCGGCACGCCTTCGGCGTGCCGGGTGGGGGGCTTTCTTCTCAGCAGTGATACTCACCCCACCCGGCTCGCCGCAACGCGGCGAGCCACCCTCCCCATCAAGGGGAGGGATGGAGTTTGGGGAGCGTCTCTGCCTATAACGATACGCCATGGCCCTCAAAGTCGCCTTCCAGATGGACCCGATCGAGCGCATCGATATCAGGGGCGATTCCACCTTCGCCCTCCTGCTCGAAGCGCAATGGCGCGGCCACGACGTGTTCTATTACACCCCGAACAATCTCTCGCTCCGCGACGGCAAGCTGATCGCGCTCGGCCATAGCCTCACCGTCGAGGACAAGCCAGGCGACCATTACCGGCTCGCGCATGAGCGCGAGGAGGATCTCTCCAAGTTCGACGTGGTGCATCTCCGCCAAGACCCGCCCTTCGACATGGCCTACATCACCACCACGCATCTCTTGGAGCGCCTCCACCCAAAGACGCTGGTGGTGAACAACCCAGCCGCGGTGCGCAACGCTCCGGAGAAAGTGTTCGTGCTCGACTTTCTCGATCTGATGCCGCCCACCCTCGTCACCCGCTCTCCGGACGCCATCAAGGCGTTCCGCGATAAGCACAAGGACATCGTGGTGAAGCCGCTTTACGGCAATGGCGGCGCGGCGGTGTTCCGCATTCCCGAAGGCGACACCAATCTCAATTCGCTGATCGAACTGCTCGGCATGACCTTCCGCGAGCCGATCATGGTGCAGCGTTATCTCCCCGAAGTGCGCGGCGGCGACAAGCGCATCATCCTAGTCGACGGCGAGATCGCCGGCGCCATCAACCGCGTGCCTGCGCCGGACGAAACGCGCTCCAATCTCCATGTCGGCGGCAGGGCCGAACCTGCCACCCTCACCGCGCGCGATAAGGCGATCTGCGCGCGGCTCGGGCCTGAGCTCAAGAAGCGCGGGCTGATCTTCGTCGGCATCGACGTGATCGGCGACTATCTCACCGAGATCAACGTCACCTCGCCGACCGGCATCAGGCAGATCGCGCAGTTCGGCGGACCCGACATCGCCGCCATGATCTGGGACGTGATCGAGGCGAAGGTGAAGCGCGAGAAGAAGCGATGACCGGAAAGACAAATCTTTCGGCGCGGTGTTCGACGCCCATACCGCCGCCGAGTTCCAAACGCGCGACATCGAGGCGACCATGGCCACCATGGGCAGACCCCTCACGTCACCCACGTGCCCGACCATGACCGGCGGCCACGGGCCGCGAGGCGGTGCGCCGCTTCTATGAGACCTGGTTCATCGGCCATTGGCCCGAGGACGTCGAGATCACGCTGGTCTCGCGCACCGTCGGCGAGAGCCAGCTCGTGGACGAGCTGATCCTCCACTTCACGCATGATTGCGAGATGCCGGCCATCCTGCCCGGCGTCAAGCCGACCGGCCGCAAGGTGGCGGTGCCCACCGTGGTGATCGTCGGCTTCGATCAAGACAGCAAGATCACGCACGAGCACATCTACTGGGACCAGGCGACCATGCTGGTGCAGCTCGGCCTGCTCGATCCATCGGCGCTGCCCGTCACCGGCGCCGAGCAGGCAGCGCGGCTGCTCGACCCTAAGCTTCCCTCCAACACACTGATCCCGAAATAGGGAGCGCAGGGGGGCTCGCATGGAAGGCTTGGGCGTCCTCCTCGTCGTGGTCGCGGTCTTCGTCGCCAACCTGCCGGCGCTCCGCGAGCAATGGCGAACAGACCGCGCAGGCTCGATCAAGACCATCTGGCTGTTCGGCGTCTACTGCCTATATGTCGGGCTTGGCATCGTGGTGATGCTGCTGCTCGCGCCGAAGGGCGGCACGAGCCAAGGCAAGGCGCTGCTCCTTACCGTGTTTAGCGTTGGCTTTATCCTCTACGGCGCGCTCACCCTGATGCGCGTGGTGCCGCGCTATCGCGAGCCGCCGGCGTGGCTCATGCGCTTCGGCATCGCCGATATCGTCCTGCTCGGAGCGACCTTCGCCTGCCTCGCCGGTTATCTGTGGGCATAAGTCCGCCCCCTCTTCGAATGTTCGCGGAATGTTCTTGGCAAGCGCGTGCGTCTTGGCTAGAGTGGAACCCAAGGCTGTAAGAGTTGAGCCTGAACGGGGGCTTCAGCGATGTTTGCCCGGGTCACCACCGTCGCCTTTGAGGGCATCGAGGCGCGGCCGATCGATGTGCAGGTGCAGATCGGGCCTGGGATGCCGCACTTCACTATCGTAGGCCTCCCCGACAAGGCCGTGGCCGAGAGCCGCGAGCGGGTGCGCGGCGCGCTGAACGCCATCGGGCTCGCGCTCCCGCCGAAGCGCATCACCGTCAACCTCGCCCCTGCCGACCAGCCTAAGGAAGGGAGCCATTACGACCTCCCCATCGCGCTCGGGCTGATGGCGGCGACCGGGGCCGTCGCCCACGACGCGATCGAAGCCTATTGCGTGCTCGGCGAGCTTGCCCTTGACGGCTCGATTGCGGCCATCGCCGGAGCGCTTCCCGCCGCCATCGGCGCGAACGCGCTCGGCAAGGGACTGATCTGCCCGCGCGACTCAGGCGCAGAGGCAGCCTGGGCAGCCGCCGACATGGCGATCCTCGCGCCCTCCAATCTGCTTCAGCTCGTCAATCACTTCAAAGGCCTGCAGACGCTGAAGCGCCCGCTGCCGACGCCTGACCCCGGCGATGAGGCGATGCCGGACTTGCGCGACATCAAGGGCCAGGAGACTGCCAAGCGCGCGCTCGAAGTCGCCGCCGCGGGCGGACATAATCTCCTGATGATCGGGCCGCCTGGCGCAGGCAAGTCGATGCTGGCGAAGCGGCTCCCGTCCCTGCTCCCGCCGCTCGCTCCTGCCGAAATGCTGGAGGTGAGCATGATCAGGAGCCTCGCCGGCGATCTTGCCGGCGGACGCATCGGCAGGACACGGCCCTTCCGCGCCCCGCATCACTCGGCGAGTATGGCGGCGCTGGTCGGCGGCGGCACGCGCCCGCGGCCGGGCGAAGTGGCGCTCGCGCATCTCGGCGTGCTGTTCCTCGATGAGCTTCCGGAGTTCGCCGCGCAGGTGCTCGATGCGCTGCGCCAGCCATTAGAGTCGGGCGAGACGGTGATCGCGCGCGCCAATCACCGCATCTCCTACCCGTCGCGTGTTCAGCTCATCGCCGCGATGAATCCTTGCCGCTGCGGCCGCGCCGGCGAGCCAGGTTATGCCTGCCGCCAGGGACGCGGTTGCGTCGAGCGCTACCAGGCGCGCATCTCTGGCCCCCTGCTCGACCGCATCGATCTGCAAATCGAAGTTCCCGCGGTCAGTGCCGCCGACCTCGTGCTGCCGGCGGCGTCGGAAGGAAGTGCCGAGGTTCGCGCCCGGGTTAGCGCGGCGCGGGCGATCCAGGCCGAGCGCTTCGCTGCGCTGAAACATCCGCGCGCCCGCACCAACGCCGATTGCGACGGTAGCCTGCTCGAGGACATCGCAACTCCAGACCACGCCGGGCGCACGCTTCTCCGCGAGGCCGCAGATGCCCTTGGCTTGAGCGCGCGCGGCTATCACCGGACGCTTCGCGTCGCCCGCACGCTTGCCGACCTCGATGGCGAGGAGAGGGTCGCCCGCATCCATATCGCCGAGGCGCTCAGCTATCGCGGCGAAACTCTGCGCCGCGCCCAAGCCGCCGCGTGAGACGGCTGGATCCCCGTTTTTCCGCATCATCAATATTTTGTATAAGCCGGCGCCGGCCCCACCAATATCCCCAGACTGTCACACAGCCTTCGAATTGGTTTGCTAACCGGGCTGTGTTGTGGCCGAATCGGGGCTGCCGCGCTTGTAGCGTTGCTTCAGTCGCGTGTTGCGTCGCGCGGCCGCCTCACTTCGCAGCGAACCTGGCTGAGACATGGCAATGAAGCTGACACCCGGGCGCATCGCGGAGCGGTTCCGCGGCGGCCCGATGTTTCCAGGCTTGATCTTTCCCATGCTCCCAGGACTGACGTTCCGGCCTTCTCACAGCGGCTTCCTTCCCTTCACCGGGCGCTGGCGGGCGAGGCCGAGGCGCCTCGGGGCCTGGCACCCGCCGAAAATCTATGGCCGCATCGGCTCCCTCGAGGTGCGGCTCGCGCGCAAGAAGAGCGAGATCAGGCAGGCGCAGCGGCTGCGCTACCAAGTGTTCTACGAAGAGATGTCGGCAGTGCCCGGCGCGCTCGCCATGCTGTCGCGCCGCGACGAAGACGCCTTCGACCCCATCTTCGATCATCTCCTCGTGGTCGATCGGGGCGACCCCAATGACGGCCGCCGCTGGCACCGGGCGCGCGTGGTCGGTACCTATCGCGTGCTGCGCCAGGAGGTGGCGGACCACTACGACGGCTTCTACACGCAAGGCGAATACGACATCGAGCCGCTGATCCGCGCCAAAGGCGCCGACTATACCTTCATGGAGCTTGGCCGCTCTTGCGTGCTCAAGCCTTACCGCAACAAGCGCACGCTCGAGCTGTTGTGGCAGGGCGTGTGGTCCTACGTGCGCGAGCACGGCGTCGATGTGATGGTCGGCTGCGCGAGCTTCGAGGGCATCGATCCTTCGGCCCACGCCATGGCGCTGAGCTTCCTCTACCACAACGCGCTCGCGCCGGAGGACTGGCGGGTCAGGGCGCATGATCATCTTCGCGTCGACATGAACATGCTGCCGGCCGATGCGGTTAACGCGCGGGCCGCATTGAAAGCCCTGCCGCCTTTGGTCAAAGGTTACCTCAGGCTCGGCGCCTATATCGGCGACGGTGCCGTCATCGACCGCCAGTTCGGCACCACCGATGTCTTGATCATCCTCCCCGTCGAGGCGATCAGGACCCGCTACTTCGCCCATTTCGGCTCGCCTGATGAGATTTCCGCGGCCGTCCCGCCAGGGTTCGCTTTTAACTAGGCGCAGAATAAGCGGATTTGACGCAGTGCAAGCGCGTCCTTAGATTTCGGACGTTATGCGTCACACTGACATCAACGCCTTTCGGCCAGTAAGCGACGGCGCCGTCGGCTTGCGCGAGCTCAACGAGCGCTCGCGCGAGGTCTTCAAGCGCATCGTCGAGGCCTATCTCACCACCGGCGAGCCGGTCGGCTCGCGCAATTTGAGCCGCGTGCTGCCCATGACGCTGTCGCCGGCCTCGGTGCGCAACGTCATGTCGGACCTCGAGGCGCTCGGCCTGATCTACGCTCCGCATACCAGCGCCGGCAGGCTCCCCACCCAATCCGGCTTGCGCCTGTTCATCGACGGATTGCTCGAAATCGGCGAGGTGAGCGAGGAGGAGCGCAGCCACATCGAGGCCCGCATCGCCGGTAATGGCCGCCACCGCGCGGTGGAGGAATTCCTCGCCGAAGCCGGGGCCATGCTGTCCGGCCTTTCCGGCTGCGCCGGCATCGTGCTGGTCGACAAGCAGAGTAAGACGCTGAAGCAGGTCGAGTTCGTCAATCTCGCGCCGGGCAGGGCGCTTGCCGTGCTGGTGAGCGAGGACGGCGACGTCGAAAACCGCATCGTCGCGTTGCCTGAGGGCCTGCCGTTCTCATCGCTCGCCGAAGCGTCGAACTACATCAACGCGCGCATCGCAGGATTGACTCTGGCCGAAGCCCGCTCCCGCATCGAAAAGGAGATCGAGCAGCGCCGCGCCCAGCTCGACGAGCTGACCGCCCGCGTGGTCACCGAGGGGCTCGCCACCTGGTCGGGCAGCGGCGATGAACAGAAGAGCCTGATCGTGTGCGGGCGCTCCCATCTTCTCGAAGACGTGCGCGCCATGGAGGATCTGGAGCGGGTGCGGCTTCTGTTCGAGGATCTCGAGACCAAGAAGGACCTGATCCAGCTGCTCGGGCTTGCCGAGCGCGCCGAGGGCGTGCGTATCTTCATCGGATCGGAGAACAAGCTGTTCTCGCTCTCGGGCTCGGCATTGATCGTGTCGCCATTCGAGGACACCGAGCAGAAGATCGTGGGCGTGCTCGGGGTCATCGGCCCGACTAGACTCAACTATGCCCGAATCATCCCCATGGTGGACTACACGGCCAGGCTGTTGGGGCGCCTTGTCCCTTGATTTTTATCGGCTAGCGGTCGATATCCCGGATCAGAGTCCGGCCCTTTGGCGTTAAGAGAGCCTATGTCCGACGAAAAACCCGACGCCCGTCCCAACGAGCAGGCGGGACCAGCCAATAACGATGCACAAGCGCCCGATCCTGCGTCCCAGGCGAGCGCCGAGCTGACCGCGCTCGTCGCCGAGAACTCCGACATGCGCGATCGCTTGCTGCGCACCATGGCCGATATGGAAAATTTGCGCAGGCGCACCGAGCGCGAGAAGGCCGACACCTCGCGCTATGCCATTTCCAATTTTGCCCGCGACGTGCTCACCGTCGGCGACAATCTCCGCCGCACCATAGAGCATGTGCCGGCCGAAGCTGCCGCGCAAGATCCGGCACTCAAAAGCTTCCTCGACGGCGTGGAGCTCACCGAGCGCGAGCTGCTCAACGTTCTCGAGCGCCACGGCGTCACCCGCATCGATCCCGTCGGCCAGCGTTTCGATCCCAACTGCCACCAGGCGATGTACGAAGTGCAGAGCCCCGACGTTCCGGAAGGCACCGTGGTCGACGTGATGCAGGCTGGCTACGTGATCGGCGACCGCTGCTTGCGGCCGGCGCTCGTGGCCGTGGCCAAAGGTGGTGCCAAGCAGACGGCGCCGAGCCAGCAGGCTGCCGATGGTCCGCCAAGGGCCGCCAATGACGACTTCCCTGACAGCGGACCGCAAGGTGGCCGAGAACCGCTTCGTGGTGAGCCGCCCCGTGGCGAGCCACACCGCGGCGGTCACCCTAGGGGCCCGCACAACAAGCACTAGACGGGCTTCGTCACTCGCCGCAGCGTCAGATTGAGGCGCCCACCCTCAGGCAACAGACCGGAGGTGCCGGGGAGGATGCGGTCGATGCCGTGAAAAACAAGCCGGTCCTCGCCGCCGAGCACCACCACATCGCCTGACTTGAGCTCAAGCGCACGCGTCGGGTCTTTCCGGTTGAGGCCGCCGACGCGGAAGATGGCGCTGTCGCCGAGCGACACCGATACCACCGGCGCGGCAAAGTCCTCCTCGTCCTTGTCCTGATGCAATCCCATCTTGGCGTCGCCGGCGTAGTAGTTGACGAGGCACGCCTGCGGCGGCGCAGGGTAGCGCGCAACCTCCCGCCAGAGCTTGAGCAACGCCTCCGGCATCGCCGGCCAGGGCTTGCCAGTCGCCGGATGCGCCGCCTGGTAGCGGTAGCCGCGCTCCTTGTCGGTGACCCAGCCGAGCGGACCGCAATTCGTCATGCGCACCGACATCGGTTTGCCGGAGCGCGGCATGGTTGGCGTGAATAACGGCGCCTCTTCCATCACCGCGCGCAGAGCGCCCAGCAACTCCGCTTGCTCCGCGTCCTTGAGTTTCCCCGGCAGATATTCCAAGGCCACGCCTTTGTCTCGGCTTCGAGCCGTTCTACCATCCGCTACACTTGCGCATTTACCGGTATTCTCGAGGCGACCATGGCAAGAGCCCGCAAAGCCAACCCCGACGGCTACGTGCATACGCGCGACGCCAAAGAATATCAGCGTCTGCGCGATCAAGCCCGCATGTGGCAAGGGGCTACGGAGCATGTGCTTGCCGCCGTCGGGCTTGGACCCGGCATGAGCTGCCTCGACGTCGGCTCAGGCCCAGGCGCGGCGATGCGGCTGATGGCCGATCGCGTGGGACCTGAGGGCCGCGTCACCGGCATCGAGATCGACGCGGCGCTCGGCGCCGAGGCGCTCAAAGACCTCCGCCGCGAAGGTGGCGCTGAATTCGAGCAGATCGCGGCAGATCTTCTCAAGCTCGAGGCACCCGCCGGCGTGCCGTTCGACCTGACTTTCTGCCGGCTCCTGCTCATGCATATGCGCGATCCTATCGCCGTCCTGGAAAAAATGTCGGCTTGGACCAAGCCAGGAGGCGTGTTGGTGGCGCAGGAGTTCGATTTCGGCGCCATCGCCGTGGAACCGACTTGCCCGGCGATGGGCGAGTTCAACCGTGTGTTCGAGGGCGTGTTCAGGGGTCACGGACGCAATATGCGCGCCGGGCGGCAGCTGCCGGCCCAGTTCGAGGCGGCAGGGCTCGGGACCCCTGATGGAACTTATGCCGCAGTGCATTTCCTGCCGCTTGGCCAAATGGCCAATATGCTGATCGGGGTTTATGACGGACTCTATGCCGCCGGCACCGAGCTTGGCCTCGCCGATCCGCTGCGGGCCTCGGCCTTCCGCAGCGAGATGACCGAGGCCGGCGCCGACGGGCGCTATTATTGTCTCACGCCGGTGCTGATCGCCGCCTGGAAGCGCATCGGATGAGAAACGCAAGTTGATCGAGCGCAAAGCCCCCGCTTCTCCTTGCGGCCCAAATGCTTGGCTCTTATATAACCGCGGGAAACCCCCGCCGGATGAGTTGGCGGGCGCGCCGATAGTGTTAGGGGACCGGCGCCACGCGATTTTGCATGCGCGGCGCGCGTCAGTGTTAACGGGTGCCGAGTGAAGGGCCCGGACGGTCTGCCAGAAAGAGAGGCTACGGATGGCGAAAGTAATTGGTATTGATCTCGGCACCACGAATTCCTGTGTCGCGGTCATGGAGGGGAAGAACCCCAAAGTTATCGAGAATGCCGAAGGCATGCGCACCACGCCTTCGATGGTTGCCTTCACCGAAGATCAAGAGCGACTGGTCGGACTTCCCGCCAAGCGCCAAGCAGTCACCAATCCCGAAAATACCTTCTTCGCCATCAAGCGGCTGATCGGCCGCCGCTACGACGATCCCATGGCCGAGAAGGACAAGGGCCTCGTCCCCTACAAGATTGTCCGCGCCGACAATGGCGACGCCTGGGTCGAATCCCGCGGCAAGAAATACTCACCCTCGGAAATCTCAGCCTTCATCTTGCAGAAGATGAAAGAGACGGCTGAAGCCTATCTCGGCGAGAAGGTCGAGCAGGCAGTCATCACCGTCCCGGCCTATTTCAACGACGCTCAGCGCCAGGCGACCAAGGACGCGGGCAAGATCGCCGGGCTTGAAGTGTTGCGCATCATCAACGAGCCGACGGCTGCCGCGCTCGCTTACGGCCTCGACAAGAAGACCGGCTCGAAGACCATCGCCGTCTACGACCTCGGCGGCGGCACCTTCGACATCTCCATCCTCGAGATCGGCGACGGCGTGTTCGAGGTGAAGTCGACCAACGGCGACACCTTCCTCGGCGGCGAGGATTTCGACATGCGCCTCGTCGACTATCTCGCCAACGAGTTCAAGAAGGAGTTTGGCATTGATCTGCGCGGCGACAAGCTTGCGCTGCAGCGCCTGAAAGAGGCGGCCGAGAAGGCCAAGATCGAGCTCTCGTCGACGACGCAGACCGAGATCAACCTGCCCTTCATCACCGCCGACAAGACCGGGCCCAAGCATCTCACCATGAAGCTCACCAGGGCCAAGCTCGAGAGCCTGGTGGACGATCTCATCCAGAAGACGGTCGGGCCTTGCCAGAACGCGTTGAAGGACGCCGGCCTCAAGGCTGCCGAGATCGACGAAGTGGTTCTCGTCGGCGGCATGACGCGTATGCCGAAAGTGGCCGAGACGGTGAAGACCATCTTCGGCCGCGAGCCGCATAAGGGCGTGAACCCCGACGAGGTGGTGGCCATCGGCGCCGCGATCCAGGCCGGCGTGCTGCAGGGCGACGTCAAGGACGTGCTCCTGCTCGACGTTACCCCGCTGTCGCTCGGCATCGAGACCTTGGGCGGCGTGTTCACGCGCCTCATCGACCGCAACACCACCATCCCGACCAAGAAGAGCCAAGTGTTCTCCACCGCCGAGGATAATCAGAACGCGGTCACCATCCGCGTCTTCCAGGGCGAGCGCGAGATGGCTGCCGACAACAAGCTGCTCGGCCAGTTCGATCTCGTCGGCATTCCGCCGGCGCCGCGCGGCGTGCCGCAGATCGAGGTCACCTTCGACATCGACGCCAACGGCATCGTCAACGTCCAGGCATCTGACAAGGCCACCGGCAAGGAGCAATCGATCCGCATCCAAGCGTCGGGCGGTCTCTCTGATGCCGACATCGACCGCATGGTCAAGGAAGCCGAAGCCCACGCCGATGAGGACAAGAAGCGTCGCGAGCTGGTCGAGATGAAGAACCAGGGCGAAGCGCTGGTGCACTCCACGGAGAAGATGCTCAAGGACTATGGCGACAAGGTCCCTGCGGCCGACAAGGGCGTGGTGGAAACGGCCCTCGCCGACCTCAAGTCCGCCCTGCAAGGCGAAGACAAGGACGCGATCAAGCAGAAGGTCGACGCCATGGCGCAGGCCTCGATGAAGCTCGGCGAAGCGCTCTATCAGGCAAGTCAGGGCGCGGCCGCCGCAGGCGGCGGCGGAGGCCCCTCGGAAGGTGGCGACGGCAAGGAGAATGTGGTCGACGTCGACTTCGAGGAGGTCAAGGACGACGACAGCAAGAAGTCAGCATAAGTAGCACCGTAGGCGTTGGCGTGAGGCTTGCGCGGGTCCCCGTGCAGCCTCGGGCCGCAAGCCCAAGACAAGAGGCTAAGCGCCGCCGCCAGCTTGTGGGCGGGTCGGTGTGGAAGGCCGGATGGGGTGCATGAAGCGAGATTATTACGAGGTACTGGGTGTAGGCAGAGCGGCTTCCGATCAGGAGATCAAGGCCGCCTTTCGCCGTCTCGCCAAGGAATGCCACCCGGACACTTGCAACGGCGACACCACCTCGGAGAAGCGCTTCAAGGAAGTCAACGAAGCCTATGAGGCGCTGAAAGACCCGCAGAAGCGGGCGGCCTATGACCGCTTCGGCCACGCCGCCTTCGAAAGCGGCATGGGAGGCATGGGCGGCCACCCGCACGGGTTCGGCGCTGATTTCTCAGCCTCTATGTCGGCCATGTTCGACGACCTGTTCGGCGAGTTCATGGGCCAGAGGCGGCCGCGCCAGCGCTCGGCGCGCGAACGCGGCGCCGACCTTCGCTACAATATGGAGATCACGCTCGCCGAAGCCTACGAAGGCAAGACGGCGCAGATCCGGGTGCCGACATCCGTCACCTGCGAGGCCTGCACCGGCTCGGGCGCCAAGACGGGCACGGCGCCAACCACCTGCCGCACCTGCGGCGGCGTCGGCAAGGTGCGCGCGGCGCAAGGCTTCTTCACCATCGAGCGTACCTGTCCCTCCTGCCATGGACGCGGCGAGGTGATCGAAACGCCGTGCCCAGCCTGCAACGGGTCTGGCCGGGTCACGCGCGAGCGCACCCTCTCGGTGACCATCCCCGCCGGCGTGGAAGACGGCACGCGCATCAGGCTCGCCGGCGAAGGCGAAGCGGGGTTGCGCGGCGGACCTGCCGGCGACCTCTACATCTTCCTCTCCATTAAGCCGCATGAGTTCTTCCAGCGCGACGGCGCAGACCTGTTCTGCCGCGTGCCGATCGCCATGACCGCGGCCGCACTTGGCGGCCAGGTCGAGGTGCCGACCATCGACGGCGGCAAGTCGAAGGTGAAGATCCCGGAGGGCACCGAGAGCGGCAAGCAGTTTCGCATCAAGTCTAAGGGCATGCCGGTGCTGCGCTCCAAGCAGCTGGGCGACCTCTACATCCAGGTCGAGGTCGAGACGCCGAAGAGCCTCACCCGCAAGCAGCGGGAGCTGTTGAAGGAGTTCGAGAACGCCTCGAACGAGAGCACGAGCCCGGCGTCCACCGGATTTTTCGCGCGGGTGAAGGAATTCTTCGAGGGCCAGTAGCGCCCCACCAGATCGCTTCACTTGCCGATCGTCACCCCGCCGGATAAGTCTGCAGTCGGACCTCGAGAGGGAGCACTCGACAGATGCGGCTCTTGTTCTTCGCCGGCAGCACGCGGGAGGGCTCCTACAACAAGAAGCTTGCCAGGCTCGCCCAGCACATCGCCACCGCGAACGGCATCGAAGGGGTGTTCGTCGACCTCAAGGACTATCCCATGCCGATCTATCACGGAGATCTCGAGGCCAACGAAGGTCCGCCTCAGAAGGCCCAAGAGTTCAAGGCGCTGCTTACCGAGTATCAGGGCGTGTTCATCGCAACTCCCGAATACAATTCCTCGATCCCGGCGCTCCTCAAGAACACCATCGACTGGGTGACGCGCGTCCGCGCCAAGGGCGAGACCGGGCTCGAAGTCTACAAGAGCCGCGTGTTCGCCATCAGCGGCGCATCGCCAGGCTATTACGGCGCCATGCGCAGCCTGCTCACGCTCAGGCAGATTCTCGAAATCGGCGTCGGCGCCACGGTGATCCCGCAACAGCTCGCGCTGCCGCGCGCGGGCGACGCCTTCGAGGAGGATGGAAGCCTCAAGGACAAGGCGCAGCAGACCTTGCTGAAGGACGTCGTGGAGAAGCTTGCCGTCGCGGCCAAGAGGTTCCACGCATGATGAGCAAAGCACGCGACCGGCTGATCGTAGCGCTCGACGTGCCGGGCGCGGATCAGGCTCGGGCGCTGATCGAAACGCTGCAGGACAGCGTCGGGGTGTACAAGATCGGCCTTGAGCTTCTGTTCGCAGGCGGCATGGCGCTCGCAAGCGAGCTTGCCTCGAGGGGGCGCCGCGTGTTCGTCGACGCCAAGCTGCTCGATATCGAGGCGACGGTCGAGCGCGCCACAGCTTTCATCGCGCGCACCGGTGCTGAGTTCCTCACCGTGCACGCGGTGGACCGGAAGACGCTCGACGCCGCGGTGCGCGGCCGGGGCGACAGTAGCCTCAAGCTTCTCGGCGTCACGGTGCTGACCAATCTCGGTCCCGCCGACCTCGTGCAGCAGGGCACCGACATTCCGCCTGACGAGCTCGTGCTGCACCGGGCCATGCTGGCAAGAGAGGCCGGCTTCAACGGCGTCGTCGCTTCAGGGCTCGAGGCTGCGGCGATCAGGAACGCCGCGGGCACTGGGTTTTTCATCGTCACGCCTGGCATCAGGCCTGAGGGCGGCGCAACCCAGGACCAAGCGCGCGTCGCGACCCCTGCGGGGGCGATCGCCGCCGGCGCCGATTATCTCGTGGTCGGGCGGCCGATCACGGCGGCACCTGACCCGCGGGCAGCGGCGCAAGCTATCGTTGCAGAAATCGAGTTGGCCTGGCTGGTTCATAACAAGTCGTCACACACTCGCTGTCATCGCCCGGCTTGACCGGGCGATCCAGTAACCACCGCTGTGCGAGCGCTTTCCACGACAATGTCTACTGGATGCCCGCCTTCGCGGGCATGACAACGCACTCTTCAAGCTCGAACTCTGCAACACGCCGCGCGATCAGGCTCATGAGCGCGTCGCCGTCGCCCGCCACCGCGACCTGCTTCAGCCGCGACTTTCCCCCATGGGCCACGCTGACGGTTGACGGCGGCACACCGAGCCACTTCGCGATGAGCGTTTCGAGCGCGGAATTGGCGCGGCCGGCCTCGGGCACCGCGCGCACGCGCGCCTTCAACACGCTTTCGCCTCCCTGATCCTCGACGCCGGCGACTTCGTCGCGATTAGATTTTGGTGTCAGCCGCACGGGGATAATCACGCCGTCGCGGCTGCGGCGCAAAGACAGCGCGAGAGGCTTGGCCGCGGGCGCGCTCAAGCTGACGGGATGACCGCCGGCGCGAGCCAGCCGAGCAGCACCACGTCGCGGATGAACAGGAGAAGCAGGATCAGGATCACCGGCGAAATGTCGATGCCGCCGAGATTGGGCAGGATGTTGCGGATCGGCCGCAGTGCAGGCTCGGTCAGCCGGTAGAGCATGTCGGCGATCGACAGCACGAACCGGTTGTTCATATTGACCACGTTGAAGGCGACGAGCCAGCTCAAAATCGCGCTGGCGATCACGACCCAGATATAGAGGTCGATGACAAGAACGATGAAACCGATCAATGGAGCCATGAACCCTCTCCTGAGCCGACGCATCATCTAGCGGAGAGGCGAGGATGAGGGCAACCCCTATGGCACCCTGCCTTGGCCTGCCTTGACAGGCTGGAAGGCCAATCCCTAAATGGCGCCTCAATCCTGGGGCCGTAGCTCAGTTGGGAGAGCGCAGCAATCGCACTGCTGAGGTCGTCGGTTCGATCCCGTCCGGCTCCACCATCTACTTCCAAAAGTACATTGAAGCGCCGCGCCCCCAATAGGCGCCCAGGAAGTGCGTCAAAAAGCGTGCGTTAGCGAATGGCGCTCCAAACGCCCGTGCAAACGCCGGAGGGGCCGGTACCGGACCACGTCCCGCTGCCCCGAAACCGACTGAACCGTCCGGTCCCTTGGGCGATGCGCGGGCCAGCCACCGCGTTCAACCGGGCCTGCCCCGAGGCGGAAACGCGGCCGCCCAACTGAATCCGGTGCAAAGCAAAGATCCACCAGTCGAATAAATTCGGCCGCGACTTATTCCAAGGCCAATTGGAATTCTTCCGCAATGGCCGTGGGTCGTCACGGCGATCATGCGCCAGGCTCCGTCGAACTGGGCCGCAATCGCGGGCGGAGCGGACCAGATGATTGCCAACGCGATCAAGAGAGCGAAGGCGCACATGCGATAGCCAATCATGGGGGTCCTCATACGTGTGTTGTAGTGGTGCCGGCCGCGACCTGATTCACGTCCTGTAAAGAGCTGGCTGGCTACGGTTCCCTCAAAGGGGGGAACGAATGGGCCTCAAGCTGATCGTCGTCGCTCTATTTCACGCTGGTCTCGATGGTTTTTGCCTTCGGCGTAATCGCGCTGACCATTGACTCTACGCGTGAGGCCAAAGCGGTCGACAACGCTTATCTTGCCGGCCGCTGAGATGTCGATGGGCGTTCCGTTCATAGATGTCGCCTGGTTCGGCGTCATTGTTCTCATGGCCATGATCTGGGTCGTGCTCGACGTTTGACTGTTGGAGACTTGCCTAGTCCGAGGCTTCGAGCTTGGCGGCCTCTGGTGTGCGTTTGCTCTCGGGCGGCTTGGGCAGCGGACGCGGCCACAGCACGTTGCCTTGATCGTCGCGCACCCTGAAGAGCCAACCCATCAGCGGCACGAGCGCAAAGTCCGGAACGAAGCGCACGACGAGCGCGCCGATCTTGTTACCGATCCCCGGCAAGGTCACCGACCAACCGCGCTTGAAGCGCCGATAGGCGATCTTTGCCACTTGCTCTGGCGTCCAGGCGGGAAACCAAAGAAGATAGCGGGAGTTCAGGCCCCCCGCCTTTGCGTGGAGCGCGGTCGCCACGACGCCTGGGGCCACGACCGAGACCTTCACGCCGGTCCCCATGGTCTCGTAAGCGAGCGCCTTGGAGAAGGACAGCACGAAGGCCTTGGACGCGGCATAAACCGCCTCATACGGCACCGGCATGAAGCCCATCATCGATGCGACATTGAGCACGCCGCCGTGACCGCGAGCGATCATGCCGGGAAGAAAGCGCGAGGTAAGATCGACCACCGCGCGCACGTCGAGGTCGATCATGCGCCGCATGGCGGCGGGGTCCGCGTCCTGGAAGAATCCCGACGCCATGACCCCGGCATTGTTGACGAGCACGTCGGCGTAGAAGCCGAATTGGCGCACCGCCTGCTCGACGCCGGCGCAGCCTTCCACTGTGGTGAGGTCCTGGGCGGTGCCCTTCACCTCGACCGCGTAGGCGCTGGAGAGCTCCGCCGCGGTCCGCTCGAGCTTCGCCTTGTCGCGGGCGACGAGAACGAGGTTGTGGCCGTCGCGGGCGAATTCCTCGGCGAGCGCCCGGCCGATCCCCTCGGTGCCGCCGGTGATCACCACCGCAGGCGCCGCGAGGCTCGGCATCAGACCGCAGATTGGTATCGTTCATTTTGAGTTAAGCCCCGAACCGAGTTTCGCGTTCCAACAAACCCAACACCTCGCGAAGAAGCAAAACGTCGAGCCTCATCGGGGCCGGCGCCTTCAAGTGCTTGGTCGTCGCGCCGGGGACAGGGAGTACGCGTGGGAACCCGACCGCTGGCGGGGCAAGAATACGCGAAGAGCGCGGCCCGGCGCGAGCAACAAATGGCAGCGGAAATCGTTCAAATTCCGGGGTTCTCCAGGCGAAGGCGTGAGCCTCAGGGTCATCTGCAGCGCTTGAACCTATGCTTAACGAGAAGCCTATAGGATCGAAGAGAAGAGGCCGGAGCGTCGCATTGTCCGGCTTTCGGAACCGCGGTCCGGGGCGCGCCGTTTCAGGCTATACTCCGCATCCGACCCGCGGACTTTCCGCTCGCGCGTGCGTCTAAAAGGAGTTTTCGCGTATGGCACCCCGCGCCTTCTGGACCGGCAATTTACGGCTTTCGCTCGTCAACATCCCGGTCAGGCTCTACCCCGCCACCAACACCGAGCGGAAGATCGAGCTGCACCAGATCCATGAGCCCTCAGGCAAGCGCATCCGCTATCAGAAGGTGGCGCCAGGCGTTGGCGCGGTCGAGAACGAGGACATCACCAAGGGCTACGAATACGAGAAGGGCAAGTACGTCCTGCTCGACCAGAAGGAGATCGACGAGCTGAAGCTCGAGAGCAAGCAGACCATCGAGCTCGTGCGCTTCGTCGAGCCATCGGCCATCGACGCGCGCTATTTCGAGCGGCCCTATTATCTGCTGCCCGACGGCGAGTCCGCCGAAGAGGGCTACGCCATCATGCTCAAAGCTTTGAAGCAGGCCGACAAGGTCGGCGTCGGGCAATTCATCCTGCGCGGCCAAGGTAACATCGTCGCGCTCAAGCCTTGCGGGAAGGGGCTGCTGCTCGAAATTCTCCGCCACGCCGGCGAAATCAAGGCGGCAGACACCTTCTTCAAGGAAGTGCCTGACGTGAAGGTCGACAAGGAGGCGCTCGAGCTTGCCGTCGAGCTGATCGAGCGTAAGTCAGGCGCCTTCGAGCCTGAGAAGTTCAAGGACGAATATACCGAAGCCGTGTGGGAGCTGATCAACGCCAAGCTCGAGCATCGGAAGCCCTCAATCGTCACCGAGGAGCCCGGCACCGCCAAGGTCATCAACATCATGGACGCGCTCAAGAAGAGTGTGAAGGCGCAAGGCAAGCAAGCCGCCCCGAGCAAGGGCCAGCAAGGCAAGCGCGCTGCCGCTTCGCGCCAGGCGCCCAAGAAGGCCTCGCGCGGCGCGCCGAAAAGAAAATCGGCTTAAGCCATGGTGCGGACGAAGGCGGCAGATCCGCTTGCGACCTACCGCGCCAAGCGCGACTTCAGCAAGACTCCAGAGCCTCCGCCGGAACGCCAGCGCAAGACCGGCAACAGCTTCGTCATCCAGAAGCACGCCGCGCGCCGCACCCATTTCGATTTCAGGCTCGAGCATGACGGCGTGCTGAAAAGCTGGGCCGTCACCAAGGGCCCGAGCCTCGATCCGGCGCAAAAGCGCCTCGCGGTGATGACCGAGGACCACCCGCTCGAATACGGCAAGTTCGAAGGCGTGATCCCCAAGGGCGAATATGGCGGCGGACCGGTGATGATCTGGGACCGCGGCACCTGGGAGCCGATCGGCGATCCGGACGAGGGGCTCGCCAAGGGCGACCTCAAATTCAGGCTGCACGGCGACCGGCTGAACGGCGATTTCGTGCTGGTGCGCATGAAGCCGCGCAAAGAGGATCGCGGCCGGCAGAACTGGCTTCTGATCAAGAAGCGCGACGAATTTGCCGGCGACGGCGATGAACCTACGCTCAGCTACGACACGAGCGTGAAGAGCGGCCGCACCATGGACCAGATCGAGCACGGCGAGAGTGCCATCTGGAGCTCGAAGGCTCAAAAAAAAAGTCCAACGGCAAAGCGAGCGACGGCAAAGCCTTCCGCTGGCACGGCAAGAAGCCGCCGCAAACCCGCCGCGCGGTAGAACCTGAATTCATCGCGCCCGAGCTTGCCACGCTGGTCGACGAGGTACCTCACAGCGATCGTTGGCTGCACGAAGTGAAGTATGACGGCTATCGCATCATCGCGCGGAAGAGCGGCGACGAGGTCGCGCTGTTCAGCCGGAGCGGCCTCGATTGGACCGTGCGCTTTCCGGCCATCGCCAAGGCGCTCTTGAGCCTTCCTTGCGACAGCGCACTTCTCGACGGCGAGATCGCCTTCGTCCTTCCCTCAGGCCTCACCTCGTTCAAATCGCTGCAGGAGCATATCGACACGGCTCATCCCGCCTTCCGCTACTTCCTGTTCGATCTCACGTCGCTCGACGGCAAGGATTGGCGCGGCAAGCCGCTGCTCAAGCGGAAAGAGCGGCTGCGAGCGTTGATGAGCGAAAAGAAGCTCCCAGGCTGGCTCGTCTATTCCGATCATGTGCAAGGCTCTGGCCACGAATTTTATCGCCAAGCCTGTGGCGCAGGCCTCGAAGGCGTGGTGTCGAAGCTCGCCGACTCCAAATATGTCTCGGGCCGCACCAAGAGCTGGCTCAAGACCAAATGCCATCAACGCTCCGAGCTCGTGATCGGCGGCTATAGCCGCTCGAGCGTGCGCGGGCGTCCGTTCTCCTCGCTCTTGCTCGGCACCTTCGAGGATGGCGAGCTGATTTACGCCGGTAAGGTCGGCACCGGGTTCTCAAGCGCCGACCTCGACGCGCTTGCCAAGCGCTTCAAGCCGCTCGAGCAGAAGCAGTCGTCCTTTGTCGAGGTGCCGGCGATCGAGCGCAAAGACGCTGTTTGGCTCAAGCCCAAGCTCGTCTGCGAGGTGGAATATACCGAGTGGACGCGCGACGGCCGCTTGCGCCATCCAAGCTTTCAGGGCTTGCGCGAAGACAAGCCGGCGGATGACGTGAGACGTGACGTTCCGAGCGGCGAGGAGGCTGAAGTGACTCCAGCAAAAGGCGTTGCAGCAAAGGCGAAGGCCAAGGGCGAGCCCGTGTTCGACGGCATCAAGCTCACGAGCCCCGACAAGGTGCTCTATCCGGAGGTGGGCGTCACCAAGCTCGACCTTGCCGAGTACTACCAGACGATCGCGTCCTACATCCTCCCTTATGTCGTCAACCGTCCGATCAGCCTCGTCCGCTGTCCTGAGGGTATCGACGGGGAGCGCTTCTTCCAGCGCCACGCCATGAAGGGCATGAGCGATGCGATCAAGCAGATTCCCATTTCCGGCGGCGAGAGCAAGAAGCCCTATCTCTATATCGAGGACGAGGCTGGCCTGTTCGGGCTCGCGCAAATCAGCGCGGTAGAGATTCACGATTGGGGCGTGTCGCTCGATCATCTCTACGAGCCTGACCGGCTCGTGTTCGACCTCGACCCTGACGAGGGGCTCGACATCGACGTGCTGAAAGCCGCGGCGGTCGAGGTACGCGACTTCCTCGCCGATCTCGGACTGAAGAGCTTCCTGAAATCGACCGGCGGCAAGGGCCTGCATGTGGTGGCGCCGATCGCGCCGAAGCAGGGCTGGGACGAAGTGAAGGCCTTCGCCAAGGCGATTGCCGACACGCTGGTCGAGGTGCGATCAGACCGCTACACCGCGAACCCGCTGAAGAAAACGCGGGTCGGCAAGATTTTCGTCGATTATCTGCGCAATCAGCGCGGCGGGTCTGCCATCGTCAACTACTCGACGCGGACGAAGCCCAACGCTTCGGTCGCCTGCCCGCTTGCTTGGGACGAGCTTAAGGGCCTCAAAGTCGCAAGCCCCTATACGCTGAAAACGCTGCCCATGCGGCTCAAGGCCAAGAAAGAGCGACCCTTGGGAGGGGTTCTTCTCCACCCGCCAATCGATCACGGCAAAGGCGAAGAAAGCAATCGGCCTCGGCTGACCTCCGCAACCCTCAATCCGGCGTATAATGCCGGCAGGGCATATTGGCGGGAGGCTCCTTTATGAGGCGTGGCGCGTGCCTGGCATTCGGCCTGGCGGTGATGATGGTCGGGTGCGTTGTCCTTCACGCGTCACCAGCTCATGCCGGAAAGCGCGTGGCGCTGGTGATCGGCAACAACACTTACGAGAACGTGCCCGCGCTGCAAAAGGCAGTGAACGACGCTGGCGCCATCTCGCAAGAGCTCGCCAAGCTCGGCTTCGATGTGGTCTCGGCGGAGAATGTCGGACGCCGCGCCATGAGCCGCGCTCTCGTCGAGCTCGAAAGCAAGATCGAAAGCGGCGACACCGCGCTCATCTATTTCGCCGGACACGGCTTTGCCGTCGACGGCACCAATTATCTGCTGCCGGTCGATGTGCCTGCGGCTGGTCCGGGCGAGGAGGGCCTGGTGCGCGACGCCTCCTTCGCCGCCAACGGCCTCTCAGACCGGCTGCAGGAGAAGGGTGCTGCGACCGTGATCCTCATTCTCGACGCCTGCCGCGACAATCCCTTCGCGCTCAAAGGCAAGCGCAGCATCGGGCTGACCCGCGGGCTCACCCGCATGGATCCGGCGGAAGGCATGTTCGTGCTGTTCTCGGCGGGGCAAGGTCAGTCGGCGCTCGACCGCCTGAGCGATACCGACGAGAACCCGAACTCGGTGTTCACCCGCACGTTGCTGAAAGAGCTGGAAGAGCCCGGCCTCTCCATGGTGCAGATCGCCAAGCGCACGCAAAGCCAAGTCAAGGAGCTTGCAGCCAAGGTCGATCATGTGCAGGTGCCTGCCTATTATGACCAGATCGTTGGCGACCTCTATCTCGCGCCTGAGGGCGCCGTCGCCGCCAAGGGCAGCGTCGATACGCTGCAAGAGGGCGGGGGCATGAGCGTGCTGCCGCCGCAGGAGCAGAAAGTTGCGGCGCTTCCGGCCAACCCGCAGCCGATCGCGAGCTTCATGCGCTCGAACAGCGGCTGGATGGTGAACGTGTCGCTGCCTGAAGCTGCGACCCAGTTCGGCTACCGCATCGGCGAGAAGGGCGAGTTCACCGATGCGGGGCTGCTCGACGCGCTCGACCAGCGCACCGGCACGCGCATGCCGAAGACCTCATTCGAGATGGCCCCAGACCAGGGCAAGACCACGATCTACGTCACCTGGCGCGACAAGCGTGGCGAGCAGGCCGACATCGTGCCTATCAATTTCGATCCGACCGCAGCGCTCGCCGATGAGCAGAAGAAAATCCTCGAGCAGTTCTGGACGAGCTGGATCGCCTTTCGTGAGTGGCAGGGGATGACGGTCTATTTCACCCACCTCGTCACCTATCGCTGCGCCATCAGAGAAGTGCGCTACGGCTTGGGCGACGGTCCGGTCGACAAGGTCTTCAAGCTGCCGCCCTGCGATCCGGCGGACCCGAACAGCGTGCCTGAGAGCGCCACGCTCACCATGAAGGTTCCGCCAAAGACGGGCTCGATGCA
Organism: uncultured Alphaproteobacteria bacterium; assembly: GCA_963740805.1. GTDB lineage: Bacteria > Pseudomonadota > Alphaproteobacteria > Rhizobiales > Methyloligellaceae > Methyloceanibacter. The sequence continues at coordinate 210,422 of CAVUFL010000003.1, read as the reverse complement.
GGTGCAGCTCACTTATGCGGACGGCACGACGTCGCCGATGCGAAGCTTCAACGCGCCTAAATAACCGGGGATTCTCGTGTCCTAGGCTCGTTCGTTGAGCTTCCATCGGCTCGAATCATGCTTATATGGCTGTCATCTCAGCAACAAACGAAAGGAGGTGATCCAGTGTCTCATTGTCTTCCGCCGCGGTCGCCGGCTCACATGACCTGGATGCTTGCCTTTTACGAGGGCAGCGTCGGCTAGCGACGCTTGAAGCGGTCCACAGCGACCGCGGTTCGACAATGGAAGGGCTGCTCCCAAGCAGGGGGCGGCCCTTCTCTTTTTGCGCCTCGGCACGGCCCTCATTCCCGCTTGCCTCTTCACCCTGACGACTCCACATTGCCGGCTGCTTCGAGGCATGGAAGGGGTTGATTTTGAGCGAAAAGACGGCCGTCGTGGTGGGGGTTGGATCGTCGGCCGGACTTGGCGCCGCGCTCGCCCGCCGCTTCGCCAAAGAGGGCTTGCGGGTCGTCATCGCCGGCCGCACCGGGGCGCGCCTTGCGACCGTCGCCACCGAAATCAGGGACGCCGGCGGCAGCGCTGAAGCGATTGTCGCCGACGCAACGCATGAAACGGACGTGGTCTCTTTGCTGAACGAGGCAAGCCAGAGGGGAACTCTGTCCCTGGTCGCCTACAATGTCGGCAACAACGCCATGATCCCGTCGCTTGAGATCAGCGAGGCGCAGTTCGAAACCATGTGGCGGCAGAATGCGCTAGGCGGCTTCCTGGTCGGACGCGAGGCGGTGCGCCGCATGTTGCCGAAGGGAGCGGCACCATTCTTTATACCGGCGCCACCGCCTCTTTGCGTGCGCGACCCCACTTTCTCGCCTTTGCCTCGGCCAAGGCTGCCTTGCGCGCCGTCGCCCAAGGCCTTGCGCGAGAGTTCGGCCCGCAAGGGATTCACGTCGCCCATGTGGTCATCGACGGCGTCATCGGTGGCGAGTATGCCCAGAGCCGGTTTCCGGACTTCGTTGCGGCCAAGGGCAAAGACGGGCTGCTTGCGCCTGACGAGATTGCTGAAGCCTACTGGGCGTTGCACTGCCAACCGCGCAGCGCCTGGACGCACGAACTCGATCTCAGACCTTTTAAGGAAGCCTTCTGAAGCGACGCTCATGCGGTACTGCACGCGCAACTGTGCCTCATCGCTCAGTACAGTGTCGCGACTGAGCCTTGTTCCTTAGTACTCGATCTCATCTGGGCCGCGGCGCTCATCGCCATGGGCCTCTTGCTGCTCCTGACCTGATCGAGCACCGGCATCGAGGCTGCCCCCCGCATTGAAGGATTGTTCACGCGCGTCCCGCATTTTAAGGCGCATGGGGGTCAGGTTTGCGTATCTCATCGCCAGTCTGGCGATCGTTTCAGGCGTCGCTGCTTGCGGCCACAATCCTTATTCGGAGCCGCGCGCGGCCTGGCGCGCGGACGCAGAGGCGGCCTGTCTCGCAAGCGGAGACGTGAGGCCTTCGGCCTACGTGCAGCCGATGTCGCCGCTTGGCGGGCGCGGCTCTTGCGGGCTAGAGCACCCCTTCAAGGTCAGTGCCGCGCTCAACGGACGTGTCGCGGTCACGCCGCCTGCCGTCATCGGTTGCCCGATGACCGCGTCGGTCGATCGCTGGCTCACGCGTTCCGTGCAGCCGGCGGCGGCAGCCTATTTCCGCGGCCGCGTGGTGGAAATCCGCGAGATCGCCTCTTATGGATGCCGCACCCGCAACAATCACGGCGTGGCCATGTCAGAGCACGCGTTCGGCAATGCGCTCGACGTCGCGGCCTTCCGCCTCGCCGACGGGCGCGAGATCAGCGTGTTGCGCGACTGGTGGCGGGGGGGCCCGGCGGAACGGGCCTTCCTGCAAGCTGCCTTTGCCGGGGCCTGCGCCGAGTTCTACACCGTGCTCGGTCCGGGCAGCGACCCCTATCACTCGAACCACTTCCATCTCGACCTGCTCCGCAACAATGCGCGAAACGGCCGTCATTTCTGCCAGCCGGCACCCTATGGCGGCGGCCCTATCGCCGAGCTTCCCGGAGGCGACAGCGTGGGGGCTGTGGCAAAGACGCCACTCTCTTTTGTCGGCACCGGTCGCGAAACCTATTAAAGCGGCGGTATTTCGTGCCGAGTGTTGCTGCAAGAACGCTTCGCACTTGCAGCATTCCCCGCTATCATACTGAGTCGCAGTGGCGGATTCGTAGAGGAGGTTTGGGGGACTTGAGCCATGTGCCCCTGAGGGCGGGGCACACTGGAGGGGGGCGATGGCAACTGGATCTTTGACGCAGATGTTCGAGGAGATCGCCGCCGGTCTGAAGGCCGGCGATGAGGAGATCTACGGGTGGCTGCGCGACCAACTTAAGGAATGCGGGGGCAGCGAGATCTCAATCGAGCTGGCCATGGGCGTAATTGCCAAGCTCCTGCCGGAAGACGCGCAGACTGGCATGATCGTCGCCTCGCAACAGGCACGCCGCTGGGCGCATTAGCTAGGCCGTTTGCAGGCTAACCCGTCCAACGCATCAGCCAGGAGACGAAAAAGCGCGGGCCGCTCGCCGCTGGCATCGGGCAATTGAGAGTGAGCCTCCTCTCCTCTTGACTTTCAATCTTTGTTTTGCCGAGCGCTTTCCCAAGACTTTCCGCCCAACCCTCCTTGCCATTGACGAGAGCCGTTACGATCGGGTCGAGCTCGATCGTCGCGGACAGTTGATGGACCGAGTCCTGCCGGCACCGCCAATCATGCAGGCCGACATAACATGTCCGCGCGCCGGCGCGTTCGGCCAGGCGCTCGAGCACGAACAGGTCCGATTCAAGCGTGAGCCCGGAAAGAGCGCGAAGGCCTGCGGGCAAACGCGGCTCGACGGCATCGAACCAGGTCGTGGCGCGGTCTGGGGCAAGGGCCATGACCTTGGCGCCTTGCCGCTCCAGTCCCGCAGCAAAGATCGTGCTCTCGGCGTAGCGTGGATCGGCAACGACGATCGTCGATGCCGCGGCGCGTCCCGGCGCCGCGGCGACCGACACCGTGCCGGCCGGGGCAAGGAGCGCGATCGCCGCCGCGCCGCCGAGCTTCAACGCCTCCCTGCGATCCATGGGATGCGGCAGCGTCACGGCTTGTCGCTCCCCTCGCTCCTCGCCTGGCGCAAGGCCTTTGGCCAGATGCCCTGTTTTCCCGGCGAAAGCACGCCCGACGGATCGAGCGCGTCTTTCAGCCGCTCATAGAGGCGCATGGCGGCGTGGTCGTTGAAGTCGAATTGCGCGGCAACGAAATCCATCTCGGAAATATGGGCGCGGTAACCAGCCAACTGCCGCTTGTGCGCGTCTTCGATCAAGGTCCTGCCCAAAGCGCGCGCGCGGGCGCATTGCTCTTTATCGTTGCGGTCGAAAATGATCGAGCCGGTATTGATAAAAGAGCGCGGGCTCGTGCTGGTCAGGCCGCAATAGTGGTCGAAGCCTTCGGCATTGAACAGCTCGGTCCGCCGCCGATAAAGATCGAGAAACGCAGCCCCTCGCATCGGCACCACCAGCGGACACTCGATATGGGCGCCGGCGCCACCGAGCCAGTTGAGCGGCATCAGGTCGACGCTCGGAATGCCGGCGAGCGTTCCATACTCGGGCGGGATCGCTTCGCCACGCCGGTAGGTGGCGACGCCGATCTCCATGCCTTCGATGCGGGAAAACGCCCCCTCCACCGCGTGGCGCTGCTCGGCCACGATCTTCTCCCGCCCATAGAGGCCGAAGCGCATGCCCCAATAGCCGATCTCCATCTCCTTGATCAGCCTATCGATGGCGCTTTGCGGCAGCGCGCCCTTGCCGTCATACCATTCGGCGCGCGTGGTGTTGCCGGCGGCGATGCGCATCCAATTGGCGATGGTTGCGGTCGGGACGATGCCGTCGAGCCGAAGCACCCTGAGCGCATCGATCATCGGCACGATGTCCTCCTCGCGCCGGAACATCATTTCGATCGCCGAGAAGGTCTCAGGCTCCGGCATCAGCCAGACGCCGATCTTGGTGACCACGCCGAAATTCGATTGCATGAAGAGCCCGTCGAGCGTGGGGCCGAAAGCATATCTGTAGAGCGGCCAGGCCGGATTGCCGGTCATGGCGCCGAGCCCGGTGCGCACGATTTCGCCGTCGGCAAGGACGACTTCCATGCCGCATTGATGCCCGGCGTGATCGCCATAGGGCGTGTAGCCGACACCGTGCTCGAGCGTGTTGCCGAGCACGCTGCCCCAGCCTGGATCTGGGCAGTCGATCCACAAGGGATAGTTCTTGTCCCGGATGAATTTATAGAGGTCGAGATAGGTGACGCCGGGCTCGACCACGGCATAGGCCAGCTCGGCGTTGACCTCGATGGCCCGCATGCGGTGGAGGTCGAGGATCATCGACCCCTTGAGGCAGGGAGCGGCGCCGCCATAGGCATAGTTGCGGCCAAGCGACACCGTCCATAGCGGCAGGCCATAGTGATTGGCGACGCCGAGCACGCCTCTCACTTCATCCACGCTTGCCGGAAGGACGGCCCCGGACGGGGCGTATTCATCGGCGAGGCCGGGCGAATAAGGATCGAAATAGCTCGCCAGCCGGTCCTCTGCCGACACCACGTGGTCTTCACCGACGATGCTGCGCAGCTCCTTGCACGCAGAGTCGAAATTTGGACTTGAAAATCCGGGCGGTAGTGTCAAGCGGCATTCTCCGTACAAAGAGAAAAGACCATAGCAGATGCAAGGCCCGACCTTGCTTGGGCGTCAGAAATTCCGATTGCCGCCCAGCGCACTAACGAGACGGACCTTGTGCATAAGCGCTTGCGCAAGTTGTGCATATTGCCGACCGGCAGAAAAATGGCTGTCGCAAGCGATCCGAGCTGTTCCACCCTTATAGGAATCAAAGGCGCGGGGAGTGGGCCAATGACGATCAACGGATTTCGGCTGGGAGCACCGGATATCGCCTATATCGGCGCCGGCGTGACGGTGAAGGGAGCCATCGTGGTGCCCGACGCCATTGTTGTTGACGGCGTGGTTGAGGGGGATGTCACCGCCCAATCGATCCGCATCGGGCCGACTGGTGCCATCAAGGGCAAGGTGGTCTCCATCGATATCGACGTCTCAGGCACCCTTGCCGAGAAGGCCGACATCAAGGAATTCCTGCTTGTCCGCTCGAGCGGCCGGGTGGAAGGCCACGTGAATTGCGGCGACGTGCAGGTTGAGCGGGGCGCGGTGCTCGCGGGCGGCATCTTCTCCGTCTATAGCGCCACGGCCGAGGTGAAGCCGGTGAACGACAACCTGCCGGCAAACGCGCCGGAGCTTGGTGCTCCTACCGCAAGCGACCAGCGGCCGAAGATCGACGCCGCAGAATAGGCTTTCGCAGCTAGTTTCAGGAGCGCCCCGCCTATCAGGGCGGCGGCTCTTGCTGCGGCATCTCCTGGAGGGACTGCTCGAAGGGCGCGCGTGAAATTTGCACGTCCCCGGTGAACGGATAATCCAGCACCAGCGCCACAAAGGCGGTCAGCGCCACGAGCGCGGCAAGCGACGCGGTCATGAGGATCTGCGCGGCGAGATTCGACGTCCCGAAAAATGACGGATAGCCAAGCGTGATCAGCGCACCAGCGAGCAGCACGAGCCACAGCGCTGTCGGCACCGTGCCGTCGGAGCTGTCCAGGCGCTCGTTGCGATTGTCGTGGATGACCGTCATCAGATCGAGGGCGTGGTGATAGAGGACAACGTCCCTCGGCTCGTTGGCGTGACCGCCGAACAAGGCTTGGCCGAGATGTTGCAGCTCAGCCTCTGCGCCTTTGTCCGAGAGACCCTGCGCCATGGCCGGCCATTCCGAGTCGCGCACCTGCTCGATGTAGGCAGCCATATGCTTGCGCATCTTGCTCCCAGCCTCGTCCTGCAGGGCGTAGGAGACTTGATGAAGATCGGCGAGCGCTTTCGCCTCATTGCGCACCGCCGTCTCGGTATCCCGGTAATCCTCCCAGACGGCGATCACCACGAAGGCGAGCAACACCGCATAGAAGACGCCGACCACCGCGAATTTGAAGCCGGCCACTTCATTGTTGAGGGCGAGACGGTCGGATCCAAATCGATGACGGCAGAGAAGCATGAGCCCGATGCTGTAGGCTTCGGCGACGGCGACGAGGCCGAGCGCTAGCAGCCAAGGCGACACTGTATTGAAGAGCCGGAGCATGTTCGTCGCGATATCCGCGCTTCAGAAGCTCGGGGACGGAAGCCCGATAGATCGAGAGGGATATAGGCGCGTTGCCTTAAACAAAGGTTTGAACCCTGGTGCCGGGCAGGAGCTTGGTGCCAGGATGTCACCTATCCGCAAGCGCCAAGGCTCGCGGCAGAGAATTTCGGGAGTAACCTTGGGAGGGGAATAGCGAGTTCGCAATTGGCTACGGGCTTGCGCGGAGGCGCAGGGATTTGAGCACGCTGCGCTTGAAAAGGTCGTAAGCCGGCCTGCCCATGAGCGCCACGGCAGCAACCTTGGTCAAGAACGGGGTTGCGCCCAAGAGGGCCGTAAGTGCCGATTTGGCGCCAGTGGGCATATCCGTGGCGACGGCGACTGGAATGAGAGTCCAGGCAATGTATCCGCCGACAATAAGCATGACCCCGACTGCAAAACGCCAGCCGAGCCTGGCGGAGGGACTGTTTTGCTCGACCACGTCTCGTTGGCTCCCCTTTTCCACGGCCCCTTGTTACGCAAGAATAGGACCATAAAGTGTTGCGTTTAAGGCCCAATCTTCGAGGTGCCCCCAGGTTCATGTGAGGGTAATGCCTCCTTCCCTACCTCGGGGTAAAGAGACGTTAGGCCACATTTGCAAAGGGGGAATCGTAAACCCAATAAGGTCACAATCGTTGATAAACCCTCAGTTGGATGGCCCTCATGCCGCGGTGCGGCAAACTGAAGTGGAGGATTCGGATGCGATTTTCGTTGGTCTTTGGTCTCGTGGCGTTGGTTTGGTGCGCTGAAGCGGAAGCGCGCACCAACTGGATTCAATCCGCCGGACTCCCTTGCGAGACGGTTTGCCGCCATCCGGTCACTGTCGGCGGCCGGCCTGATGCCTATGTGTGTGCCGGCCATGTCGCGGGCGCCCCTTACGGCGAAATCCGCAGCGGCATGATCGGGGCTGGGTCAACGAACTGCTATGTACCGGGAGAGCAAGGGCGCATGCATTCCGACGGACCTTTCGTGTGTCTGTGCGATCCTCGCTAAATTCTGACGCAGTGCAGCAAAATGCACGCCGATGGGCGAAGCGACTCGCCCTTCGGCATTCGATGCGCTATAGTTAAGCCAACAAGCCAAAAGGCATGACGGGGCACAGAGTTGAAACTGCCCACTCCTGACAGGAGGAATGGTCATGCGCCTTGAGGAACTTCCAAAGATCTATGGGCCGGAAACGCTGTCGTTGATGGACAGCGCGTTGGAGCAGGCCTGGCGGGAGCTGAAGCGGCGCGGCAATGTCGTCGATGCGAACGCCGCACGCAGCCGGCTCACCACCACGATCGTCGCGCTTGCCTCGGTTGGCGAAACCGATTCGGCCAAGCTCAAGCGGTTCGCGCTCAATGCTTCAAGTGGGGCCTTCGGCCTCTAGTTGAGGCTCGTTAGGGATTTCTAGATCAAGGGTGTAGCAAGGTCCGGCGCGGGCCGGACCTCTCAACGTCGCGGGCTCAGTGCCCAGGCGGTCGCCGACGCGGCTGTGATGCTGCTGTAACAGTGCGCCGCTAGTTCTCAAGCCCTCCTGATAAGTTGCCAGCCCCGGTCGGGTCCGCTCGGCCGGGGTTTTCCTTTGGCAAGCCAGGGGTCGTTACCTGTCGTAGCGGAACACGCGATAGAAGCCGGTCGGATCCTGAAACAGCTCGCGGGCCTTCGAGAACCCCGCCTGGCGCCCGAGGTCGAGCCACGTCGCTTTCGTCTCGGGCAGATCGCAGGTGGTGACATGGTGATCGATCTGCGCCCACTCCTCCGGCGTGAGCATGGTCCAGCGCGGCTGGTTGACGCGGCGGAAGCGCTGCAAGTACGCCTCGCGGGTTTCGCCGTCTTGCCTGGTGGGCTCGTAGATCATGAGAAAGCTGCTGGTCGACCCGCACAAGGCCTGCATCAGGCGAAGCTTTTCGTCGGTTGCAAGGTGATGAATGGACAGGCTGCACCACGCGACGTCGGCAGGCTCCGGCCTGAGCGTCACCGCCTCGACAAAGTCGCGATGGCCAAGCTCGACCTCGAAGGGCATGTCCTTGAGATTGTTCGCCGCAAGCTCGAGCGCAGGCTCGGAAAGATCGACCCCGTGATAGTGACGAGTTCTTGGTGCCGGAGAGCGCCGCCCGCATCTCGCTCGCATCGCCGCAGGCAATGTCGAGAAAGGAGAAGGGCCGGTCGAAGCTCGCATTGAGCGTGTCATGAAGCAGCGCGCCAACTTCCCGGTGCGAGAGCTCGTCGCTATCGACCAGCTTCTGGTAGGTCGCCCATTGTCGTTGGAACTGTTCCAGAGCGGCTGCATCGACGACGGCGCCCCCAGGCTGAAATTGGTGAATCAGGATATTGACCATGCTCTCCCCCGTTACCCGCGGCGCAACCCGATATATATCGACTTTTATTCAAATACCCCCGATGCGCCCCGAACTTAGGTTTGCCCAGAACGGCCATTTGCGGACTAGAATGTAGCCCTGCCGGAAAAAGGGGGCCCCGGCTCCCGAGAAAATTTCGTTTGGCCCCAGGAGCGTCATGTCGACTCCAACCGAAAATGCTGACTCCGCCGCAGATACAATGTTCAGGAATCTGAGCACAAGCACCAAGCTCATTGTTTTGTGCGGGGCGTTCATCATCGCCATCGCCGTGGCAATCTATGCCCTCATTGCCGCGCAACAGATCGCCATCGAGTTCGCAAAGAAGGAGCTGGTTGGCGTCCACTACATCGAGGCCATTCGGGGCGTCTATTCCAGGCTCCTTGGCGAGCTAGAGAACAATGGCGTTTCAGGGCAGGCGTTGCCTTCCGCGCCAACCATCTTGAACTCGCTCGACAAAGCCGACGCTGGGGCCAACTTCAATACCGCCTCGCTCGAACGGTCGCTGGCCAGCACGCTGCGCAGGCTTTGGTCGGACAACACCGAGGAGAGTGCGAAAAGCGGCCTGGTCGGGGAGGCGCTGGTCAAGGCCAGGGACCTGATTTCGCGTGTCGGCGACGATTCGAACCTCGCGCTCGATCCCGATCTCGACAGCTACTATTTGCAAGACACGCTGGTTCGACAGATGCCGCGCCTGCTTGGCCAGATCGGCGATATAGGCGGGCTGATCGGCACAAGCTCGCTGCCGTCGCTGCCATCCGGCGACAGGACGCGCCTCTTCGCGTCCGTGGCGATGGCCCGGTCCACGGCTGAGGAAATCGCGAGGAATTTGACCTCAGCCTACCGCGGCGATCTCGACGGGACGCTGCGGCGGAAGATCGAGGCGCCGATGGCGGTCATGTTGTCCAGCGTGACGGCCTATCTCGGCGCGCTCGACGACAGCTTCGGCGATGCCGGAAGGGTCGATCAGGACGCTCTTGACGAGTTCCGGCGCAACGCCGCGAACGATGCAATCGACGCCTGGGCAGGCGGACTCGACGCGCTAAGGGGATTGCTCGAGCGCCGCATCGACGGCCTGAACAACAGGCTTTACCGCAGCTTGCTGCTGACCGGGGCGTTGGCCGCGATCAGCATCCTTCTCGCATTCCTCACTCACCGCCATATCGTGCGGCCGCTCGGGCGCCTTGAAGGATTGGCCAGGCGGGTACGCGAGACAGGAGACTACGGCCATCGTGTCGCCGATACGAGCAGAGACGAGGTTGGGCGCCTCGCGGCTGCGTTCAACGAAATGCTGGGCGAGCTTGATACGGCCCATAAGCGTGAGGTGAGGGAAAAGTCGGAGCAAGCGGCGAACGAGCGGCTGTCGGTGCTGCTCAATGCCTCGCCGGCAGTCATCTATTGCCGGTCAGCAGCTGGAGATTACCAGCCCACTTACGTGAGCGAGAGTATTTCCGGATTATTCGGCTGCACCCCGCGAGAATATCTCCAAAACCCCTACCTCTGGCGCGACCATGTGCACCCAGACGACGTACCGCGCATCGCCGCCTGGGTGGATCGGATGTTCGAGAACGACCGGCGCTCGATCGAGTATCGCATCCGCCGCCCGGACGGCAGCTATTTTTGGGTGGACGACCGGCAGCAGATCGTGCGTGACGGAAACGGCAAGCCGGTCGAGATCGTTGGCTCGTGGACCGATGTCACGGCGCGCAAAGAAGCCGAGGAGACGCGGGAGAGAGTGCGCGCCAGGCTCGACCTGCTGCTGTCGGCGGCTCCCTCGGTCATCTACAGTTTTGCGGCGAGTGGCGATTTCGCCCCTACCTTCGTCAGCGACAACATCTCGGGGCTGCTCGGCTTCCGTCCCGAAGAATATCTGAAGGACGCGGCGTTCTGGCGTGCGCATGTCCACCCGGACGACCTTGCCGAGGTCGAGGCCGAGCAGACGCAGCTGTTCGAGACGGGAGCGCATTCTTCCGAATATCGTTTCCGCAAGAAAGACGGTTCCTATTGCTGGGTCAGCGACGAGCAGCATCTCATTCGCGACGCGAACGGCGAGCCTCTCGAAGTGGTGGGCTCGTGGAGCAATATCGAGAACCGCAAAGAAGCTGAGCAGGCGCTGCTTGGCGCGCAGCGCGAACTGGAGAAGGCGACCGAGGCGGCACTTTCGGCAAGCGAGGCCAAGAGCGCCTTTCTCGCCAATATGAGCCATGAGATCAGGACGCCGATGAACGCCATCATCGGGCTGTCGCATCTCGCGCTGAAGACGGACCTCATGCCGCGCCAGCGCGACTACATCGTCAAGATCAAGCATTCAGGCCAGCATCTGCTCGGCATCATCAACGACATCCTCGACTTCTCCAAGATCGAGGCCGGCAAGCTCGCGGTCGAGAACATCGATTTCGACCTCGACAAGGTGCTGGAGAATGTCGGCAACCTGATTTCCGAAAAGGCCTCGGCCAAGGGGCTAGAGCTGATCTTCGACATCGCGCCTTCGGTTTCCAACTATTTCCGCGGCGACCCGCTCAGGCTCGGGCAAATCCTGATCAACTTCTGCAACAACGCGGTCAAGTTCACCGAAAAGGGCGAAGTGGTGGTCAAGGCCGAGGTGCTGGAGGATTCCAAAGACAGCCAGCTCATCCTGTTCTCGGTGAGCGACACCGGAATCGGGCTGACCCAGGACCAGATTGGGCGGCTGTTTCAAGCCTTCCAGCAGGCCGACGTGTCGACGACGCGCAAATATGGCGGCACCGGCCTTGGGCTTGCCATCTCCAAGCGGCTGGCTGAGCTGATGGGAGGAACCATCGAGGTCACGAGCGAGCTCGGCGAGGGAAGCACCTTCCGCTTCACCGCGCGGCTCGGCAAAGCCGAGATGGCCCCGCGCAGGCGCATTCTGCAGTCCGACCTGCGCGGCCGGCGGGTCCTGATCATCGACGACAATGCCCAGGCGCGGAGCGTACTCTCCGGCATGCTGACCAATTTGAGCTTCGTCGCCGATGAGGCGCCGTCAGGTCAGGAAGGCATCGAGATGGTCAAGCAGGCGGCGCAAGCCCGCGAGCCTTACGACATCGCTTTCGTCGACTGGCAGATGCCTGGTCTCGACGGCATCGAAACCGGCAAGCGTATTCGCTCTTTGCCCGATCTCGATGTCCCGCCGCACCTCGTGATGGTGACCGCCTATGGACGCGAAGAGGTTCTGAAACAGGCGGAGGAGAGCGGCTTCGAGAACGTCCTGATCAAGCCGGTGACCTCCTCGATCCTGTTCGATACGGCCATTGTGGCGCTCGGCGCCGACCTGGAAGCCACCGAAACGGTCGCCGCCGGGCCTTCCTTCGATATCGAGCGCGTGCGCGGAGCCCGAGTCCTCTTGGTCGAGGACAATGAAATCAACCAGGAGGTGGCCATCGGCCAGCTCGAAGACGCCGAAGTCTTCGTCGATCTCGCCGAGAATGGCGCCGAAGCCGTGCGCATGGCGGGCGAGAACGACTACGACATCGTGCTCATGGACATGCAGATGCCGGTCATGGACGGCATCGAGGCGACGCGCATCTTGCGGGCCAATCCGCGTTTCGAGACCTTGCCGATCATCGCCATGACCGCCAACGCGCTCGTCTCCGACCGTGAGATGTGCCTGCAAGCCGGCATGAACGACCATATCGCCAAGCCGATCGACCCCGATCAATTGTTCGGAGTCCTGCTGCGCTGGATCAAGCGTCCGGACGGTGACGGCGCGGGCCTGCATGAATGGGCGGAAGCGAAGCCTGCGGTAAATGCGGCGCCCACGCTTGAGCTCGCTGCCGGCGGTCCGCTCGCCATTGACGGCATCGACGTCAAATCCGCGCTGAAGCGCACCGGCGGCAACCGCCAGCGCTACGAGAGTTTGTTGCGCAGGTTCGCGGCTCTGCAGGCCAGTACGGTCGACGACATTCGCAAAGCGCTGTCGATGGGCGATGCGGCGACGGCGGAGCGTGCCGCCCATTCCTTGAAGGGCGCCGCCGGCACGCTTGGCGTCACCGCCCTGTCTGAGGCCGCGGCCAGGGCCGAAACGGCGATCAGGATGGGGCAGGGCATCGACACCGCGCTCACCTCTTTGTCGATCGATCTTGGCGCGGCGGTGGGCGCGATCCGCGCCGCGCTGCCGCAAGAGGCCCCGACCAATGGCGGCGGCGGCGCTTCGCGCGATCCCCGCACAGTGGTGGAGCCATTGACCAGGTTGAAGAGGCTGCTCGAAACCGACGACGGCGAGGCGGCCGATTTCATGATCGACTCAAGGTCGCAATTGGCCGGCGTTCTGACTGCCGCCGAAATCGAAACCTTGAGCGAGCTCGTCGGTGACTTCAATTTCGAATCGGCGCTGAAATGTCTCTCGTCGATCACTGATCGTCTGTCCTTGAACCTCAAATGACCCACGGATCGAACAACAAGATCGTACTGATCGTCGACGACACGCCGACTAATGTCGGGGTGATCTCCGGGGTGCTCAAAGGCGCCTACCGGACCAAGGTCGCGACCAACGGCGAGAAGGCGCTGGTGCTCGCCTCCGCCGCGGAGAAGCCCGACCTGATCCTGCTCGACGTGATGATGCCAGGCATGGACGGCTATGAGGTCTGCCGCAGGCTGAAGGCCAATCCGGTGACCCGCGACATCCCGGTGATCTTTCTCACGGCAAAGACCGACGCCATCGACGAGGAGAATGGATTTGAGGTCGGCGCGGTCGACTATATTCACAAGCCGTTTTCCGGGCCTATCGTGCTTGCCAGGGTCAAGACCCAGCTTGCCCTGCAGGACGCCCTGGCGCAGGCGCGGGAAGCGCAAAGTCAGGCCGATGAGCTGCTGCACGCTTTGTTGCCCAAGAAGGCAGCCGACGAGATCCGCAGCATCGGCACCGTGATCCCGCGGCGCTACGACAACGTCGCCGTGCTGTTCTGCGACGTCACCAACTTCACCTCCTATTGCGACAAGCACGAGCCGGAGGACGTGGTGTCGCGGCTCGATGCGCTGTTCGTCATTTTCGAGCGCGTCACGGCACGGCATGGGCTGGAAAAGATCAAGACCATCGGCGACGGCTTCATGGCGGCAGGCGGCCTGTTGCAACAGGTCGCCGATCCCATCGGCTCTGCCGTTCGCTGCGGCCTGGAAATGGCTTCGACGCTGATCGATGCGCGGCTTGGCTGGGAGGTGCGGGTCGGCGTCCATGCCGGGCCGGTGGTGGCAGGCGTGGTGGGGCAGGAGCGCTACCAGTTCGACATTTGGGGCGACACCGTCAACGTGGCATCACGCATGTCGGACCAATCGAAGCCCGGTTACGTCGCGGTGACCAAGGACGTCTGGGAGCAGGTGCAGGCGAGCTTCGAGGCCGAGGCCCTGGGCGACATGGAGGTCAAGGGCAAAGGGATGATCGCGGTCTTCGGCATCCGCCCGCAGAAGACCTGAAGGGGCGCGGGGAGCTAAAGGCTAGGCTATGCGCAGCGCCGACCAGGCGACCGCGAGGTTGGCCCCGACATAGGCCGCGAGCAGCACGCCGACCCAGATGCGGTCGGAGCGCGAGATTGACGCCTCGGCTTCCGCATCGGCACCGCGCCATGAGGTCATCACCACCCGCACCAGCGCCAAGATGATGAACAGGTAGGCAAGGAGATAGATCTTGTCGATCATCATCAGATAGTCGACGTCGGGAAGCGACGCGCCTGAGGTCAGCTGCAGAGCGACCAGCGTCAGAAGCGCGGTGATGCCGAGGCCGATGCGGCCCTCGACGTAACGCGGCCGAACGAAGAAGACGAGCGCCGCGCAAACCACGATCAATCCGATGGGCACGAAGGTCTTGAGCGACATGGCCACGATCGGGCGCGTCACCGGGATGGTCAATATCACCCGCGAATAGTCGGTCGCCTCAGGCTCGGAGAGATCGCCGAAATTGGTCGGATAAGGCCGCTCGACAATGCGCATCTCGGGCTTGCCGATCTTGAAGCCTGGCAAGGTGATGTCAGGGTTTATGGTGACGGCGTCTTCAGGGTCGGGCAGGTAGATCTGCGCGTCGGCGCCAGAGACCGTATCTTCCATCACCACCAGCAGCGATTGCGTGTCGAAAGGATATTTCTCGAGCTGGAACTTGGTGGAGAACTGGCCCTGATAGCGGATGATCGAATAGAGGCTGCCGTCGGGCATGGCCTGCGGTTTGTCGTAGAGCTCGTCGCGGATATTGGCGTCGGAGGCGTAGCGATTCATGAACTCCATGGTCTTCGAGGGGTCGAGATCGGGCGCCTTCCAGCGAAACCAGACATAGAGGTCGATGGCGTAGCTGTTGGTCTTGAAGTCGAGTTCCTGGATGTCGTTGATATAGGCGCCGACCACCACCTTGACCGGCGCCGCGGGGGCAGCCTCGGCGGTCGGCAGCTTGGCGCCCCGCCGGCCGGCGCAGGCTCGCTCCGGGCGGAAAGGCAGGCAAGGACCGATAACGGCAGGGCCAGAAGCGCGCTGGCCACGAAGCGGGTTACCATCGGCGGCATGGAGAAATCTCTGCTTGATCCCCGGGAACGGTTAGCCCAGCCGCACAAATCTGGCAAATGCACGGGTTAAGTCCTCGGCCGCGCGGGCGCCGCATCTTGAGCTTGCGCAGCAAAGCACCTGGACCCCGAAATTGTGTTCACTAGGCTTGGGATTTTGGCAGAGGGGGTTTACCGTCGGGGCCGCAGTGGGTGTAGAGTGGCCAAGTCCGCGTGGCCGGAATCAAGAAATCGGGGCAACTTGGGGGAACCGATTCTTATGTCTCTGTTTCGCAGGAGCGCCCCAAAGACCACCGAGAGGCTGACGCGTCTCTTCTTCGCCTCCGATTTTCACGGCTCCCAGCGCATCTTCCGTAAGTTCGTCAACGCCGCGAAGCACTACGAAGCCAACGTCCTGATCATGGGCGGCGACGTGGTCGGCAAGCTCGCCATTCCCGTCATCCGCGAGGGTAATGGCTGCTTTCGCGCGCACCTCATGGGCAAGACCGAGCGCCTGGAGAGCCAAGCCGACCTGCAGAGCTTCGAGGACCGGATTGGAACGCTTGGCTATTACAGCAAGATCATGGACGAGGATGAGTACCAGGCGATTCAATCGGACAAGCCTGCCGTCGAGCGGCTGTTCCACGACCTTGCCCGCCAGCGGCTTGCCTCATGGATTGACCTCGCCGAGACGCGGCTGGCGGGGAGCGGGATCAAATGTTTTGTGATCGGCGGCAATGACGACGATCCCGAGGTGCTTGAGCTGCTGAAAGACGCCAACATGCAGTCGATCGTCTTCTGCGAAGGCAAAGAGGTCCCGATCGACGATCATCACACCATGATCAGCGTCGGCTACAGCAATCGGACGCCATGGAAGACCCCGCGCGAGGTCGACGACGACGACCTCGGCAAGATGATCGAAGGATTGGCGGAGGGCGTCGCCGATAAGCAGCACGCAATTTTCAATTTCCATGTACCGCCGGTGGATTCGACGCTCGACACCTGTCCGATGCTGGACTGGAGCACGTCGCCGCCGACCCAAATCGTCAAAGGAGGCCAGGCAGTGATGCATGGCGCCGGCAGCAAGGCAGTGCGTCGAGCAATCGAAGCGCATCAACCGCTGCTCAGCCTGCACGGCCATATTCATGAATCGGGCGGCGTCGTCAAAATCGGCCGGACAACGTCGGTGAACCCCGGCAGTGAATATGGCGAGGGCGTGCTGCGCGGCTGCCTGCTGACTTTGGCTAAAGATGAGGTGAAAAATTATCAGCTGACCGCCGGCTGAAGTGTCGCGGCGGGGAGCCTAAACTCTAGTCACGATAACGGAGACCTACCATGGCAGTGGCTGCAGCAAAGCCGGAAGTGTTCACCCGCAACGCATCGGGCCTGGTGCGGGTGATGTCGCCTTATTCGGCCTTCATCTACAACATTCTGACGATGGGCCTGATCTTCCCGTGGACCTATCTCTGGGCGCCGGGCGCGCTGCCCGGCGGGCGCCTCGTGTGGGGAATCCTGCTCGCCATGATCTTCGAGATCCCCATCGCTCTGACCTATGTCTGGTTGTCGACGGCGCTGCCCCGTTCGGGCGGCGACTATGTGTTTCAGAGCCGGGTGTTCGGCGGCGGGGTCGGCTTCTCGATCGTGATGTCGGGCTTCGTCATCTGGATCCTGCAATGGGTGGCTCTCTCCGGCTGGTTGCTCTCCTACCTCGGCTTCGCGTCCCTGTTTCTCGGACTCGGAGGCACCATGGGCAATCCGACCCTGACCAACATCGGCGTGTGGTTCACCACGCCTTGGGCCATCATCATCGTGAGCATAGGGAATGCGCTGCTGGCGATGTTGCTGCTGGTCAGCGGCTTCAAGAACTACGTCAAATTCCAATACGTCATGTGGTACGCGACGCTCTTGTCGTTCGGTCTCATGCTCTATCTATTGCTGACTGCCACGCCTGAGAGTTTCGCGCAAAAGCTGAACGACTTCGTCGTCGCCTCGGGCGGAGCGCCAAACTTCTACCAGACTGGAATCGATGCAGCGAAGGCGGCCAACATCGACCTCAATCCGCCGTTCAGCCTGTTGGCTACTCTCCTCGTGGCACCGATCGCCTGGACCTCACTGCAATGGGCGACCTATAGCGCCGAGCAGAACGGTGAGATCAAGGGTGCCCGCTCGTTCCAGAACCAGATGATCATCATCATCGGATCGCTGATCGCCACCGGCCTGCTGCTCGCTCTGTTGGCCTACGCCTTCCAGCACGCGATCGGCACCGAGTTCCTGTACGTGGTTGGTGCAGGCTATTGGGCGGCACTGGACGCCGGCAAATTCAACGGCGTCTTCCTCTGGCCGAACATCGTGGCCATGGCGCTCGCGGGCAGCCCGATCATCGTGGTGCTGATCGCCTTCGGCTACATCCTCAACTCGTTCCAGATCGTCAACAATTGCTATATCGGCATGACCCGCGTGATGGTGGCCATGTCGCTCGATCGCCTGTTGCCTGAATGGGTGAGCCGGGTCTCTGACCGGCTGCACACGCCGGTCAACGCCCACCTGGCTTACTTCCTGGCCAGCGTCCCGGTGATCCTGGTCTACAATTTGTGGGGCAGTTGGACGGCGCTGACCCTCGGCGTCACTTTTGCCTGCGGCTACGTGTTCGTCATCACCGCGCTCGCTGGCGCGCTGATGCCGTATCGCG
Organism: uncultured Alphaproteobacteria bacterium; assembly: GCA_963740805.1. GTDB lineage: Bacteria > Pseudomonadota > Alphaproteobacteria > Rhizobiales > Methyloligellaceae > Methyloceanibacter. The sequence goes on along the minus strand of CAVUFL010000003.1, from coordinate 192,689 downwards.
CGAAGGCGCTCTACGAGGCCTCGCCCGGCGCGGTTTACAAGGTGGGAAATATTCCCATGGTGACGATCTTCGGGCTGATCGGCGCCTTCGTCGGCGGGGTCATGGTGCTGATGTTCATGTTCTCCAGCGCCCTAGGCCTGACCAGCCCCTTGGCCTATCAGGTGGTGTTTGGCGTGCTCGTGGTGTCGGTCATCTGGTATTTCCTCGCCAAGATGATCCAGCGCTCGCATGGCATCAACGTGGACTACGCCTTCAAGGAGATCCCGCCGGAGTAGCCGGAGCAGGCTGACCGACGCTCTCGTTTGGCCGTCCGCGTAGGACGGTTCGCAAGAGAGTCGCAGAACTCGAAAGCCATTGTACGGGCAACCGTACTTTGGCTTTTCGCGTTTCAGGCTGAGCAGTCTCCGATCAGGGCAACGCCACCGCCGGATCAATATTGCTGAGACTTCTCGGAGACTTCTTGGTACCAGCGGCTCCGCGTTCCGATCTTCGACCGCATCTTCCAGCCGAATGTCTTCGGTGCCGACTCGATTGCCGCGAGCAACCCTTCGATTCGGCCGCGGATGACGCGGCGCCCTTCTTCCCCAAGCGAGGCGAACTGATCGAGATAATTGGGGACGCGTTTCAAGTTCGTGGTGAAGGTGTAATAGAAGCCCCAATCCTGGCGCATGATGTCGACGATATAGGAGGTGTCGATCGCTTTCGGCCCGGGCTGCTCGTGCGAGAGCGGATGCTCCAGCATCAGCACAACCGTGTCCTTGAAGTCCTTGAGGTTGATCTCGACGATCTGCATCTTTTCGAGCAGGAGATCGGTCGTGCAGATGGTTGGACCGTCGAGCTCAAGGCGCCCTTTCAGTGGGATGCGGTGGCAGAAATAGAGCTCGTCGGCGAATACGTCGACGTTCAGACCGGTGTCTCCGTGCAAATAGGCGTGACGTGCGCCCTCCGAGGCCATGTAGATGCCTTCATCGGGAACGTATCCGCGCGCGACGAGAAAGTCGCGGATTGCCCTGTTCTGCTTTTTCTCGGCCCCGAAATCCACGTCGGTGAGGGCGCGCTTGGTATCCTGGAAGAGGTGCAGATTGTTGGGGCATTGCAGCCGATAGGCGACTGAACCCAAAATGCGGAGCCGGATGCCCTTGGCGTCCGCATCACGGACAAGGCTGAGCGCCTCGTCCACGAATTCCAAATTGAGGCTTGGATCCACAGGCTTCTGATTCACCTATGTCTCTCCGAACTGCTGGCGGACATGACCATCTTTCTTAGCCCCCGGATCATGTTGTAAATCGCCTGCCCATTGCGGGGCAATAAGCGAGAAATGCCGTAGCGCAGCTATAGGGAAGCGGGCAGGAAAGCATCTTCGACTCGCATGCTCCATCCGGCATGCAGCCGCATCTCTGGCCATATGAGCCTGCCGCTGCAATGATGCTATGCTGCATGCCCCGGGAGGGTTCCTCGATGACGTGGTGGTTTAGGGCCGGCGATGTGTCCGCCATGCTCGCGATCATGCTGTCCCTGCCCGTGCGCCCAACCAGGAGGGCAGTCGCGTGAGCCTTGATGAAGTGCGAGAGCGCTCGTCGGCGCGCGTGGCGGAGCTCGAGATCTGGTTAGGGCGCGTGGACCCTCTGCCGCTCGCCGGCGGCATCACCAACCAGAACTTCGCAGTCGAGGATCGCGGCCGCCGTTATGTGGTCCGCGTCGGCAGCGATATCCCGGTTCACGGGGTGGTCCGCACGAACGAGCTGGCGGCGAGCCGGGCGGCGCATTTGGCGGGCTCTAAGCCCCAAAGTGGTGCACGCCGAGCCGGGCATTCTCGTGCTCGATTTCATCGAGGGACGCACCTTCACGCCCGAGGACGTACGCAATCCGGCGAATCTCGAGCGGCTGATCGACATGGTGCGGCGGTGCCACCGGGACATTCCGCAATTCTTGCGCGGGCCAGGCGCCATGTTCTGGGTGTTTCATGTCGTGCGCGACTACGGGCACACGCTGCGCGAAGGGACGAGCCGGCACCTTGCCATCCTCGACGACCTTCTCGCCCGCGCCGCGCAACTTGAAGCCGCCGTCGGTCCGATCGATGTCGTGTTCGGCCACAACGACCTTCTCGCCGCCAACTTCATCGATGACGGGCACGCGGCTGTGGCTCGTCGATTGGGAATATGCCGGGTTCAATTCGCCGCTGTTCGATCTCGGCGGCGTTGCCTCCAATAGCGAGCTTACGCCAGAGCAGGCCGAGCAGGCCTTGAGCCTCTATTTCGGCAAGCCTGTCGACGATCGATTGCGCCGCCGTGCCGCCGCCATGACTGCGGCCTCGCTGCTGCGCGAGACCATGTGGAGCATGGTGTCGGAGATTCACTCGACCGTCGATTTCGACTACGCCGCCTACACGGCTGAAAATCTGAGACGCTTCGAGTTGGCCTACGCGGCCTATCAAGCGATGGACCGCTCGTGAGCGAGCTGCCGTCTTCCGCGAAGATCGTCATTGTCGGCGGCGGCATCGTCGGCTGCTCGGTTGCCTATCATCTCGGGAAGATGGGGCTCACGGACGTGCTCCTTGTCGAGCGCGGCAAGCTGACCTGCGGCTCGACCTGGCACGCCGCTGGCCTCGTCGGTCAGTTGCGCACGAGCGCCAACATCACCCAGCTCCTCGGCTACTCGGTCGAGCTCTATGACAGGCTCGAACAGGAGACCGGCCTCGCCACCGGCTGGAAGCGGAACGGCGGCTTGCGGCTCGCCTGCAATCCCGAGCGCTGGACCGAGGTGAAGCGGCAGGCGACCACCGCCACCTCTTTCGGGCTCGAGATGCATCTCCTGACCCCCAAGGAGGCCCAGGCGCTGTGGCCGCTCATGCAGGTCGAGGACGTGGTCGGCGCGGCTTTCCTCCCCACTGACGGGCAGGCCTCGCCGTCGGACATCGCCATGTCGCTGGCCAAGGGCGCGCGCAACGCTGGCGTCAAGATCGCCGAGGAGGTCGCGGTCACCGGCATCGAGGTGGAGGACGGCCGCGTGCGTGCCGTCGTCACCGACAAGGGCCGCATTACCTGCGACAAGCTCGTGATCTGCGCCGGCCAGTGGTCGCGCGAGCTCGGGCGCATAGCCGGCGTCAACATTCCTCTCGTCCCGGTGCAGCATCAATATCTCATCACCGAGGCAATCGAGGGCGTGACGCGGGACTTGCCGACGCTGCGCGATCCGGACCGCCTCACCTATTGGAAGGAGGAGGTCGGCGGCCTGGTGATGGGCGGCTATGAGCCAAATCCGAAGCCGTGGGCCGTGGACGGCCTCCCCGAACGCTTCGAGTTCCAGCTTCTCGACGACGACCTCGAGCATTTCGAGCCTCTCCTCGAGCTCGCGATCGGCCGCGTTCCGGCCATGCAGTCGGCAGGCATCAAGGAGTTCATCAACGGACCGGAGAGCTTCACGCCTGACGGGAACTTCATCCTCGGCGAGGCACCTGAAGTGCGCGGCATCTTTGTCGGCGCAGGCTTCAATGCCTTCGGCATCGCAGCCGGGCGGCGGCGCAGGCATGGCGCTTGCCGAATGGGTGGCAAAGGGCGCGCCGCCGTTCGACCTCTGGCCGGTCGACATCCGCCGCTTCGGCAAGAACCATTTCGATACCGGCTGGGTGCGCACGCGCACGCTCGAGGCTTACGCCAAGCACTACACGATGGCATGGCCGTTCGAAGAATATCGCTCGGGCCGCCCGCTCCGCCGCTCGCCTCTCTACGACAGGCTGAAAGCGCAAGGCGCTTGCTTTCGGCGAGAAGCTTGGCTGGGAGCGGCCGAACTGGTTTGCCGACCTCGCCCGTGGGGAGAAGCCGAGGACCGCTACAGCTACGAACGGCAGAACTGGTTCGACGCCGTCGGCCGCGAGCACAGGGCAGCCCGCGAGCGCGTCGCAGTGTTCGACCAGACCTCGTTCGCCAAGTTCATGCTGGCGGGCAGGGACGCAGAGGCGGCGCTGTCGTGGATCTGTGCCAACGACGTCGCCAAGCCGCCTGGGTCACCTCGTCTATACCCAGATGCTGAACGATCGCGGCGGCATCGAGTGCGACTTGACCGTCGGCAGGCTGTCTCCGACGGAATATTACATCGTCACCGGCACAGGCTTTGCCACGCACGATTTCGACTGGATCTCGCGCTCGATTCCGGACGGGCTCGATGCGCGTCTGACCGATATCACCTCTTCTTACGCAGTGCTCGCGGTCATGGGCCCACGGTCGCGCGACGTCCTTGCGGCTCTGACCGAGGACGACCTGTCGAATGCCGGCTTCCCGTTCGGCAGGGTGAAGCGGATAACCGTTGCCGGAGCGCCTCTGCTTGCGCTCCGCGTGACCTATGTCGGCGAGCTCGGATGGGAGCTTCACATTCCCGTCGAGTTTGCCGCGAGCGTCTACGACGCGCTTATTAAGGCAGGGGTGAACCGCACGGCATCGCCAACGCAGGCTATCGCGCCATCGAGTCGCTGCGCCTGGAGAAGGGCTATCGCGCCTGGGGCGCCGATATCGGGCCAGACCACTCTCCTCTGGTCGCGGGCCTCGGCTGGGCGGTGAAGCTGAAATCGAACAGGCCGTTTCGGGGGCGCGAAGCGCTTGAGGCTCAGGCTGCAAAGAAGACTGCCGCGCCTGCTCGCAGGGTTCACCGCCGATCCATCGGTCGTGCTCTTGGGACGCGAGACCATCTATCGCGACGGCAAGCGGGTCGGCTGGCTGTCGAGTGGCGGCTACGGCTACACGGTAGGCCGCTCGATCGGCTACGGCTATGTCCGCGACCCTGAGAACGGCGTCGATCGCGACAGCGTGCTCTCAGGCCGCTACGAGCTCGAGGTCGCCACCACGCGCGTGTCGGCGCAAGTGTTCCTCGATCCCCTCTACGACCCTACGATGTCGCGCATCAAGGACTGAGCCGCCCGGTGCTACCTATGCGACCAAATACGCCAGATCGGCAGACTCTGCCGCAAGTTAATTTGCGATTGCGAGTTGAAGATCGATCCGGCCCGAAAAATTTTAGGAGTCCGCCATGCGCTTGCCCCTGATTCCACCTGCTGATCTGACCCCGGAGCAACGCCCCCTCTACGATGACATGCGCGAGGGCATCGCCAAGAGCTTCAAGGGGTTCACCGCCATGCGCGACGATGGAACCTTGCTCGGGCCATGGAACCCGTGGCTGCACGAGCCTGCCTTCGGCAAGGCGAGCTGGGACCTCGTCAGGGCGCTCGCCGACAAGCCCTCGCTGCCGAAGCCGGTGCGGGAAGTCGCGATCCTGGTCACCGGCGCGCATTTCAAGTCGGCCTACGAGCTTTACGCCCATGTGCTCATTGGCGAGCAGCGCGGCCTGTCGGACGAGAAGCTTTCGACCATCGTCGCCGGACAGCGCCCCGCCGATCTGACGCGGGAGGAGGCGATCGCCTACGATTTCGCAAGTGCGCTGATGGCCGGCGGCGTGCTCCCTGAGCTCACCTACCGAACGGCAGTCGAGGCCTTCGGGCAGCACGGCGCAGCCGAACTTTCCTATCTGGTCGGGCTCTACGCTCTCGTGTCGATCACGCTGAACACATTCGATGTGCCGGTGCCTGAGGCTTGATTAGGTTTCCTCGGACATGATCACAGCTTCATTGGCATCGAGGGTGATTTGGGATTCTATCCTCTCGCCTGTCCGGTCGCGCGCTGTCGAGAGCAGAACCGTCGCGGGTCGCTTCCTTCAAGCGAGACCCTTCGCCGTTCCTGACTGAAATTGAGCAGCACGATCAGTCTCTCCTGCCCCAAGCTTCGGGCAAAGCCGAAGACGTCGTCATGGCAGGTCAGGGGTTCGTATCGGCCGATGCGCAACGCCTCATATTTTCGGCGGAGCGCCAAGAGCCTCCGGTAGAGACTGAGAATTGAGAAAGGCTTGCGTTCGACGCTCTCCACGTTCTGCTCGGCCCAATTGTCAGCCAAGGGCAGCCAAGGCTCTGTCGTGGAGAAGCCGGCATAGAGCGAGCGATCCCATTGCATCGGCGTTCGCACCGGATCGCGGCCGACATTGATGCCTGGCTCCCGAAGTGCCCAAGGATCTTGGATCTGGTCCGGCGGTATCGGCACGTCGGCCATGCCGATCTCATCGCCGTAATACAGGGTCGGCGTGCCGCGGAGCGTGAGCAGCAGCACAGCCGCGACCTTCGCCTGCTCGGGCCCCACCCTTGTCGCGATGCGCGGCCTGTCGTGGTTGCCGAGCACCCAGTTGGGCCACGCCCCTTCAGGCAGGACCGCCTCGTACTCTTCCACGAGTCGGGCAATGGCGTCGGCCTTCCAAGGCGTTTGCAGCAATTGGAAATTGAAGGGGAGATGCGCGCCTTTAAGATCGCGGCCGTAATATTCCATCAGCCGATCGAGCGGCAGATAGATTTCGCCGATCAAGACGCGGTGCGGATACGCATCGACCACCGCTCGCATCTCTTCGATGACATCGTGGACCGCTGACTGGTCGGCGGAATGGACTTGCAGCCAGCGGTCGATCTCAGGCTGCCCCGGACGATGATCGAGGTTCGGAGGGTTGTCCCTGAATTCGGCATCCTTCATCAGGTGCCAGATCACGTCGACGCGAAAGCCGTCGACGCCGAGCTCGAGCCAAAAGCGGAGCACGTCATGCATCGCCGCGCGAATGTCGGGATTGCGCCAATTGAGATCGGGCTGCTCCTTGAGGTATGCGTGGTAATAATACTGACCCGAGGCCTCGTCCCATTCCCAGGCGCTGCCGCCGAAATGGCTCACCCAATTGTTGGGCGGACCTCCCCCCGGCCTTGCATCCTTCCAGATATACCAATCGCGTTTCGCGTTCTGCCGGCCCGACCGGCTGGCGATGAACCAGGGATGCTGCTCTGACGTGTGGTTGGGGACGAAATCCAGGATGACTTTGAGGCCGAGCGCGTGAGCCTCGGCGATCAGGCTCTTGCAATCGGCAAGCGTACCGAACAGAGGATCGACGTCGCAGTATTCGGCGACGTCATAGCCGAAATCTGCCATCGGCGATGGATAGAAGGGGCTGACCCAGATGGCGTCCACGCCGAGCGCCGCAAGATAGGGAAGGCGCCGGCGAATGCCGTTGAGATCGCCAACCCCGTCGCCGTCAGAGTCCTGAAACGAACGTGGATAGATCTGGTAGATGACCGCGGTCTTCCACCATTCGGTTTCCACCGTCTCCCTCCCGTTCGTCACCGAGATGCCTACTCGAAACGGCGTGCGTCAGATACCATGTGTCGCTTCAAATGAAACTGCGCGACATCATTTTCTATTCCTCGGTTGGATTTATCGTCGCCTGGAGCGCCTTGTCGGCGTTCGCGCTGCTTCAGGCGCTCGTCGGCTTCACCGACACCTATGCCGAGCTCGTCACCAAATATCCGACGCTTGCGACCAATGAGGCAAGGCAAGCGACCTTGCAAACCGTCATGCTTCACGAGATCGGGAAGTGGGCGATCGTCGCAGCACCTCTCGGGCTGGTTGCCCTGATCGCGAGGTGGTGATGGAGTGGTGCCGCAAGAGGGATTTCGAACCCCCGACCCCATCATTACGAATGATGTGCTCTACCAGCTGAGCTATTGCGGCATTGGCGCGAAAAAGCGCGGGCATAAGGCATAGATGGTTGCGCACCGTGCTTAATGCCAATGTCCTGACATGGCAAGTTGGGCCCCGCGTGGTCGGCCCGCGAATTTAGCGGATTTGCGCCGCGCGCAGACGCTCGAGCGAGGCGAGGGCTTTCGTCCGGATCGGCCGGCGCCACGCCCGGATCGTCGGGGATGCGGCGGCGGCACGTAGAACTCCGGTTTTGGCCGCGCCTGGGCAGGCTGCTCGCGAGGCGCGGACGTGACAGGCGGGACCGAAGCCGTGACCGGGCGATCGGGGCTGATCGGGCGCGCGCGGAGCGGCGCCGTCGCCCGACGCGGGCGCCCGGGGCGATACCAGCTCGGGTCTTTTCGGCTCAGGCGTCTCCTTCACGGGAGCCGCGACCTTCAGCGTCGCCGGCGGCTCCGGCGGCTCCGGCGGCTCGTGGCTCTCCTCGATCAGCAAGGTCTCGTCGCCGCGCCCGATGGCGTCGACCGGCGCCTTCCATTCGAAGGCGTCGACCGCGCCGGTGACCGGAGAGACCGGGAGCCAGCGGTCGGAAATGTAGCCGTCGGCGATCCACGCCCGGTCGCGGGGCCCACGCACGGCGCGGGCAAGCCATTCGCGCTCGCGTCCCTTGTTGCCTTCGCCGGCCTCGATGCGTGCCATCAGCGCGCAGATGCGGGCCGGCGGCCGGTCATGCAGATAGGGCGAGATCGCGTCCTCGGCCCTCTGCCAGTCGCGCGCCTCGATGGCGGCAACGGCGATGGCGATCGGTCCTTCGATGTCTCCCGGCGTGAGACTGGCAAGATGCTCGACGCGCTGCAGACGATCGCGCGGCGACTCGCCAGGCTTGGCGAAGGCATAGACCGTGGCAAGGTCTGGATGCGGCGCGAGCTTCCAGGTGCGGGCGACGAGGCGGCTCGCTTGCCGGCTCTCGCCCTTGGAGGCAAGCAGCCGCCCGGCGATCTCGGCTGCCGGGATCAGCGAGGGCGCAAGCCGCAACGCTTCGGTGGCAAGCGCCAGCGCCTTGTCAGGCTGCGAGGATTCAAGATCGCGCGCTTCCGCGGTGAGCAACACGGCGCGGCGCCTGAGCGCCACGTCAGGCTCGACATTGCCGTGCTTGCGCGCCACGGCAAGCGTGGCGAGAGCGCCTTCCCAATCGCCCTCGCGCGCCTGCATGTCGAACAGCGCATTCACGCTCCAACCTGCGTGTGGATCGGTGCGCACCGCCTGCTCGGCAAGCGCGCGGGCAGCGCCATTGTCGTTGCCGCGCTTGGCCTCGAGGAACAGCCCGCGCAGTCCCAACAGCTCGGTTTCGGGCCGGTCGAGCATCGCCTCGAAGGCGCGCCGCGCCGAGGCGCGGTCGCCTTTGAGCTGGGCTGCTTGCGCTTTCAGCAACGCGGTGAGCGGCTCGTTGGGAAGATTGCGGCGCGCCACGCCTGCATAGCGTTGCGCCTGGGCCCGGTCGCCGATGCCGATGGCGAGGAGCCCACGGGTCAGCGCATCGAAGCCCTGGCGGCGGCGGCGCTCCTTGCGATAGGCGGCGATGGCGGCAGGCCGGGTGAAGAGGTAGCGCAGCAGCGCCCAGGCCAGGATCAGCACGGTCACGAGAGCGGCAAGGGCGAGCGCACCGACCAAGGCGCTGGCTTTGATCTCGTAGCCGAGCCACTCGATGGTGATGGCGCCGGGCCGGTCGGCGAGCCAAGCGAGAGACAAGGCCGCGGCGATAACGCCAATGACGAAGACGAGGACGCGGGTCATCGGTTCAGGGCTTTGCTTCCGGTACTGCACTCCCGCCGAGGGAGGCGAGCACCGTGCTTTCGAGCTTGCTCAGACTGTCATTGGCGGAGGCCCGCGCCCGCGCGTCGTCGAGCCAGCCGGCAAAGGCGTCCCGGGAGGGCGCAGGCAGCGTCTCGACCTCCTTGATGGCAGCGGCGAGATCGCCTTGCTGCAGCGCTGCTTCGGCTCTTGCCAGCACCGCGCAGGGCTCGTCCCCGGTCGCGTCGGCGCCGATGCGGCGGATGGAAATCGCCGACTTGGCGCTCGCCATCATGCTGTCGAGGATCGAAGTCTCGGCGGGGGCCGTCGGCGGGGCAGCGCTTGCCTCAGCGAGCTTTGTCAGGTTGGCGGCGAGTTCGGCCACGGTCGGGATGCCGGTTTCGGCGTGCGCGGGCAGCGCGCCGAGATCGCCGGGCTCCGGAATGAGAGATTTGAGCGCGGCAAGCTCCGCGGCGTAGGGCCGCCCGGCGGTAACCGCGTTCCGCAAATTGGCAAAGGCGATCGCCGCGGCTCCCGACTTGGCGCTTGCCGCCGACCGGTCGATGGCGGTGGAGATATCTGGGAGCGCCGCTTCGAGCTTGGCAATCCTTTGATCGAGCGTGGTGAGCTGCGGGGCGAGGTCTGAGGTGTCGCCGGCGAGATGCGCCTCGGCCAGCGCCCCGAGCTTCGCCTTGAGCGCCTCGACTTCCTTCTGCAGGTCTTTGAGGTCGGTCGTGCCCTCGGTTTGCTGGGCGGCAAGCGCGCTGTCGATCTTGCCTTGCAGCCTCTGCTCAAGATCGCCGATCTTGGCGTCGAGCGCAGCCGCGTCAGGCACCGAGCCGCCTTCCTTGGCGGTCTCGGCCAGGGCGTTCATCGACCCCTCGAGGCGCGTCACGCGCGAGGTCAGATCGGAGAGGTCGGGAGGCGTCTCGACCTTGCGGTCTTCCAGAGTTTTGATGCGGGCATCGAGCGCGCCAAGCGCCGCAGTGTCTCCCGCCGGCGCGGGTGCCGATTCGAGCTTGCTTAGGCGGCTCTCGATCGGCGCAAGGTCTGGCGCAGCTGCGGTCCGCACTGGAAGCTTGTTCCAGAAAAGCGCCAAGGCCACGACACCGATGAGGCCGCCGAGGAGCCCGGCGGCGAGGTGCGTCGCGAATCCCTTGAGCTCGGTCGGGCTCGTCCGTGGAGGCGGCTTCTTGGGGCCGTGCTTAGGCTCCGAACCGTCGGATTCGGATTTCTCCGCCTCGATGGCAGGGTCGGGCGAGCCGGTCTCGCCGGGCGCGGGATCGATCGACACTTCGGTCGCGGTGCCCTCGATGGTCGGCGCCGGGCGCTTGCCGGACCCCGGGTTCAGTTGATCGCCAAAAGGCTCAGCCATTCACGCCTACCGTCGATGCTCAATTAGTGGACGCGTTTCCTTACGAGGATGCCGTCTCTCAGTCGAGGAGCGCAAGGACATCCTCCTCGGTCGGCCGCGCCGCCACAATTGCCCTGGCCTTCAGCGGCTCCACGGCCTGTGCTACCGCCGCAGAGAGGCAATAGCAATCAAGTCGCGAGGCTTGCGTTAGCGCCTCGTGCCGCACCACCAAAGCCGCGAAAATGGCGGCTGCTCGTGGCGACATCAGGATAACGCCGTCGAGCTTTCCGGCGTTCAGCAAGGCGAGCACGCTGTCAGGCAGCCTCGTCGCCGCAACCGCCCGATAGAGGACGGGCTGCCTCAGCGTGAAGCCTTTGGCTTGCAGGGCCGATTTCAAATCGAAGGCGACGGTCTCGCCGGCAAGATGCACGAGCGCCCCGGCATTTGGGTCGAGCGCGTCCGCGATCAATCGCGATAACCCTTCTCCAGTTCCGGGCCCGCTGGTCACCTTGGCGAAGCCAAGCTCGGCCGCGGCCTTGGCCGTTGCCTTGCCGACGGCGAATAGCGGAAGTTGCGAGGAAGCGGCAAGATCGCGGTGGGTGGCAAGCGCGCGGAGCGCATTGCGGCTGGTGACGATCAGCGCCTGAGCGGCATCGAGATCGAGCGGCGCGTCGGTTGCGGTCTCGATGGCGAGCAACGGCGCGAGCACCGGTTCATGACCGCGCGCGGCGAGGAGCTCTGCCTGGCGGGTGGCATCGGGCTCTGGTCTCGTGACGAGGAGGCGCATCACGAGCGGGCCGTGAGGCTGGCGAGGAAATTCGGGCCGGCAAGGGCGAGCAGCTCGCGGCCTGAGCTTGCGCCGATGCTCACGGCATCCTCGAGGGAACCGCGTTTCTCGACCTCATGCCATTCGGTTCCTTCGGGGGTCAGCACCAGACCGCGAAAGCGCAAAAACCCGTCAGCGATCTCGGCGAGACCTGCGATCGGCGTCCGGCACGACCCATCGAGCTCGCCAAGGAACGCCCGCTCGCAGGCGACGGCGGTGGCGGTGCTGTCATCGTTCAGCGCCTGCAACAGCGCGCGCGTTTGCGCATCGTCGCTGCGGCAGGAGACGCCGATGGCGCCTTGCGCCACAGCAGGCAGCATCTCGTCCGTCGGCAGGACCGAGGTGACATGGTCGGTAAGACCAAGCCGCTCGAGCCCGGCGAGAGCGAGCAGCGTTGCGTCCACCATGCCTTGCTCCAGCTTCTTGAGACGCGTCTCGACATTGCCGCGGAGGTCGATGGCCCGAAGGTCAGGCCGCAAGCGCTTCACCTGGGCCTGGCGGCGGAGCGATGAGCTTCCCACCACCGCGCCAGGCGGCAACGCGGCGAGCGTCTCGCCCTTAGCGCTGATGAAGGCATCGCGCACATCGCCGCGCGGCAGCACGGCAGCGATCGAAATGCCCGGCGGAAGCTCCGTGGGCAGGTCCTTCATGGAATGCACCGCAAGATCGACCGCGCCGCTGAGCAAGGCTTCGTCGATCTCCTTGGTGAACAGGCCTTTGCCGCCGAAGTCGCGCAGCGGCTTGTCGCGGATGCGGTCGCCCGAAGTGGTGATGACGCTCAGCGCGACGGCGTCCTGGCCAAGGCCATGCGCACCGATCAAAAGCGCCCGCACGTGCTCGGCCTGCCAAAGGGCAAGCGGACTTCCCCTTGTGCCGATGAGCAGCGGACGATTTGCCAAGTCCTTGACTCCGTTAACTTAAATCGGCTGAGCCACAACGCCATATCTGCCCTTCATGGCGCAATGCGGCACCTCTTCAACGGAGCGGTCTTACCCTGTAAAGAAGCATGATGGCTACTGCCCCAGAGAAGCGCGAGTTTGTGGTGCTCGGCATCGAGACGAGCTGCGATGAGACCGCCGCAGCCTTGGTGCGCCGCGAGGCGACCGGCAAAGGCGTCATCCTTGCCAATCTGGTGCGCTCGCAGCTTGCGCTGCACGCTGAGTTCGGCGGCGTGGTGCCTGAGATCGCGGCGCGCGCCCATGTTGAGCTGCTCGACCGTCTCATCGCCGAGGCGCTCGCCGAGTCCCGCCTCGGCTGGGAGGAGATCGACGGCGTCGCCGCGACCGCAGGCCCCGGCCTGATCGGAGGGCTTGATCGTCGGCGTCACCACCGCAAAGGCCATCGCGCTCGGCGCGCGGGCTGCCGTTCATCGCCGTGAACCACCTCGAGGCGCACGCGCTCACTCCTGGCCTCACCCATGGCTTGCGCTTCCCCTATCTGCTGCTTCTCGTCTCCGGCGGCCACACGCAGCTCCTGATCGTCAAGGATGTCGGCGCCTACACCCGTCTCGGCACCACGCTAGACGATGCCCTTGGCGAGGCCTTCGACAAGGCTGCGAAGCTTCTCGGCCTTGGCTATCCCGGCGGACCTGCCGTCGAGGAATGCGCCAGGCGCGGGCGCGCGACCGTCGCCTTGCCGCGACCGATGCTCGGGACGCTCGGAGCCGCATTTCTCGCTCGCAGGGCTGAAGACCGCGCTCAGGCACGAGGCGATGAAGCGTGAGCCGCTCTCAAGCCAAGACGTCGCCGATCTTTGCGCGAGCTTCCAGGAGGCTGCTGCCGACGTGGTCAGCGACCGTACGCGCCGCGCCATGGAGCTTTATGGCGATGCGCTCGGGCCCGATGCGCAAAGGGCGCTTGTCGTCGCCGGCGGCGTCGCCGCCAATCAACGCCTGCGCGCCGCCCTCACAGAGGTCGCCGCCGAGCAAGGCTTCGCGCTGATCCTGCCGCCGCCAGAGCTTTGCACCGACAACGCCGCCATGGTGGCATGGGCAGGCGCCGAAAGGCTCGCCCGCGGGCTGATCGACGATCTTGCCGCGCCGTCCCGCGCCCGCTGGCCCCTCGACCCTGATGCGGCACCGGCTATCGGGGCCGGCGTGAAAGCCTGATGTCCTTCTCCCGCGGCGATGACGACCGGCGCCTCTTTCCTGTATGACAGGGTTAGGGGAGCGGGAGGCCATGGCCCTGCAGAGCGTCGGCATTGTCGGGGGAGGCGCCTGGGGAACGGCGCTTGGCGTGAGCGCGCGCCGCGCCGGACGCGACGTCATGCTTTGGGCCTATGAGCCCGAGACCGTCGCCGAGATCAATCAGCTTCATCGAAACGCGCTTTACCTGCCGGGGGTGACGCTCGATCCAGCCATCAAGGCGACCGCCAAGCTCGAGGACGTCGCCGCCTGCGACCTCGTGCTGATGGTGACGCCGGCGCAGGAGCTCCGCGCCATCGCCGGCGAGCTTGCCCCCTATATGCGCACCGAGCAGCCGCTCGTGATCGGCGCCAAGGGCATCGAGCAATCGACCGGGCAACTCCTCTCCCAAGTCACCGCCGAGGTGCTGCCGCAAGTGCGCACCGCCGTGCTCTCAGGTCCGAGCTTCGCCGCCGAGATCGCGCGCGGACTTCCCGCCGCCTTGACCCTTGCCACCGCGAGCGAAGCGCATGGCCGGGCGCTAGCGCATGCGCTGAGCCATGCCTCGTTCCGCTGCTATTGGAGCGACGACGTGGCAGGTGCCGAGATCGGCGGCGCGCTCAAGAACGTCTATGCCATCGCCGCAGGCATCGTCGCCGGCAAGAAGCTTGGCGAGAGCGCCCACGCTGCGCTGGTCACGCGAGGCTTCGCCGAGATGATGCGCTTCGGGGCAGCGCTTGGCGCCCGCCGCGAGACCATGACCGGGCTGTCGGGCCTCGGCGATTTGATCCTGACCTGCGGCAGCTCGCAGTCGCGCAACATGTCGCTTGGCAGCGCGCTCGGCGAAGGGCGGAGCCTTGGCGAGGTGCTGAAGGCGCGCCTCTCGGTGACCGAGGGGGTCTACACGGCAAGCGCCGTGGTGGAGATCGCGGCCGCGCGCGGCATCGAGATGCCGATCGCCCAGGCCGTGCATGCCGTGGTCTCAGGCCTCGCCACGGTCGACGAGGCGATCGAAGCCCTGCTCGCCCGCCCGCTCAGGCCGGAAGGCTTAGCCCGGCTGGGGGAGGGATGCTTCGGCCCGCTGCAGCCCCGCGTCCACACAATAGCCTCTTCCGCAAAGAGGGATCGGCGATGCTCTACGCCTTGATCTGCACCGACAAGCCGAACAGCCTCGCCACCCGCATGGCGAAGCGCCCTGAGCATGTCGAGTATCTCAAAAGCCTTGGCGATACGCTCAAGCTCGCCGGCCCCTTCACCGAGGCTGACGGCGAGACCATGAACGGCAGCCTCGTCGTCATCGAGGCATCCTCGCTGCAAGAGGCAAAGGAAATCGCCGCCGGGGATCCCTACGCCAAGGCCGGTCTGTTCGCTTCGGTCGAGATCCGCCCCTGGATCTGGACGCTCAACAAGCCAAGCAACGCATGAGCTGTCCGCTATGAACTACTGGCTGTTCAAATCCGAGCCCGACGCCTGGTCCTGGGACCAGCAGAAGAAGGAAGGCGCCAAAGGCGGCGAATGGGACGGCGTGCGCAATTACCAGGCGCGCAACGTCATGCGCGCGATGAAAAAGGGCGACCTCGGCTTCTTCTACCATTCGGGTGAGGAGAAGCGCATTGTCGGCGTGGTCAAGGTGGTCGCCGAGGCGCACCCCGACTCGACCGACGGGACCGGAGTTCTGGGAGTGCGTCGACGTCGCCGCAGTGTCAGACGTTCCAAGGCCGGTGACCCTTGCCGAGATCAAGGCCAACAAGGCGCTCAAGAACATGGTGCTGGTCAACAATTCGAGGCTCTCGGTACAGCCGGTTTCCGCCGAGGAGTGGAGCATCATCAGCCGGCTTGCCGGGCTCAAGCAGAAGTAGCGCTAGATAGGGAGAACAGGGGGAGTAAATGCCGGCAGTTTCGATCAACTACCTCGCAGTCGTCGTCGCGGCCATCGCGGGATTTCTCGTGGGTTGGGGCTGGTACACCCTATTCGGTAAGGTCTGGCAAGACGCGCTCGGCAAGCGGAAAGAAGACTGCAAGCCAACCCCGCTTCCCTTCGTCATCGCCGCCATTGGCTGCCTGGTGATGGCCTGGATGCTCGCAGGGCTGATGGGCCATCTCGCCGACGTCACGGTGCGCGGCGGCGTCATCAGCGGCTTCTTCGTCTGGGTTGGCTTCGTGCTGACCACGACCGCCACCAACCAGGCGTTTCACGGCACCAAGCCCATTGTGACAGTCATCGATGCCGCCCATTGGCTCGTGGTGCTCGCCGTCATGGGCGCCGTCATCGGCGCCTTCGGAGCCTAGAAACCGAAGTCTTGGTTGCGGCGCACGATTGTCGCCAGCCTCGCTGCCGTCCATAATGAGAGCAAGCTTCATATGAAAGCGGGCTTCGCAACACGTAGGGAGGAGCGAGCCGATGTCGGAGGAAACCGTCTACAAGGTCCAGAAGGACTGGAAGAAACAGGCCTTCATCGACAAGGACGAGTACGAGAAGCTCTACGAGAAGAGCGTCGAGAAGCCGGACAAGTTCTGGGCCAAACAGGGCGAGCGGATCGATTGGATCAAGCCCTATAGCGTCGTCAAGAACACGAGCTTCGCCTACCCCGACGTGTCGATCAAATGGTTCGAGGACGGCACGCTCAACGTCTCGGCCAATTGCATCGACCGCCACCTGAAGAAGCGCGAGCACCAGGTTGCCATTATCTGGGAGCCCGACGATCCCGCCGAGGCCCCGCGCCACATCACCTATGGCGAGCTTCACCGCGAGGTGAATATCTTCGCCAATGTGCTCAAGTCGGTTGGGGTCAAGCGCGGCGACCGCGTCACCATCTATCTGCCGATGATCCCGGAGGCGGCTTACGCCATGCTCGCTTGCGCGCGCATCGGGGCCATTCACTCCGTGGTGTTCGGCGGCTTTTCGCCTGACTCGCTTGTCGGCCGCATTACCGATTGCAAGTCGAAGCTGGTCATCACCGCTGACGAAGGCTTGCGCGGCGGCAGGAAGGTCAAGCTCAAGCACAATGCCGACGAGGCACTGACCAAGTCGCTCGGCGATGAGAAGGTCATCGTGATCAAGCGCACCGGCGGGCAATGCGCCATGCATGCCGGACGCGATTTCTGGTACCACGATCTCGCCAAGCAGGTCTCGGACCACTGCCCGCCGGAGGAGATGGGCGCCGAGGATCCGCTTTTTATCCTCTACACGTCGGGATCGACCGGGCAGCCGAAGGGTGTGGTGCACACGTCAGGCGGCTTTCTCGTCTATACCTCGCTCACCCATCAAATGATCTTCGACTATCACGACGGCGACGTCTATTGGTGCACGGCCGATGTCGGCTGGGTCACCGGCCACTCCTATATCGTCTATGGCCCGCTCGCCAACGGCGCGACCACGCTGATGTTCGAAGGCGTGCCCAACCATCCGGACCCGTCGCGCTTCTGGCAGGTGGTTGACAAGCACGGCGTCAACATCATCTACACCGCGCCGACCGCGATCAGGGCGCTGATGGGCGCCGGCGACGACTACGTTACGCGCACCAGCCGGAAGTCGCTGCGCCTGCTCGGCAGCGTGGGCGAGCCGATTAATCCGGAAGCTTGGGAGTGGTATTACCGCGTCGTCGGCGAGGAGCGCTGCCCGATCGTCGATACCTGGTGGCAGACCGAGACCGGCGGCATCCTGATCACGCCGCTGCCTGGCGCCACCAAGCTCAAGCCGGGCTCGGCCACGCTTCCATTTTTCGGCGTCCAGCCGGCGATTGTCGACAGCGAGGGGAACCTGCTCGAAGGAGCGGTCTCCGGCAATCTCGTCATCCTCGATGCTTGGCCGGCGATAGCGCGCACCGTCTTTGGCGATCACAAGCGCTTCATCGACACCTACTTCTCCACCTACAAGGGGAAGTACTTCACCGGCGACGGCTGCCGCCGCGACGCGGACGGCTATTACTGGATCACCGGCCGGGTCGACGACGTGATCAACGTCGCCGGCCATCGCATGGGCACGGCCGAGGTGGAGTCGGCGCTCGTGTCTCACCCCAAGGTGTCGGAGGCCGCGGTCGTCGGCTACCCCCACGCGGTGAAGGGCCAGGGCATCTATTGCTACGTGACGCTGATGAACGGCGAGATCGAATCCGATGCGCTGAAAATCGAATTGCGCGACTGGGTGCGAAAGGAGATCGGCCCGATTGCCTCACCCGATCTGATCCAATTCGCGCCGGGATTGCCCAAGACCCGTTCGGGCAAGATCATGCGCCGCATCTTGCGCAAGATCGCCGAGGACGATTTCTCCAATCTCGGCGATATCTCGACCTTGGCCGATCCTGCCGTGGTGGACGATCTCGTGGAGAATCGCCAGAACCGTGGATGAGGCTGAGCGATCCGTCCCGGTCGCAAACCCGAATTGGCCCTGAAGCAAGGAGGGGAGACATTACATGACCTGGCTCAAAGGGCTCATGATCGCGCTCGGCCTCGTCGTCGTGCTCGTTGTTGCTATCGTCGCCGGGCTCGGAGTCTTGACCTCCGACAAAGGCAAGGAGGTCCGGCATATCTCGATCGGGCAAAGGACGATCACGGTGTCGCACTTCAAGAATCTGACCCAGGAGACGACGGGTGATGGGGTCAAGATCGTGGCCGACGGCCACACCATCACCGCCACCCAAGATGCGATCACCATCGACGGCAAGCCGCAGAGCTTCGATCCAACGCAGGATGTCGAGGTCAGTATCGATGAGACCGGGGCGGTGCAGGCCAAGTCGCTGAGCGCGGACGCTCCCCGCCCCGATGAAGAGACTCCCGATGAGGGCGCCGACGCCGCAGCACCGCCGCAGTGAGCGGATGCCTCAGTGCGTTGAGGCTGTAGCGCGGGTCATCTCGCCGAGCAGCGACGACCAGGCGTCCTTCGCTTCGCGCGGGAAGCGGGGTTGCAGCGCCTGCTCCAAGGTCCACACCCAGGCGTCCTGGAACGTCTCGTAGTGGCTGGGGGTGACGCCCTCTTCGCGCTGGCGGGTGCCGAGCAGCTTGAGAATTGGCTGCAGCGACTGCAGCCGGTCGAGCGAGAGCACGGCGACCTTCATCGCCGCCATGAATTTCCGCCGTTGCACCCGGTTCGGCGACTTGAACAGGACGCCGAGCGACGGGTCGAGATCGACCGATTTCATGTAGAACAGCCTGGCCACGAGGTCCGAGGCAGGCTCGATGATGGCGAAGGTCTCGCGGATGTGCCGCTTTTGCTCGCGGGTGAGCGAGGGGCTGGCGGAGACGGGCTCGGACGGCGGAGCAAGGAGTGTCAGGGACATGGGCGCGACTCGCGGGTTACGGGCTTTCGTTCTCACCAGCATCGCCGAGCAGCCTTGACGAAGCGTTAAGGTAACCGGCGGGCTAACAGTGCGCCCTCTGGCCCCAACGAAGCGCGCCCACGGCCCCCAATACTTGTGATGGGGCCTCGCACTTCCAACATATTTACCGTGAGCGCGGGCCAACTTCCCCCGCGCGCCAGGAGTTGAGTTCCATGGGTTATTTCCGCACGGCCATCCTGCTTGCCGCCATGACCGCGCTCTTCATGGGCATCGGTTATCTGGTTGGCGGCCAGACCGGCATGGTGATCGCCTTCCTCGTCGCCGCGGCGATGAACCTGTTCGCCTATTGGAACTCCGACAGGGTGGTGCTGTCGATGTACGGCGCCCGCGAGGTTGACGAGCGTGCGGCGCCTGAGCTCTACGGGCTGGTGCGGCGGCTCTCTGCCGATGCCGGCTTGCCGATGCCCAAGGTCTACATCATGGACAATCCGCAGCCGAACGCCTTTGCCACCGGGCGCAATCCCGATCATGCCGCCGTCGCGGTCACCACCGGGCTGCTCGAGCGGCTGAACCGGGACGAGCTTGCCGGCGTGCTCGCGCATGAGCTTGGTCACGTCAAGCATCGCGACACGCTCACCATGACCATCACCGCGACGCTTGCCGGCGCCATCTCCATGCTCGCCAATTTCGGCTTCTATTTCGGAGGCAGCCGCAACAATGACGGCGTTGGGCCGATCGGCGGCCTGCTGCTCGTCATCCTCGCGCCGCTCGCAGCGGCGCTCGTGCAGTTCGGCATCAGCCGCGGCCGCGAATACGAGGCAGACCGCATCGGCGCCGAGATCAGCAAGCGCCCACTGTCGCTCGCCTCGGCCTTGCGCAAGATTTCGAGCGCCGCGGAGCGCATTCCCAATCCGCCGGCCGAGCGCAATCCGGCCTCGGCGCATCTCTTCATCGTCAATCCACTGTCCGGCGCGCGCATGGACAACCTGTTCTCCACCCACCCCAATGTGGAGAACCGCATCGCCCGGCTCGACGAGATTGCCGCGCGCATGGGTCAAGGCGCGACAGTAGAGACTCTTCAACCGCCGGCGCGCGCGTCGGGCCCTTGGTCATCGCCGCAACAGGGAGGCTGGCGTCGGCGCGGTCCTTGGGACCAGGCCTAAGCCCGCGCGAAACATCCGATGAGCTCCGACGAAGAGACGCGCGACTCTCCCGCCGCGCGGGAGGCGCAGGTCGGCCTTCCGGCGCGGCGCGCGGCAATTGAGCTGTTGTCTGCCGTTATCGATAAGAAGCAGCCGCTCGACGACATCCTGAGCCGCTCGCTCGCGAGCGGATGGATGTTCGACCTGCCCCAGCGTGACCGGGCGCTTGCCCGCGCCATCGTGGCGACAAGCTTGCGCCGTCGTGGAGAGATCGACCGCGTGCTCGATACGTTCCTCGAGCGCGGGATGCCGGACAAGGGCGGCAAGCTCTACCCCATTCTCTTGTCAGGTGCCGCGCAGCTCCTCTTCTTGAAGACGCCGCCGCACGCGGCGATCGATCTTGCCGTGCGGCTGGCGCAATGGGATTCCCGCGCGCGCCGCTACGACAAGCTCGTCAATGCGGTGCTGAGGCGCGTCGCCAAAGAGGGCGAGGCCATCGTCGCCGGCCTCGATGCGCCGCGCGTCAACACGCCTGACTGGCTGTGGGACCGCTGGGTCGCGCGTTACGGCGAGGAGCGTGCGCATCGCATCGCCGCTGTCAACCTTATCGAGCCGCCGCTCGACCTGACGGTGAAGAGCGATCCTCAACACTGGGCAATCGAGATGTCGGGGCGCGTGCTTCCCAATCGAAGCGTTCGCCTGCTGCCCAAGGGGCGCATCGAAGCGCTCCCCGGTTTTGATCAAGGCGCGTGGTGGGTGCAGGACGTCGCAGCGTCGCTGCCGGCGCATCTCATGGGAGACGTCAAGGGGAAGCGCGTGGCTGACCTCTGCGCCGCACCTGGAGGCAAGACGGCGCAGCTTGCGCTTGCAGGCGCTTCGGTGGTTGCCGTGGATATTTCCAAGACGCGGCTCAAGACGCTCTCGGCCAATCTCGCGAGGCTCGGCCTTGCCGCCACCACCGTCGCCGCCGATGCCGCTACCTGGTCGCCGGAGGAGCGCTTCGACGCTGTGCTGCTCGACGCGCCATGCGCGTCCACCGGCACCATCCGCCGGCATCCTGACATTCCCTATCTGAAATCGCCGAAGGACATCGAGGCGTTGGCCGCCTTGCAGGGGCGCCTTCTCGACAATGCCACCGCCCTGCTCAAGCCTGAGGGTGCGCTCGTCTATTCCACCTGCTCGCTCGAGCTTGAAGAAGGCGAGGCCCAGATTGCCGCGCTGCTCGCCCGAAACCCGGACATTAAGGTTGATCCGATCCTGCCAAGCGATGTGTTTGGGCAGGAAGATTGGCTACAGACCCCGGGGTTCTTGAGGACTTTTCCCTTTGGGCTCGACCTCGGGACGCCGGAATGGAGCGGCATGGACGGGTTCTTTGCAGCGCGCCTGAAACGCAACAAATCGTAGTCTTTAGGCAGCCTTAGGCCCCAAGCCTCTTGATCCTGCCCGGCGGCAGTCCGAGAATGCCTAAGAGTTTTGCGGGGAGGCCCCGAGGCGCCTGATGTGCAGGCGGGGCCCAAAATTCGAGATGATTGAGCATGGCGACTGACCCCCTTGCCGGCCAGGTCCGGTCGCGCGCTGAGCTCGCGCAGGGCCCAAGTGCGCTACGCCGCTTCATGCTGTTGCGCCTGGCGAGCCTCTCTTATCCTGGGACCGAAGCCGAACAACTCCTGCTTGCTCCCCAGGACCTGCGCACCGCCGATCCAAGCTTCGCCACCGAGATCTACAACGGCCATTTCGGTCTCGCCGGCAGCCTGGTCGAGCTTGGCTCGCAATCGCCCTTCGAGATCACGCCGCCTTCGGAAGGATGGGCGCGCCAGCTTTACGGGTTCGGCTGGCTCAGGCATTTGCGGGTCGCCGGCAGCGAGCTGTCGCGCGAGCAAGCCAAGGCGCTCCTCGGCGATTTCCTCAAGCTGCACAAGACGGTGCGCGGCCTCGCCTGGCAGCCTGAGGTGGTCGGACGGAGAGTGATTTCCTGGCTGTCCAACTCGGTGGTGGTGCTCGATGCGAGCAACCCGAAATCCTACGAGACCTTCCTGCATTCGCTCACGGCGCACCTCCGTTATCTTTCGGCGAGCTATCGCGACGCCCCTGACGGCGCGCCGCGCCTCGTCTCCCTCATGGCGCTCGTTTATGCCGGGCTGTGCATCGCCGAGCAGCAAGCGGTGGTGGACCGCTACCTGAAGCCGTTCTGCAAGGAGCTCGACCGCCAGATCATGTCCGACGGCGGTCACATCTCACGCAACCCGACGGCGCTGGTCGAGCTTCTGCTCGACCTCCTGCCGCTCAGGCAATGCTTCATGGCGCGCGACCGCGTGCCGCCCAAGCAACTCTCGGACGCCATCGACCGCGCCATGCCCATGGTCCGCTTCTTCCGCCTCGGCGACGGCACCATGGCGCGCTTCAACGGCGGCGGCGCCACGGCCACCGACTCGCTCGCCACCGTGCTCGCCTATGACGATACCGGCGGGTCTGTGCTCCGCGCCGCGCCGAACTCCGGCTATGTGCGCCTGGAGCGCGGGACCACGCTCATCATTGCCGATGTGGCGGCGGCTCCCGCCGGGTCATTGAGCATCGCGTCCCATGCGGGGTGCCTCTCCTTCGAGATGAGCTCCGGCGAGCATCCCGTGATCGTCAATTGCGGCGCCCCGACACCGGATCATGACGACTGGCGCATGTTTGCCCGCTCGACCTCGGCCCATTCGACGCTCACCTTCGAAGAGACCTCCTCGGCAATTTTCTCCGGAGCGAACGGCGCGGAGCCCGCAGCCAATGCCGAGCTTGCCGGGCCTCCCAACGTGCAGACTTCGCTCGAGGAGGCGGATGGGGCGTGGGTGCTCAAAGGCTCGCATGAGGGCTATACCGCCCGCTTCGGTGTGAGCCATGCGCGCCGCATCGAACTCTCGGCCGACGGCTTACTGCTCCGCGGCGAGGACACGCTTGCGGCACCCAAGGGCCTCAAAGGCGAGGCGCAGACGAGCGGCGGCGGCTATGCGGTTCGCTTCCATCTGCACCCGAGCGTCAGCGCCGAGATGGCCGAGGACGAGAAGAGCGTGAGGCTCGTGCTGCCCAACCGCGAAGCCTGGACGCTCACCGCCAACACCCCGACGGTCGCGCTCGAAGACAGCGTATTCCTTGCCGACGAGCGCGGGCCGCGCGCGAGCTTCCAAATCGTGCTTCAGGGCGGGCTCGAGGAGGAGCGGGAAATTGAGATCGCGTGGGCGATCGAACGGACCGCGGCACAGGGCGAGGCGAGCCTGCCTCAAGCCGGCGACGCCGCTGCCGTCCCGTAAGCTTGTTCCGCGACGCAGCTTTGCCCGCAGCGGCAATTCGTGATACCGGGCGGCTTGCCAATTCGCCCCCCGCCCCCCGGGACATTCGCCCCATGCAGAAAATTGCCCGCGCGCTCCTTTCGGTCAGCGATAAGACGGGGCTCGTCGAATTTGCGCGGGGCCTCTCCGCTCCACGGTGTCGAGCTGATCTCAACCGGAGGCACTGCCAAGCTCTTGCGCGACGCCGGCCTGAAAGTGATCGACGTCGCCGAGATCACGCAAGTTCCCGAGATGATGGATGGCAGGGTGAAGACGCTACACCCGAAGATCCATGGCGGGCTGCTTGCGGTGCGCGGCAAGGACACTCACGAGCAGGCGCTCAAGGACCATGACATTCCGAAGATCGATCTTCTCGCGGTCAATCTCTATCCGTTCGAGGAGACGGCTGCGAGCGGCGCCGATTTCTGCGACCTGCATCGAGAACATCGATATCGGCGGGCCGGCGCTGATCCGCGCCGGCGCCAAGAACCACGCGGGCGTCACGGTCATCGTCGATCCAGCCGATTATCTGCGCGTGCTCGCCGAGATGGAAAAGAATACCGGGGCGACCACACCTGAGTTGCGCAAGGAGCTCGCCGCCAAGGCCTTCGCCCGCACCGGAGGATACGATGCCGCCATCGCTTCCTGGTTCGCCGAGACGATCGGCAACCTCACCCCACCTCGCCGCGTTATCGCCGGGACCTTGGCCGATGCGCTCCGTTACGGCGAGAATCCGCATCAATGGGGCGCCTTCTATCGCACGAGCGAGACCCGCTTCGGCGTCGCCACGGCGACACAGGTGCAGGGCAAGGAGCTCTCCTACAACAATCTGAACGACGCCGATGCGGCCTACGAGCTGGTCGCCGAGTTCGATCCTGGTGCTTCCGCCGCGGTTGCCATCATCAAGCACGCCAATCCTTGCGGCGTTGCCATCGCCGCCACTCTGAAAGAGGCTTACGCGAAAGCTCTCGCTTGCGATCCGGAAAGCGCATTTGGCGGCGTGATCGCGCTCAACCGCAGCCTCGATGCCAACGCGGCGCGGGAGATCGTCGAGATCTTCACCGAGGTGATCATCGCGCCCGATGCGAGCGAGGAGGCAAAAGCCATCGTCGCCGGCAAGAAGAATCTGCGGCTCCTGCTTGCCGGCGGATTGCCCGACCCGAAAGCACCCGGCCTCACCTTCCGCTCCCTGTCAGGCGGCTTTCTCGTGCAGGCGCGCGACAATGGCGTGGCCGAGGCTGACTTGAAGATCGTGACCAAGCGGACGCCGACCGCGGCGGAATTGGCGGACATGATCTTCGCCTTCACCGTGGCGAAGCACGTCAAGTCGAACGCCATCGTCTATGCCAAGGACGGAGCGACCGTCGGCATCGGCGCAGGGCAGATGTCTCGCGTCGATTCGGCGCGCATGGCGGCGTGGAAGGGCGAGCAGGCGGCAAAGGCAGCCGGGCTCAAGACCTCGCTCACCGAAGGCTCCGTGGCGGCGTCCGATGCCTTCTTTCCCTTCCCTGACGCATTGCAGGCAATCGCAGCGGCTGGCGCCACCGCCGTGATCCAGCCTGGAGGCGCGATGCGCGACAAGGACGTGATCGCCGCAGCCGACGAGGCAGGCCTCGCCATGGTGTTCACGGGCATGCGCCACTTCCGGCACTGATACTTCCTCTCCCTGCAAGAGGTCGAAGTCAGGAGTTGAGGGCCTGAGCAGCGCAACAGGCTCCATCCCTCCCCCTCGCGGGAGCGATGTTCACCTTGTCGAGCCGGTCAGGCGGGCGCGTGCGTCGCAATAGCGATTGTTCTCTTGGACGCTTCAGTCGGCGAAGCTGCCCTTGGTATGGGCTGGAAAACGAAAGATTTGGGATGGCTGTATAGCGTTAGGGCCGAGCGCCTGACTGGGATCGCCGCGCGCTACTACCTCAAAAACTTGAGCAGTCCGCCTAGTGCCGAGTTCATTGAATGCGGTGCTATATTCCAAATAGACCCTGTACAGCAGGCGGTAATTATCCCCAAGCCTCTTGGCGTCCTTCATAGGAAGATGGAGTTCGGCGACCTTGCCATCAAGCGATGGAGCCATATAGACGCTCTGCTCCGCACCTTTAATTTGATCCGCCCATGTGATGGCATCGACATTGCCATCCTCAACCGGTCTAGTAGAAACGATCATTCGAGT
Organism: uncultured Alphaproteobacteria bacterium; assembly: GCA_963740805.1. GTDB lineage: Bacteria > Pseudomonadota > Alphaproteobacteria > Rhizobiales > Methyloligellaceae > Methyloceanibacter. Next base: position 167,156 of record CAVUFL010000003.1, on the reverse strand, counting down.
GATTTGGGCGGGGGTGTTGCCAAAATTTTTGAATACAGGCTCGAATATGAAAACATCTTGCCCGCCCGCATCTCTAGCGAGGCTTATGTCAACACGTTCAAAGTTGATGTAGGCGCGCAGTTGAGCCTGAGCACTTCGCTCAGCAAGCTTGACAGCATCCCGTGCAGCGTCGGCGGCATCTTTGGTGGCTTTGGCTTGTATAAGGCCAATGCCGAGAAGCCCTCCCGTCACAATCACCAGCAAAAAATTGAAGAAAGAAATCGAATCTGGAAAAAGTCTTTGCCGGAACGTTTGATTTTTTATGTGCTGGTTGGCTTGGGCGCTTTCATTGGCTGTCTGCTCATCGCGTTGTCGAAGGGTCTGATTTGATGCTTCCATCATTGTCATAGCCAGGATGGCAACCACTAGCGCGAACGCTGCGATTACGAATGCGCGCCAAAGTAGGTCCATCTCTTTCCCTCTCCCCCCAGTCTATTGCTGAGTGCGCTTCCGCTTACTCCTTCGGCTCTTTCAGCACCTCAGCAACGTGCTACCGCAGCACCAAAAATGTCCGCGTTTCCACATTATTATAGTGGAATTGGAACATTATAGTGGAATTGGAACTCTGCAACATAGAGTGGAAGATGCTTGCGGCTCACCTTGTGATAGGTGCCGACAACGCCGCGTTTCAGGATCGACCAGAAGCCTTCAATGGTATTGGTGTGCACCGCGCCGTGCGCATAGGTCTCGGTGACGCGCTACCGCCGCTGATCTGTGATTCTTCCAAGCCGGCCCCGCTCGCGCTTACCGCTCCCTGCGACAGAACTTATCCCCGCTTCGCAAACCTTCGTTATCCTGCGCGCACCTCGTCCACTGAGGGGCGTCATCGCGAGGCGTCGTGAGGCGGGACGAGGCGCGGTGTCCCGCGGGCTCGGTTTCGCAGGCTGAGCACTCGGGCGGCGCCGGGGCTCCGCCCGGACCCAAGATGAGGTCCTGCCAGGAGCTGGCTGACGACTCTAGGCTCCACACCAAACGCGAGCCGCCCATAGACTTGATCCGCGCGGCGAGCGGGAGACCTAGAGCGAAAGCGCGGCCCGGCGATCCGCCAAGTCACCGCAAATAGCATGCGCTAACGCTTTGCTGCATGAGCGCATGTGGCGCGCCGGAAAGCGCCCGCGCATCCTCGCCGAGGATGCGACGCCATAAGTTTGCGCCTTTCGACGCGCCGCCCCCTCATCCGAGGGGAAGAAGATCAAACTCCGGATGCTGAAACGCATCGCGGCAACGATTTGTTACGCCTGCCCTTTGCGTGCCGGGACTTGTTCCGGTCCTGGCGAAAGCGACGAGAGAAGCGTCGTAGTGGCGATGGGTCAGGGTTACTTGCTTTTGACGCGGAATAGCAGCAGCAAGCCTGCGATCAGAAACGCGACGCTCGTGCCGATGCCGAGGCGCTGGCTGCCGGTGGCCGCGGTGACGGCGCCGATGGCGAGCGGGGCGGCGAAGGCGCTGATCTTGCCGGAGAAGGAGAAGAAGCCGAAGAACTCGGTGGTCTTCTCCGGCGGGCTGAGCCGAGCCAAAAGCGTGCGGCTCGCCGCCTGGATCGGGCCAGAGGCAAGGCCGATGAGAATGGCGAAGGCGAGATAGACCTGCTCGCCGACCGAGGAGAAGGGCGCGCTGCCTGGCGCCTTGGGCTCGACGGCATGAACGAACAGCACGTGGCTCTTGTCCACCGACAGCACCCCGATCGAGGCGAGAATGAACAGGCAAAGCGTCCAGCCGATCACGCGCTTCGAGCCGAGGCGATCGTCGAGCACGCCGCCGGACGCGGCACCGATGGTTCCGGCGATGGTGAGGATGATGCCGAACAGGCCGAGCTCCGAGGCTCCCCAGCCGAACACGCTCGCCGCGTAGATGCCGCCGAAAGCGAACACGGCGCCGAGCCCGTCGGCATAGAGCATGCGGGCAAGGAGAAAGAGCGCGACCTGGCGATGGTTGAGGTACAGGTCCTTGGCGCCAGCCACGAGCTGAGTGAGGCCGGTGCTGACTGGGGCTGCGACGCGCGTTCCAGGCCGGTCCGGCGTGAACAGGAACAGAGGCAGGACGAAGATCAGGTACCAGAGGGCTGAGAACGGACCGACCAGCCGCTCGTCGGCCCGCGTCGCCACATCGACCGGCATGATGGGGTTGAGCCCGAGCAGGGTCTTGCCGGTATCGGGGTCGGCGACGATCAGCCCCGCGACGATGACGAGGCTCACCAGCCCGCCGACATAACCCGTGGCCCAGCCGATGCCCGACAAGGTGCCGAGCCGCTTGGGCGAAACGAGCGAGGGCATCATGGCGTTGTTGAACACGGTGGCGAGCTCGGCGCCGATGGTGGCGAGCGCAAACGACAGAAGCACGAGAGGCGCCATGCCGGTTTGCCCCGGAACTGCGAACCACAGCCCGCAAAGGCCAACGACCAGCAACACCGAGAAGCCCGCGATCCACGGCTTGCGCGGGAGCCCTGCATCGGCGATCGAGCCGAGGACCGGCGCAAGCAGCGCTGCGATCAGCTCGGCGCCGCCGGTGGCATAGGCCCACAACGTCGCGCCAAGCGCGGGATCTCGAATAAAGCCGTTCACGAAATAAGGGCCGAACAGGAAGGTGACCACGAGCGTGTAGAAAGGCTGCGTCGCCCAGTCGAACAGCACCCAGCCGGTCAGAGCGAGGGGACCGGCAGGTTCGGCCGCTTTGCCCTTGACGCCGCCCTTCCCCTTACGCGGTCCAGCGGCCATCGAGCACGATCAGATGGTTGGGCAGCTCGTTCTGGTCGATGCGGCCGGGAGGAAAGTGCTCGGCGAGAATCTTGCCGCAGGTCTCGATCGCGGTGATGAACCCTTGCGTGCGCTGCCCTCGCCCGAGATGCGCGGTGAGGGTGTTCACCACGCCGTTCCAGGTCTCTTGCGGCACCTTCTTGTAGATGCCGTCGTCGGCGATCACCTCGGCGTAGTGCTCGGCGAAGGACACGTAGATCAGCACCCCGGTGCGGCCTTTGGTGGTGTGCAGATTTTGCGCCAGGAACTGCTCCACCGCCTTCTGATGCGCACGGGCGCGCTTGATGGAGCTCGGCACGATGGCGAAGCGCAGCGCCTCCCACTGCATGAGCAGGGCGCCGAGGAGAAAGACGCCGAGCTCTGCGAGATAGATGTGCTCGACCGGCCAGTTGGTGAAGTAGATCAGCGGCCAGGGAACCAGCAGCGCCAGCAGCGCGGCCCACATCAGCGCATAGGCGAAATAGCCCGCACTTGCGGTGGCGACGACGACGATGATCTCGCCGCTGGTCTTGCTCTCGGCCTTGGTGATGGCCGCTTCGATGCTGGCGCGTTGCTCGGGGCTGAAAGGCTCCATAGCGATCCCTACCAGCTGCCGGAGGCGCCGCCGCCGCCGAAGCTGCCCCCTCCGCCGGAGAAGCCGCCTCCGCCGCTGCCTCCGGACCCCCCGCCCCACCCCGGGCCAGGGATAAAGATCGGGCCGCTTCCGCGACGATAGGCCGGGCGCTGGGTGCTCCGCCAGGTGACCCAGATGAACCACAGGATGATCAGGGTCCAGAAGATGACGACGAGCCAGTCGATCTTCGGGTCGTCGGCGTCGTGCCGGCCCTTCACGCGCTCGGCGAGCTCGGCAGCATCGCCGGTGAGCACGAGCTCGATGCCCTTCGCCCCCTCCTTGATGCCGCCGGCATAATCGCCGGTGCGGAAGCGCGGCAGAATGGCGCCGTTGATGATGACGTTCGACATGGCGTCGGTGAGGATCGGCTCGAGTCCGCGGCCGACCTCGATGCGCACCTTGCGCTCATTGGGGGCGACGATCAGAAGGACGCCGTTGTCCTTCTCCTTGGTGCCGATGCCCCAATGGCGGCCGAGCTGATAGCCGAAATCCTCGATAGTGAAGCCCTGCAGCGAGGGCAAGGTGACGACGACGACCTGGTCCGAGCTCTTGTCCTCGAGCGCCTTGAGCTCAGCATCAAGCTCGGCCCGGTCGGCGGGGCTCAGGAGATCGGCGTCGTCGACGATCCGGCCGGTGAGCTGCGGATAGGCGGGCTCTGCCGCGGCCGCGGGTCCGAACCAAACGATGAGCGCGAAGCCAAAAAGGATCCGGCGCCACGGCGTGGAGGCCATACCCGCCCTCGTTCGCCTGCTCCCCGCTAGAACTTCACCTCCGGCACCTTGGTGGTCTCCTCGGCGACGGTGAAGTTCTGCATGGGCTCGGCATCGGGATAGAGCATCGCGCGCCACCAGCGCCCGGGGATGGTCCTGATCTCGGTGTTGTAGGCCTGGACCGATTTGATGTAGTCGCCCCTGGCGATGGCGATGCGGTTCTCGGTGCCTTCGAGCTGAGATTGCAGGGCGAGGAAGTTCTGGTTCGACTTCAGGTCCGGATAGTTCTCCACCACCGCCAGCAGTCTCGCGAGCGATCCGCTGAGCTGGCCTTGTACCTCCTGGAATTTCTTGAAGGCTTCAGGATTGGTGAGGATATCGGGCGGGATCTGCATTTGCGTCGCCTTGGCGCGCGCCTCAACCACCTCGGTCAGCACCTTGCTCTCCTGGGCAGCATAGCCCTTCACCGTCTCAACCAGATTGGGGATCAGGTCGGCGCGGCGCTGATATTGGTTCAGGACCTCGCTCCAGGAGGCTTTGGCCCGCTCCTGCAGCGTGGGAATGGTGTTGATGCCGCAACCGCCGAGCGCCAAGCCGGCGATCGCCAAAGCCAGAGCGCGGACGAAAATGCGGGAACGCGGATGCGCCAATGCCAGCATGAGTGCCTCCCAGAAAAGCCAAAGCCGCTTTCGGCATCGGGTGTATTTAGCGAGAGGCTATGAAGCAAGGGATTTTGCCGGAGATGGTCTCCGGTTGCGATCCTCGATCAGGCACAATTTCTGCCCTCGTCCCACCGCAAATCTGAGGTTCACTCATGGAACGATTGCGCGGGCTCGATCGCCTGCGCACGAGATGCGGCTGCCTCCACTGTGAACGGCATCAAGGGCTGTGGCACGGCAGCTTCTAGGTGTTGCCGGAATGGAACAAGGGCCAAGATTATTCGAGGCGCTTGGTTGCGGCGCGAGGCGTGTCGGTGCCCCGGAGACCGAATTTTCCCACGTCATGCAGGGAGTTGTATGGGCGCCCCCGGCAGGGGCGCGAGCGAGGTGAAATCTTTGACGAGCGACCCCAAATGTTAGGTAATCGGAAGGCTTTGCTGGCCAAATTTGATAGCCTCACTTAGTGTGATTCGTGAGGGACAATCACACGGTTGAGGGGAACGATTCCAGCCCATGAAGGGTTCGATCGAGCACGGGGACGGGCATTGAAAGCGCAGCGTGTGTGTAGGGTAAAGGCGATCCCGGTCGCCCCAAGAGCAATACGAATTTCGGCACTGTGGTTGGGCGTGGCGGCGCTTACCTTGGCGGTCGCCGCGTTGCCGGCCGAAGCCGGGAAGAAGCAGAAGCCTGCCAAGGCGCCCGACGAGCCGATCGTCCAAGTCGACACCAAGCAGCCGATGATCGTTGTCGTCTCCACCGGCCAGCAAAAGGTCGACGTCTATCGCGGCACGAGCCTCGTCACCACCTCGGTGGTGTCGACCGGAACCGCGCAGCATCCGACCTTCATCGGCGCCTTCTCGATCATGCAAAAGGCGCGGTGGCATCACTCGAACATATACAGCGGCGCGCCGATGCCATGGATGAACCGGCTTACCTGGTCCGGTACGGCGATGCATGCAGGCGTTGTGCCCGGTTACCCCGCCTCGCACGGCTGCATCCGCCTGACCTATGCGTTTGCGCCCAAATTCTTCCAGATGTCTTCGGTCGGCGACAATGTGATCACCTCACGCGGCCGGCCGAAGCCGACGCCCGTCGAGCACCCGGCTCTGTTCCAGCCTTTGCCGCCACCGCAGCTGCCGGAAATCGCGCAGCACGCCTCCATCGCCCCGCTCCAACCGATGAATTCCCCGGTGTCGGTGGCTGCGGCAGAGGCCGCAAGCCCGGTGATCCTGGCGAAGGCGGAAGCGCCGACCACCATCGACAGCGAAGCTCAACCTCGGCCCGCAGAGCAGAATGACGCTGCGCAGGCCGAGCCGGCAAAGGATGCGCCGGAGAACGAGGTTTCGCAGCCGGAGCCTGCGAAGGACGCGCAAGCGATGCATGCGCGCCCCGCTGCCGACTCTGACCCCAACCGCGTCCATGCCATTACGCCTGACACGAGCAAGCTCCAGGAGCGCCTGGCCGCCCCCGATGCACCGCCAGCCAATCAAGCGCCAGCCGCCGCCAACGTTGAGGACAAGCCCGCCGAAAAGCCTGTCGCCGCGGCTCCCGTCGCGCCCGAGCCCGTAACGCCCGAGCCCGTCCCCGCGCCGGTCACCGAAGTCACGGCGGCGCCGGACTTGCCGCCGCCGGCCTCCGCCGCCAAAGTGAATGCCGGCGTCGATGCCGCAGCCGTGCAGGCGGCAGAGCCCCGCTCCGACGCGCCTTTGCGCATCCTGTTAACCAGGCACACCCAGCGCGACCGCATCATTGGCGTGCAGCAAATCCTTGCCTCGACCGGATATTTGCCGCCGCAGAATTTCGACGGCACCATGGGCAAAGCCACCATCAGCGCCATCAAGGAGTTCCAGAAGGCGAACGGCATGCGTGAGACCGGCGCCTTCAACGATGAGCTCGTGAAGAAGGTGTATGAGGTCGCCGGCAAAGGCGAGCCTCCGGCCGGCCATGTCTACGTCAGGCAGGAATTCGACGATGTATTCGACACGGCTGTCAGCTTCCGCAATGCGGAGGAACCGCTCGGCACTCATGTTTATGTGGCGCTGAATTTCGCCCCCGGCGACACCAAGATCAATTGGGTGACGCTCGACGTGCAGGATGGCGCCGGTGCTGCTTCGCCCCTCGATCGGCTCGAGATCCCTGACGACGTCCGCCAGAAGATCTCCGAGCGCCTGACGCCCGGCTCGACCTTCATCGTTGCCGATACCAGCATCAATTCGGCGAACCTGCCGAGGGGCGGAGACTTCGTGGTGCTCGCCAAATCGACCGGCGCCAAGATCAGCACGACCGACGACGAGCCAGCGGCAACACCGAAACCCCGCCGGCGCAACAACGCAGTGGTCAGGCGCTATTACGACAGCCCTTGGGGTGACGGTCCCTGGTCAGGCCGGAACCGTGGCCTGTTTGGGCGCGGACCCTGGTAGGACTCAAGCCGCCGCACTGCCTCTGGTTTAAGGCCGGCCGGTCGATGACCTGGCCGGCCGATTGGTTTTGGCGCGGGGCCAACGCGCTTCCTCCGACTACTTTTGATTAATCTTCGGGTGCCAGGGTAGCGAAGCGCCGCTCCCGGGGGGATTCCGGTCGGATCATGCATCAGTCCGGGAAGATCGTTGGCTATTGCTCGGCGGCACTGTCCGTTGCCGCAGTCACGAGCGTAGTCACGCTTTCCTTCGTTTCTCCGCGCTCGGAGGCGCCTGGGGCAGTTACCGAACAGGCCAAGACAATTTCAGGGGGCGCCGCGACACCAAGCGTGGAGGTCCGCGCCCTCGCCGCGGCGGTTTCTGGCGGAGACCCATCGCCTGCCGCCGGAGACCAAGCGCCTCAAGCCTCCTCGCCGCCGGCGCCACCTCCCGAATGGTCCACGGCTGAAATCGCGGCAGCGCTGATGGAATGCATGAGCCTGCTCGCGCCGATGAGCGCACAAGTCATTCCGCTCGCGCCAATTCGCTTCAACGACTGCGGCACACCGGCGCCGGTTCTCCTGCGCAGCATCGGCGACAAGGACAAGGTCGCGGTCGATCCGCCCATGCTGATGAATTGCCCCATGGTGGTGGCGCTCAGCCGCTGGATGGAAAAGACGGTGCAGCCGGCGGCGCGTGCCACGCTCGGCTCGCCGGTGGCGAGGATCGCGGGCTCAGGCTATTCCTGCCGCAACCTCTACAACCTGCCAAACGAGCGCCGCAGCCAGCACGCCTACGCCGACGCCATCGACCTTCCGGTGTTCTTTCTCGCCGACGGGCGGAGGATCGATCTTGCCACTGGCTGGGGCCCGACGCGCCGGGACCTCGTCGCCGGCGTGAAGCTCATTCCGATCGCCGCCAAGAACGCGAGCGCGGACGACGGGGCCGATCAGGGCACGCCCTCCGACAAGGTGACGGCAAAGCCGGCGAACGCGCAGGCTGCCATGCAGGCCTCGGTGAAGTCGGCTGCCCTCATTCAGGGCGATCCTGGGTCCGCGAGCAAGGCTCCTTCGCCCGATCCGCTCACGCTGCCTCAGGCCAAGTTCCTGAGGCGCGTGCATCAGGGCGCCTGCGAAACGTTCACGACGGTGCTTGGCCCCGAAGCCAACGACATCCACCGCACCCATCTGCATCTCGACCTGCAAGACCGGCACGCGCTCAACGTCTGCAAGTGACGTGGGGGCGCATAATATGAACGGCGCCGCGGCGCGAGGGCCCCGCCATGCGCCGTCGTGCTTGAATGAAGGAGAAAATTGGAGCGGGCGATGGGATTCGAACCCACGACCCCAACCTTGGCAAGGTTGTGCTCTACCCCTGAGCTACACCCGCGATCCGGCCTACCCTCGCGCTCTTGCCAAACCCATCCGGTTCGCGCTTGAAGGCACTGTCTGGCGTTTTAGTTGATCGCTCTCCCGATGTCCATAGCGCGCGCTTTGACCCTCGCGCACGCGAAACATGACGCGGATCAGGTACTTGGACGGCACGTCAAAGAGGAAGCCAAAATCTGCGGCTGGCGACCGCGAGACTTTGTTCGCGCGTCTTGCAGAGCTCGGCATCGCGTCTGTCACGGTGGAGCACGAGCCGGTGTTCACCGTAGGCGAGTCCCAAGCCTTGCGCGAGCGGCTAGCCGGCGCCCACACCAAGAATCTATTCGTGATGGACAAAGACGGCCGCGCCGCGCTGATCGTCGCCAAGGACGATAGCCGCGTCGATTTGAAGATGGTGGCAAAGCGCTTGGGGCTCGGCCGCCTCAGCTTCGGCAAGCCTGAGCGCCTGTTCGACCTGCTCGGCGTGACCCCTGGCTCGGTCACGCCCTTCGCCCTGATCAACGATCCTGAGGCTCGCGTCATCGTGGCGGTCGATGCCGCCCTCATCCCCTTCGCCGAGGTCAATTTTCATCCGCTGGAGAACACCGCCACGACCAGGCTCGCCACCCAGGATTTCCTCCGCTTCATCCGCGCCTGCGGTCACGAGCCGCTCATTCTTCCCCTCTCCTGAGCGTTACCGGAGGCGTTGCCAAACCGGTATTCGCGGCCCATCTTCCCGGTAAAATAGGGCGCGTGGCCGGCTTGGCCTTGCCGCCTGCCAAGTATAGGGTCGCGAACCGCGAGGGTGAGTGAGCAGCAGCATGGATACCCCGATCCTTTCGGAAGGCGCTGGCCCGGCCGACGCCGACCTCATCAAGAACACGACCACCAAGGACTTCGTGCGCGATGTGATCGACGCCTCGCGCGAGGTCCCGGTTCTGGTCGATTTCTGGGCGCCGTGGTGCGGTCCCTGCCGGCAATTGACGCCGGTGCTGGAGAAGGCGGTGCGCGCGGCCAAGGGCGCGGTCAAGCTCGTCAAGCTCAACATCGACGAGCACCCGCAGATCCCCGGCCAGATGGGCGTTCAATCGATTCCGGCCGTATTCGCCTTCCAGGACGGGAGGCCGGTCGACGGCTTCATGGGAGCGTTGCCCGAGGGCCGCGTCCAATCGTTCATCGCGAGGCTGCTCGGCGATGAACAGGCCGATGCCGCGGCCGACATGGAGAGCGCTGAAGCAGCGCTTGCCGCCGGCGACGTCAATACCGCGGCGCAAGCGTTCGGCGAAGCGCTGCAGAAGGACGCGGAGAATGCTCGCGCCGCCGCCGGGCTTGCCAAGTGCTACATCAAGACCGGGGACCTCACCCGCGCCGAGCAGACCTTGGCGCTCGTGCCTCCGGCCAAGGCTGACAGCGCCCCGGTGGCAGGTGCGCGGGCAAGCCTCGAGCTTGCGCGAAAGGCCGCGAGCGCCGGCGATGCCGAGACGCTGCGCGCCAAGGTCGCGGCAAATCCCGGCGACAGCCAGAGCCGCTTCGATCTTGCGCTTGCCTTGAATGCGAGAGGCGACCGTCAAGGCGCGCTCGACGAGCTGCTGACGATCATCCGCAAGGATCGCGCCTTCAACGACGATGCCGCCCGCAAGCAGCTGCTCCAGCTGTTCGACGCCTGGGGCGCCAGCGATCCTGCGACCATCTCGGGCCGACAGAGGCTCTCATCGCTGTTGTTTGCGTGAGGGCAAGGAGACTTGCCGCGTGGGGTAAGTGATCGCTACCGAGGGCCGGGAGATCTTCCGCAGGTGCTGCCCATCTTTCCGTTGCGTGGCGCCATCCTCCTGCCGCGCGCCACGCTTGCGCTCAACGTGTTCGAGCCGCGCTACCTCGTGCTCGTGGACTATGCGCTCGCCGCCGACCGCCTGATCGGCATCGTGCAGCCGGCGCCCGAGGCCGGCGACAACGAATCGCCGGCCGGCAAGAGCTTTCCTTTGCGGCGGGTGGGGTGCGCTGGTCGCATCACGGCCTTCACCGAGGGCGACGACGGCCGCGTGATGCTCTCGCTCACCGGCATCACGCGCTTCCGCGTCTTGCACGACGTCGAGTTGGACGAGCCGTTCCGCTTCTGCCAGGTCCACTTCGGCGAGTTCGCCACCGACTTCAGGTCAGGTCACGGCGAAGAGGAGGTCGATCGGCCGCGCCTGTTGGCAACGCTCAGAAATTATCTGACCGCCAACGATCTCAGCGCCGACTGGGACCGCATCGATAGCGCGACCAATGAGCGGCTGGTCAACACGCTGTCGATCCTGAGCCCCTATGGCGCGGAGGAGAAGCAAGCTCTGCTCGAGGCGAGAGATTTGCGGGCGAGAGCCGAAGCGCTGGTGGCGCTCGCCGAGATGGAGCTTGCGTCGCGCGACGACGGCTCGGGAACGTCAATACAATGACCGGCATAAGGACCGGCAAGGAGGCTCCCATCGACAAAGATTCAGATCCTCGCCGCGGCGAGCGCCGCCTCGATCCGAAGCTCCTCGAGATCCTGGTCTGTCCCCTGACCAAGACGTCGCTCGACTATGATGCCGAGCGCCAGGAGCTGATCAGCCGCGCCGCCGGTCTCGCCTATCCGATCCGCGACGGCATCCCCATCATGTTGCCCGAGGAAGCGCGCAAGCTCGACGACCGCTAGGCGCTCACAGCCTCTCGCCCTTCAGAAGGCGCGGGATGGTGCCGCTCACCCCTGCCGCCTCGCGCACGAGCGCGCGCTTCAGCCACGGCGCCCGATCGACCACGCCAAGCCCGAGATCGCGCAGCGCACGCAACGGTGCGTTGTCGTTGGAGAACAGGCGGTTCAGCCCGTCCATCACCGTGGCCGAGAAGGCGCTGTCGAATCTTCGCCAGCGCTCGTAGCGTTCGAGCGGGCCCGATGCGCCGATATCGAGCCCAAGCCGCGCGCTTTCGACGATGATCTCGGTGAGCGCCGCCACGTCGCGGAAGCCGATATTGAGTCCCTGGCCGGCAAGAGGATGAACGGCGTGCGCAGCGTCGCCGACCAGCGCCAGGCGCTCGGCCACGAAACTGCGGGCCACCTGAAAGTCGAGAGGGAAGGATTGGCGCGGACCGGCGAGGGCGATGTCGCCGAGCTTGCCGCCGAAGCGTTTGCCGAGCTCGGCGAGGAAGTTTGCTTCATCCGCCGCCATGATCGCTTTGCCGGTGGCTTTGTCCTCGGTCCACACGATGGAGGAGCGGTTGCCTTTCAGCGGCAGGATGGCGAAAGGCCCGCCGGGAAGAAAATGCTGCACGGCTTTCCCGCCGTGCGGCTTCTCATGCTTGACCGTGGTCACGATGCCGACTTGCGGATAGCTCCAGCTCACGCATTTGATTTGAGCCTCTTCGCGCAAGCGCGAGCGCTTGCCGTCGGCGGCGATGAGAAGCTTGGCTGACGCCGCGCCGCTCTTTGCCCGCTCCACCTCAATGGCGAACGGTGTCGCCGAGAAGCCGGTGACGCTATCCGGGGCAAATAGCGCGATGGACGGCTCGCGCGCGAGCGCCGCGGAGAGCGCGCGGGCAAGATCGGCGTTCTCGATGATATAGGCGCCGGATTCGCCTGGCCTGAGATCGTCATCGAAGCCAAGGAAATGCGGACGAAGCGGCGCGTCGAGCGAGCTGTCGGTGATGTCGATGCTGGTGATCGGTTGGGCGTCCCCGGCGAGCTCAGGCCAGATGCCGAGCACGGTGAGAAGGCCTTTGCTCGCCGCCGACAGCGCCGAGGCGCGCGCGTCGACTTTATCTTTCTGCGGCGGCTCTGCGTCGATCAGCGCCACGCGAAATCCCTTGGGAGCAAGGGTGGAGAGAGCAAGGGCGAGCGTCGTGCCGACAAAGCCGCCGCCGGCAACGATCACGTCGTATTGGCCGTTCTCGCGCCACGCGGTCTCCTTTGTCCCTCCCCCCTCGAGCGGAGGGCGGCTCGCCCGGCCTTTCGCCGGGTCGCCGGGTGGGGTCAGAGGCACATATTGTCCAAATCGCCCCACCCGTCCACCAAAGCAGAAGCGCGCTTTGGTGGCCACCCTCCCCTCGCGGGGAGGGATGAACTCTGCTACACGCCGCTTCTCGAAATTGGCCAGGCGCCAAGGAAGAAACCATGAGCCGCGCTCTCGACCAGCTTCTCGCCATCCTCGACCTCGAAACGCTCGAGGTGAATTTGTTCCGCGGCGTGAGCCCGCAGGTCGGTTGGCAGCGCGTGTTCGGCGGGCAGGTGATCGGCCAGGCGCTGGTCGCGGCCTACCGCACCGTCAATGGCCGCACCGCCCATTCCTTGCACGGCTATTTTTTGCGCCCGGGCGACCCCGCGGTGCCGATCCTCTATAATGTCGATCGCATCCGCGACGGCGGCAGCTTCTCAACCCGCCGCGTGGTGGCGATCCAGCACGGGCAGGCGATCTTCTCCATGGCAGTCTCCTTCCACAAGCATGAGGAGGGTCTGTCGCACCAGGTGAAGATGCCAGAGGTGCCGCCGCCCGAATCCCTGCCGAGCGAGGTCGAGCTGAAGGAGCTTCTGCTCGACCGGCTGCCGCCTCAGGTCAGGACCTATTGGGAGCGGGAGCGGCCGATCGAGATCAGGCCTGTCGACCTTTCCCGCTACCTCAGCCCGGAAAAGCGCGCCGCCACGCAGCAAGTGTGGATCAGAGCGACGGGGAGCCTTGGCGACGACCTCGCTCTGAACCAATGCGTGCTCGCCTACGCCTCCGATTTCACCCTCCTCGATACCGCGCTGATCGCCCATGGCCGCTTCATCTTCGATCCGTCGCTGATGCTCGCGAGCCTCGACCATTCCATCTGGTTTCATCGACGCTTCCGGGCCGACGACTGGCTGCTTTACGCCCAAGACAGCCCAAGCTCGGGGGGCGGTCGGGCGTTCTGCCGCGGCACTTTGTTTACTCGGTCCGGCGAGCTTGTGGCCTCGACGACGCAAGAAGGGCTCCTCCGCGAGCGCCACGCCGACTAAATCTGTACAGATTTTAGGCAAACGCTGCCATTTGCCTAATCAATAGGCAAACATAGGCCCCGCCTCCTGGCCTACGGCCGCCTTGACCCCCGCGAAAACCCATCAAAGCCAAGGAATTGCTGCGCCGCGGCGGAGTTGGCACGCAGTTTGACTCTCCTTTCGGGTTAACGCGGCTCACGACCATTGCCAGAACGGAAGCCGCAACATGGAGGGGTGAACAAATGAAGCTGGTGATGGCGATCATCAAGCCATTCAAGCTCGATGAGGTGCGCCAAGCCCTCACCGAGCTCGGCCTGCAGGGCATGACCGTGACCGAAGTCAAAGGTTACGGACGCCAGAAAGGCCATACCGAAATCTATCGGGGCGCGGAATACGCCGTGAACTTCCTGCCGAAGATCAAGATCGAAGTCGTCGTGCCGGCCAAGATGGTCGACAAGGCCGTCGACGCCATCGTTGCCGCTGCCAAGACTGGGCAGATCGGCGACGGCAAGATCTTCGTGGTCCCGGTTGAGCAGACGGTGCGCATCCGCACCGGCGAAACCGACGAATCAGCGCTCTGAGAGGGGGAGGAAAACTAGATGTCGACTCTTATGAAGTTTCTCTTCGGCGTGGTCGCAGCGCTCGCTGTGCTGATCCTCGCCCATGTCGATCCGGCGCTCGCCCAAGAGGCAGCCGCCGAGGCAGCCCCGGCTGCGCCGCCCGCGCCCACACTCGACCATGGCGACACGGCGTGGATGCTCACGTCCACTGCTCTCGTCTTGATGATGACCATCCCAGGTCTCGCCTTGTTCTATGGCGGCATGGTGCGCAAGAAGAACGTGCTCGCCACCGTCATGCAAAGCTTCGCCACGACTTGCATCGTCACCGTGGTGTGGATGGTGATCGCCTATTCGCTGGCCTTTACCGACGGCGGAAGCATGAATGCGTATATCGGCGGCATGTCCCGCTTCCTGCTCAAGGGCATGGAAGTCGACACGCTGAAAGGCACAATCCCTGAATCGGTGTTCATGTGCTTCCAGATGACCTTCGCCATCATCACCCCGGCGCTGATCACCGGTGCTTTCGCCGACCGCATGAAGTTCTCTGCCTTGGTGATCTTTATGGTCCTGTGGCAGATCCTCATCTACGCGCCGATCGCCCACTGGGTGTGGGGCGGCGGTTTCCTCGCAGGCCTCGGGGTGCTCGACTTCGCCGGCGGCACGGTCGTGCATATCAACGCCGGTGTCGCGGGCCTGGTCTGCGCCCTCTATATCGGCAAGCGCTACGGCTACGGCTCCGAGAACATGGCGCCGCACAATCTGGTGTACAGCATGACCGGCGCCTCGCTGCTGTGGGTCGGCTGGTTCGGGTTCAACGCCGGTTCGGAGGTCGCTGCTGACGGACGCGCTGGCTTTGCCATGACCGTCACGCAGATTGCTACCGCCACCGCGGCGCTCGCTTGGATGTTCTCCGAGTGGCTCGTGCACAAGAAGCCGAGCGTGCTCGGCATCATCTCCGGTGCCGTGGCCGGTCTCGTGGCCATCACGCCTGCGTCTGGTTATGTCGGTCCGATCGGATCACTGTGGATCGGCGCCGCAGCCGGCGTCGGCTGCTTCTTTGCGGCGACCACGGTCAAGCGGGCCCTCGGCTATGACGACTCGCTCGATGCTTTCGGCGTTCATGCCGTCGGCGGCATCATCGGAGCGCTACTGACCGGTGTGTTTGCCTTGAAGGCGGTCTGCGGCACGTCGGGCTTGCTGGAAGGCAATCCGGGCCAAGTGTTCATTCAGCTGGAGGGCATTATCGCCACCATCGTTTGGACGGCGGTCATGACTTGGGTGATCCTTATCGTGACGAACATTCTTGTCGGAGTGAGAGTGAGTCAGGCTGCTGAAGTCGAAGGTCTCGATATCAACCTGCATGGAGAGGTGGTGCCGTAACACTAGACGAGCTGAGTCAACTCCAGGACGCAAAGCAAAGACGAGAGCAGTATTTCCTCCCTTGACACCTGCTCTCCCTGAGCCCCGGCACGCTGCCGGGGCTCATTTTTTGGGGCCCGACTAACCATTGCCGGAGCTAGCGCCATCCCGTAACCCTTGCGCATGGCGATTCAGACAGGGCTCACCTCTCTCGACGATCTCGTCGCCTCTCCCTTCGCGCGCCTTGCCGCGCTGCTTCATGGCATCGCGCCCGGCGCGACCCCCATCGATCTTTCGCTTGGCGAGCCCCGCGCGCTCATCCCGTCCTTTCTCGGACCGACGCTTCAACAGCATTTGAGCGAGTTCGGCCGCTATCCGCCCATCCGGGGAATCCCGGCGTTGCGGCAAGCCATCGCTGACTGGCTCGGACGCCGCTATCCCACGCTCGCCTTGCGTGTGGACCCCGAGACTGAGATCTTGCCGCTCAACGGTTCGCGCGAAGGACTGTTCTCCGCCGTCTTCCCCGCTCTCGCGCGCAAGGCCTCCGTCGCCCGTCCGGCGGTGCTCATCCCCAATCCGTTCTATCAGGCCTATGCCGCTGCCGCGGCAGCGTCAGGGGCCGAGCCGGTATTTCTTGACGGTGCCGGCGTGACGCAATTCCTCCCGGCCCTCGATGCCATCGATGAAGAGCTCCTGCAGCGCACCGTCGCGCTCTATCTCTGCTCGCCCTCCAATCCGCAAGGCGCGGTGGCGGACGGGAGCTACCTCGCCGCCGCAATCGCGCTCGCGCGGCGCTTCGACTTCATGCTGTTCGCCGACGAATGCTATTCGGAAATCTATTCCGGCACCCCGCCGCCAAGGCGCGCTCGAGACCGCGTTTGCGGCCGACGGCAGCTTCGCCAATGTGGTGACTTTCAACTCGCTGTCGAAGCGCTCTGGTCTCCCCGGCTTGCGGTCCGGATTCGTTGCCGGAGATGCCGCCTTCATCGCGCCGTTCGCCCGCTTCCGCAACGTCGCCTGCCCGCAAGTGCCTCTCCCGATCCAGCACGCCTCGGTCGCGGCCTGGTCGGACGAGGCGCATGTCGAGCAGGGCCGGGCGCTTTACCGGCAGAACTTCGACGTTGCCGACGCCGTGCTGCAGGGCCGTTACGGCTACCGCCGTCCGCAAGGCGGGTTTTTCCTGTGGCTCGACATGGCGGCCTTCGGCGGCGGCGAGGAGGCGGTAAAAACCCTTTGGAAAGGGTGTGGTGTCAGACTGCTGCCGGGAAAATATCTCGCCCGCACGGGGGCAAGCGGGGCCAATCCCGGCGTGAACCACGTCAGGGTTGCGCTCGTGCACGCGCCTGAGACCACGGGCGAGGCATTGGGACGCATCGTCGCCACACTGGGGTAGCAATGGCAACCAAGCGTAGACAGAAGGAGCGGCGCAGGCTCCTGCCGGGAGCGGTCGAGTCTGGCCTAAGGCAGCTCATGTTTCGCGGCTACGGCCTCGGCATCCTGGCCATCGCTGGCGCGGCCTGGGCGAGCCTCGCCACCTGGTCGATCTACGACCCGAGCTTCAACAACGCGACACAGGCCGCACCGCGCAACGTCCTTGGCTCTTGGGGTGCGATCCTCGCCGATCTCGCCATGCAGTCCTTAGGCCTCGCCGCCATCGCCCTGTTCCTGCCGCTCGCGGCATGGGGCTGGCACCTCGCGCTTCGCACAGTGCCGGAACGGCGCCGCGCGCGCCTGCTCATCTGGCCGCTTGCCGTGCTCTTGCTCGCCGCTGCCCTTTCCGCGCTGCCGCAGCCGAAAAGCTGGCCGTTGCCCAACGGCCTTGGCGGCATTCTCGGCGATCTGTTCATGACCGGAGCCCTGTTCATCGGCGTGCTGCCGGCGGCAGCAGCGTGCTTCGTTGCCGGGCTTCTGTTCCTCCTTGCCGGCACCTCGCTCTTGCTCTTCGCCTGCGGTACTTCGACCTCCTCGCTCATCGCCTTGTGGGCGCCGCGCACCAAGATTCCGAGCGAATGGGCGAATGCCTCGCTCGGTGCCGCAATGCATGTCGCCATGCATACCGGCGCCAAGATCAAGCGAGGCTTCTGGTGGCGAAAGGCCGGTGATGAAGCCGACGAGCCTGCGTTGGAGGCCGCGCCGTGCCTGAGGACCTCGAGCCGGACCCAGACGGGCGGATCGAGCCGACCTTCGATCTTGAGCCGTTCGACCTCGACGACGATGAGGACGAGGAGGGCGACGAGGACGAGGACATCACCGAGCCCAATTACCGCATCACGCGCGGCGCGGAAAAGAAGCACACCGGCCTTCGCCGCGCGCAGAAGAACGACACGCCTTACGAGGCCCCGCCGCTCAAATTGCTGCAGCACCAGCCGCGCTCGAACAAGAGCCGCATCAGCGACGAAGTCTTGCAGGAAAATGCGCGCGAGCTCGAAGGCGTGCTGCAGGATTTCGGCGTCAAAGGCGAGATCACCAATGTGCGGCCGGGCCCGGTGGTCACCCTTTACGAGCTTGAGCCGGCGCCGGGAACCAAGTCCTCGCGGGTGATCGGGCTTTCCGACGACATCGCCCGCTCGATGAGCGCGGTCGCCACCCGCGTCGCCGTGGTCCCCGGCCGCAATGCCATCGGCATCGAGCTCCCCAACGACCGGCGCGAGATCGTGATGTTGCGGGAGCTGCTCGAATCTCCGGACTTCCAGGACACCGACGCGCGGCTCGCGCTCGCGCTCGGCAAGAATATCGGCGGCGAGTCGGTCACCGTCGATCTCTCCCGCATGCCGCATCTCCTGATCGCCGGCACCACGGGCTCAGGCAAGTCGGTCGGCATCAACACCATGATCCTGTCCCTGCTCTACCGGCTCTCTCCCGACCAGTGCAAATTCATCATGATCGACCCCAAGATGCTCGAGCTGTCCGCCTATGACGGCATCCCGCATCTGCTTGCGCCCGTCGTCACCGATCCGAAGAAAGCGGTAGTGGCGCTCAAATGGACGGTGCGCGAGATGGAGGAGCGCTACAAGCGCATGTCGAAATTGGGGGTGCGCGACATCAAGGGCTACAACAACCGTATCCTGCAAGCCGAAGCCAAGGGCGAGGTGCTGACCCGCACGGTGCAGACCGGCTTCGACCGCACCACCGGCCGCGCCGTCTACGAGCAGGAGGAGATGGACTACGACGCTATGCCCTACATCGTGGTGATCGTCGACGAGATGGCCGATCTGATGATGGTGGCCGGCAAGGACATCGAAGCCGCGGTGCAGCGCCTCGCCCAGATGGCGCGCGCCGCCGGCATTCATCTGATCACCGCGACCCAGCGCCCGAGCGTTGACGTGATCACCGGCACCATCAAGGCGAACTTCCCGACGCGGGTGAGCTTCCAGGTCACCTCCAAGATCGACAGCCGCACCATCCTCGGCGAGCAGGGCGCCGAGCAGCTGCTCGGCCAGGGCGATATGCTCTATATGGCCGGCGGCGGCCGCATCATGCGCGTGCATGGGCCCTTCGTCGCCGACGAGGAGGTCGAGAAGGTGGTACGCCACTTGAAGAAGCAGGGCGTGCCGGACTATCTCGAGGCGGTCACCGAGGAGGAATTGGCCGAGGGCGACGAGGAGGGTGCCGAGGACGGCGAAACCTATGGCGAGTCGGGGGACGAGCTGTACGATCAGGCGGTGGCCGTGGTGCTCAAGGACCGCAAGGTTTCGACCAGTTATGTGCAGCGGCGGCTCGGTATCGGCTACAATCGCGCCGCGACCCTGATCGAGAGGATGGAGAAAGAAGGCTTGATCGGAGCCGCCAATCATGCCGGAAAGCGCGAGATACTGGTCGGCAACGATGAGGCGGTTTCGCCCTATTAGGCCCTGCGACTTAAGGACTCAAGGTCCAGCTTCGCCAAGAAGTTGACCAGATTTGGCGGAATCATCTATCGATTACCGCTGGGACCGCGCAAAAGCGGGGAGGGGGTCCATCAATGCGCATAACAACCGCGTGGCTTCTCTTGGGCCTGTCAACCGCTGTCTGCGTCCCGGCGGGCATGGCGCTCGCCCAAGACGGCACGACGGTGCAAAAGACGCCGCCCACAGCCATCACAACCCCTCAAGCCGAACCAGCCTACGATGCCGCGGAGCCCGAACCCGGCGAGATCAATCAGGGCGCCGGCGATGAAGGGGCCGGCTGGGATGCCGCGGTGGAAGCAGCACCGGCGGCGACGCCACTGATCGGCGAGCAGCAAGACGCCGCGGTCCAGCGCATCAACGCCTATTTCAACGGCATCACCAATCTGCAGGGCAATTTCGAGCAGATCGACTCCAACAACAAGCACACAGCCGGCCGCTTCTATGTGCAGCGGCCCGGCAAGCTCAGATTCGACTATGCGCCGCCGAGCACGCTCCGCCTCGTGGCAGACGGGCATTTTCTCGCCATCGAGGACTCCAGCCTCAAGACCATCGAGAAATATCCGCTCGAATCGACGCCGTTCCGCCTGCTTCTGGGCGACGGCGTTGACCTCGCTCGCGATGCGCGCATCGTCGGCGCCGAGAGCGACGATGGCTCGCTCGCCATTGCGCTAGAGGACAAGGGCGGCCAGGCGTCTGGCCAGATCAAGCTCTATTTCGACACCGAGCCCGAAATGAAGCTCAGGCAATGGGTGATTACCGACGCGCAAGGGCTCGCCACCACGGTCACCATCAACGACGTGGTGCCCGGGCGAAAGGTCGCGGCCGACTTCTTTACCTCGACCACGTCGTTCCAGCCTTTCCGTTGATTTCGCAGGTGCGAATGCCCTTTCAGAGCCCTCAACGGCTTCACAAATTTGTTAGCGGGCGCCGGAAAATTCCTTGCTAATCAACATTTTAGGCACGTTCAGCCGTCCAACGTTTACGACGCGTTAATTTTTTTGACCTGCGCCGGTTGAAATCTGTCCGCAACCCCCATATTTGTTGGTTCAGAAGCGGCCCACATCGCTTTTCATCGGTAGTGCCCCCCGTCTAGCCGAAGATGTGGTCCGCCCGTGCCGGCTTCCCTCCCGGCACGCGCGCGCAAAAAACGCGCTTCTGGCGCCCAACCACGCGCAGCGGTTGGGCGCCTTTCTTTTGGGCACGCCTCATGCATTTTCGCCTCGCGACATGGAACATCAACTCGGTCAGGCTGAGGCTCGACCTGGTTGAGCGCTTCGTGCGCGCGCAGCAGCCCGACGTGCTTTGCCTCCAGGAGATCAAATGCGTCGACGGGAGCTTCCCCGAGCTGCCGCTCCGCGCGCTTGGGTTCAGCCACGTGGCGATCGCAGGCCAGAAGGGCTATCACGGCGTCGCCATCCTCTCGCGCATCCCGTTCAGCAAAATCGAGCGCCGCGATATTTGCGGGCGCGGTCATGCGCGACATCTCTCGGTCGTGCTCGATGGCGGCGCCTCGGCAAAGCCCCTCACCTTGCACAATGTCTACGTGCCGGCGGGCGGCGATCTGCCCGACCCTGCGCTCAATCCGAAGTTCCGTCACAAGCTCGATTTCCTCGAAGCCATGGACGCTTGGTTCCGCGCCATGCGCGGCAAGCGAACCAACCGCATGATCCTGGTCGGCGATCTCAACGTGGCGCCGCTCGAGACCGACGTGTGGTCGCACAAGCAACTGCTCAGAGTCGTGAGCCATACGCCTGCCGAGGTCGAGCGCTTCCTGCGCATGCAAGCGGCGCACGATTGGATCGACGTGATGCGCCGCCACGTGCCCGCTGAGCAGAAGCTCTTCACCTGGTGGAGCTATCGCAACCGCGATTGGCGCGCGTCGAACCGCGGCCGCCGCCTCGATCATATCTGGACGACCTCCGCGCTCGGCGAAACCGCGACCGCCATGCGCGTGCTTGACGAGGCGCGCGATTGGCCGCGCACCTCGGACCATGTTCCGGTCATTGCCGATTTCGTTATTCCCTGACCTCGTCATGCCCGGACTTGATCCGGGCATCCATTTCGTTGAGGCTCAGCGCGCTCAAGCGGCTGTGGAATGGATTGCCGGGTCAAGCCCGGCAATGACGAAGGAGAGGGAGCCGGCTAAGGCACCAGCTTATAGCCGCCGGTCTCGGTGATCAGCAGCTCGGCCTGCGAGGGATCCTTCTCGATCTTCTGGCGGAGCCGATAGATATGCGTCTCCAGCGTATGCGTAGTGACACCGGCGTTGTAGCCCCACACCTCGTGCAGCAGAACATCGCGGGTGACCACGCGCTCGCCGGCGCGATAGAGATATTTGAGGATCGAGGTTTCCTTCTCGGTGAGCCTGATCTTGCTGCCGCTGCCGTCGACCAGCAATTTCGACGCCGGCTTGAAGGTGTAAGGGCCGATAGTGAAAACGGCGTCCTCGCTCTGCTCATGCTGCCTCAACTGCGCACGTATGCGGGCGAGCAGCACGCCGAGCTTGAACGGTTTGGTGACGTAGTCGTTGGCGCCCGACTCAAGGCCGAGGATGGTATCGGAGTCGGTGGCTTGCCCGGTCAGCATGACGACCGGCCCCTTGAACCCGCTGCGGCGGAGCAGCTTGCATGCCTCGCGCCCATCGAGATCGGGAAGACCGACGTCGAGCAGCACGAGATCGACATGGCCGTTGCGCGCAAGCTTGAGCCCGTCCGAGGCGTTGGCCGCGAGCAGGGTGTCGAACTCCTCGTGCAGCGACAGTTGCTCGCTCAAGGAGTTGCGAAGCTCGTCATCGTCGTCGATGATCAGGATCTTGCGCGCATTGCCCATGGCTGTCCCCGAGTGAGTTCCGAGGTCTCCAGTAATAAGGGGGGCCTTCCCATTGGACAAGCGGCTCGGTTAGCTTGACCGGGCAAGAAAAAGGTCAATTGGCCGTGAGAGTTAAGCGAGACATCGCGCTGCGGCGCGCACCCGGAAATCCGCGGGAAGGGCGCCTTGCCCTGGCGCACGGCGTGCGGCGTGCGGCTCTCGGCCGGAGCGGCGCCAAGGCATTGAAGCGGGAGGGCGACGGCGCCACCCCGCTCGGCCGCTTTCCCGTTCGCCAGGTGCTCTATCGCGCCGACCGTGTGACGCGGCCAAGGACGCAATTTCCGCTGCGCCCCATTCGCGCTGACGATGGCTGGTGCGAGGATCCTGCCGACCGCAGCTACAACAGACTCGTCAAGCTTTCGCCGAGGTCTAGCGCCGACCGCCTGACCCGCGACGACCATCTCTACGATCTGATTCTCGTGCTTGGTCACAACGACCGGCCGCGCGTGAAGGGACGGGGCAGCGCCATCTTCGTGCATCTTGCGCGGCCAGGTTACTCACCGACGGCAGGCTGCATCGCGCTGTCGCGGCACGACCTCTGATGCTGCTTGCAGAGCTGCGGCGCGGCTCGGCGATTGTGGTGATGTAAGACGTCAATCGCCGTTCGCAGCACGCGCGCCGAAGATTGCTGTGCCGATGCGCACATAGGTTGCGCCGAAAGCGATGGCCTTCGCAAAGTCGCCGCTCATGCCCATGCTCAGCTCCTTGAGGCCGAGGCGCGCAGCGATCTTGGCGAGCAACGCGAAGTGCATGGCAGGCTCCTCGTCTAATGGCGGGATGCACATCAGGCCTTCGATCGCGAGACCGTATTCGTCGCGGCATCGCGCCACAAAGGCGTCCGTGTCACTCGGAAGAACCCCTGCTTTCTGCGGCTCCTCGCCGGTATTCACCTGCACGAGCAGGCGCGGGTGCTTGCCCAAGCGCTCCATCTCCTCGGCGAGCAAGCTCGCGATCTTCGGCCGGTCGACGCTGTGGATCACGTCGAACAGCTGCACTGCGTCACGCACCTTGTTCGACTGCAGCGGGCCGATGAGATGAAGCTCAAGATCGGGATACCGTTCTTTCAGCGCCGGCCACTTCGCTTTCGCTTCCTGCACGCGATTCTCGCCGAAGCGGCGCTGACCTAACCCAATGGCTTCTTCGATGGCGTGCTCAGGCACGGTCTTGCTGACGGCGATCAGCTTGACCGAGGCAGGATCGCGGCCGGCGCGGCGCGCGGCATCGGCGATATCGCGCATCACCGCGTGCAGCGAGGACGTGACGTCGGCGTCGTCTATCACCGTTGCACGCCTGACTGCTCGAACACGCCGGCGATGTCAGGCTTGATCGCCTTGGCGGCGGCGATGTCGTCGGCGCCGCTCGTATCGCCCTTTTTCAGCTTGGCGGTGCCGCGCCCGTAAAACGCAGTGGCGCGCTTGGCGTCGAGCTCTAGTGCAGCGTCGTAGTCGGCGATCGCCTTGTCGATCTGGCCTTGGCTGAGATAGGCGAAGCCGCGGCTCTCGAAAGCAGCTGGCATTTTTCGGGCCGATATCGATGGCGGCGCCATAGTCCTCGATCGCGCGCTCGACGTCGCCCTTGCTGAAATAGACGCGGCCACGGTTGAAATAGGCGATGGCCGATTTGGCATCGAGCGCGATAGCTCGGTCAAAATCTCGGAGCGCATATTCGAAGTCGCCGCGGCGCGCATAAGTGAGCCCGCGGGCGACGTACCCCGCGGCTTGATCAGGCTTAAGCTCGATGACGCGGTTGTTGTCTTCCAGCGCGCGCTCATAGGCGCGCTGGTCGGCGTAGATCGCGGCGCGGTTGCTCAGGGCCTTGACGTTCTCCGGATCGAGCTTGATCGCGGCGTCGTAGTCCGCGATGGCGCGGTCGGTGTCCTTCTTCGCTTCATAGGCGATGGCGCGGCCGTAATAGGCGGCGGCGTTGCCGGCATCGAGCGCGAGGCCGTCGCCGAAATCGCTGATCGCTTTGTCGAAGTCCTGTTGCTGGAGATAGGCGCCGGCACGGCGGAAATAGTTGAGCGCACGCGTCCGAGCCTCGCCGGACTTGGCCTCGATCAACGCGGTGCAGCCACCGATCTGCTGCTCTAGGGGAGGATCGCCGTCACCCTTGCACCAGGCGAGGCTCTGATCGCTCTCGGCCCACGCCGACACCGACATTGCCGCCGCGAGCACCAACGCGCAGGGGAGAAGAAGCGCGCGAGGCATCCAATGCGCGCGGGTTCGCGGTTTTGCTGTTCGATCGACCACCATGGCCGCACTTTGCGCATGCCAGGGGCGCACGGCAAATCACGCTGTCGTTGTCGCGGCTAGATTGACCCAGCTTCGGCTTTCATGGCCTAGTCCCCGGCGATTCTCGGTCGGTCCACGAAGTCCAAACCAATGGTGCAACAACGCTACGATCCGCGCGAGGCTGAGCCACGCTGGCAGAAGCTCTGGGAGAGCCAAGGGCTGTTCCACGCCAACGAGAATGACCCGCGGCCGAAATATTATGTTCTCGAAATGTTCCCATACCCCTCCGGGCGCATCCATATGGGCCATGTGCGCAACTACACCATGGGCGACGTGGTTGCCCGCTACATGCGCGCCCGCGGGCACAATGTGCTCCACCCCATGGGCTGGGACGCGTTCGGCCTGCCGGCGGAGAACGCGGCGATAGAGCGCGGCGTCCATCCCGCCAAATGGACCTACGACAACATCGCCATCATGCGCGGCCAGCTCAAGAGCATGGGGCTGTCGCTCGACTGGAGCAGAGAGCTCGCCACCTGCGATCTCGACTACTACCACCAGCAGCAGAAGCTGTTTCTCGATCTGCTCAAGGCTGGCCTGGTCGACCGCAAGAAGCGGAAAGTGAATTGGGACCCGGTCGATCAGACCGTGCTCGCCAACGAGCAGGTGATCGACGGACGCGGCTGGCGCTCAGGCGCGCTGGTCGAGCAGCGCGAGCAGCCGGAATGGGTATTCAAGATCACCGACTACGCGGAAGACCTGCTCGATGCGCTTCAAACGCTCGACCGCTGGCCTGACAAGGTGCGGCTGATGCAGGCGAATTGGATCGGCCGCTCGCAGGGGCTGCTGATCCGCTTCGCGTTGGCGGGGGGTGAAGCCCCTCGCGGCCACGACATCATCGAAGTTTTCACCACGCGGCCCGACACGCTGTTCGGCGCAAGTTTCATGGCGATTGCGCCAGACCATCCTCTGGCCAAGGCGGTCGCCGGGACGTGACGCGAAGGCTGCCGCCTTCATCGCCGAATGCCAGCACCACGGCACGAGCGCGGCAGAGATCGAGACGCAAGAGAAGAGGGGATACGACACGGGCTTGCGCGTGAAGCATCCGGTGATCGACGGCGCCGAGCTTACGGTGTTCATCGCCAATTTCATCGTCATGGAGTACGGCACCGGCGCCATCTTCGGCTGCCCGGCGCACGATCAGCGCGATCTCGAATTTGCGAGGCGCTACGGGCTTCCCGTGATCCCGGTGGTGCTGCCGCCTGGCGCGGATGCCAGGAGCTTCGCGATTGGCGATGAGGCCTATACCGGCGACGGCACGCTGATCAATTCGGGCTTCCTCGACGGCCTCACCGTCGAGGCGGCAAAAGAAGCGATGGCCGATCATCTAGCAACGAAGGTGCTGCACGGCGCGCCGCAAGGCGAGCGCCGCACCGAGTTCCGCTTGCGCGATTGGGGCATCTCGCGGCAGCGCTATTGGGGTTGCCCGATCCCGATGATCCATTGCGAGAAATGCGGCATAGTGCCGGTGCCTGAGAAGGACCTGCCGGTGAAGCTGCCGGAGGACGTGACATTCGGCGGCACCGGCAATCCGCTCGACCGCCATCCCACCTGGAAGCACGTGACCTGCCCGAGCTGCGGCGGTCCCGCCACGCGCGAGACCGATACCATGGACACGTTCGTCGATTCGTCCTGGTACTTCGCGCGCTTCTGCTCGCCGCATGCGCAAGTGCCGGTCGATTCGAATGCCGTCGGCTACTGGCTCCCGGTCGACCAATATATCGGCGGCGTCGAGCACGCGATCCTGCATCTCCTCTATGCGCGCTTCTTCACCCGCGCCATGCACAAGACCGGGCACTCGCCGATCGACGAGCCGTTCAAGGGTCTGTTCACGCAAGGCATGGTCACGCACGAGACCTACAAAGACGCGCACGGCAAATGGGTGACGCCGAAAGAGGTGGCCTATCGCGAGGGCTTGCCCGTGCTCGCAGCGACCGGAGAGCCGATCGCGATTGGTCCCATCGAATCGATGTCGAAGTCGAAAAAGAACGTGGTCGACCCCGACGACATCATCGCAGCTTACGGCGCCGACACTGCGCGCTGGTTCATGCTGTCGGACACGCCGCCGGAGCGCGACATCGAGTGGACGGCTGGCGGCGTCGACGGCGCTTACCGGTTCCTTCAGCGGGTGTGGCGGCTGGTCAACGAGGCAGCGGAGAAGGGGGAGGGCGGCCAGGTTCCAGCGGAGACGGGAAGCGAAGCGTTAGAGCTTCGCCGGGCGGCTCATCGCAGCGCCGCGGCGGTCACCGCGGCGATCGACAAGCTCCGCTTCAACGTCGCCATCGCCCATATCTACGAGCTTGCCAATGCGCTCTCGGCGGCCCTCAACGCCGCTGGCGGAAGCCCCGCCCAGGACATGCGATTCGCGCTTCGGGAGGCTGCGGAAATGCTCACCCGGATCGCCGCCCCAATGGTGCCGCATCTGGCTGAAGAATGCTGGCTGGCCCTGGGGAATCAGGGCCTCGTGGCCGAACAGCCCTGGCCGGCCCCGGATCCGGCCCTTTTGGCCGAGGATACCGTGGTAATTGCGGTACAGGTGAACGGAAAAAGACGGGATGAATTGAGGATTGCGCGCGATGCAGCGAAGGAAGATATTGAAGCTGCTGCGCTAAAGCTCGACAATGTCGTGCGCGCCATTGGGGGACGTCGAATCAAGAAGATTGTGGTCGTACCGCAGAGGATCGTCAATGTGGTGGCATAGGCCATTGCTTGCCGCTTTGGCTGTGACCGCGGCCATTAGCTTGGCCGGCTGCGGCATCCAGCCGCTTTACGGCACGACCGCCGGAGGCTCGCGCTTGGCCGCGGCCATGGCTGGCGTTGAGGTGACCCCGATCCCCGGCCGAGTCGGCCAGCGCGTGCGCAACGAGCTGATCTTCGAAAACACCGGCGGTAGCGGACAGGCGGCGTCGACCTACAAGCTCGATATCGTCGTCAAGGAAAGCGTGATCAACGAGCTCGTCCAGATCAGCGGCGACGCCAAAGGCCAGGTCTATCAGCTCGACGCCACGTTCAAGCTGATCAGCAACGACGGCAGGGTCGTGCTCGAAGGCAAGGCGACGTCGCGGGCGGCCTATGAGCGCTTCGAGACGATCTTCTCCAATGTGCGCGCCCGCTACGACGCGGAGAACCGTGCGGCCCGCACCGTCGCCGAAAGCATCAAGGTCCGCATCGCCGCCTATCTCTCGCAGGCGGCCTAGCCGCGTCTCTGCAACACGGCCGCTTCTTCGCCATGGTCGCCTACAAGACCGGATCGCTTCAGCGCATCATAAAATCTCTTGAGCCGGAGTGCCGCGCGGCACTCGTCTACGGTCCAGATGCTGGGCTCGTGGCCGAGCGCGCCGCGGCGCTCGCCGACGCCTTCGCCGGTAAACGCAAAGACGCGGCGGAGATCGTTCGCCTCGATGAAAGAGATTTGGCGGAAGATCCGGCGCGGCTCGAAGTCGAGCTTCGCACCATCCCGATGTTCGCCGAGCGGAAAGTCGTTCGTGTCGCCGCCGGTGCGCGCATCGACGTGCCCCTGCTCAAGGCGCTGCTCGAAGCGCCGCTTGCCGGTGCGCTCGTCATCGAGGCTGGAGCGCTCAGGCCGGACTCTGCCTTGCGCAAATTGTTCGAGAGCCACAAGACGGCGGCGGCGTTGCCGAGCTACAGCGACGAGCGCTCGGCCTCCGAGCTGATCGACGAGGAGTTGGACAAGGCTGGCCTCAAGATCGACAGCGAAACGCGCAGCTACCTGATGACCAGGCTCGGCGCCGATCAGGCCTTGTCGCGCGCCGAGGTCGCCAAGCTTGCGCTGTTCGCGAGCGGCCACGGACGCGTGGCACCTGAGGACATCGACGCCATCGTTGGCGACAGCGCCGAGATTGCGGTCGAGACCTTTGTGTACGAGGTCAGTGGCGGTGAGACGAGGGAGGCGCTCCGCCAGCTCGCAAGACTTGCCGCAGCTGGAACCGAGCCGTCGGTCGCGCTCTCGGCGCTTGGGCGACATTTCACGCAGCTCCACCGCATCGCCTCGGCGCAGGCCGCCGGCGTCAATGTCGAGCAGGCGTTGCGATCTTTGAGGCCGCGCCCGCATTTCAAGCGCGAGAAGGCCTTCGTTGCCGACAGCCGCCGCCTCGGCGCCCAGCGGCTGCTCGAAGCGCTGCCGCTCATTCAGGACGCGGTGAAGCGTGCGCGCCTCAATTCGGACCTCGAGCGCGCCGTGGCCGAGCGGCTGGTCCTCGCGCTGACGAGGCGAGGTGCCCGAGGGGCGTCCAACATCAGCGAGCCATAGCGTCGCGCTAAGCCCAGTTGCGGGATGCGCGAAACCGGTGTACCCGCCCAACGCGGGGTATGACTTCGGGGACGATCATGGATGAGCGCCGCAAACGGCTTGCCGATCTCATCAAGGAGCGCTCGTTCCGGCGCGGCAACTTTACTTTGGCCTCTGGCAAGCAGAGCTCCTATTACTTCGACAGCAAGCCTACCATGCTGCATCCGGAAGGAGCGAGCCTACTTGCTTCGCTCATCGTCGACGAGATCAAGGACGTGAAGGCCGATTGCGTCGGCGGGTTGGAGATGGGTGCCGTTCCGCTCATCGCCCCGGTGGCGATGCGGAGCTTCGAGGCCGGGCGTCCGCTGCTCGGCTTCTTCGTGCGCAAGGCGCCGAAGGATCACGGCACCAGGCAGCGCATCGAGGGCCTCGACCTAGCGGGAAAGACCGCGGTCATTCTGGAGGACGTCACCACCACCGGCGGCTCGGCAATGCAGGCCGTGGAGGAGGTGCGGGCAGCCGGCGGAACGGTCGCGCTCGTCTTGTCGATCCTCGACCGCGGGGAGGGCGCCGCCGAGCTCTACGCCGCCGCAGGCGTTCCGTTCAAATCGCTGTTCCGCGCCGAAGAATTCCTCCGCGATTAGCCAGATTCAGGCTTCCTTAAGCCGCCCGCGCATAAAAGATAAATCGGGTGGAGGGGGAAATGCTGAGCGAATCACCCTGGGCGCTGGTCGTCCTGGACCTCATCGGCGGCGGCGCACTTGCCGCGGCATTGATCTACGTGGCCGCACGGCGACACCTGCGATAGCAGGCGTCAGGGCAAGGCCGATCGCGTGTGATTTAAATCGACGGCCGGAGAGCTCCCGGTCGGAGCGACTTCGAACACAATGACCACCGCAGCTGTGGTCAATCAGCGTGAGGAAGGCCACCATCAGCAAGCCACGAGGAAGCGCGGCAGCGCCGCAAAGAATTGCCAACGCCATCACCGCAATAAGAACGATGCCTGCTCCCATCGGAATTCCCCTCGTCGCGGCGAATCGAGCAGACAATTTTTAAGATAATCTAAATCACCATTCCTCGGCGGATGACGAACTGCATTTTTAGCGATATGCAGGGCGGCGGAGGAGGCGGTGGCGCAGATCCTCGAGCTGGTCGAGCGAGGTGTAGCGGATGCGAAGCTCGCCCTTCTCGCCGCGCCCAGAGCGGATATCGATGTCGAGGCCCAAGGCCTCTTTCAGCTCTGACTCTGCGGCGCGCGTATCGGCATTCTTCGCCTTGCTCTTGCGCACCTTGGCCGGCTCAGCCGGACGATCCTGAACCAAAGCCTCGACCTGGCGCACCGTTAACCCTTCGTTAACGATTCGCTCGGCGAGCGCCGCCGCATCGGCGCGCCCGATCAGGCAGCGCGCGTGGCCGGCGCTCAGCGCGCCTGACCGCAACAAGGCTTGCACGCTCTCAGGCAGCTTGAGCAGACGGAGCGTGTTGGCGAGATGGCTGCGGCTCTTGCCGATCACCTTGGACAGATCTTCCTGCGTGTAACCGTGACCGTCCATCAACAGCCGATAGCCTTCAGCCTCCTCGACCGCGTTCAGGTCTTCGCGCTGGACGTTCTCGATGATGGCGATCTCGATCGCTTCCTTGTCGGACAGCGCGCGCACCACCACCGGCACCTCGTGCAGATTGGCGCGCTGCGCCGCCCGCCAGCGCCGCTCGCCGGCAACGATCTCGTAGCTCTCGTGCTCGCCGCGAACCGGCCGCACCACGAGCGGCTGCACCAACCCGCGCTCGCGGATCGAGACCGCA
Source organism: uncultured Alphaproteobacteria bacterium (assembly GCA_963740805.1). Lineage (GTDB taxonomy): Bacteria > Pseudomonadota > Alphaproteobacteria > Rhizobiales > Methyloligellaceae > Methyloceanibacter. The sequence goes on along the minus strand of CAVUFL010000003.1, from coordinate 136,639 downwards.
AGCTCCTCGATCTGATCGTCGGAGAAATTCCGCCTGGGATTGAAGCGGCCGGCTTTGAGCGTATCCAGCGCCACGATGCGCTGGCCCTCCATCTCGCCGAATTCGGCGCCCTCGCCCTCGCCGATGAGCGAGGCAAGGCTTCGCCCGAGCCTCATCTTGTGCATGCCGACAGCCATGATGGCCTCCTTGTTTCCGCCGCCGCTTTGAGACGCTAGACCTACGCCGCACGCATCCGCCGCTCGCGCTCGATCACCTCGGAAGCAAGCCTGATATAGGCCTGGCTCCCTGAGCACCGGTAATCGTAGAGAAGCACCGGCTTCCCGTGGCTCGGCGACTCCGCCACGCGCACATTGCGCGGGATGATGGTGGCGTACACCTTGTCGCCGAGCACGCGGCGCACATCGTCGACCACCTGGTCGGCCAGCGTCGTGCGCTGATCGTACATGGTGAGCACCACCCCGTGGATAAGCAGCTTCGGATTGAGGCGCACCCTGATCTCTTCCACGGTGCTCAAGAGTTGCGCCAGGCCTTCCAAGGCGAAGAATTCGCATTGCAGCGGCACGAGCACGGCGTCGGCCGCGGCGAGCGCGCTCACGGTGAGAAGATTGAGCGAGGGCGGGCAATCGATGAGGATGTAGGTCGTGGTCTGGTCGGGATCTTCAGCGGCCAACATCAGGGCGATGGCGTCGCGCAAGCGATAGTGGCGGCCTGAGGCGGTCATCAACTCGCGCTCGAACGCCATGAGGTCGATCGTCGCCGGCACCACCGAGAGGCCGGGCACATTGGTCTCCACGCGCGCCGCGGCGAAGGGCACCTTGCCGGTCAGCACGTCCGAGGTCGAATGGTGGCGCTCATCGATGCCGAGGCCTGTGCTCGCGTTCCCTTGCGGGTCGAGGTCGACGATCATCACCCGCTCGCCGATGGCCGCAAGCGCGGTGCCGAGATTGATCGCCGTGGTGGTCTTGCCGACGCCGCCTTTCTGATTGGCGAGCGCGAGCACGCGCGTGCGGCGAGGTCCGGTCGGGCTCATCGCGCTTTCGCCTTGGTGCGCTTCGTCACGTCGCTGATCTCGACGATGGATGACTCTTCGGCGGTCATGCTCGGATGAAGCTCGCAAGTGAAATCGAAGCGGCGCTTGGCGGCGTCGATCTCTTGGCCCGCGTCGCGGCCCTTCATGAAAAGCCCCCTCACCCCTCGTCCGAACCACGGCGCTGCCAGCTCGAGCAATCGCGGCAGCGGCGCGAGAGCGCGCGCGGTGATGATCTCGGGCTTGAGGCTTGTAGCGCTCTTGCTCAGTCCTTCAATGCGCATGCAGTGGATCTCCACAGGCGCCGATGTGGCGCGGGCGACCTCGGCAAGGAACGCGCACTTCTTGGCGGTGGCCTCCACCAGATGCATGCGGAAATTAGCGTGATTCGCCTGCAAAATGGCAATGACGAGGCCGGGGAAGCCCGCGCCTGAGCCGAGGTCGAGCCAGATGCAGGCATCCGGCGCGAGCCGGAGAATCTGGGCGGAATCGGCGAAATGGCGGTCCCAAAGGTGGGGCAGGGTCTTGGCCGAGACCAAATTCACCCGCTTCTGCCAGTCATTCAGCAGTTCAGCGTAACGAATAAGCCTGTGGATTGTTTCACGTGGAACTTTAAAGGCTTCGGCAAACTGTTCGGGGCCGCTGACGGGTTTTGACCGCCTGGCGCCCGTCGCGGTCAGGCGGTCTTCCACCGCGAGCCCTTCTTCAGATGCGCAAGCAGCAGGAGGAGCGCGGCGGGCGTCATGCCGTCGAGCCGCGCAGCCTGGCCGAGGCTTGCAGGGCGGTCGCGTTCGAGCTTCTGCCTGAGTTCGGTCGAGAGGCCGGCGATTGCGTCGAACGAAAATTCGAGCGGGATGACGACGCTTTCCTCTTTGCGGAAGGCGGCGATGTCGAGCTCCTGGCGCTTGAGATAGACCGCGTAACGCGCATCCACGGCGAGCTGCTCGGCGATCTTGCGCGTCGAGGTTGCCGATCTCAGGCCAGATCCGGGTGAGCGTACCAAGATCGATGTCGGGATAGGCAAGAAGCTCGTAGGCGCTCCGCTTGCGTCCATCGCGATTGACGATGAGTCCGCGCTTGCCGGCTTCGTCCGGCGTGAGCGCGAGGCGCTTGAGCAGAGCTTCACCGTCGGCGAGTGCTTTCGACTTTGCAGCGAAGGCTGTCGCACGTTCGCTGCCGACGCAGCCTGCAGCGAGACCGAGCGGCGTGAGGCGCTGGTCGGCGTTGTCGGCGCGGAGCGTGAGCCGGTACTCGGCGCGCGAGGTGAACATGCGATAGGGCTCGGCGACGCCGCGCGTGACGAGATCGTCGACCATCACGCCGAGATAGCCGTCGGCGCGCGTCACGATGAACGGATCGCGCGCGCCTCCCGCGGCACGCGCGGCGTTGATGCCGGCAAGAACCCCCTGCCCCGCGGCCTCCTCGTAACCTGTGGTGCCGTTGATCTGGCCGGCGAGAAACAGGCGCGGCACGGCCTTCACTTCGAGGCCAGGGGTCAGCTCGCGCGGATCGACATAGTCGTATTCGATGGCGTAGCCGGGCCGCTTCACGCGTGCCTGCTCGAGCCCTGGTATGGTGGCGAGGAAGGCGAGCTGCACGTCCTCGGGCAGCGAGGTGGAGATGCCGTTCGGATAGACGGTGTCGTCGTCGAGACCTTCAGGCTCGAGGAAGATCTGGTGCCGCTCGCGCTCCTTGAAGCGCACCACCTTGTCTTCGATGGACGGGCAATAGCGCGGGCCGACGCTCCTGATGTCGCCGGAATACATCGGGGCGCGGGCGAGGTTCGCGGCGATGATGGCGTGGGTCGCTTGCGTCGTGTGGGTGATGTGGCAAACCACTTGTGGCGTCGCGATTGCCTTGGTCAGGAAGGAAAATGGCTGCGGCGGGTCGTCGCCCCGCTGCACCTGGAGTCCATTCCAGTTGATGGTGCGCCCGTCGAGGCGTGGCGGCGTGCCGGTCTTGAGCCTGCCCATGCGAAGGCCGAGGCCATAGAGGCGGGTCGAGAGGCCGAGCGCGGGAGCTTCGTTGATGCGGCCTGCCGGGATCTTCTTCTCGCCGATATGGATCAGTCCGTTCAGGAAGGTGCCGGTGGTCAGCACCACTGCGCCGGCGCGTATCCCGCGGCCGTCGGCGGTGACGATGCCTGCGGCAGCGCCATGCTCGACGATCAGGTCCTCGACCGCGGCCTCGATCACCTCGAGGTTCGGCGTGGCGCTGATCGCTGCCTGCATGGCGCTGGCGGTAGAGCTTGCGGTCGGCCTGGGCGCGGGGGCCTTGCACCGCAGGGCCTTTGCTGCGGTTCAGCACGCGGAACTGGATGCCTGCGGCATCGGCGACCCTCCCCATCAGGCCGTCGAGCGCGTCGATCTCGCGGACGAGATGCCCCTTGCCGAGGCCGCCGATGGCCGGATTGCAGGACATTTCGCCGATGGTGGCGAAGCTGTGGGTGACCAGCGCCGTGCGCGCACCAAGCCTAGCCGCGGCGGCTGCCGCCTCGCAGCCGGCGTGGCCGCCGCCGATGACGACCACGTCGAAGACGCTAGCGTCAAAGGCCCTGGAATTCCGCGCTTTGTTCATGGGCCCTGTACCTAATGTGTTCCGTGGACGGCGGCAATGTTTCACGTGAATCATTATGGAAGGCCTACCGCTTCGCCGGCCCGAAGCCCTTGATTCACTTGCCGATACAGAACTCGGAGAAGATGGCGCCGAGCACCTCCTCGACGTCGATGCGGCCCGTCAGGCGGCCGAGATGGCGGGCGGCGATGCGGAGCTCCTCGGCCTTGAGTTCAGGCCCTCCCCGCTCCTCGCGGAACCTGGAAAGGGCTTCCGCCGCGGCCTCGAGCTCGGCCCGATGGCGGGCGCGGGTGATCACCGCAGGCTCGCCGCCGGCCAGCCCCTCCTCGGCGCGTTCCTTAAGCAATTCAACGAGTTCGGCCACGCCCTCGCCGGTCTTGGCCGACAGCGCCACGCCATCGGCGATTTGCACGGATCTCACCAGATCTATCTTGTTCAATACCCGGATATGCGCGGCATTTGCGTGGATATGTGCGGAACTGTCCTCCACTTGCGGCGCGGCCGCATCGACCATCCAGAGGACGAGATCGGCATCGCCGACCCTCGCCAGCGCCCGACGCACCCCCTCTGCCTCAACGGCGCTTCCCGCCTCTCTTATCCCCGCCGTGTCGGTGACGATCACCGGCAAGCCGCGCAAGTCGAGGTGGACCTCGATCACGTCGCGGGTCGTCCCCGCCTCCTCCGACACGATCGCCGCGTCGCGCTGCGCCAGCGCGTTCAACAGGCGAAGACTTGCCGGCGTTGGGCGGTCCGGCGATCACCACGCGGAAGCCGTCGCGCAGGCGCTCGCCGCGCCGGTCTTGCAGGTGCTTCGACATGGCGGCGAGCAGCTCGGCAACGCAGGCGTCAGCCTCGACCGCTGCGTCGGCGGCGACATCGGCCTCGTCGGCGAAGTCGAGCCCTGCTTCGGCGAGCGCCTGCGCCTTGACCAGCTCCTCGCGCCAGGACTCGTAGAGCGCCCTCGCCCCGCCTTCGGCTTGCGCGATCGCCTGGCGCGCCTGCGCTTCCGTCTCGGCGGCGATGAGATCGGCAAGGCCCTCGACCTCGGTGAGATCGATCCGCCCGTTCTCGAAGGCGCGGCGCGCGAACTCGCCAGGCTCGGCAAGGCGCACGCCACGGAGCGAAGTGAGCGCCTCGATCACGCGACCGACCACGGCGCGGCCGCCATGAATATGCAGCTCGGCGATGTCCTCTCCGGTGAAGCTCGCAGGCCCGGGCAGCCAGAGCGCGAGCCCGCGGTCGAGCACCTCGCCGGTCCCGGTGTTCCTGATCTTGCGCAAGCATGCCTGGCGCGGCGGAGGCGGCGGACCGCACAGCGCGCGAAGCGCGTCTCCAGCCCCTGGCCCCGAGATGCGGATCACGGCGACCCCGGCCCGGCCCGGAGCGCTCGCCAGCGCGCAGATGGTATCGCGCTGGGTCACTGCACGAGCCTGCTAACCCAGAAGCCCCCCACCCGGCGCGCGTTGCGCGCCGACCTCCCCACGAGGGGGAGGTATTCAGACGGAGAAGGCTGCGGCTGAAGGCGTTGAGCTGGCATCGTTGGACGATCCGGTGACGGCGTGCGTTATTGTAGAGGCGATCGGAGGCGAGATGACAGACGCACCCCTACAGGAACGCGCGGCCGCAGGAAATCGTCTTGGCCGGGAGACGAGCCCCTATCTGCTGCAGCACCGTGAGAACCCGGTGCATTGGTGGGCCTGGGGGCCGGAGGCGCTCGCCGAGGCCAAGCGCACGGGCAAGCCCATCCTGCTCTCGGTCGGCTATGCCGCCTGCCATTGGTGCCACGTGATGGCGCATGAGAGCTTCGAAGACGAGGAGACGGCAGCGGTGATGAACGACCTCTTCGTCAACATCAAGGTCGACCGCGAGGAGCGCCCCGACGTCGACGCCATCTACATGGCGGCGCTGCACGAGCTCGGCGAGCAGGGCGGCTGGCCGCTCACCATGTTCCTCACCTCCGACGCAGAGCCGTTCTGGGGCGGCACTTACTTCCCCAAAGACGCGCGCTACGGGCGCCCGGCCTTCGTCCAGGTACTGAAGGAGATCGCCCGCGTCTATCGCGAGGAGCAAGGCAAGGTGCGGCAGAACGCCGACGCGCTGAAAGACCGGCTCACGCCGAAATTCGATGGGGGCGCTGACGCCGGCCCCGACGCGATCCCCGGCGATGCTGCGCTCGGGGATCTTTCGCGGCGTCTGCTCCAGCTCGTCGATCCGACGCATGGTGGCGTCAGGGGCGCGCCGAAATTTCCGCAAGTTCAGTTCTTCAACTTCCTGTGGCGCGCGGGCTTGCGCTACGGCCTGCCAAATCCGCTCGAGGCAGTCGAGCTCACGCTCGCCCATATCGCGCAAGGCGGCATCTACGATCATCTCGGCGGCGGCTTCGCCCGCTACAGCGTCGATGAGCGGTGGTTGGTGCCGCATTTCGAGAAGATGCTCTACGACAACGCGCTGCTGCTCGAGCTGATGACCGAGGTGTGGCGCGAGACGAAATCGCCACTCCTTGCCGCGCGCGTGCGCGAGACGGTCGATTGGCTGTTGCGCGAGATGGTGACGGAGGAGGGCGGGTTTGCCTCCTCGCTCGACGCCGACAGCGAGGGCGAGGAGGGGAAGTTCTATGTGTGGAGCCTCGCCGAGATCGAGGAGGTGCTCGGCGCGGAGGACGCCAAGCTCTTCGCCGAGATCTACGACGTGACGGCCGAAGGCAATTTCGACGGTCACAATATCCTCAACCGGATCAATCACTTAGAGCTTCGCGACGAAGGCACTGAGGCGCGGTTAACCTTAATGCGGGAGAAACTTCTGGCGCGCCGCGCCTCCCGCGTCCGTCCCGGGCTTCGACGACAAGGTGCTCGCCGACTGGAACGGCCTGATGATCGCCGCACTCGCCAAAGCCGCCGACGCCTTCGACCGGCCTGACTGGCTCGCCGCAGCAGAGCGCGCCTTCGAGTTCGTCAGTACGCGGATGATCTCCGGCGTGCGCCTCAAGCACTCCTACCGCGCCGGCGAAGCGAAGGCGCCGGCCACCGCCACCGACTACGCCAACATGATCACAGCGGCGCTCGCGCTCGCTCGCGTCACCGGCAATATCGACTACCTCAACCGCGCGCGCGCCTGGACGCAAGTGCTCGACCACCACTATTGGGCTGAAGGACACGGCGGTTATTATCTCGCCGCCGACGACACCGGCGATCTCATCGTGCGCACCATCAACGCGCTCGACGACGCGACGCCGAACGCGAACGGCATCATGGTGTCGAATTTGATGGCGCTCTATTTGTGGACCGGAGAGGGGCGCTATCGCGATCGCGCCGAGGCAATCGTGCGCGGCTTCAGCGGCGACGTTTCGCGCAACGTGTTCTCGCATACCGGGCTGCTCACCGGTGCGCTCGATCTGCTTGCGCCGGCGCACATCGTCATCGTGGTGCCTGAAGGCGGCGATGCGCGCGGGCTGCGGCGCGCGCTTGCCGATGTGTCGCTGCCTGGCGCCGTGGTGCAGGAGGTGAGGGAAGGGGACTCAGTGCCGGCCAACTCGCCGGCGCATGGCAAAACCACGATCGGCGGCAAGCCGACGGCCTATGTGTGCATCGGCCCGCAATGCTCAATGCCGGTGACCGACGCTGAGGCGTTGGTCGAGACGGTGAAGGCAGCGCGGCAGCTGCGGGTGACGTGAAATCACAATGCTGCGCGTAGCCGATTTGATCGGCGGCCGCGGCGAACTATCTTTGCTACATGATGTCCCCATCAAACCACGAGAATCCTGCAGGTGCGTTTGCCACATGGATCGCATTACCGTGGCCGTGGCCGATCGACAGGTCCATTGCACTTGTTCACCATAGCTTCCGTAATGCCGCCCTCAAGGTCATATGCGAGCCGCCCGACCGCATCCGCGTCGACCTTTACGAAGTTGGGAAATCTGGCCCGACAATGTCTGTTCTGTCGTGCCCCATTAGCGCCGTCGAACCCCCCTTCGTATTTCTCGCAACGTCTTTCGAGCTCGCGAATGCGTTATTTGTAGTCATCAACGACACGGTGGTCGCCTCGAGCGACGCCTCCCAGGAGGTTCCGGACCACTATCCAGTTCCGAAAAGACGGGAGACACCTGCGTCTCCTCGGGAAGACTTTTCCAAGGAAAGCGCAACTGCAATTAGGCGGAGACGTGATACCGCCTCGGGAACCCACCGACACCCAAATAAAGTACCGGGTGACGACGCCTACATCCGAGGTCAGCTCCTCAATGAGGCCAAACAACTCAAAGACTTGCTAGAATTGTTGGAAGGCGGCGGCATCCATCATGCTGCCGGGTTGGCGGCACGGCTGAGATTGCTCGTCGCAGATGGCAGACCGCTCCCCCTGTTGCAGCTTGCGGCCGCTGAAGTGAATGCGGACCTTACTGTCTACACCTGTGCTCGGCCTCGCGAGCCAGTTCCCATGCCGCTGGCGCCGGAGTTGTTTGTTTCGTTTGAAGTGAGCGGCCAGCCCAGCGCGATATACAACAACCCCATCGACTTGGATGTATGGCTTAGTCTGCACGCCGCGACTGCGAAGGGACGGGGCTACGCACATCGAGAAACCATCAAAGCTATCGGCAACACGGCGGGGGCCCACATAGATCGAGACATCCATCCGCTCGTCTCCGCGCTTCGTTCAACCAAGTCAGCCGCAATCGGGGGCGAGGAATATGACCTCGTGGTGGACTACGTGCGGCACCTGGCAATAGTGGCACTTGGTCTTTCTCAAAAGATCATCGCGCTTGGGGAATCAGACCCAGCAACCGCGTGATAGGGTCCATGTAGAGACAACTTTGAGGGTGCGGCTGAATACCGCGAACGCTCCGCCTTCCGGGCCCGCCGCGCGCCTACTCCGCGGCTTTGGGCGGGTCGGCGTCCATCTCGTCCATCGCGGCGATGAAGGCTTTCGCGTTCTCGAGATCTGCAGCGAGCCTGATCCAGGACATTTGCAGCGAGAGGAACTGCTCGCGCGCTTCCTGTGTCGTGGCGATGTTCGCGAGCTCGGCGCATCTTCGCGCGTGTTGACGGCACTCTTTGGGATCGCCTGGCATTGGCCTCCTCCGCCAAAATTTGCCGGACAAAGATTCAATTTCAAGAAGCGCTTTGTAAGTCAAGGGACTAGCTGTGCAGTGCAAAAAGAGAAGCCCCGGAGGGGGCCAGGGCTTCTCCTGCTCATGCGACTTCCGAGGGACCGGCCCGCCGGTGATGGGCCTTGGGGAGGTTGGCCGGTCCTTGATAGGACAACACCCGCCGCAGCGATGGGTTCCCTCACCGAGGGGCCTGGGGTACGGCGCCTTCTCTCTCCCCGCGAGGGGAGGGTGGCTCAGCCGGCCATCAGCCGGATGAGCCGGGTGGGGTGAAATTCCGAGATCGAGGCCAAACCCCCCACCCGGCGCGCAAACGCGCGCCGACCTCCCCACCGAGGAGGAGGTATGAATCGCGTGAACCCCACCCCGTCCGCCCGCATGAGGCGCGGGCGTCCATCCTCCCCTTGAGGGGAGGGATGAAAAATCTACCTCGGCCTCACGGTATTTAATTCCAGAACCCCCTCACCCGACCGCAAAGCGGTCGTCCTCTCCCCAAGGGGAAAGGAGAAAAAGAGAAGCCCCGCACGGGGGGGAGCGGGGCTTCTGGTTCCTCGCGGGAACGGTGATGGGAGGGTCGCCATCACGGTCGCTTCTCTAACACCGGAGAGGTTTCAAACTGCCCCTCGAAGCCTCGACAATTTGCCACGACTTTAAAAAGAAGCCCCGGCCAAGGTGGTTGACCGGGGCTTCCGTACCAAAGGGGTGATCGCAGGGAAACGATCACCGCGACCGGAATAGCATATCCCGCTGCGGAGATGGACTGGGCAGCTGCAGTCGCGCTAAGGATTGTCTACTGATGGATAGGGTAGTATATCTCGATAGCACTACCTCTGATTGTGTCAGGCCAAGGAGCTCCCCACCATGCGCTGCTGCATTGTCGCGTTTGCCCTCATCGCTTCCTGCAGCGCCGCTCTTGCGCGAGAGGGATGGATCGACAGCACCGGACGATCCTGCGAGGTCGTCTGCGCCTCCGAGCGGGCCAATCCCGTCATGGCCGGAAATGCGGGTGGCCGCACCCTCTATACCTGCGCTGGAACGCGCAACGACATGGGTGGGCTTTACCGCGGCGGCTCCAATAGCGCCAATGCGCCGGGCTGCAGTCTGCCCGGAGGCACGCCGAACCTTCGCGCCCAGACCTATAAGTGCCTTTGCGTGCGGCAAAGATTCCCCGCGCCATAGCGCCTTTCTTCGGACTTGTCGCAATGGACAACGGAAAAACCGAATACCGCCTCGCCTTCGGCGCCGACATCTATTCCGAGGCGGTGAGCAATCTTCGCAGCAGGATCGCCGACATCATCGAGCGGGACGATTTCGGCTCGCTCATGATTCTGTTTTCAAGCGCGGGCGGCAATACGGACAATTCGTTGGCGCTCTACAATTTCCTCGCCCAGCTTCCGGTCCCGGTGCACATGCACGGCATGGGGCATATCGGCAGCGCCGCAGTGCCGGTGTTCCTCGCCGGCAGCAAGCGAACCTGCAGCCCTTTCGCCCGCTTCTTCTTCCATGAATATATCTGGGGCTTCGACGGCGGCGACCACACCCTCTTTCAAATCAACGAGGCGACCGATCGGCTCAAGAGCGACATCGCGTTTGCGCGAAAGATCATGCAGGCGCGCGCCAAGCTCCCCGACAAGTATCTGCAAGCTTTGGACGGCCAGGCAGACCCGGAGATCATCGAGCCGGCGGAGGCCAAGAAATACGGCCTCGTCGAGGACATTCTCGAGCTCGCCAAGACCGGCGCCGAGGGCATGAAAGTCGCTGTGTGGACCGCCTGAACCCGCCGGCCGTTAGTGGCTTCCGCGAAGGCGCGGTTCCGGTTAGCTTAGGCGCCGCCTGGAGTTTTCGGAGCGGCGGGGATGCTCAGACTGCGCGCCTGGCTCTTTTTCGGTGTCCTGCTCCTGATCGGCATTTTGCTCGTCGGCACCGCGCCCTCGTTCCAGGCCTGCCTCAAACAAGGATCGCCGCAAACCGCCGCGGCCACGGGAGCAGCGCCGCAGGCGCACGGCACCACGGTGTTGACGGCGCGGAGCACGCGGGAGTGCCTCGCGCGCTTCTACACTGAGAACCGCGACGACATCATCGCCGCCTTCGCCCTTCTCCTTCTGCTCTCCACCATCTTCCTGTGGTTCTCCTCGCGCGATCTCGTCGCCGGCACGCACGACTTCGCCAAGATGCAGCTCCGCGCCTATCTCGGCCCGAGCGAGACTTTCATCACCGGCGTCGCCGCCGGAGAGAAGCCCGTGGTCGAATGCACCATCCGCAATTTCGGGCAGACGCCGGCGCACCGCGTGAGCTACTGGGCCGACTGTAGACTGCTCAATTCGATGTCCGACAGTTTCGATCGCGGCCCGCCGGAAGGCGGCGAGCGCATTGTCAATCCCGGCCGCGACGGCTTCACCATCAAGTCGCGCCTGCCAGAGCCGCTCACCGAGGAAGAGATGAGCAAGATCAAGCTCGGCACGTCGGCCATCTATTTCTTCGGCGCCATCACCTATCGCGATGCGTTCGCGCGCAGCCGCAAGACCCAGTTCCGCTTCCAGCATGGCGGCGCGCGCGTGTTCGGCACCGAGGACATGACGCTTTCGCCGAAGGGCAACAGGGCGACGTAGTCAGCGTGCCAAAAAAGAAGAAGCCCCGACGGGGGGTGCGGGGCTTCTTCCGAAATTCCATGCATGGAGTGATGGCAGGGAAGGTCCATCACTGCCGCCCCGGTACCACATTGAGATCATTCGTCAACCCCTGCCGGCCGCTTCGAGCTGCGACGCGAATGAGCGACCGGCAGCGCAGGTCAGCGCGAAAAAGAAAGAAGCCCCGCGGGGGGAGGCGGGGCTTCTTCCAAAACGTCCACGTGGAGAGAGACGTAATGGCTCGGGGGGAAGCCATCACGGCAATTGGCTTATCACTTTCGCATTGCGGCGGTGCGGTCATTTTGTCCCATGATCAAACACGCCGCACCCAAGGGTTAAGCGCATCACGCGCGCGACGCTGCTGCGCAACATTACCGGCACATTACCGTTTGATTGCATTAGTGATGCGCTACCGCTTCGCTGCTTGAGCGCGGGCGGTGTGTCACCTTCGCGTGGGACGGCGCGGCTTGCCGTCCTGCTCACGCTGCTCGCGGGTATATTCGAGCAGCTCCGACACGCCGAACAGGAGCAGCATGAAGCCGCACACCACCTCGATCGAGGCGAGCACGCGCGCTAGGCTCGAATGCGGAACAATGTCGCCGTAGCCCACGGTGCTGATGCTGATGATGGAGAAATAGATCGACTCGGAGAAGCTCAAGGCTCGCGGGCTGCCGCCGACGTAGAAATGGCCGTTGCCGGTATATTGCGAGAGGATGTGGTAGGCCGAGGCGAAGAGGATGATGAGCAGCGAATAGAAGGTGAGGAAGGCGAAGGCCGGCACCACCAGCCGCTGGATGCGGAAAAAGAACTCCTCGAACAGGAGGCCTGCGTCGACCAGGAACACCGCGATGTCGCGGCTCACGGTGAACACGATCAACCCAATCAGCGTCATGGCCGCGATCAGAGCCGCTGCGGTGTTGGCGATCGGCTCGGCCACGTGGGAGAGCAGCAGCACCCCGCCGCCGACGATGAAGGTGGGGAACAGCCAGAGAAAGGCGCCGAGCATGCGCCGCTCGCTTCTGATCGCGGGGTGGGCCACCACGGCTCGCACTTGCTCGCGGCGGAACCAGCATCCGGCCACGAAGGCGAAAATGGGAAGCGAGAAGGCGACGGACAGCACCGCCGGGTCGACGCCCTTGAACACCTCCTCCACAAACAGCGAGAAGATCGCGGCATAGACCGCGATCAGATTGGCGAAGGCGATGGGGAACAGGCGCCCGACCGGGAACAGCAGCTGGAGTGCTGCGATGGCCGCCGCCGCCGACAGCATGATGGCAAGGAAGAAAGGAGTTCCAAGGCCTGCGGTGGCGATCGCCACGACGAACAGGAAGACCAGCGACAGCGCGAACCGCGCCCACTCAGGCAGCCCTCGCCGCGTCTCTCCCATGTGCCGGCACCCCGATTCGCGTGCATGAGCCTAGCATAGGGGGACGGCGTTCTGCCGTCCTTGCCGGGGCTTGAGTGCTGTTTGTCGTGCCCGCGAAAGCGGGCATCCAGTAATCACCGGCGTCGGGATTACTGGATCGCCCGGTCAAGCCGGGCGATGACAAGGAGCAGGCGAATAAATTCGCCTACGTGTTCATCGAGTCGAAGAACTCGGCGTTGCCCTTGGTCTGCTTCAGCTTGTCGAGCAGGAACTCGATGGCATCCTGGGTGCCCATCGGGTTCAGGATGCGGCGGAGCACGTACATCTTCTTGAGCTGATCGCCGGCAACCAGCAGCTCCTCTTTGCGCGTGCCTGAGCGGGCGATGTCGATGGCCGGGAAGATGCGCTTGTCGGCGACCTTGCGGTCGAGCACGATTTCCGAATTGCCGGTGCCCTTGAACTCTTCGAAGATCACCTCGTCCATGCGGCTGCCGGTGTCGATCAGCGCCGTGGCGATGATGGTGAGCGAGCCGCCTTCCTCGATGTTGCGGGCGGCACCGAAGAAGCGCTTCGGGCGCTGCAGCGCGTTGGCGTCGACGCCGCCGGTCAGAACCTTGCCTGACGAGGGCACCACGGTGTTGTAGGCGCGGCCGAGACGCGTGATCGAATCGAGCAGGATCACCACGTCGCGCTTCGCCTCGACCAGGCGCTTGGCCTTCTCGATGACCATCTCGGCGACCTGCACGTGGCGCGAGGCTGGCTCGTCGAAGGTGGAGGAGATCACCTCGCCCTTCACCGAGCGCTGCATGTCGGTCACCTCTTCCGGACGCTCGTCGATCAGGAGCACGATCAGATAGCATTCCGGGTGATTGGCGGTGACCGAGTGGGCGATGTTCTGCAAGATCACGGTCTTGCCGGTACGCGGCTGCGCCACGATCAGACCGCGCTGGCCCTTGCCGAGCGGCGCCACGATGTCGATGACGCGGCCGGTCTGGTCCTTGCTCGTCGGCTTCTCGACCTCCATCTGCAGCCACTCGTCGGGATAGAGCGGCGTCAGATTGTCGAAATGGATCTTGTGACGCTGTTTCTCGGGGTCGTCGAAATTGATGGTGTTCACTTTGAGGAGCGCGAAATAGCGCTCGCCCTCTTTCGGGCTTCTGATCTGGCCTTCGACCGTGTCGCCGGTGCGCAGGCCGAAGCGGCGGATCTGCGACGGCGAGACGTAGATGTCATCGGGCCCGGCGAGATAATTCGAGTCGGGCGAGCGCAGAAAGCCGAAGCCGTCCTGCAACACCTCGACCACGCCGGTCCCGGTGATGTCGACGTCACGGGCGGCCAATTGCTTCAGGATCGCGAACATGAGCTCCTGCTTGCGCATGGCGCTCGCGTTCTCGACGGCGACCTCCTCGGCGAAGCTCAAGAGCTCCGTCGGCGACTTGGTCTTGAGGTCCTGCAGTTTCATTTCCTGCATGCACTGCTACTCCAAACGGGGGATGGTTGAATTTTCGAAAGTCTCCACACGCGGTTTCGGCATGTGGGTATTTCGCGGAAGGGGGATTTGCCTCAGGCCTGAGGCACGACTACGAGTCTGATCCGCGCCGGGTGACCCAAGTTTTCAAGGATTTTTCGGGTCGCGACAGCGTTCCCGGATCGGATGCGACTCATCTTATAGCAGAGGAGACGGGCGGGCGGAACAGTCTTGCCGCCCCTGCTCAAAATGGCCGCACGATCACCAAAATCACGATGCCGATCATGAGCAGCGTCGGAACTTCGTTTACCATGCGGTAGAAGCGCGCATCGTGCGTATTGCGGTCTTGCGCGAAGTCCTTGGTCCATTTGGCGAGCATGCCGTGAAAGGCCGACAGCAAAATAACTAGAGCGAGCTTGGCGTGAAACCAGCCATCTGCCTTCCAGTCGATCACGGTGAAGGCGAGCCAGAGACCGAGGATCCAGCTGGCGATCATGGCCGGCGTGGTGATGTAGCGGAGAAGCCGCTTCTCCATCACCTTGAAGGTCTCAGACTGCTCCGAGCCCTTCGCACTGTCGGCGTGATAGACGAAGAGCCGAGGCAAATAAAGCAGCCCTGCCATCCAGGCGATGATCGCGATGACGTGGAAGGCCTTGATGTAGGACAGCAGCATCGAGTTTTCCAGTGCAGTGCCGCGTCTACCGTAACGTCACCAACTTTCACTCGTCATGCCCGGCCTTGTGCCGGGCATCCAATACAGCATCGAAGCAGATTCGGACCAAGGGGACATTCATCATTGGATGGCCGGGACAAGCCCGGCCATGACGGGTGGTTATTTGTCGCCGTAGCTCTTCTTCACCAGGTCGACAAGTTTGGCGACATGCTCGGGCGGCGTGTCGGGGAGGATGCCGTGGCCCAGATTGAACACGAAGGGGCCACTGCTCAGAAGATCGAGAATCTCCTTCACGCGGCGCTCAAGATGAAGACCACCCGCCAACAGCAAGAGCGGGTCGAGATTGCCCTGTACCGGCAGCCGCGCCTGCAGCGTCTCGCACATATAGGCGAGTGGCATGCTGGTATCGCAGCCAATGGCATCGATCTTGGTTTCTTGCGCGTAGCGCTCGGCAGAGGCGCCAGAGCCTCGCGGAAAGCCGATGATGGGGATATCGGGATAGACGGCCTTCACGCCGGCGACGATGGCTCTCGTCGGATGGCTGCACCAGCGGGCGAACTCGTCATTCGGCAGACTGCCAGCCCAACTGTCGAAGATCTGGAGTACGCCGGCGCCTGCTTTCACTTGGCCGAGCAGATAGGCAATCGAGGTCTCGACCAGAAGGTCGATGAGGCTCTGGAAGGAGGAGGGGTCGCGGTAAGCCCAGAGCCTCGCTTCAACCTGGTCCTTACTGCCGGCACCCTCGACCATATAGGTCGCCACGGTCCATGGCGCCCCGCAAAAGCCGATCACCGGGACACCTGACGGGAGTTCCGGCACCACGCGGGCCAAGGTCTCATAGACCGGGGCAAATCTGGCCTCGGCCGCGGCCCGGTCGAGCCTCGCCAGCTCCTTGCCGCTCCGCACCGGCTCCAGCTTAGGGCCCTCGCCCTCGACAAATTCGAGCCTTTGCCCAAGGGCATAAGGCACCATGAGGATGTCGGAGAAGACGATGGCCGCGTCCAGATCGAACCGGCGTAAAGGCTGCAGCGTGACCTCAGCAGCAAGCGCGGGATTTAGGCAAAGATCGAGAAAGGACCCAGCCCTAGCCCTCACTTCTCGGTACTCGGGCAAATAGCGCCCTGCCTGGCGCATCAGCCAGATCGGCGGCGGATCGACGGCTTCGCCGCTTAGGGCTGAGATCAAGCGGCCTTTCGACTGATGCCTACGCAACATGGCTTTCTCTAAATATCAAAGAGAGAGTCTTAAATTAGATTTCTGTTTCTTCTATTAGCCCGTGAGTAGCGGACATTCAGCGCTGTCACCAGCCTATCGACAGAGAATGTGGCCGTCCGCCCAAGACGTTTGGCCTGCGAAATTTGCCCTGTGGGCAAAGGCCGGAGGAACTCTTGCCCGAAAGGCGTGAAGACCAGCGATTCCGGGTCGGGAGCGGGGCTGTGCAGGAATTTCGGATAGACTGTGGGGAGGGACCTCGTTCGCTTGGGGAGGAAGGAAGGTATTGTGACGGGTGGTCTCGCAGGCGTCATTTTCTCGACACAAGCGAATCTGTGAAGAAGTCATGCGCCTTGTTCCGCTTAGGACGGGACGGAGGAGGAGCGCTCCCGCGGTTGCTCCGTTAATCATTCGCAGTTATCCAGAGGCATCGCCATGGATGCTCCCCGCACTTTCCACCTGCATATGATCTCCGACGCAACCGGCGAGACGCTGGTGGCGGTGGCCAAGGCGGTGCGGGTGCAATATTCGCAAGCGCGCGCCATCGAGCATATTCACCCGCTGGTGCGCAGCAAACGTGAGCTTGAGCGGGTGCTCAAGGATGTCGAGGCGACGCCGGGCATCGTGCTCTACACCATCATCAATCAGGAGCTTGTCGAGCTGCTCGAGCAGACCTGCAAGCGGCTGAACCTTCCTTGCGTTCCGGTCTTAAAAAGCATCCTGCAAGTGTTCGAATCCTATCTCGGCACACCATCGATTCCTACCGTCGCCGGCCAGCATGTGCTCGATGCCGATTATTTTCGGCGTATCGAGGCTCTCAACTTCACCATGCTGCACGATGACGGCCATTTGCCGGAGAATCTCGACGATGCCGACATTCTGCTCGTCGGCATCAGCCGCACCTCGAAGACGCCGACCAGCATCTATCTCGCCAATCGCGGCTACAAGACCGCCAATGTGCCGCTGATCCCAGGCGTGCCGTTGCCGCCGAAGCTCGAGACTCGCACCAATGCTTTCGTGGTTGGCCTCGTGGCAAGCGCCGAGCGCATCTCGCAGGTTCGCCAGAACCGGGTGCTGGAGCATGCAGCCTCGCATCTCGACGCCTATGTCGATCGCGAGGCGATTGCAGCCGAAATCGCCGAGACGCGGCAGCTCTGCGCCAGGCGCGGCTGGCCGGTGATCGACGTCACGCGCCGCTCCATCGAGGAGACGGCGGCAGCGATCCTGCGCCTCTATCACGACCGCGGAGCGCCGGTGCTCGATCCATGAATGGACTTCGTCCATGAATAGACTTCGTCCATGAGCGCGTTCCTGCAAAGCGGCCGGCCGCAGCTGATCCTCGCCTCGTCGAGCAAGGTGCGCGCGCGCCTGCTCGAAGCCGCGGGCCTTGACTTTACCGTCCGGTCGCCGGGCCTCGACGAACACGCCATGCGCCAGGCGGTCGGCAGCACTGGAGCCTTGAGCCCGCAGGACATCGCCGAGGTGCTCGCCCGCGCCAAGGCAGAGGCGGTGAGCGAGCTGGTGCCAGGTGCGTTCGTCATCGGTGCCGACCAGGTGCTTGCCTTTGGCGGCCGTATCCTTTCCAAGCCCGACAGTATGGAAGCAGCGCGCAAAGAGCTGCTCGATCTCTCCGGCAAGAGCCACATTTTGCACAGCGCCGTTGCCCTCGCTGCCAACGGTGGCACTGTCTGGGCGCATAGCGAGGGCTCGACTCTGGTCATGCGCAAGCTCTCCCCGCAATTCATCGGCCGCTATCTTGCCGCGGCCGGCGAAGAGGTTCTGAGCTCGGTCGGGGCTTATCAGATCGAAGGCCTCGGAATTCAGCTGTTCGAGAAGATCGACGGCGACTATTTCTCCATCCTCGGCCTTCCGCTGTTGCCGCTGCTCGACGCGCTCCGGCGCGAAGGCGTCATAGACGGTTGAGGAGCCTCCCGTGAAACGGGCCTGCGTCATCGGCTGGCCGGTCGCCCATTCGCGCTCGCCGGTCATCCACCGCTACTGGTTGAAGCTCTACGGGCTCGATGGCGCCTATGAGTTGGAAGCGGTGCGGCCAGAGGAGATCGGGGATTTTCTGGGTTCGCTTGGGCAACGAGGCTACCAAGGCGCCAATGTGACGCTGCCGCACAAGGAGGCGGCCTTGGCTGCTGCAGACCGGCCAGATCAAGCCGCGACCGCCATCGGCGCGGCAAACACGTTGTGGCTCGACGACAAGGGCCTGCTTCATGCGAGCAACACCGACGCCTATGGCTTCATGACGCATCTTTCCGCCGAGGCGCCCGATTGGAACAAGGGGGGCCGTCCGGTGATGGTGCTCGGCGCAGGGGGTACGGCGCGGGCCGTCCTGCATGGACTGCTCGAGGCCGGAGCAGCCAAGATCTTGCTCGCCAACCGCACGGAGGACCGGGCGAAGGCCTTGGCGCAAAGCTTCGGTTCCCCCGTCTCGGTGGTTCCCTGGGAGGAGCGGAACAGGGCGCTCGCCGGAAGCGGGCTCCTGGTCAATGCCACTAGCCTCGGCATGACGGGAAAGCCGCCATTGGATCTCGACCTTTCCGCGCTTCCCGCGGATGCGACGGTCGCCGATATCGTCTACAGCCCGTTGGAAACTGCGCTTCTCGCGGCGGCAAGAGCCAGGGGAAACCGCATTGTCGACGGGCTCGGCATGCTGCTGCACCAGGCGGTGCCGGGCTTCGAGCGCTGGTTCGGGGTGCGCCCTGAGGTGACGCCAGAGCTCCGCGCTTACGTCGCCGCCAATCTCGGGGCCTCCTGATGCTGGTCATCGGACTGACTGGCTCGATCGGCATGGGCAAGTCTGCCGCCGCCGCGCATTTCAGGGCGCGCGGCGTGCCGGTCTGCGACGCCGACGCCGAAGTTCACCGGCTCTATGATGGCGAGGCCGTGCCGGCAATCGCCAAGGCTTTTCCTGAAGCCGTGCGCGGCGGCAAGGTCGACCGGGCACTATTAGCGAAAGAGGTGGCCGGCTCGTCGCGGAAGCTCAAGCAGCTCGAATCCATCGTGCACCCCATGGTGGTCAAGGCCGAGCTCGATTTTCTGCGCGAAGAGGAGAAGCAAGGTGCTGCGCTCGCCGTGCTCGAGATCCCGCTGCTGTTCGAGACCGACGCCCATTCGCGCGTCGACGTCACCGTCGTGGTCAGCGCGCCGGAAGAGGTGCAAAGGGCGCGCGTGCTTGCCCGGCCAGGCATGACGGAAGAGAAACTCGAAGCGCTGCTCAAGCGGCAATTGTCGGACGCGGAAAAACGCGCCCGCGCCGACTTCGTTGTGGACTCAGGGCAATCGCTTGCAGACATGGGGCGGCAGATCGATAAGATTCTCGATTCGCTCCGGGGCCGCGAAGGCCGCGTCATGGAGCGGCTGCGGAACCTCTAAAAACCAAGGAACGAAGCTCCTTGCGCGAGATCGTGCTCGATACCGAAACCACGGGACTCGATCCCGCCTCCGGTCATCGCATCGTCGAGATCGGCTGTGTCGAGCTGATCAACTGCATTCCCACCGGAAGAGTGTGGCATTGCCATCTCAACCCCGAGCGCGACATGCCGCAAGCGGCCTACGAGGTGCATGGGCTTTCCATCGAGTTCCTCTCGACCAAGCAGCGCTTCCACGAGCGCGCCGATGATCTCATCGGCTTCATCGAAGGCGCCATGCTGGTCATGCACAACGCGTCCTTCGACTTCGCCTTCCTCAATGCCGAGCTCGAGCGGCTCGCCCGTCCGCTGCTTCGCTGGGACCGCGTGGTGGATACGCTGGCGCTCGCGCGCAGGCGCCACCCCGGCTCGCCCTGCAGCCTCGATGCCTTGTGCAAGCGCTACGGCGTCGACCTCTCAGAGCGGGAGAAGCACAGTGCGCTGCTCGATTGCCGCCTGCTCGCTTCGGTCTACGTGGAGCTTGTCGGCGGCCATCAGGCGCGTCTCGAATTTGCGGCGAACGGCGCCTCTGCGGCGATGCTCACCACCATCACCTCTGGGGCGAGGGCCCGGCCGATTGCGCTTGCCCCACGCCTTACGCCTGAGGAGAGGCTGGCGCACGAGGCTTTCGTGGCGAGCCTCGGCGATGACGCCTTGTGGCGGCCCGTGCTGTTCGCGCTCGCCGGCTAGTTGCTCGCCTGGCCCTGGCCGCGTGCGAGGTTCTGCGAATAGAGCCTGCCGAAATCGATGGGGTCGAGCATCAGCGGCGGATAGCCGCCGTCGCGGGTGATATCGGCGAGCACCCGGCGGGTGAAGGGAAAAAGAAGCGCCGGGCAATCGACGAACAGGACCGGTTGCAGCAGGTTCTGGGGCACGTTGTGCAGGCGAAAAAGCCCGGCATAGAACAGCTCGACATTGTAGATGACGCCGATGTCGCTCTTGGCATGGACGTCGATATTCAGCACCACCTCATAGGTCTCTTCCGACTGGCCCGCGACGTTGACGTTGACCGTGACTTGCAGCTGCGGATTCGGCGGGGGACTTTGCAGCGTCTGCGGCGCGTGCGGGCTCTCGAAGGAGAGGTCCTTGATATATTGGCCGAGCACGTTGAGCTGGGGACCTGTTCCAGGCGCTGTGCCTTCAGGGGCCGCGGCCTCCGGGCTTACCCCCTCGCCGGCTCGGGCTTGCCGTCGCCATTGCGCTTGCCCGATTGTTCAGGGCTTTCAGTCTTCTTGGCCATGAGGCTAAAGGTCCGGCTTGGAGAGGAGCCTGCTGGCTAGCATGGCATGCCCCGACCCCGCAATCTTGCCGCATGGTACTCGCTTCCTTGCCAATTTCGCTCTCGCCTTTTTTGGGGGTTGGCTAAGGTGCCGCGAATGCCTTAAGTTGAGGTTGCGCGACATGGGTGAGGTGGTTGAGTTCCACACGCCTGAGGCTCCCGCTAGCAAATCTCCAGGCGCGAACCAATATGAGCCTGGAGAGTTCCGCAATAATCGCGGGTCTATCCATCAACGCGGGTGGCGGCAAGGATGAGTGAAGCCTTCGAT
The DNA here is from genome assembly GCA_963740805.1 of uncultured Alphaproteobacteria bacterium. Taxonomy (GTDB): domain Bacteria; phylum Pseudomonadota; class Alphaproteobacteria; order Rhizobiales; family Methyloligellaceae; genus Methyloceanibacter. The sequence continues at coordinate 115,631 of CAVUFL010000003.1, read as the reverse complement.
ATCTATACTTTGCTATTTCTGGTGCTGGCAGTGGTGATCTTCATCCGCCTGCGCAATGTGCTTGGCCGGCGCACGGGCAATGAGCGCCAGCCCTTCGATCCTTATGCGAGGCCGGATCAGAAGCGGCCGCAGGCGCCGAAGACCAACGAGCCGGTGGTGGCGCTGCCGCGCGGCCGGTCAGGGCCGCTGCCTGAGGCCACTGGGCCGTCGATTGAGGATATCGAGGCGCGGCTCGGCAGCCACGCGCCTAAGGACAGCCCGCTCGCCCGCTCGCTGACGCAACTGATGCGCGCCGATCCCTCCTTCGATCCTGGCCAGTTCCTCGACGGCGCCAAGACCGCCTACGAGATGATCGTCATGTCGTTCGCCGAAGGCGACGAAGCCTCGCTGAAGCAGCTCCTGAGCGCCGAGGTGTTCGAGGGCTTCGAAAGCGCAATTCGCGAGCGTGAGACGCGCGGCGAGAAGGTCGAGTCGAACCTCGTCGGCATCAACAAGGCCGACATCATCGAGTCCGACGTGAAGAAGAACACCGCCTACGTCACCGTCAAATTCGTGAGCGAGCTCATCTCGGTGACCCGCGACGCCGAAGGCGAGGTGGTGGAAGGCGACCCGAAGAAGGTGCGCGAGGTCACCGACATCTGGACCTTCGCGCGCGACATCACCTCCAAGAATCCGAACTGGAAGCTTGTCGCGACCGAATCGGCGAACTGAACCCTACCCAGGCGCTGCCTCGCTCTACGGCGCCATCGCTGCCGCATTGCTGCTTGCCGCAATCGCTGCCACCATCGCGATTTATCTGCTGCTGCGGGAAACACGCGTGGAAGAGACTGGCATCAGCTTCGCGCCGGTGAGCTTTGCCGATATCGAGGGCTGGGAAGACGACGACCAGGCTGCCGCCTTTAAGGCCTTGCTCAGATCCTGCGGCAGGATCAAGCGCGACAGCGCTTTAGCCGAGGCTTGCGCCGCGGCGCGCGATCTTGCCGCACGCGGGCAAGTGTCGCGCGATGCCGCCAGGGCCTTCTTCGAGACGCACTACACGCCAAACAAGATTGTCGGCGCGCCGAACAAGGGTCTCGTCACCGGCTATTACGAGCCAGAGATCGACGGCGCGCGCGAGAAGAGCGACAAGTTTCCGGTGGCGGCCTACGGGCGGCCTGACGATCTCGTTTCGGTGAGGCCGGACGAAACGCGCGCGAAGGATTCAGCGGAGGGAACGCTGACCGCCATGCGCAAGACCGACGACGGACTGGTGCCCTTTTACACGCGCGAGGAGATCGACAAGGGCGCGCTTTCAGGCAAGGGGCTTGAGCTCGTCTATCTCGATCCGGTCGAGCTGTTCTTCATGCAGGTGCAGGGCTCGGGCCGCGTGCGGCTGCCCGACGGCACGCATCTCAGGCTCGGTTATGCGACCAAGAACGGTCATCCCTACACCTCGATCGGCAAGAAGCTGCTCGAGCTTGGCGAGGACAAGCCGAAGTCGATGACGATGCAGGGGATCAAGGATTGGCTCCGCGCCGACAAAGAGCGCGGCAACAAGATGATGTGGGAGAACAAGTCCTACGTGTTCTTCCGCCTGCTCGACGGCAAGGAGGGCGAGGACGGCCCGATCGGCGCGCAAGGCGTGTCGCTCACGCCGGGGCGGAGCCTCGCCGTCGATCCGTCGTTTCATGCTCTCGGCCTGCCGGTGTTTGTCGAGGCGCCTGAACTGAAAGGCGACGGCGCGCCGTTCCGCCGCTTGATGATCGCGCAGGATGTCGGCTCCGCGATCAAGGGGGTCGAGCGCGGCGACATCTATTGGGGCTCTGGCGACGACGCAGGCGCCATCGCCGGCAAGACCTTGGCGCCGGCGGAGTTCATCGTGCTTCTGCCGAACGCGGCGCCAGGGGTGTGATTCATGGGGAAGCGCGGGCCGGATAACAATGACGACGCCGCGCTGTGGGGGAAGGTCGTCGAGACCGCCGCGCCGCTGAAGGGTCGCGCAAGAGCGTCGGCACCAAAACCTAGCAAGGTTGCCGCGCCTGTCGCCAAGGAGACGCCGCAGGGTCCACGCCCGATACAGCCCGCACTTAAGCCCGCGCCGAAGCTCAAGCTCATGTGCCGCGCGCGGCGCCGCTTGACCGGCAAACCTCGCGCCAACTGGATAAGGGCAAACTCGAGGTCGAGGCGCGGCTCGATTTGCACGGGCTTCGCCAGCGCGACGCGCATGTCGCAGCTCCGGCGCTTCCTCAAGACCGCGCAGGCGCGGGGCTTGCGCCATGTGCTGGTGATCACCGGCAAGGGCGCCGAGCAAAGCGAGCAGGAGCTTCTACGCGGAGGACGAGCGCGGAGTCTTACGCAACGCCGTGCCGCATTGGCTGGCCGAGGCTGAGTTCGCTTCGCTGGTGGTGAGCTTCTCGCATGCCCCCCGCCGCCTCGGCGGCGAAGGCGCGCTCTATGTGCGGTTGCGGCGGCCACGCTAAAGTTCGGTGTCCTGACGAACTCAGAGTTCGATCAGGCTCGCTTCAGCTTCCGGTTATGGAGCGGATTGCGTCTCGGATAATTTCTACGACAGCCATGGGTGCGGTGACGCTAGGTATGTGGTCGACGGCATGCGCCGCTATCTTCGCCTTCATGCGCTCCGCCATGTAACGCTGGGTCTCAGGGACGATCATCCGATCGTCTTCGGCGAGCAGAAACCAGGTCGGGATGTCCCTCCAGAGCGGGCGCCCGACAGGAACAGTAATGCAGTTCAGCGATATCGGCCGCTGCACGGCAGCGAGCACCGCTTGCTCTTCCGCTGATGCATTCTGCGCGAAAGCGCTCGCGAAGGCTTCCTCGGGAAGCCAAATCAGACCATCGCAGTCCGGTGCAAGCTTTGGCGCTCGGGGATGAGGTTCGAGGCGATAAAACACGTCTGCGACCTTCTCGCCCTCGTCGGGAGCAAGAGCAGTTACGTAGACCAGCGCCTTCACTCGTTCGGGGCGTGCGAGGGCTATGACCGCACCGGCATAAGCGTGTCCCGGCTACGACGATCGGCCCCTCCGTTCGGTCCAAGCTGCGGTTGAGCGCGGCCACGTCGTCAGCAAGCGAGGTCAGCGGAAGCGGCGCCGCGACGACTTTGGCGGACTCCGCCTTGAGTGCCGTTATGACAGGTGCCCAGCTTGATCCATCCGCCCATGCTCCGTGGGCGAGCACCACGCTGACATCTCTCGCCGCCATCCTGCTGCTCCCACCAGTGCTTCGAGTTCGAGCGGAAACCTCGAAGAGCCGCCTTATTTGGCCGGTCGCCCCTTCTCCTTGACGGCGAATCCTAGGTGTCCGAGCACCCTTACGGCACCTGTCTTCCCGCCCTCGAAGTCAGTGGAGCCAAGCCGCTCGCCCGTTGCGAACTCATAGGCTGTGCCCAAGATAGCTTTCGGCGGGTAACGGCGTCCTTCCCAGGCCAGCTCATAGGTCGTGGTAGGGGCGAAACCATGCTTGGAGAAGAACTGCTCCGGTCCCAGCCGGTCGTAGTCTTTTATCGCGCGCAATACGTCATCGCGGGTCACGTGGTTCCAGATCACCATGTGTTGGTTCCTCCAGGATCGTTATAGGGCGACGAAGTCGCCGAATGATCGCCCGCAATCTCGGGACCGCGACTTCTCCACCGCGACATGGCCTCCATCGAATGGAAACAAAAGTCCCTCCCTTGGCGTTCCAGAGAGGACATTGAACTGCCACTGGAGTTGATACGTTCCACTAGGGTCGAGTATGCCGCACGCGGAAGGTGACCGCCCAGACCTTGGACGGTCGACACGCCTCCTCGAACCAATGGATCAGCGCCAGCTACAGAATAAATTTCGACAAATCGGCGTTCTTGGCCAGGTCGCCGATATGGCCGCGCACGAAGGCGCCGTCGACCACGATCTTCTCGCCTTGCTTGTCGGCGGCGTCGAAGGAGATGTCGTCGAGGATGCGCTCCATCACGGTGGAGAGGCGGCGCGCGCCGATATTCTCGACATTGGTGTTCACCTCCGCGGCGATGTCGGCGATGGCATCGATCGCGTCAGGCGTGAACTCAAGCTCGACGCCTTCAGTGCCCATCAGCGCGATGTACTGCCTGATCAGGCAGGCCTTCGGCTCGGTGAGGATGCGGCGGAAATCGTCGCGGGTCAGCGCACGAAGCTCGACGCGGATCGGCAGCCGCCCTTGCAGCTCGGGCAGAAGGTCGGAGGGCTTGGCGGCGTGAAACGCGCCTGAGGCGATGAACAGCACATGGTCGGTCTTCACCGGTCCGTATTTGGTGCCGACCGTGGTGCCCTCGATCAGCGGCAGGAGATCGCGCTGCACGCCTTCGCGGCTGACATCGGCACCGCCGATGCGCTCGGAGCGTCCGCAGATCTTGTCGATCTCGTCGAGGAACACGATGCCGTTATTCTCGACGTTGCGGATCGCTTCCTGCACGGTGGTGTCGTTGTCGATCAGCTTGTCGGATTCTTCCGCCATCAGGATCTCGAAACTGTCGCGCACCGTGACCTTGCGCGGCTTGGTGCGATGACCGAAGGTCTTGCCGAGCACCTCGCTGAGATTGATCATGCCGACCTGGCTTCCGGGCATGCCTGGGATCTCGAAGGCCGGCATGCCTGCGCCGGTATCGGCGACCTGGATCTCGATCTCGCGGTCGTCGAGCTCATTGGCACGCAGCCGCTTGCGAAAGGTATCGCGGGTGGAGAGACTGGCGCCGGCGCCGACCAGGGCGTCGATCACCCGCTCCTCGGCGTTGAGCTGCGCCTTGGCCTCGACCTCTTTGCGCTTTGCGTCGCGCACAAGCCCGATGCCTGCTTCCAAAAGGTCGCGGATGATCTGATCGACGTCGCGGCCGACATAACCCACCTCGGTGAACTTGGTGGCCTCAACCTTGATGAAGGGTGCGCCGGCAAGCTTGGCGAGGCGGCGCGAGATCTCGGTCTTGCCGACGCCGGTCGGCCCGATCATCAGGATGTTCTTGGGCAGAACCTCTTCGCGCAGCTCCTCGTCGAGCTGCTGGCGGCGCCAGCGGTTGCGCAGTGCAATGGCCACGGCGCGCTTGGCGTCGCGCTGGCCGATGATGTGGCGGTCGAGCTCGGAAACGATCTCACGCGGGGAAAAACTGGTCATGTACTACCTTCGCACGAGGCACAGCGCACCCCCTCTCCCCTGTGGGGAGAGGGTTGGGGTGAGGGGGCGCCGACCTCTATTGCATTTCTCAAAACCCCCTCACCCGCGCGAAGCAAGCTTCGCGCGACCTCTCCCCGCTGGGGAGAGGGTAAGGGGCGTCGTCGCTCGTTGCATTTTCATCATCATGTCTTCGAGTCGAGGCTTTCGATAACGACTTCCTTGTTGGTGTAAACGCAAATAGTGGCGGCGATGGCCATCGCTTTCCGCGCAATCGCCTCGGCATCGAGGTCTGAGTCGAGCAGAGCACGGGCCGCGGCGAGGGCGAAATTGCCGCCAGAGCCGATGCCCATGACGTTGTCGTCCGGCTCGAGCACGTCGCCCTTGCCGGTCAAGACCAGGCTCTCATCGGCGTCGGCCACGATCATCATGGCCTCGAGGTGGCGGAGATAGCGGTCGGTGCGCCAGTCCTTGGCGAGCTCGACGCAGGCCCGCTTGAGCTGATCCGGGAAGCGCTCGAGCTTGGTCTCGAGCCGCTCGAACAGGGTGAAGGCGTCGGCGGTGGCGCCGGCGAAGCCGGCGATGACGTTGCCGTTGCCGACCCGGCGCACCTTCTTGGCGTTGCCCTTGATGATGGTCTGGCCGAGGGTGACCTGGCCATCGCCCGCGATCACCACCTTGCCGCCCTTGCGGACGGTGAGGATGGTCGTGCCATGCCAGACATCGGGAGAGGATGGACCCATTGCTGCACTGCGATATCGGCATGGCGGGGCCTTTCGTCAAGCTGTATAACCCCGGCCCTATCCCTCTCGTTTCAAGGGGGAGGGGATTAGTTAAGAGCCTAGCATTAGACTGACCTCCATGCAGAAGCCAACCACAACCCAAGCGAAGCGGACCGCGACTGTCGAGCGCCGCACCAAGGAGACCGCGATCACGGCGACCGTCGACCTCGACGGCAGCGGGACCTATGCGGTCGAGACCGGCGTCGGGTTCCTCGATCACATGCTCGAGCAGCTCGCGCGGCATTCGATGATCGACATCTTCCTCAAGGCCAAAGGCGACCTCCATATCGATCAGCACCACACATGCGAGGATTCGGGCATCGTGCTCGGCCAGGCGGTGGCCAAGGCCCTTGGCGACAAGCAGGGCATTACCCGCTACGGCTTTGCTTATCTGCCCATGGATGAGACGCTCACCCGCGTCGCCATCGACGTCTCGGGGCGGCCTTATCTCATCTGGAACGTCGCGTTCACCCGCTCCAAAATCGGGGAGATGGACACCGAACTGTTCCGCGAGTGGTTCCAGGCCTTCGCCCAGCATGCTGGGATCACCCTGCATGTGGAGACGCTCTATGGCGAGAATAGCCACCACATCGCTGAGACCTGCTATAAGGCGCTCGCACGCGCGCTTCGCCAGGCGGTCGCCATCGACGAGCGCCAGGAGAGCCGCGTGCCCTCGACCAAAGGCCAGCTTTAGGCTGCCGCAAATCAACTGCTTTCAGTGTCAGTGACGTGTCGTGACGCTTTATTCGGTTTATGAGCCGCCAGGCGAAGCGCGAGACCCCGAGGAACGGGCTGAGGCGCTCGTGTTCGTCAAGGACGGCTTCTCCTGGCCTGCGCTCTTTGTGCCTGGGCTGTGGCTGCTCTATCAGCGCATGTGGCTCGAGCTCGCCCTGTTCGTGGCTCTCTTCGCCGTGCTTAGCTGGGTGCTCGGCCCGAGCGACCAGGCACAAACCCTGCTTGGCTTGCTGAGCGTGGCGCTCATCGTGCTGTTCGCCTTCGAGGCCAACGATCTCCGTGGTGCTGCGCTCGAGCGGCAGGGATACACCCAAGTGGGCACGGCGATTGGCGGCGGCCGCGATGCCGCCGAGCTTGCCTTCCTGCAATCCTGGCAGCCACGGCAGGAAAAGGGCCGTGAGCGTCAGGCGCCTCCCGAGCGGCCGGGGAGTGCCGGCATCCCGGCGCCAAAGGCGAGCGGCGAGGCGGAGGGGGTGATCGGGCTCTTCCCGGCGCCGTAAGCCCATGCACGTCGCCATCATCGACTACGGCTCAGGCAACCTGCACTCCGCCGCCAAGGCGTTCGAGCGCGCTGCGCGCGAGCAAGGGTCGGAGCTTGCCATTAAGGTCACCGCGCGCCCGGAGGACGTGGCCGACGCAGACCGCATCGTGCTCCCAGGCGTCGGCGCCTTTGCCGACTGCAAGCGGGGCCTCGAGGACGTCCCAGGCATGATCGATGCCCTGGAGGAAGCCGTGCAACAGCGCGGCAAGCCCTTCCTCGGCATCTGCGTCGGGCTCCAGCTCATGGCCGAGCGCGGGCTCGAGCACGGCGTGACGCCGGGCCTTGGCTGGATCAAGGGCGAGGTCCGCGCAATTACGCCCTCCGACCCCGATCTCAAAATCCCCCACATGGGCTGGAACACGCTGCGCGTGGGGCGTGAGCATGCGTTGCTCGAAGGCATCCCCACCGGAGAGGGCGGGCTGCACGCTTATTTCGTCCACTCCTATCACCTCGTCCCGCAAGAGAACGACGATCTCGTGGCGAGCACCGATTACGGCGGCCCGATCACCGCCTTCATCGCCAAGGACAACATGGCCGGCACGCAATTCCATCCCGAGAAGAGCCAGAAGCTCGGCCTCGCCCTGATCGCCAATTTCCTGAGGTGGATGCCGTGATGCTCGAAAGCCGCGAGTTGCTCCCCGCTCCCCCCTTGTGGGGGAGCACGCGCGCTATTTGGCGCGCGGTGAGGGGTAAGCGGCGAAGCCGCGTCCAAAATAACAGCTACCCCTCACCCTTTCCGCCATGCGACTTGCGCAACGCGCCGCGTATGCGCGTCCCGCGCAAGATCGCGGCGGAAAGCCCTCTCCCACAAGGGGAGAGGGGACTTGCTGCTAGAGCCGGGCGGGGCCTGCCGTCATGATCCTGTTCCCCGCCATCGACCTCAAGGACGGAAAATGCGTTCGGCTCCGCCAAGGCGAGATGGAGCAGGCGACGGTGTTCAATACCGATCCGGTCGCTCAGGCGCAGAGCTTCGAGGCCCAGGGCTTCGAATGGCTGCACGTGGTCGATCTCGACGGCGCCTTTGCCGGCAAGCCGGTGAATGCCGAAGCGGTCGAGGCGATCGTCAAGACGGTCAATATCCCGGTGCAGCTCGGCGGCGGCATCCGCGATCTCGACACCATCGTGGCATGGTTGGAGAAGGGCGTGATCCGCGTGATCCTCGGCACCGCCGCGGTGCGCGACCCGAAGCTTGTGTGCAAGGCGGCGCACGAGCTTTCCGGCTGCATCGCCGTCGGTATCGATGCGCGTGACGGCAAGGTGGCGGTGGAAGGCTGGTCGGAGACGAGCGAGATGACCGCGCTCGATCTTGCCCACCGCTTCGAGGACGTAGGCGTCGCGGCCATCGTCTATACCGACATCTCCCGCGACGGCGAGCTTGCCGGGCTCAATCTCGGTGCCACCGCCGCGCTCGCGCGGGCAACCTCGATCCCGGTGATTGCGAGCGGCGGTCTCGCCTCGATCGACGACGTGCGCGCCCTGCTTCATCCGGACTATGCGAGGCTCGAAGGCGTCATCGCCGGCCGCGCGCTCTACGACGGCAGGCTCAATGCCGCAGAGGCGCTGGCGCTGATCGCCGCTGCCCGCAAGCAGCATCACGCCTGAAGCCTATGCGCCTGCGCACCGTCTTCGGCATCCTGCTGGTCCTCATCGCTCTCGTCGCCTTCGGGCCGGCGCTGCTCGCCGTGGGAAGCCAGGAGGTCGCCGAAGCCTTCGGCTGCCAGGTCGACCTCAACCGGGTGATCCCGTGCGTGATCGGCGGCAAGGATTACGGCCAGACTTTTTACGACCTCGGCTTTTTGATCTGGTACTCCTATCTCAGCCTTCCGGTGGGCCTCGCGCTGCTCGGCGTGTGGGCGGTGGCCGCCCTCATCGCCTTCATCGTGATCAGGCGCAAGCAGAACAGACCGCCATCCGAGCCACTCAGCCCGGGCAAATCCTTTCTCCGCGGGGCGCTCATTGCCGTTGCGCTCGCACTTTCTCCGATCGCCGTCACCTATACCGCCGGCCTCATCGCCGTGGCTATCGGATGCGATCTCAACGAAGCGTCCGTGCATCCATGCCCCCTGCTCGGCGTGAATATCGGTCCGCTGCTTTACGCAATGGGGCTCGCGGTCTGGTTCGTCGCCCTCACGGTGGCGGCAGGTCTGGTCGCGCTCCTCGTGCTTGCGATCGTCTGGATCGTCCGCACCGTCAAGGGCGCGCCGGGCGAAAGTGGACGCGACCGGCGCGAAGGCCTAAATCCTGCAAATGCTGAAAGTCCGCGTCATTCCCTGCCTCGATGTGAAGGACGGCCGCGTCGTCAAGGGCGTCAACTTCGTCAATCTGCGCGACGCCGGCGATCCCGTCGAAGCGGCATCAGCCTATGACGATGCGGGCGCCGACGAGCTCTGCTTCCTCGACATCACCGCGAGCCATGAGAACCGCGACACCATCTTCGACGTGGTTGAGCGCACCGCCGAGCGCTGCTTCATGCCGCTCACCGTAGGCGGCGGGGTGCGCAAGCTCGACGATGTGCGGAAATTGCTCGAGGCCGGCGCCGACAAAGTGTCGATCAACACCGCGGCGGTGAAGGAGCGCGGCTTCGTGCGCGCGGCGGCGGAGAAATTCGGCGCCCAGTGCATCGTGGTCGCCATCGACGCGAAGCGCGTCGCGGCGGGCAAGGCGCGCGGACAGCGCTTCGAGATCTTCACCCATGGCGGGCGCGAGCCGACCGGCATCGAGGCGGTCTCCTACGCCCGCGAGGTGGTGGCGCTCGGCGCAGGCGAGATCCTGCTCACGTCGATGGACCGCGACGGGACCAAGCGCGGCTTCGACCTCGAGCTGACCCGGGCGGTTGCCGATGCGGTGTCGGTGCCGGTGATCGCAAGCGGTGGGGTCGGCACGCTCGAGCATCTGGTGGAGGGGGTGCGCGACGGCCACGCCTCGGCGGTGCTTGCGGCCTCGATCTTCCACTATGGCGAGCGCACCATCGGCGAGGCCAAGCGTTTCATGGCGGCGGCGGGCTTGGCCGTCCGGCTCGACGGATGATGCGGCAAAGGGCGCATCCTGCCAAAATTCTGCCCGCCGAATGGGCAATGCCTTTGCTTTCCTAGGGATGACGTGCCGGCGGCTATTCCACTTGAGCCCGCGGCAGTGTATGAGCCAAGACATGAGCCAAAACGACGTGCTCGGGCGCCTCGCCGCCAATATCAAGGCCAGGCGGACCGCAAGGCCAGAGGACTCCCATACCAGGCGCCTGCTCGACGGCGCGCCGGTCAAGCCCGCCAAGAAGCTTGGCGAGGAGGCGGTGGAGGCAGCCATCGCGGCCATCGCCCAGGACGACGCGGCGCTGATCGCCGAGGCCGCCGATGTCCTCTACCATCTGCTCGTGGTGCTCGAGTCCAGGCACATTGCCCTTGAAGAGGTGATGGGCGAGCTCGAGCGCCGCATGGGCGCCACGGATCTTGCGCAGAAGCGGAAAGCTACGGCGCGCTGAGAAGCGGGTTCTCGTCCATGAATCCGCGTCCGACTGTCGCGTTCTCACCCTATACCGTCTATAGCCGCGACGACTGGGCTGCGCTGAGGGCCGACACGCCCATGCCGCTCTCGGAGGCAGAGCTCGAGAATTTGAGCGGCCTCACCGAACGCGTCTCGATCCAAGAGGTGGTTGAGATTTATCTGCCGCTCAGCCGGCTGCTCAATTTCTATGTCGAGGCGCTGCAGGAGCTGCACGGATCGACGACCCGATTCCTGCGCAAGGGCGACGGCAAGATGCCGTTCATCATCGGTTTGGCCGGCAGCGTCGCCGTAGGCAAGAGCACCACGGGCCGCGTGCTGCAGGCGCTGCTTGCCCGCTGGCCGAGCCATCCGCGGGTGGAGCTCGTGCCGACCGACGGATTTCTCTTCCCCAACGCCGTGCTCGAAGAGCGCGGGCTGATGACCCGCAAGGGCTTCCCGGAGAGCTACGACCTGACCCGCCTGCTCAATTTTCTTGCCGAGGTGAAGTCGGGCCGCGAGAGGATCGAGGCGCCGGTCTATTCCCATCTCGTGTACGACGTGCTGCCAGACCAGGCGATCCTGATCGAGCAGCCGGACATCGTCATCGTCGAGGGCTTGAATGTGCTCCAGCCGGCAAAGCTGCCGAAGGACGGCGCAGCCATCCCCTTCGTCTCGGATTTCTTCGATTTTTCAATCTATATCGATGCGGCGGATGGGTTGATCGAGAGCTGGTATGTCGAGCGCTTCCTGCGGCTCCGCCAGACTGCGTTCCGCGACCCGGCCTCCTATTTCCACCGCTACGCGACGCTGTCGGAAGAGGAGGCGTGCGCCATCGGGCTGTCGCTATGGCGCACCATCAATCTCGTCAATCTCACCGAGAACATTCTGCCGACGCGGCAGCGCGCCGACCTGATCCTGCGCAAAGGGCAAGATCATGCGGTGGAAGCGGTATCCCTCAGGAAGCTGTGAGGCGTGGATGGCCGGGCCTTCGCCCGCCGAAGCGATCGCCAGGAAGTCGGGTCACAAATGCTTCGGCCCGCGCAGGCGGGACAAGCCCGGCCTGACGAATCGCTACCGCGGGGCATAGAGCTGAGCCGGCCCGAGCCCGATGTTGAAGCGGAGGCTGGTCCGCTGCGAGAAGGCGTCGTCGTCGCCGATGTGAGTTCCGTTGACGATGCCGTTGGCCTTGCCGTCGCCGTCGTTGTAGTGCATCTCCGGCGCATAGGAGTACCAATCGTACTCGCTGAGGAGCGACAGGCTGGTGCGCGGGCTGAACTGCTTGCGCGTCTCGAACTTCACCCCACCGATGAAGGTGACCTGGTCGTCGGACAGGCCGAGTTTGCTGCCGCCAATTCCCTTGCCGACGAAGTGGCCGCTGTAGTCGGCGTTGGCGCCATAGATGCCGGCGTGCAGATCGATGAAGGAGCGCAGGCCCCAGCCCCCGTAGAGCGCCGGGAAGAGCGAATACTCGCCGCCGAACACGACATAACCGCCGTAATAGGTGGTATCGAGAGTCTCTTTGTAGTTGAACAGCTCGCCCACGCCCCCGGTGCTGCCCTTGATGTGGAGATCCTGATCGAGGCCGCGCACGTCGAAGGCCGCGCCCCAATGGGTGCTCTTCATGATGCCTGGCAGGATCATCGGCCGCGGATTTGGCGTGGTGAACTCGAGAGCCACGCCCCAGCTGTCGGCGTCGCGGTCGGTGTGCGAGAAGAGCGTTCCCGATGTGCTGACCGTGGAAGACCCCGGCTTGTCGACGATGTCGGCGGCGGCGCAGGTCGAACTGTTGGTGGTGACGCAGCGATTGCGGTTCGTATCGTCGATGCTCGACCAGTAGCCGTGCACGGCGCCGATCCAGGGCATGCCGAGCGCCCAGCCGAGGGGGGTCGCCGCCGAGCCGCTGAAGCCCCCGCCATACTCGTCGAAGGCGTCGTTCTTCTGCTTGCTGATGGTGTCGCCGTTGCCGCTGTTCTTGTAGCGGAAAGTAAAGCGGGTGTCGGGAAGCGTGAGATAGGCCAAGCCGCCGCCGACCGAGATGAGGGTCTCGCCCACCATCATGGTCCCCATGTCCTGCATCGCCATGTCTTGCTCGAGCGGCGTTTGCGCGAGCGCTGGCGCTGCCGCGAGCGTGGAACCTCCCAACAAGGCGCCTGCAACAAGGCGCAACGATTTACGCATGGAAGCCCCCGAGTCGCTCCGTGTTGCGATCACCATAGCAGCCAGCGGCGCAGCAAGGGGTTAAACCTCACGTAACAAAGGCAAATTTCCGGCTTCCCGTGGCGAAAAAGCCACAGGCAGCTCATTCTCCGAGCAGGCCTCGTTGTTGGGCAAGTTCGCGCAACGACATCTCGGGCCGCGCGCCGATATGACCGATCACTTCCGCCGCGGCGAGGCTGCCGAGCCTGCCGCAGGTCGCAAGCGGCGCACCTTGGGTGAGGCCGTAGAGAAATCCTGAGGCATAGAGGTCGCCGGCGCCGGTCACGTCCACCACCTCGCGGACAGGCTCCGGCGCGATGGCGATGGTCTCGCCGTCGGCAACGATCACCGAGCCTTCCTCCGAGCGGGTCAGCACGGCGAGCTCGCAATCGGCAAGCGCCGCATCGGCGGCTTCGGCAAAGCTGTTCACCTCGTAGAGGCTGGTGATCTCCTTTTCGTTGGCGAACAGGATGTCGGTTCCTTCGCGGACCAATTTCAGAAAGTCGGCGCGGTGGCGGTCGACGCAAAAGGCATCAGACAGAGTGAGGGCGACCTTGGCGCCTGATTTCCGCGCAAGCCGCGCCGCCTCCTTGAAGGCCTCCTTGGCCTCGTCGCGGTCGAACAGATAGCCCTCGAGATAGACGATGCTCGCCGCCTCGATGAGCGAGACATCGATGTCGGCCGGAGCGAAATGCACGCTCGTGCCGAGAAACGTGTTCATGGTGCGCTCGCCGTCGGGGGTCACGAAGATGAGGCAGCGCGCGGTCGGCTCGCCCTCATCGGCAGGCGGCGTGTCGTAGGCGACGCCGAGCGTGCGGATGTCGTGGCGGAAGATGCCACCGAACTGGTCGGCAGCGACGCGTGCCGATGAAGCCGCATTTCGCCCCGAACGAGGCAAGGCCTGCGATGGTGTTGGCGGCAGAGCCTCCGGAGCGCTCGATGGCCGGCCCCATGGCTTCATAGAGCCTGCCCGGCTTCGCCGGCCGGGATCAGGCGCATGAAGCCCTTGGCGAGGTCGTGCTTGGACAGAAAGGCGTCGTCGCAGCGGGCGATGATGTCGACGATGGCGTTGCCGATGCCCACCACGTCGTAGCATTCGCCTCGGCTAGACTCCGTTCCGCCATGACTGTGTCACCCCCGTCTCTGCGTAACTCCGCCCTGGTATTGGGCTCGGGCCGCCCACTATATTCGCCGCCGGAGTTGAAACACGTCATGCTCGCCGCCGCAATTCAAGCTTTCAGGGAGCTGTTCACGCCGCCGTTCCGCGCGCGTGCTCCTCAAATGCGTCGGCTTCACCATCGGCCTTCTCGTCCTCCTCATCGTCCTGCTCGAAGGCCTGTTCAGTCATTTCGTCGAATGGCCGCACTGGATCGAGACCACCATCGAGTGGATGGGCGGCCTTGCGCTCGTGGTGGGCTCGATCTTTCTCATCCCGCCGGTGACCTCGCTGATGGCAGGCCTCTATCTTGACGACATCGCAGGGCCAGGTGGAGCGCACCTATTACCCCGCCGACCCGCCAGGGCGGGAGCTGCCGGCGCTTGCCGCCATCGGCGCAGGCCTGAAATTCTTCCTGGTGGTGCTGGTGGTGAACCTGGTCGCGCTGTTCTTGCTGCTTGTGCCCGGCGTCAACCTCATCGCCTTCTATGTTGGCAACGGCTATCTGCTGGGGCGCGAGTATTTCGAGATGGTGGCCATGCGGCATCTGTCACCGGAGGAGGCGCGGGCGTTACGCAAGGCGAACCTCGCCACCGTGTTTCTGTGCGGGCTGATCATCGCAGGGCTTGCCTCGGTGCCGATCGTGAACCTGCTCACGCCGCTGTTCGCCACCGCCTTCATGGTGCATGTCTACAAGTCGCTCGCGCGCCGCGCCGGCTTGAGCAGGCTTTCGCCGCGACCTGCCTGATCGCTCTATTCAGTATTTTCTTCGATCCAGCGCCGGTCCTTGATGGTCGCATCATCGTCGTAGGCCTTCGACTTGTCGCGTGGGGGAATCTTGACCTTCTTCTGCGGCGAGGCCTCGTAGGGAAAGAGGCTCAGGAAATGCGAAATGAGGTTGAGCCGCGCGCGCCGCTTGTCGTCGGAGCGGAGCAGATACCAGGGCGCAAAGTCGGTGTCGGTGGCCTCCAGCATCTTGTCGCGGGCGCGGCTGTAGTCGTACCAGCGCTCGCGCGAGGGAAGATCCATGACACTGAGCTTCCATTGCCGCATCGGGTCTTCCACCCGCGCCTCGAACCTCTCCTTCTGCTCCTTGTTGCTGACCTCGAGCCAATACTTGATCAGCCTGATGCCGTTGTCGGTAATCTGCTTCTCGAACTCCGGACAAACGTCCAGGAAGCGCTTGTGCTGCTCCTTGGTGCAGAAGCCCATGACGTATTCGACGCCCGCCCGGTTGTACCAGCTGCGGTCGAAGATCACGATCTCACCGGCCGCCGGAAAATGCGCAATGTAACGCTGCACGTACATCTGCGATTTTTCGCGATCCGATGGGGCGGGCAGCGCAACGACGCGGAAGGTGCGCGGGCTCACGCGCTCGGTCAGAGCGCGGATGGTGCCGCCCTTTCCTGCGGCGTCGCGCCCCTCGAAGATGACGATGATGCGCTCGCCGGTTCTCTTTACCCAATCCTGCAAGACAGCGAGCTCGGTCTGCAGCTTGCGCAAAGCCTTCTCGTAGTCCTTTCGCTTCAGCTTCGGTGCTTCGTCGCTGTCCGGGGCTTTCGGGACGTCGCTAGAGGCAGGTTTGGTCTCAGGTCCCATGTCATTGCTCCTTTCGACTTCCGAGCGAGAGCGTCAGGTGAAGGGTGCTGCCGTCGCGCACCATGTTCATAGGCAACCCGCTGCGGCGGAACACGGCGAGCATCGGCTGGTTCTCGGCTAGCACCTCTGCATCGAACCGCGAGATACCAGCCTGGCGCGCGATCTCTACGAGATGTTTAAGAATGAGCGACGCAATGCCAAGGCCGCGATAGTCGCCGCCGGTCATGAAAGCGATCTCGGCCGCGCCTGAAGCAGGCTCCTCCACGGCGTAGCGGCCGCCGCCGATCAGCACCTCGCCATTCTCTGCCACTTTGGTTACCACCAGCGCCACGACCCGGCTGAAATCCACGTCCGTCAGCTGCTCAAGCTCGGCCGGCGACAGATCCTTCTTCGGGCTGAAGAAGCGCCGATAGACCGATTCCCGGTCGAGGTTACGGAACGCTTGGAGGATTGTGCCGGCATCGTCGCGGCGGATGGCACGCACGGTGACTGGGGTTCCATCCTTCAAGGTCTCGACAACGCGATAGCTTTGCGGATCCATCGCCCGGTGCTCAATCGATGATGTGATAGCCGCCGTCGATATAGAGCGTCTCGCCCGTGATCAGCTTTGCGCCGTTCATGGAGAGGAAGGCAACGGCGGCGCCGACATCTTCGATCGAGACGAGCTTGTGCGCAGGCGCCTTCTCTTGCGCCTTGGCGATCAGCTCGTCGAAGTCGGTGATGCCCGAGGCGGCGCGGGTCTTGAGCGGGCCTGGCGAGATCGCATGCACCCTGATGCCCTTCGGCCCGAGTTCGGCCGCGAGGTAGCGGACGGAAGCTTCCAGCGCCGCCTTGACCGGTCCCATCATGTTGTAGTTCTCCACCACCATCTGCGAGCCGTAATAGGTCATGGTGGCGAGCGTGCCGCCGTCTTTCATCAAGGGCTCGGCGAGTTTGGCCATGCGGATGAACGACCAGCAGGACACGTCCATCGCAAGCAGGAAGCCTTCCTTCGAGCAGTCCACGACACGGCCCTGTAGGTCAGCCTTGGGCGCAAAGGCGATGGAGTGCAGGACGATGTCGATCTTGCCCCATTTCTCTTTGATAGTGTCGAAAACCGCCTCCATCTGGCCTTCGGTCTGCACATTGAGCGGCATGAAGATCGAGGCTTCGACCTCCTTGGCCAGGGGCTCGACATAAGGCTTGGCCTTGTCGTTCAGATAGGTGATGGCCAAGTCGGCGCCGAAGGTGCGGAATGCCTTGGCACAACCCCAGGCGATCGACTGATCGTTGGCGATGCCGGTGACGAGCGCCTTCTTGCCCTTCAGCATCGGCAACGCGGACATGTCGATCATGCGTGCTTCTCCTTGAGCAAGGGCGCAGCGTGCGCGCGCAGGACGCCGAGGGTGTGGCGGGCGATCATCAGTTCCTCATCGGTGGGGATGACGTAGCAGGCGATGCGCGAGCCTGGTGCAGAGATTCGGCCTTCGCCCTTGGCGTTCGCCGCAGGATCAAGCTCAAGTCCGAGCCAGGCGAGGCGCTTCGCCACGGCTTCGCGAATGTTTGGCGCGTTCTCGCCGACGCCTGCGGTAAACACGAAGCCGTCGATGCCGCACATGGCCGCCGCGAGCATGCCGGTGAACAGCGAAATGCGGTAGACGAAATAGTCGAGGGCGAATTTGGCGCGGCGGTCCGAGCTCGTGAGCAGATCGCGCACGTCGTTGCTGATGCCCGACAGGCCTTTCAATCCGCTATCCTGATAGAATAGGCGCTCGATGTCCTTGGCGCTCATGCCTTTCTCGGTCAAAAGGTAGAGCACGATGCCTGCGTCGAGCTGACCGGGACGCGTGCCCATGGGCAGGCCGTCGAGCGCGGTGAAGCCCATGGTGCTTTCGACGCTTCTGCCATCCTTGATCGCGCACATCGACGCGCCGCTGCCGAGATGGGCGACGACCACGTGGCCCTTGGCAATGTCAGGCGCGACCTTCGGCAGCTGGCTCGCGATGTATTCGTAGGACAGGCCGTGAAATCCGTAGCGGCGGACGCCTTCCTCGTAGAACTCATCCGGCAGTGCGTAGCGGTCTGCGATTTCAGGATGGCCGCGATGGAACGCCGTGTCGAAGCAGGCTACCTGAGGAAGCTGCGGCTGCCGTTGCAGCAAAGTGCGGATCGGGCCGAGATTGTTCGGCTGGTGGAGAGGCGCGAGTGGGGAGAAGGCCTGAAGCCGCTCGACAACAGCGGCGTCGATCAGAATCGGCGCGCTGTAGTCAGGGCCCCCATGCACCACGCGGTGGCCGACTGCGATGGGTAGTGTTCCGATCTCCGCGCGCAGGAACTCGACCAACTTGCCCAAAGCCGCAGGCACGTCGCCCACTTCGGCAGCAGGCCAGGTCTTGTCGATCAGGACTTCGCCTTTTCCGCCCTTGGCAACGAGGTGCGGATGGACGCCGATGCCCTCGATCTGGCCCTTGAGCCTGCGCTGCAATTGATCGCCGGCGCCGATCGTGAACAGCTGGAACTTGATGCTCGAGCTGCCGGCGTTGACGACGAGGACGGTGTCGGACATGGGCGTCAGGCCTGGATCGGCTGCTTTTCCATCTGGCTATGGCGATAGAGCGCCGCCACCGCACAGGAGGCCATGCGCGTCCGCACATGGTCGGCACGCGAAGTGAGGATGATCGGCACCCGCGCGCCGAGAACGATGCCTGCGGCGTCGGCATGTGACAGGAAGGTCAGGTTCTTGGCGAGCATGTTGCCGGCTTCGAGGTCCGGCACCACCAGGATCTGCGCCTGGCCCGCGACCGGCGACTTGATGCCCTTGATGCGCGCCGCCTCGGGGCTGATCGCGTTGTCGAAAGCAAGCGGACCGTCGAGCTCGCCGCCGGTGATCTGACCACGGTCCGCCATCTTGCAGAGCGCCGCGGCCTCGATCGTGGAGGGGATGGTTGGCGTTACCGTCTCTACGGCGGAGAGGATGGCGACCTTCGGCGTACCGAGGCCGAGCCCGGCGAAAAGATCGATAGCGTTCTGGATGATGTGGCGTTTCGATTCGAGGTCCGGCGCGATGTTCACCGCGGCGTCGGTGATGAACAGGGTCTGGGCATGGCCCGGAACGTCCATGACGAAGACGTGGCTGATACGCCGCCCCGTGCGCAACCCAGTCTCGCGCTTCACTACCTCGGCCAGCAGCTCGTCGGTGTGCAGGCTTCCCTTCATGAGAAGCTCGGCTTTGCCGGTGCGGACAAGCTCAACAGCCTTCTCGGCGGCTGCCTGGCTGTGCGGCACGCCGACGATCTCGATACCGCCGAGGTCGAGCGAAAATTCCTTGGCGACCGCTTCGATCTTGCTCTTGGGACCGACAAGGATGGGCTTGATCAGTCCGGCCTCGCCGGCCTCGAGCGCGCCCTTCAGCGATGTCTCATCGCAAGGATGCGCCACGGCGGTGGAGATCGGCTTGAGCTTCTTTGCCGCGGCGATCAGGCGGTCATACTTTTCATGCCGACGCAAGGTCGACGCCGTCGAGTTCTCGTTCATGGCTCGATCCTTCAGCTCAAGTTGCGTTAATGCGGCCGGCTTGGCTTCGCCTGAGGCGCGTGCGGCGCCCGGGCCGGGAGTGCGCGGTCCTTCGGCGCACCGTTTGGAGACTTGGCCTTTCTTCGTGACTCGAACATCGCCGTGATCTCGGCGAGGCGGGTCTTGCCGAGCTTGCTTTCTACGCCGAGGACTTCGATGAGCTTGCGCAGCGTGGTCGCCATGCGCGCGGCAAGCTCGGGGTCGGTGTCGAGCATGGCTGGGATGGCTTCGACTGCGCGGCGCTCGTCGAGCAGCAGCGTAAAGAATTGATCGCGGACCATGGTTTTGAAGTCCGCAAGCGGAAGTCCGCTGCCGGCGTCCTCGCGCAGATGTTCGAGCAGGCGGAATCCTCGCTCGTCGGCGACGCCCTCGGGCATGCGGATATGGAGGAGAGCGCGGATGGCCGCCTCGCGCGGCCCGCCGCGCGCGATGTGACGTGTGAGTTGGTCGACCCGCTCAGCAACGAAGGCGCGATAGACGGCGTCGACGCCTGGCCGGTGGCGCGGAGGCGCATCGGAGGCCTTCAGGCCAACCAGCGCCTGGAGGAACGGCGAGCCGTAGACGGCGTGGAACATGGTCTCGACGGCGCGGTCGCGCATGTCGCCGTAGGCCTTCAACGATGACTCGATGGCGTTGCCCATCCGCTCCTGTGCCTGCCAGAGGAAGTTGTCCCGCGCGACGGGCTGACGGTTCTCGCGCACGCTCTCAGCCAGCGAGGAGACCGACTTGAGGAAGGGATTGGCCGGCGTAAACATCTCGTAGGGAAGGCGGAGCGGGTGCATCTTGCGCATCCACTCGTCGAATCCCGAATTGGCCCAGGCCTTGACCCAAGGTTGCATGAAGGTGCGGTACAGGCCGAGATTGATCTCGGAGAGGCGTGCGACCGCAGCAAACTTGCGCTCGTCATCGAGCGTATTGCCGCCAAGGGCGCGGATGTCGTCGAGCGTTCGCATCTCGAAGCGCACGAGATAGTTGCCGCCGACCAGCTCGTCGGCCGGGCCATCAGTAGCCTTCGGCGTCATCACAGCCTCGTACAGACCCGGGGGAAGCACGTCGATGAGGTCGATGTTGCTGGCAAACTCGTCGTGCTCCTTCTTGGCCACGGAGCCAGAGACGAAAATCCCGAGATGGCCGATCGACTCGTGCACGGCATAGATGATGGTCTGGCCGTGGGCGCGGATGTCGTCGACGCTGCCATAAAGGTCGAGGATCCAGCCGAGCGCCTGAGACGGCGGCGTGATGTTGTCGGCCTTGGAGCAGAACACGATGATGGGAGAACGGATGCCGCGCAGATCGATGCTCTGGCCGTCCGACGTCACGATGCCGGCGGTGGCGAGCTTGTTGCCGATGAACAGCTCGTCGGCGATGAACTGCATCTCCTCGGCATTGAGGAGGACATGGCCGCCCCACCACTTCTCGAATTCGAGGTAGCGGGGGGCTTCGGTGTCGATCTTGGCATAGAGGTTGTACTGTTTGGTCCAATAGGTATTGGCCGGGTTCAGATTCTCGAAATTGCTGACGAGCCATGCTCCATCGAATTTGCCGGCACCGAGGTCGCCCATCATCGCAGTGAGCCAAGTGCCACCGAGCAGGCCGCCGGTGTAGCGCATCGGATTTTCGCCGTGCACGCCTGCCCAGTAGGAAAGCGGAGAGCCGGCAACGATGATCGGCCCAAACAATTCGGGCCGCTTGGCGGCGACCATCATCACCGCCCAGCCGGCCTGACAATTGCCAACCACGGCAGGCTTGCCGTCCGCCTCAGGGTGAAGAAAGATGACACGCTCGAGGAAGGCCGCCTCGGCTGCGATGATATCCTCGATGGTCTGACCGGGAATCGGCTCGGGAAGGAAGCCGATGAAATAGCAAGGGTGGCCCGCCTTGAACGCCACGCCGATCTCGCTGTCGGCTTTGAAGCCGCCGATGCCGGGACCATGGCCGGCACGGGGGTCGACGACCACGAAAGGCCGCTTCTTTTTGTCGATCTTCACGCCTTGCGGCGGCGTGATGCGGGCGAGAACGTAGTTGACCGGGCGTGGCAGCTTGCGACCGTCCATGACGAGCTCGGCGCCAAATTTGAGAACATGTGGCGCGAGCTCTGCGGCGTGCTCCTCGTACTGCTTGCTCCTCTGCTGCATGACATCGAGAAACAAGACTCCGCGCTGCCAGGCGTCGACCCAGTAGGTCCAAGCCTCCAGAGCGGGGTTTCTGAAGGGAGCGAGCGGAAGCGATGCCGTCTGCGTCTTGCTCAGTGGCTTTCTGATTGCTCATCGAGTGCCTCCTCGAATTCGAATGCATTTGGACGGACCGATCCGCCCAACAGCCGAGCCCCCGCGTTCCCCTGAAAATTCGTGTTCGGCGCGCCGCCGCCCCAATCGAGCGCCGCGCTTCAGCCGCTCACGCCCATTTCAGCGTGATGCCGACGTCGCCGGGCATCCCGTCCGGAAAGTCCACGATCTGAAACTTGATCTTGTAACCGCGCGGACGAAGCTGCCTCTCCCAAAACTCGTACATCTCTTTCGGCAGGCCGGTGAGCGTCTTCTCGAAGCCAGCCTCCTGCTGATTGATGGCGCGGCCGCGATCGGTGCAGAGCGCATTCGGAAAGCGGTAGACTTGCACCTCGGTGAGGCCGTTTGAGACTGCTCGCTCGATGATCGCCGCCACGCGGCGGAGCGCTTCCTCATCGGACACGCCCGACGGCTTGGTGATCTTTTCCAGCAGCATCTTCTTTTCGGCCTCGGCGTCGGCGTGCTTGCGGGCCTCAGCGGACGCCTTGTCGGCCTCGGCCAGAGCGAGCTTCTCCATCACCTCTTGCGCGGTGGGCAGCTTGAAAGACACTTTCTCCGCGACCATTAACCTGCTCCCTTAGTGACCTTCCAAGAACACGAAGTTCTCCCAGCTTCGCATGCGCAGAAGAATGCGCCTTATGATGGCGAAGTGGTGCGCATAAGGCGTGTACAGCGCCACTTGAGCCGCCGAGCCGCCTGGAAGGTTGTAGCTGGAGGTGTCTTGCGTAATGTCGATGATGGCGACGGCCCTTCCTCCCGGCACGTCCGCCCCCATATCCTGAAGCACGCCGGTTGCCTGGAACTGTCCGGTAGCGATCGCGTCGAGCACGTACTTGACCTGTCCTTTCAGGATTTGCCCCGGCAGGCCATCGAAAGCAATCTCCGCCTCGTCTCCCGCGCGCACGCGTTGCAGCGCATTTTGCTGAAAGCCGGCGGCTAACTCCTGATCGTCCTTGTGCACGAAGACCATAACGGGTCGTAGCGGGGCTGGGATGACATACATGCCCGGTCGCAGCGCCATTTGGGTTACGTAGCCCGGACCGGGCGCCCTTGTAACGGTTTGCTCGAGATTGAATTCAGCGTCGCTCAATTCAGCCTGTAGGCGCGCCACTGTGGTATTCACGCCACCTATTTCTGATTCATAAGCGAGCCGCGCGCTTTCTGCGGCTGCCTGGGCCGCTGCCAGTCCCTGTTTCGCCGCATCGACGTTTCGCGTCGCGATATCGAGTGCGGCTTGGGCGACCACTTTCTTTTCGAACAGTTGGGCTTGCCTAGCATATTCCTCCTGCGCGAGCTTGACCTGAACGCTTACCTTTTCGACGTTCGCCAATGCTTGATCATAGGCGGCCTTCAGCTGCTTGACGTTCTGCTCGGCTTCCGCGAGCAGCGCCTTCTTCTGATCGACGACGTACTGGTAGGGCTGCGGATCGATTTTAAAAAGTACGTCTCCTTGCTTCAGTGGCGCGTTGGGCTCAACCGGAACTTCGATCACCCGCCCCTTTACGTTGGGCATGATCGGGGTGGTGGCGAAATAGATGCGCGCGTTCTTGGTGAAGGGATGATTGTAGTTCATCACCAGCAGAATGCCGGCGATGAGAAAGATGCCGCCGAGAGCCGCGGTCGGCAGTGTCCACTTGTTGACCGGGATGCGGAAGATCTTGAAAACCGCGACGCAGATCGCCGAGTAGGTGAGGATGAGGAGGAGCTCCATCAGGTGCCTCCCTCCTTGGTCGCGGCCTCCAGCGCCTTCTCGGCTACCGGCCCCACGAGCTTCGGCCGCTTTGTTGGAGCGGCAAGCTCAGAGCGCTGCACGCGCGCCTCTAGCTCCTGCACCCGGCGGAGAAGCTCGTCGAGCTTGCTCGACGCATCGGCTTCGCCGTGGGCGAAGCCCCATCCGCGCTCCGGCCGGTAAAGCATCGCCCAGATCCACAGGAACGGCCAGAGCGCGTGGAGGGTGAACAGGCTCACCCAGCCTGCGGCGTGGATCGCGTCCTGATGCGGATGGTCGCGATGCTTGGCGATCTCGTAAGGGACATCGTGGATGGCGATGATGCCGTAGAACAAGGTGATGACGACGAAGATGAGAAGGCCGAGGGCGAAATAGTTCAGGAACGTGTCGAAATCGATGCCTTGTTGGAAGAGAGCCACGCCGCCGGCGATGAGGATGGCGCCGAGGATCAGCGGCGCGAGCACCCACTTCGCGAACCAGACAAAGGACAGGGCGAAGCGCCGCACCGTTTCGCGAGACACAACTCATACTCCCAGAAGCGGACTTTTGCCGGACTGAGAAGCAGACCAATTAGGGCTAACGTACGGCTAACATCGCGACTTACAAACAAAATTTTGATTTCATGACGTTGCGCTTCAGCTTTGGGACCGAGGCGGCAAACGGGCACCCGGATACAGCTCCGCGATGGAGCCGGGCAAAGCTAATTCGCGCCTCCGATGATGGACTCCACAGATTGCATCAGTGGAGCCTCGGGGTTTTTGAAGCAGAACTTTTCCACCGCGTCAGAATCGGCGTTCAACTTTTGCGTATCGATCATGGTGTCGCCACGCTTGCCATGGAAATAGCCACTGAGCCAAGCGGCAATCAGCTTCGGGTCGGCCACCTTGTACTTGACGAATTGATCGCAGGTCATCTTGGAGAGATCGACCGTGACCTGGGCCGAAGCCGATGAAGGCACGCCGAGGGCTGCCGCAAGTCCGAGAACAATAAGACCGTGGCGATGCATGGATGCGTCTCCTCCTCCTCGCGCTCTTACCGTCGTACATTGACCGAGGTCGATGGGCTTGGATAGGGGCAATGTCCCTCCTTGAACCGCAGCATCGGCAAGGCCTCTGGGCATCCTACAAAAGGTGGTGCATAACCGGTTGAGCGGTCACGCAGGCGCAACGAGTTTGCGCTAACGCGCGTCGAGCTTGATCGTACCAACACGGAGCCACAGGACCCTTCCCATGCGCTTGCTTGCGGTTGCCGATCTGCATTACTCGCTCCCGCAATTCGACTGGGTGCTGGAGATCGCCGCCGATTTCGATGTGGTGGTGCTGGCAGGCGACCATCTCGAGCTCGCCTCGATCGTCGACCGGCGGGCGCAGAGCGTGGTGGTGCGGAAATATTTCAGCCGCTTGCGCGCGCTCACCAGGCTCGTGACCTGCTCCGGCAACCACGATCTCGATGCGCCGAACGAGACCGGCGAGAAGATCGCCAAATGGCTCGGAGGAGGACAGACCGAGGGAGTGTCCTCCGACGGCGAGTCGTTCATTGTCGACGACACGCTGTTCACCATCTGCCCGTGGTGGGATGGGCCGATCACGCGGGCAGGTATCGCGGCGCAACTCGCCGAGGCCGCGCGGCAGAAGCGGAAGCAGTGGATCTGGATCCATCACGCGCCGCCGGACAACTCGCCGATCAGCTGGGGAGGCGCCCGATATTTCGGCGACACCGAGCTTGCCCAGTGGATCGGAGAGTACCAGCCCGACATCGTGTTCTGCGGCCACGTGCATCAGTCGCCGTTCGTCAAGGACGGCTCCTGGGTCGATCGCATCGGCAACACCTGGGTGTTCAATGCCGGGCAGCAATTCGGCGCCCCGCCGACGCACATCATTATCGATACCGATGCAGGCGAGGCGCTGTGGTTTTCCTCTGCCGGCAATCAGTTCATTCGCTTGGATAAGCCGCTCGAGCGACCGGTGCCGCGGCTCGAAGCGATCCCCGACTGGCTCAAAGCCGCGGATCAGCCTTCTCTTCCGGAGCAGGCGTGAATTCCTCGTGCTGCTGGTGGATCAGAGTCTCGAGAACCTCGCCGACCATGCCGAGATGGCTACTGTGGCCTTCGAACTGACGCTTGATGTCGACGAGATAGGTAGTGGCGGCGTTGAGCCGCTCGGCGAGCAATCGCCCGAGAAAGAACGCGATCTCCGGATGGGACTTGAGAAAGCTTTCGGCGTCCTCGAACACGAACGCGCCGACCGGCGTCGCCGCCCTGACCGTCGCGGTATGGGGACGGTTCAACAGCACGGACATTTCGCCGAAGATCGAACCCGCGCCATTGATGATGGCGACCTGCGTGTCGCCTCTCAGCACCTCGACGGTGCCTTCGGCGAGCACATAGAGCCGGCCTGAGGTATCGCCTTCGGTGAGAAGGATCGTGCCTGGGTCGAAATCCTGCCGCGTGGCGCCGGCGCAGCTATCGAGGATCGAGGCCATGGCCATCGGTTTTCGTTGAGCACTCATCGGCACTCTCCGTCGGATGCGTTCTACATAGAATATCCGATATGCAAGATTTGTGCGCGTCGCGTCAGCTTGGCGCAGGCGGAGGCGTCTTCGGCTGGTAGAGGCAGATGTCGTTGATCAGGCAACGCCAGCATTCGGGCTTGCGCGCCTTGCACACATAGCGGCCATGCAGGATCAGCCAGTGATGGCAATTGTGCTTGTAGCGCTCGGGCACCACCCGATCGAGGGTAAGCTCGACCTCGAGTGGGGTCTTGCCGGGGGCAAGACCGGTGCGGTTCGCCACGCGGAAGAGGTGGGTGTCGACGCCGATGGTCGCCTGGCCGAAAGCGACGTTGAGCACGACATTGGCGGTCTTGCGGCCGACGCCGGGAAGCGTTACCAGCGCCTCGCGCGTGTCCGGCACCTTGCCGTCGAACTCATCGATGAGCTTGCGCGACAGCGCGACCAGGTTCTTGGCCTTGCTGCGATAGAGCCCGATGGTCTTGATCTTCTCGGTGAGCTTTGCCTCGCCGAGCTTGATCAGCTTTTCCGGCGTGTCGGCGAGCTTGAACAGGTCGGGCGTCGCCTTGTTCACCGAGGAATTGGTCGCTTGCGCCGACAGCACCACGGCGACGAGAAGGGTGAAGGGATCGGCGTAGCGAAGCTCGGTCTTGGGATGGGGGTCGAGCTTGTCGAACCGGCGGAAAATCTCTTCGATCTCGGCCTGCGTCAGCCGCGAGCCGGGAACCTTCCCGCCTTTGCCGTGCTCTTTGCCTTGGCGGGCTTGCGCTTGCCGGTTTTCGGTTGAACCCCCATGTTCCGGTGATTACCAATAGCTCTAAAGACGCATGAGACGAGCTATGACAGAGCTCTCCGCGAGCCCACAAGCAGAAACGAACTTCGCCGCCATTCTGACGCCGCACCGGTCGCTCGGGCCAAAGGGCTTCGCGGTGCTGATGGGGGCGGTCTGCATCATAAGCTTCGGCACCGGCCTCCTGTTCTATCTCATCGGCGCCTGGCCGGTCGTTGGTTTCATGGGGCTCGACGTCGCGCTCATCTACATCGCCTTCAAGCTCAATTACCGGTCAGCCCGCCTTTACGAGACGGTGGACCTCACCCAAAGCGCGCTGACCGTGACGCGCGTGCAGCCCTCGGGCAAGGCGCAAGTCTGGAGCTTCAATCCCTATTGGGTGCGGCTCAACCTCGAAGATCGTATCGGCCGCTCGAGCGAGTTGTCGATCGCGAGCCACGGCAAGCGTCTCGTCTTTGCCACCTTCCTCACCGATCCGGAGCGCGAGGATTTCGCGCAAGCCCTGTCGAAGGCACTCTACGCTTCCAAGGCACCCTCGGTTTAGTGGTCTAAGGCGTCCCGCCTGAGCGTCTCCGCGTACTCCCCGCTCCCCCCTTGGGGGAGCAGGATCGGCGTGAGCCGATCCGAGGGGGGCGAGGCGCGATTGTCATTCGCGCAGAGTCTTCCGTTGAACCCCCTCCCCCATCACGCCTAAGTGACTAGGTCACGAAAACTCGCAGCGCGTCACTCGCTGTACAGAAACTGGCGATGGGCGCACAATCAAAGCTGCAACTGGCGGCTTGATCTAGCGCAAAGCATCCTCGGGCCTGGCTGGCATCCTGTTGCCGCCATCCCGAGATGCGTCCGGGGGTCTTCCCAAGACGCGCGGTCGCACGCGCAACCTTGACAGTCGACACAACTCTGACCGTGGGGATGAAGGGCGTGCAAACGGGAACGCGAAACCGACTGAGAATCGCTATTCTGATTTATTCAATGACGAATGCAGTCATTTTCGGCGCGGGAATAATTACCGTGTTGAATGTGTCCGCGCTCAGCGCCAACGCCTACATTTGGATTCCCGTCGTGGTCGTAGCGAGCCTTATTCTAGCCGCGCCTTTCGCATGGCTGATCGCACCGCGTCTGCAAGCTCGCTACAATCGGAGGCACAGACAATAGCGGCTCCGGTGGACGGCGGCGAGCTTCCTATTCCTCCCTCTCAAGGGAGGAGCGGAGAGCAAGCGGGACCCCCTCTAAAGAGGCAGCTTTCGCCAAGTGGAAATCTTTACCTAAGCTGCGAGATCGCGCTTCTCCGCCACGGTGCCGTCGGGCCTGAGGCGGTAGATCAGCGGCATGCCGGTGCTGATGGTGAGCTCCTTCACCTGCTCCGGGCTCAGGCGGTCGAGGTGCATGACGAGCGAGCGCAAGGAATTGCCGTGGGCGACCAGGATCACGTTCTTGCCGGCCTGGAGCTCTGGCACAACGCGCTTGGCGAAGAAGGGGAGCACGCGCGCCGCGGTGTCCTTCAGGCTTTCGCCGCCGGGAGGAGCGATGTCGTAGGAGCGCTGCCAGAGATGCACCTGCTCCTCGCCCCAGCGCTGCCGCGCCTCGTCCTTGTTCAGTCCAACGAGGTCGCCGTAGTGACGCTCGTTGAGCGCCGCGTCGTAGACGATGGGCAGCTTGTCCTGGTCAAGCTCGCTCAGGATGATCTTGAGCGTGTTCTGCGCCCGCTTGAGCAGGCTGGTGAAAGCCACGTCGATATGGGCGCCTTCGGCCTTGAGCATGGCGCCAGCGCGATGGGCCTCGGCCACGCCTTCCTCGGTCAGGTCGACGTCCTGCCAGCCGGTGAACATGTTGAGCCGGTTCCACTCGCTCTCGCCGTGGCGGACGAGGACCAGCACGTTCTTCATGGCAGGGACTTCTTCGCCTTGACGGAGCGACATGCCTGCACCGCTCTTGCTCGCCGCCTTAACGGCCCCTGCTTTCGATGTGGAGGAAGGTCGCAACAAAGCTCCTTACCCTCGATCCTTGGCTCCGTTTCGGCCCTTTCCGGCGCAAGTGGCGGGACTTTAGGGGCAGCTCCCATATTTTGCCAAGTGATGAACCAAAAACCGGTTTCCGCCGCAAGATTTACCGGCCCAAGGGTCAAAGACCGATGACATCCTGCATGGAGTAAAGCCCCGGACCTTGACCGCGCGCCCATAGCGCCGCTCGGATCGCGCCTTGAGCGAAAATGCCGCGGTCGGTGGCGATATGGACAAGCTCGATGCGCTCGCCGGGCCCGGCGAAAATCACCTTGTGCTCGCCGACCACGTCGCCGCCGCGCAAGGCGGCAAAGCCTATGTCACCCTCGCGGCGAGGGCCGAAATCGCCGTCGCGGGCACGGGCGCTGTGGTCTTTCAGCGTGATGCCGCGGCCAGAGGCTGCGGCCTCGCCGAGCAGGAGTGCCGTGCCTGAGGGCGCGTCGCGCTTGTGCCGATGGTGCAGCTCGAGAATCTCGATGTCGAATTCAGGCCCGAGCGTGCGTGCCACTCTCGTGGTGAGGCCGGCGAGCAGATTGACGCCGAGGCTCATATTGCCGGCCTTGACGATGGCCGCGTGGCGGGCAGCGGCTTCGATCTTGGCCTGGTCGTCGGGTGAGAGCCCGGTGGTGCCGATGATATCGACGATGCGTGCCTGCGCCGCGAGCCCGGCAAAGGCGACCGTGGCCTTAGGCGTGGTGAAGTCGAGCACGCCATGCACCTCGGCGAAGACCGGAAGCGGATCGTCGGTGATGGGGATGCCGAGGGTCCCGAGCCCGGCCACTTCGCCCAGATCGCGGCCGACCGCCGGAGAGCCCTTGGCCTCGATACCGGCGGCGAGCACGCAGCCTTCCGTCGCGGCAATGGCCCGGGCGAGCGTCTGCCCCATGCGGCCTGCGGCGCCAAGCACTGCGAGCTTCATCTCGGACATGGCCAAGGGACCTGAAAGGCCTAGACGGTTGACGCGCGGGTCCCTTTCGTCGCCCGCGCGCCATCGACCTTCTAGGCCGTGACTTCGCTTGTCACAAGCCACATCGGCAGGAGCGGTTACTCCCCGGCAAAGATCTCTGTGGCGTTTTCCGGGCGGGCAACTGCGCACCGATTGCTGCAATTTTGCCCGCGTTGCCGAATCCACACGAAGAATTGACGTGCCTGCGACGTGCGACCGCTGGTCCGCGCGTTGTCCGACGGTCCAAACTTCCCACCTGCAAGACCCGCCCACTAGGGACCTTCTCATGTTGAAGACAGTACGTACCGTACGCCCTTCCCGGCGCCTGAAGACGGACTACGATGTCGAGATCGCTGGCGTCGCCACCGCGGTGCCTCGGCACGCGCTTTTGCAAGCCGACGCGGCACGGCGCGCCAAGCGATTGTTTCCCGGCCTTGCCGATTACGAAGGTCTCTTCCGCAACACCGGCATCGAGACGCGTTACACGTGCGAGCCTGCCGAATGGTACGAGCGGGAGCATGGCTGGGAGGAACGGACCGATGTCTTCCTGCGCCATGCTCTCGACCTGCTCGAAGAGGTCGCGCGCGGCGCCATCCGTGAAGCTGGCGTCGAGCTCAAGGACATCGGCGCCATTGTCGTCAACACCATCACCGGGCTTGCCATACCGAGCCTCGACGCCAAGCTGATGAACCGGCTCGATCTGCCGGCGTCGGTCGACCGGCTGCCGCTCTTCGGGCTTGGTTGCGGCGGCGGCGTCGCCGGGCTTGCGCGATCCGCACGTTACGCCCAAGCAATGCCGGGCGCGCATGTGCTCTTCCTCACCGTCGATCTTTGCAGCCTCTGCCTTCGCGTCAACGATCCGAGCATGGCCATGTTCGTGTCGGCGGCGCTGTTCGGCGACGGCGCCGCAGGCGTCGTTCTGCGCAACACCAAGGGCCCGCGACAAGCAGCGAGCGGGCGCGGGCGGATCATCGCCGCGCGCGATCATTTCTGGCGCGACACCGAGCACATCATGGGCTGGGACATCAGGCATGACGGGTTCGGCGTGGTGCTGAGCCCAGACCTGCCGCTTCTCTTGCGCCGGCACCTCAAGCCGGCGGTCCAGGCGTTTCTCGATGCGAGCGGCATGAGCGCCGGCGAGTTCAACGGCTTTCTGTTCCACCCCGGAGGCGCCAAGGTGCTCAAGACGGTGCAGAGCCTGCTCGAGCTCAGGCGCGACGATCTTGTCTATTCATGGGCCGTCTTACGCGACTTCGGCAACATGTCCTCGCCCACAGCCCTCTTCACCCTCGAGCAGGCGCTCAAGGCAGGCGCCGCCGGCCCGCATCTCATGGCCGCGTTCGGGCCTGGATTCTCGGCCTATTTCCTCGCCGTCGAGCTCTGAGCGCCCGCGTGTCCGTCCTCGACCTCATCGGCGCGCCGCAGATTGCGGCTCTTCTGCTGCTCGTCCAGCGCGGCCTGGAGGAGCTCTATTCGGCACGCAACACCAAGGCGCTCGTTGACCTCGGCGCGCACGAGGTTGGGCAGGCCTACTATCCGGTGGTGGCTGCGACGCATCTTGCCTGGATCGCGTCGCTGTTCTTTCTCGTTCCGGCCGATGCGCCGATTCTCTGGCCGCTCATCGTCTACTACTTGGCGCTCCAGCTCGTGCGCTATTGGGTCATCTTCACCCTGGGGCGGTTTTGGACCCACCGCATCTACACGCTGCCCGGAGCGCCTGTGGTCGCGCGCGGACCGTATCGCTACCTGCGCCATCCGAACTACGCGGTGACGATCCTCGAAACCTTCGTGTTGCCCTTAGCCTTCGGCGCGCTCGCGCTCGCGGCGATCCTGACGGCGCTGTGGTGGACCGTGCTCGCCTACAAGATGCGCTTGGAAGACCAAGAGATGGATGCGCGGCGCGAAGTGTCCGCTGTTCTGGAGAGGGTTCGGGAGAGTCTCCGGACCGACTAGGGTCAGCTCCAGGCGAACGCAACCTTGCGCAACGAGATCTCGCCGAACCGCTCGGCGCCTTCCGCCACCGGCTTGCCGCCGAGGCTGAGGTAGAAGGCGCAAGCGCTGTCATTGTCGGTCAGCGCCCAGACCATGAGGCCCCTGAGGCGAAGATCGAAAAGCCTCTGGCGCGCCCGCTCGAACAGCTTCTCGCCTAGACCGAGGCCCTGGTAGACGGGATGGAGGTAGAGCTCGAAGATCTCCCCCTGAAACGGCGCGCGTCCCGAGCGGCAGCGGCCATAGGTGACATAGCCGGACGCGGCACCGTCGAAATCGAGCACGAGCAGCGGACGGCGCTCGGCAAGCGCTACCTTCCACCAGCGCTCGCCTCTGCGGGCGATCATGCGCTCAAGCGAGAGATGCGGAATGATCCCGCGATAGGCGCCGCGCCAAGCTTCGGCATAGACCTCGGCCAAGGCAGACGCATCCTTCGGTCTTGCCGGCCTGATATGCACGACGTCGGTTTCCATGACCAAAGCGTAGCGCAGACGCGAGCCGATGTGCAGAGGAGAATACGCGACTGCTCACAATTGAGCGCTTGAGGCCGCCAGTGTGAGCGCTTGGCGCCGGTCCGTGTGGCGCAACCGGCACGACAGGCGTGAGGCAAAGAAAAAGACGGGCCGGAGATCCAGCCCGCCCTTTGGCTGATCAACTCGGTTCGAAGTGACGCGCAGCTCGCGCCGCGCGCGACCGGCCGCGTGCCTAATAGCGCGAGATAAGGATGACTTTGAAGTCCTTGTCGAGCTTGATGTCCATCGTGCCCATCTTGCACTTGGCATCGTCGATCTCGTAGACGCCCTCTGCTTCCTTCTTGAAGCCTTCGCCGTCCTCGCAGCCGAGCTCGGCGAGCGCGGCCTTGACCTTTTCCATATCGGCGGCAGGCACCTTGTCGTCATCGTCATCGGCAAAGGCGGCGTTACAGCCGAGGGCGAGCATGAGAGCGAGGGCAAAAGTTTTCATCATGGGTAAAATCCTCCAAGCAAGGTTTACTTATAGGGAGAAAC
Organism: uncultured Alphaproteobacteria bacterium; assembly: GCA_963740805.1. Taxonomy (GTDB): domain Bacteria; phylum Pseudomonadota; class Alphaproteobacteria; order Rhizobiales; family Methyloligellaceae; genus Methyloceanibacter. The sequence goes on along the minus strand of CAVUFL010000003.1, from coordinate 83,227 downwards.
TACCCGGCAATAGTTTCAGATATTTGATGGGGATCAATACGAGTTACTTGGAATAGAACTGGAAATTACTAGGAACATTGGCAGTATAATTAGCAACCTAGGCAAGTTCCATTGCCACTTTTGCCCGCTCTGCTTTCTTACGATCATTGGAATCGAGGTAGCGCTTGCGCAATCTGATGGATTTTGGCGTCACTTCGACCAGCTCGTCGTCCTGGATATAGGCGAGCGCGCGCTCGAGCGTCATGCGGATGGGAGGGGTGAGGCGCACCGCCTCGTCCTTCGACGTGGTGCGGATGTTGGTGAGCTTCTTGCCCTTGAGCACGTTGACCTCAAGGTCGTTGTCACGGGTGTGCTCGCCGACGATCATGCCGGCATAGACCCGCACGCCAGGGTCGATCATCATCGGCCCGCGATCCTCGAGGTTCCACAAGGCGTAAGCCACGGCTTCGCCGGCTTCGGTGGAGATGAGCACGCCGTTCCGCCGACCTTGGATCTCGCCCTTGTAGGGGGCGTAGGCGTGGAACAGGCGGTTCATGATGCCGGTGCCGCGGGTGTCGGTGAGAAGCTCGCCCTGATAGCCGATCAGCCCGCGCGTCGGGACGTAGAATACGAGCCGCTGGCGGCCGCCGCCTGAGGGACGCATCTCGACAAGCTCGGCCCGGCGCTCGGAGAGCTTCTGCACCACGATGCCGGAATGCTCGGAGTCGAGGTCGATGACCACCTCCTCGATCGGCTCGAGCAGGCCGCCATTCTCGTCGCGGCGGAACAAAACCTTCGGCCGCGACACGCTGAGCTCGAAGCCCTCGCGCCGCATGGTCTCGATCAGAATGCCGAGCTGCAATTCGCCGCGGCCGGCGACCTCCATGGAATCGCGTTCCTCAGACTCCGTCACGCGCAGCGCCACGTTGCCCTCAGCCTCGCGCAGGAGCCGGTCGCGGATCATGCGGCTCGTCACCTTGTCGCCCTCGGTGCCGGCAAGGGGCGAATTGTTGACGCGGAAGGTCATGGACAGCGTCGGCGGATCGATCGGCTGGGCGGGAAGGGGCTCGCTGACCTCCGGAGCGCAGATGGTCTGCGCCACCGTGGCGTTGGGAAGGCCGGCGATGGACACGATATCGCCAGCTGAGGCCTCGTTTAGGCCGACCCGCTCAAGGCCGCGAAAGGCGAGAACCTTGGAGACGCGGCCTTGCTCGATCAACCTGCCGTCATGGTCGAGCACCTTGACCATCTGGTTCGGCGCGATGGCGCCTGAGGTGATGCGGCCGGTGACCACACGTCCGAGGTAGGGATTGGCTTCGAGAATGGTGCCGAGCAGGCGGAAGGGCCCGTCCTCGACGTGCGGCGGTGCCACATGGCTGAGCACGAGATCGAACAAAGGCTGCATGCGCGCGTCTTTCGGGCCTTCGGGGTTTTCCGCCATCCAGCCTTCCTTGGCCGAGCCGTAGAGGATGGGAAAGTCGAGCTGCTCGTCCGACGCATCGAGGCTCGCGAACAGATCGAACACTTCGTTGACGACCTCGTGCGGGCGCGCATCGGGGCGGTCGACCTTGTTGATGACGACGATGGGCTTGAGCCCCATCTTCAAGGCCTTCGACACCACGAATTTGGTCTGCGGCAGAGGGCCTTCGGCGGCGTCGACCAGCACCAGAGCGCCGTCGACCATGTTGAGGATGCGCTCGACCTCGCCGCCGAAATCGGCGTGGCCAGGCGTGTCGACGATGTTGATGCGGGTGCCGGCCCAAACGACAGAGGTCACCTTGGCGAGGATGGTGATGCCGCGCTCGCGTTCGAGGTCGGTCGAATCCATGGCGCGCTCGGCCACGCGCTGGTTCTCGCGGAAGGCGCCTGATTGCTGGAGCAGCCGGTCGACAAGGGTGGTCTTCCCATGGTCGACATGGGCGATGATGGCGATGTTGCGGAGCTGCATGAAGGGGGTCCGAATGTCGAACGCGGGCCTCGAAGGGCCCGCGGTTCATATGACAGCGATATAGAGCGCGTGTGACGTATGCGCAATGGGTGGGAGGCTTTGCACCAATTGCCAGTCTGCCTCGTTCTTGCGCAATTGCCGCATGGGCCACGAAAACAGCTTGAATGGGGGACCTTGAGTGGCCATAGAAAAGCCCTAGCCGGGACGGTCAAATCTTAACAGGGGCGCCTCAAGCCCTTACCCGGGATCATCTTTAGCGAGGCAGAATGTGCGGCTTGGCAGGTGTGATCGACCTCAAAGGTCGACGGGAGCCGGATCGGGCGCAAGATCGCGCGCATGGGCGCGGCGCTGACCCATCGCGGACCTGACGAGACCGGCACCCTGTTCGCCCCTGGCATCGGCGCCATTCAGCAGCGCCTCAGTATCGTCGGGCTTGGTAACGGCCAGCAACCCATCTTCAACGAGGACCGCACCGTCGCCGTGATCTGCAACGGCGAGCTGTTCGACTATCCCGAACGTAAGGCCGAGCTTGAGGCGCGCGGCCATGTGTTCCGCGGCGGCAGCGATTGCGAGCTGATCGTGCATCTCTACGAGGAGCACGGCGAGAATCTGTTCCCGCATCTCAAGGGGCAGTTCGCCTTCGTGCTGTTCGACTTCGCCAAGCGCATGGTGATCATGGCGCGCGACCGGGTCGGCATCTGCCCGATGCACTGGTCGCGCCAGGGCGACTTCGTTTATTTCGGCTCGGAGATCAAAGCGCTGCTCGCCTCGGGCGCCGTCCCGGCGGTTGCCGATGTCCACGGCCTCGATCACCTTTTCACGTTCTTTGCCCTCGGATCCCGCCGCACCATGTTCGAAGGCGTGCAATCGATCCTGCCTGGGCACTATCTCAGAATCGCCTTCAACCGCGACGGCCGTGCCGCCGAGCCCGTCGAGCGGCGCTATTTCGATCTCGACTTCCCCGATTGGGGCGAGGAAGACGATGCTTCCGACCCCACAGGCCCTGATCGATGAGTTCGAGGAGACGTTCAGCCGCGCGGTCGAGATCAGGCTCAGGGCCGACGTGCCCGTGGTCGGCTATCTCTCCGGCGGCGTCGATTCAGCCTACGTGCTCGCCACCGCGGCCAAGGTCCGCGGGACGCCAATTCCGAGCTTCACCATCAAGGTCCCCCACCCAGAGCTCGACGAGGAAGCCAATGCTGCGGTCACGGCACGTGCCGTTGGCGGCGCCGCGACCATGGTCGAGGCAGGCCCGAACGTCATCGCCGAGACCTACGCGGCGCTGATCGGAGCCGCCGAGACGCCTGTGCTCGACACGTCCTGCGCGGCGCTGCTTGCGCTTTCCCGCGAGGTGCATGCGCAAGGGTTCAAGGCAGTGCTCACCGGCGAGGGCGCCGACGAGGGATTTGCCGGATATGTGTGGTTCAAGATCAGGGAGGCGGCGCGCAGCCTCGATATCGGCGACGGCTTCAGGCCGAGCACGGGTATCAGCCGCATCGCGCGGAAATTCGCGGCGCCAAACTTAAGCTTCGGCGAGTTCGCGCGCATCGACGGCATGATCGGCGGTCCGCACGCCCAATCCATTCTCTACAATCTCGTGGCGACGTCCCGCACCCGTTACTACAGCCAGGGCCTCAAGGAGCGGCTCGGCGATTTCGTAGCCTATCAGGATTTGGCGCTCGACCTGCCACGCATGAACCGCTGGCATCCGCTGAACCGCTCGCTCTATCTCGGCTACAAGGTGCTTCTCGCCGGTCTGCTCATGACGCAGAAGGGCGATCGCGTGGCCATGGCCAACAGCGTCGAGACCCGCTACCCGTTTCTCGATGAAGACGTGATCGCATTTGCCTCGCGCATTCATCCGCGCTGGAAGCTGCATGGCTTCACCGAGGATAAATATCTGTTGCGGCAGGCCGCCGCCCGCATCCTGCCGGCGGAGATCGCCCAGAGGCGGAAGGCCATGTTCCGCGCGCCCGCTTGCCGAGAGCTTCCTTGCCCACCCGCCAGGCTTCGTGCGCGATTTGATCAGCCCTCAGTCGCTCGCGCGCACCGGCTATTTCGACGCCGGCGCGGTCAGGCGCGACTGCGAGGCCTTGGCGAAGGGGGAAGGAAAGCTCGGCACGTTCACAAGCCTGGGGCTTGGCGGCGTGGTCGCCACCCAGCTCTGGCATCATCTCTATCTCGGAGGCGGATTGTGCGAGCTGCCGCCTCTTGAGTTTCCGCATACCGCCGAGCCTGCGGTTGCCGCGCAGCCGGCGCCACTCGCCGTGGCTTGACCACTCTCAGCGCGCCGCCAAACGCCGCAACTCGGCAAGGCCCTCATCGGCAAGCGCCTTCGTCAGCGCGCCGGCCCCAAGGTTGCGGCTGGGAGCGCGGGACTGACCAGCCCACAACAACGAAAAATCGCCGGAGCCTTTGGCCTCGGCCTTGGCGCGGAGCGGGAGGAGCGGCGGGGTCGCAAGCGGATAGTTGGGGATGGCCTCGTTGAGCGGCCCTTGCTCGCGCACGAAGCGCGTCAAGATCGAACGCGCCGGGCGTCCGCTCAGCACGTGGTGATGACGGTCTGCCGGTCTGGCTCGGCCAGCGCGGCACGATGCACGGGCGAGATCGTCGCCTCAGGGCAGTCGAGATAGGCGGTGCCGAGCTGCACGCCCGAAGCTCCAAGCGCAAACGCTGCCGCGATGCCCCGCCCGTCGACGATGCCGCCGGCGGCGATCACCGGCACGCGCACCGCATTCACGATCTCATGCACCAGCGCCAGCGTGCCGATCTGGGCGGCGACATCGGTCTCGAGGAACATGCCGCGATGGCCGCCGGCCTCGGCGCCTTGGGCGATGATGGCATCAACGCCGCGTCGGCGAGGGAAAGCGCTTCGCGGAGCGAAGTGGCCGAACTGATGACCTTGCAGCCGGCAGCCTTGACGCGGGCGACCAGACTTTTTTCGGGCAAGCCGAAATGGAAGCTCACCACGGCGGGCGCCAATTGCTCGACCACGGCGCAGGTCGAAGCGGTGAACGGCACGATCGAGGCTTTGAGCGGAAGCTTCGGCATCTCGGCGCCAAGCTCGGCGTAATAGGGGGCGAGACGTTTGAGCCAGGCAGCGTCACGCGCTTCGTCCGGCGGCGACGGCGTGTGGCAGAAGAAGTTGAGGTTGATCGGCCGGTTGGTGCGCGACCTGATCTCTCCGACCCCTTGCGCCACCTTGTCATCGGTGAGGGCGGCACAAGGAAACGAGCCGAGACCGCCGGCATTGGCGACGGCGACGGCCATGTCGACGGCCGTGGCGTTCGCCATCGGCGCCTGCACGATGGGAAGCTCGATGCCGAACAGATCGGTGAGGCGCGTGTCAGGCCACATGGCTACCTCTCGTCCTACCCCTTGCGTTTGCCGAGCAGCCGCAAGCGAAGCGCGTTGAGCTTGATGAAGCCCTCGGCGTCCTTCTGGTCGTAGGCGCCGGCATCGTCCTCGAAGGTGACGATCTTGCTCGGCGTAGAGCGATTTCGGGCTTGAGCGGCCGGTGACCGATGACGTTGCCCTTGTAGAGCTTGAGCGTCACCTCGCCTTCGACGTGCTCCTGGCTCTTGTCGATCAGCGCCTGCAGCATCTCCCGCTCGGGCGAGAACCAGAAGCCGTAATAGATCAGCTCCGCGTAGCGCGGCATCAGCGAATCTTTGAGATGCATCGCCTCGCGGTCGAGGGTGAGCGACTCCATGGCGCGGTGCGCAGCGAGCAGGATGGTCCCGCCAGGTGTCTCGTAAACGCCGCGAGACTTCATGCCGACGAAGCGGTTCTCGACGAGATCGACGCGGCCGATGCCGTTGTCGCGGCCGAGCTCGTTCAGCCGCGTGAGCAGGGCGGCGGGCGAAAGCTTCTTGCCGTCGATCGAGACAGGATCGCCTCGGGCAAAGCCGATGGTGATGACGGTCGCCTTGTCGGGCGCGTCCTCCGGCGAAACAGTGCGCTGATAGACGTAAGGCGGCGGCTCCTGCGCCGGGTCCTCCAGCACCTTCCCTTCCGACGATGAGTGCAGCAGATTGGCGTCGACCGAGAACGGCGCCTCGCCGCGCTTGTCGCGTGCCACGGGGATCTGGTGCTTCTCGGCGAACTCGATCAGGTCGCTGCGCGACTTGAAGTCCCATTCGCGCCATGGTGCGATCACCTTGATGTCGGGGTTGAGCGCGTAATAACTGAGCTCGAAGCGCACCTGGTCGTTGCCCTTTCCCGTCGCGCCATGGGCAACGGCGTCGGCGCCGGTCGCTTTCGCGATCTCGATCTGCCGCTTGGCGATCAGCGGCCGCGCGATCGAGGTGCCGAGCAGATAGACGCCTTCATAGAGCGCGTTCGCCCTGAACATGGGGAACACGAAATCGCGCACGAACTCCTCGCGCAGATCCTCGACGAAGATCTCCTTGATGCCGAGCATCTCGGCCTTCTTGCGGGCAGGCTCGAGCTCCTCGCCCTGGCCGAGATCGGCGGTGAAGGTGACGACCTCGCAAGCGTAGGTCTCCTGCAGCCATTTCAGGATGATCGAGGTGTCGAGCCCGCCGGAATAAGCGAGCACCACCTTTTTGACGGCGGTGGCCATGAAGTTGAGCCTCTTGGGGTGACGTGCCCCCGGCAAAGACAATTGCGCGGGGACTATAGGCAGGAGGGGCGGCTGCGCAAGAGCAAGAGGCGGGCGGGATGGTCGCTTACCGGTTGTTAAGGCAAATCGCCGATCGTGATTCTCGTGACCCTGAGAGGTCACATCTCCAGGACGAGTGAAGTTTTGCGTCTCAGGGACCGGCCCCACACAAAAGGGGACCGGTCCCGCCTGGTTTTCCCGGAACCGGCATCGCTCTCCGCTCGTTTTTCCAGCGACCCAGGAAATTGAAGGAGCGAGCCATGCCCTACCGGACCGACGCCGAACTGCCCCCCGGCGTGAAGGACAATCTGCCTCCCCACGCGCAAGACATCTATCGCGAGGCGTTCAACAGCGCCTGGCAGGAATACCAGGACGCGTCCAAGCGGCGCGGCAACGAATCGCAGGAAGAGGTGGCCCACAAGGTCGCCTGGGCGGCGGTGAAGCAGAAATACGAGAAGGTCGGCGACGAGTGGCGCGCCAAGGACTAGCCCGCGCTCTTCACGCGTTCCGCCCAGCCAGCAGCCAATAGACGAAGCCGCCGACGAAGCCAGCTGCGGCGAAGATGGTCATGTATTGGCCGGCGGGGAGCGCGGGAAGCTGATCGCTCCGCGGCGCGGCGAGTACCGGGATCGCGGCCATGGCCGCGCCGCCGGCAAGCACGTAATACATCCAGGAGCGGATGCGGAGCGCCTCCCCGGCGATTGCCGCGATGGCCGCCGGCAGAACGGTGAGCGCCGGCGTCACGGTGCCCACGAACAGCACCATGCCGAACACCGATGCCGCGCCATGGCGAAGCATTGGATCGTCTGGCGCCGCGGCGCGAAGCTCATCGCCCACCCACAGCGCGCCAAGCATGAACAACAGCCCGAGAGCCACCGTCACGGCGAAGAGGAACACGATCGCCGCCCACAGGGCGTGGAGGATGGTGCGGGTGATCATCGTTCGGGCTCGTGCGACAAGGTCTCGTGCGCTTGCCGTGAGCCTGCACTATAAGACAAGAACTCTCCGCCGACAGGGGACAAGATCATGGGCGGTATCGAGTTCTGGTACGAGTTCGGCAGCACCTATTCCTACCCCGCGGTCATGCGCATCGAGAAACTGGCGGCGCAGGCGGGGGTGGGGTTGCGCTGGCGGCCCTTTCTGCTGGGGCCGATCTTCCAGACTCTCGGCTGGAACGATTCGCCCTTCAACATCTTCGCCGCCAAGGGCCGCTATATGTGGCGAGACCTGACTCGTAGTCTGCGAAGCCGAAGGGCTTCCGCTCAAGCTGCCTCCGGCGAAGTTTCCGCAGAGCGGGCTGAAGGCCGCGCGGCTCGCGCTCGCCGGGCTGAGTGAGGGCTGGACGCCTTCCTTCACCCGGGCCGTGTTCACCGCGAACTACGCCGAGCAGAAGGACATCAGCGAGGACGCAACGCTCGTTCCCATTCTCGATGCGCTCGGCGTCGATGCGAAGGCTACCTTCGCCGCCGCCAACACGCCGGAGAACAAGGATGCGCTGAGGCGTCAGACCGAGGAGGCTGCATCGCGCGGGCTGTTCGGCGCGCCGTCCTTCACCATCGGCGACGAGCTGTTCTGGGGCAACGACCGGCTTGAAGCGGCGCTTGAGTGGGCGAAAACTGGTTCTTGAAACTCCGCACTTCGTCTAGTCATGGCCGGGCTTGTCCCGGCCATCCACGTTTTCTTCGCGGCGTGGAAATTCGTGGATGCCCGGCACAAGGCCGGGCATGACCAGCAAGTGGGGATTTGTACTAGACCGGCGAAGCCAGCCGCGCGCTTGCTCTTTGCTTCACGCTCGCGCTCTTGAGCTGCCCACAGGCGGCCATGATGTCGCGGCCGCGAGGCGAGCGCACAGGGCTCGCATAGCCGGCGCGGTTCACCACCTCGCCGAACTTTTCGATTCTTTCCCAGTCGGAGCACTCGTAAGGCGCGCCAGGCCAGGGATTGAACGGGATCAGGTTGATCTTTGCGGGGATCTTGGCGAGCAGCCGCACCAGCTCCTTGGCGTCGGCGATGGAATCGTTCACGCCCTTCAGCATCACATATTCGAAGGTGATACGCTTGGCGTTGGAGAGACCAGGATAGGCGCGGCAGGCCGCGAGCAAATCCTTGATCGGCCATTTCTTGTTGATGGGCACGAGCGTGTTGCGCAGCTCGTCGCGCACCGCGTGCAGCGAGATCGCCAGCATGGTGCCTGCCTCTTCGCCCCAGCGCGGAATCTCAGGCACGACGCCAGAGGTCGACAGCGTGATGCGGCGCTTGGAGACGGAGAGGCCCTCGCCGTCGGCGGCAATTGCCATGGCATCGCGCACATTGTCGAAATTGTAGAGCGGCTCGCCCATCCCCATGAGCACGACGTTGGTGATCTTGCGCTCCGTGTCGGGAATGCCGCGTGTATCTTCTGCGACGGCCCCGGGCCAATCGCCGAGGCGGTCGCGCGCCACCATGATCTGGCCGACGATCTCGTGCGGGGTGAGATTGCGCACGAGCCTTTGCGTGCCGGTATGGCAGAAGCTGCAGGTGAGCGTGCAGCCGACCTGGCTCGAAATGCACAGCGTGCCGCGATCCTCCTCCGGGATGTAGACGGTCTCCACTTCCTTGCCGTCATTGAGGCGGAGCAGCCATTTGCGCGTGCCGTCGGACGACACCTGCTCGGTGACGATCTCGGGCCTGGCGAGGGTGAAGCTTTGATCGAGCTCGGCGCGGAACTCCTTGGCGATGTTGGTCATGCGGGCAAAGTCGGTCGCGCCTTGCACATAGAGCCAGTTCCACAACTGGCCCACGCGCATGCGCGACTGGCGCTCGGGCACGCCAAGCTCTTCGAGGCGCGCAGCAAGGCCCTCGCGGCCCTGCCCAATCAGGGTCTCGCGGCGATCCGCCTGAGGCGGCGGGATTCTATCGGCAAGGAACAGTGCGGACATGGCTCTATCGGGTCGACCGGGGGCGATCGCCCGGTCTCCCTGTCATATCATGCAAGCCCGGCGCCCTGCCAAGGGCGCCGGCACCTGAAAATCCACAGATTCTAAGGATGGAAGGCTCAGTTGCCGTCGCTGTCGTCGCCACCCATCACTTCGTCGGCAGCGGTCAGCACGCCGACCGTGGGGTTGTTCGAACAAAAGACGAGGAGCTTCTCGAGCGTGGACTTGAACTCGGCGAAGTCGATCGTGGTCGGGTCATCGTCCTCGGTATAGTAGCCTTCGAGCCAGAACATGATGTTGGCCATCTGGTCGGCGGGACGCGCCGAAAAATCGGCGCAGGTGATGGTCGACAGATCGACCACCTGAGCCTTGACCGGGCTCGCGGCGAGACATGCTGCGGCGACCACAACATAGGCAAGCTTCATGGAGTCCTCCCATTTGAACGGCGCCGCATGCAGGCGACGCTAGTCCTGTTCATTGCCGCAATCAATGACGGGAGGGTGACGCCACTAGCGCGGCGTTAACTCGAGCATTCCTTGGCGATGCGGGCGAGCGCGTCGCTCAGGCCGTCGAGCGAGTAGACGTCGCTCGTCGCGGTGCCGCGGGCAGACTTGCCGTCGATCTTCATGGTGCTGGCCTTCTTCAAGGCGTCGACCAATTTCGCCTCGGTGTCGGTCTTTTCGACGAAAGCGCCCTCGTCCTTGGTGAACAGGTCGAATTTCGCCGTGCCCACGGTGACGGTGGCCTTGGCACCGTCGCTGAAGGGATAGCCCATCTTCACGCTTACCTCATTGGTGACGCCGTCGGCAGGCCAGCGCGAGATATAGAAGTAGATTGGCCCGCGCTTGGCCTTCTTGGGGGTCGACTGTGTCGGCTGCGACACGGCGAAGCAGACCTTCGGCGTGCCTGTTGCGGCATAGGCCGACCACTCCTTGAATTTTTCCAGGAGCGTTGCGTTGTCCGCCCGAGCCGGCGTGCAGCCTAGCGCGGCGATGAGGCAGAGAGCTCGAACGGCTCGGCGCATTTCCCCGTCCCGATTCGTCGTGAGCGGAGGAAAGCATACATATTTGATCCTCCCTTGGCCAGGAGAGGGCGTCAAATCCGCCTCCTTCGGCGGCGCGGACCGCCTTGTACATGCTCGGCGGCCGGCTCAGGTAGGCTACCGCCGGCCACCGGGCGGCTGGCGAAGCGGCCGAGGCTGCGCAACCGGTCGTACATGACGATGGTACCGGCGGTGGCGACATTGAGCGAGAAGGCGGTCGGAATGCGCACGAGATGATGGCAGCGGGCGATCACGCCGGCGCTGAGCACGCCGCGCTCCGGCCCGAGCACATAAGCCGCCTGCAGCGGGTGGGGGAAGGCCGGCAGCTCGACCGCCTCGTCGAGAAGCTCGATGCCGACCAGCCTGCAGCCGCGTGGCAGGCGAAGCTCGTCGATGCTTTGCCAATGATAGAGGGGAAGGTGCGAGGAGGCCCTTGAGGTGTCGGCGATGGTGTCCATGGCGCGCGGATCGGCGCCGATGGTGAAGGCGAAGCTTGCGCCGAAGGCGTGGGCAGAGCGAAGCAGATTGCCGAGATTGACGGCCTTCGAGACGCCCTCGATGCCGATGGCGAAAAACCCTCGCGCTGTTCCTGGCTTCGATTTCACGGCGCGTTTATGCCATAAGCGGCGGCTTGGCGGGTGAGTGGGGGCGAGGAAACAGCCATGCGCGTGGCGCAGTTCAGCGAGTTCGGCGGACCTGAGAAGCTTCGCATCGAAGAGGTCCCGGATCCGACCCCCGTAGAAGGGGAGATCGTGATCCGCGTGGCAGCGGTCGGGCTCAACTTCTTCGATACGCTTCAGCTGCGCAACCGTTATCAGGTGACCCCGACGCTGCCGCATTCGCCCGGCGGAGAGGTGGCGGGAACCATCGAGGCCTTGGGGCCCGGGGTCTCGGGCCTCGCACCGGGTCAAAGGGTGTTGGCCTCGATCGGCGGCAATGGCTGCCGGCAGAAGGTGACAATCAAGGCAAGCAACGCCGTTCCGATCCCCGATGGGGTCAGCGACGAGGCGGCCGCCGGCATTCCGGTGACCTATGGCACCGCGCTCTTCGGGCTGAAGGATCGCGGGAGGCTGAAGCCCGGCGAGACCGTCGCCGTGCTTGGTGCCGCCGGCGGCGCTGGGCTCGCAGCGGTCGAGATCGCCAAGCTCATGGGCGGGCGCGTCATCGCTGTCGCCTCGTCGGCCGAGAAGCTTGCCGTCGCCAAGGCGCATGGTGCGGCAGAGGGCATCGACTATCAGACGGAAGATCTGAAGATCAGGCTGAAAGAGCTGACGGGAGGAACAGGGGTCGACGTGCTCTACGACTGCGTCGGCGGCCCTCACGCGGAACCGGCATTACGCGCCATGGCGTGGGAGGGACGCTACCTCGTGGTCGGCTTCGCCGCCGGCGAGATCCCGCGCTTTCCGCTCAACATCGTGATGCTCAAAGGCTGCTCGGTCGTCGGCGTGTTGTTGAGCGGCTTCGTCGCGCGCCATCCGGACCGGCACCGCGCCAATATGGACGAGCTGCTCGAGTGGTGCCGGCAGGGGAAGATCGTGCCGCATATTCACGGCGTCTTCCCGCTGGCGGAGACGGCAGACGCGCTCCGCCTCATCGAGGGGCGCAAGGTCACCGGCAAGGTGATCATCAACCCGCAGCTCTAGAGGTTAGAGCGTCAGGTTGTCTTCGGCAGCTCTTTGTCGAGGGCGCGGGCGGCAGCGGCGCGGTGGGTCGGCGTGATGTGCGCCGAGACGAGCGCAAGCACCGCCGTGAACAGGGCTGCGTCGTCGGCAAAGCCGAGCCCGGCGATGATGTCGGGAAGGAAATCGAAAGGCAGGATGAAATAGGCGATGGCAGCGAGCAGCATGCCGCGGACGCGCATCGGCGTGGCAGGGTCGAGCGCGCAGTAATAGCCGGCGACGATGTCCTCGACGAACGGAACCTGGCCGGCGAAGCGCTTCACCTTCGACCAGAAGTCGGTGCGCGCGCGCTTCTCCCACTCGGCAAATTTGCGCAAGGAAATCTCCCTGCCGAGAGCCGCATTGCGGAGGTCGCTCGCATTGTCGAAAGCCATCATGGTGGTGTCCTCGCCAGGTACGAAGAAGCCGAATTTCCCCAATGAGATAAGACGGGCGTGGGCGCTCCGCAAGAAGCCAAACTCGGGGGCGCCGCATGGGGCCATTCGCGCCTTGTCTTAGGCGCGTCCTCATGCGAAGCAGCCGGCCATGGCCACCCACCGCATCCTCTTCGTCTGCCTAGGCAATATCTGCCGCTCGCCAATGGCCGAAGGCGTGTTCCGCCGCGTGGCCGAGGAGGAGGGGCTGATCGACCGCTTCGAGATCGATTCGGCGGGCCTTGGCGATTGGCATATCGGCCAGGCCCCGGACCATCGCGCCCAGAAGGCCGCGCGCTCCCGCGGCGTCGACATCTCCGACCAATCGGCAAGGCAAGTGGTGGATGAGGATTTCGAGCGGTTCGATCTCCTGCTCGTCATGGACCGCTCGAACTATGCCGAGCTCAAGGCCGTTGCCCCAGCAAAGGCGCACGCCAAGATCCGTCCCTTCCTCGACTTTGCGCCTCATGTGGGGACGAGCGACGTGCCAGACCCCTTCTTCGGCGGCGCCGAAGGCTTCGATCACGCGCTCGACCTGATCGAGGCGGCGTCGCGCGGTCTCCTGGCCTCGCTCGCCGGCAAGGAAAAGGCGCAGGCGAAGCGCGGCGCCTAGATCTCGAGCGGATAAGCGGCCTCAACCACGTAAGGACCGCCGCCGACCGAAGCGCGCGAGGAGAACAGCACGAAGCGGGTCACCTCGAAGGGCTCGCTCGAGAAGCCGCCCTGGCGCTCAAGATAGGTGGCAACGGACTCGGAGCTCGTGCCTCTAAGCCGCGCCACGGTGACGTGGGGCGTATAGTTGCGCGGCTCAGGGGGCAGGCCCGCGCCGCGCGCGGCGCGCTCATGCGCCCGCTGCAAGGACTCAAGAGCATCGCTCGGCGTAATGCTGGCGAAGATCGCACGTGGCTTCCTGCCGCCAAAGCTGCCGAGCATGTCGAGCCTGAGCTCAAAGGGCGGGGCGACGATGTCGCCCAGGCTGTGCGCGAAGTCGCGCGCCGTAGTGCCGTCGACGTCGCCGAGGAAGCGGAGTGTCACATGGTAGTTCTCTGGATCGATCCAGCGGGCGCCGTTGAGGCCGGCCCGCACGAGGGTCAGCCTGCGGGCCACGGCAGCTGGTATCTCGATCCCGGAAAATAGCCTCGGCATTTCGCGGTTCCTCGGCGAAGGCTTAAGGGCAAGGATTGGGGTAGGTGAGGTGGAGCTGCTCGATATCTTGGATTACTGCGTCGGACAATCTGAGCAGGCAACCTTCAATATCGGTTTTTAACTGGGCCATGGTCGTCGCGCCAATGATGGTGGACGTGACGAAAGGCCGCGAAGCGGCGAAGGCGAGGGCCATTTGCGCAGGGTCGAGGCCATGGGCCTGCGCCAAGGCAACATAGGCCGAGATGGCACGGGGGCCATTGCCCATTTCGTAGCGGCCCAAGCGGTCGAACAGCCTCTTGCGCGAGCCCTCGGGAAGCGCGCCGCCCTCATATTTGCCGGTGAGGTAGCCCTGGCCGAGCGGCGAATAAGCGAGCAGGCTTATCTGCTCGCGATAGAAAATCTCGGCGAGCCCGGTCTCGAAGGAGCGATTGACGAGGTTGTAGGCGTTCTGGATCGAGACGATGCGGGGAAGCCCGGAGATCTCGGCGGCCTTGAGGAAGCTCATCACGCCCCATGGCGTCTCGTTGGACAGGCCGACGAACCTGACCTTGCCTTGCCGCACGAATTCGCCGAGCACGCCGAGGATGTCCTCGATCGAATGGCTTTCGCCCTTCTTATGCACGTAGTCGAGGCCTTCGAAGATGCGCATCGGCCGGTCAGGCCAATGAAGCTGGTAGAGATCGATGTAGTCGGTGTTGAGCCGCTTGAGGCTCGCGTCCAGGGCCTCGATGAGCTGAGCGCGGCTTTGCCGCCCTGGTGAGCCGTCCTTGCGCAGCCAGTTCATCTTGGTGCGGCCGATCGCCTTGGTCGCCACCATGACCTTGCCGCGGACCTTCCGCGAGGAAAGCCAGCTGCCGATGATCTCCTCGGTGCGCCCTTGCGTCTCGGGCTTGGGCGGAACGGGGTAGATTTCGGCGGCGTCAAAGAGGTTGATGCCGCGCTCGAGCGCGTAATCCATCTGCGCGTGGCCGTCGGCTTCCGTATTCTGCTCGCCGAAGGTCATGGTGCCGAGTGAGATGGCGCTGACATGCACGCCGCTGCGGCCAAGCTCGCGATACTCCATGGCCCCCACCCTCAATATTGGTGGCGCGCCTCATGGGCGACGGTTTCGAGGTACCGGCCGTAATAGGTGTTCTTCAAGGACGCAGCGATCCGCAACAGCTGCTCGGCGTCGATGAAGCCGCTGCGATAGGCGATCTCCTCGATGCAGGCGATCATCCAGCCTTGGCGCTGCTCGATGGTGCGCACGAACTCGGCGGCATCGAGAATCGAGTCTGGCGTGCCGGTGTCGAGCCAGGCGAAGCCGCGACCCATGCGCTCGCAGTTGAGTTCGCCGAGAGCGAGATAAGCGAGATTGACGTCGGTGATTTCGAGCTCGCCGCGCGGCGAACGGCTTGAGGTTTGCGGCGATGTCGAGCACGCGGTTGTCGTAGAAATAGAGCCCGGTCACCGCCCAATGCGATTTCGGCTCTTTCGGCTTCTCCACGATGCGAACCGGTTTGCCGGCATTGTCGAACTCGACGACGCCGTAGCGCTCCGGATCGTGCACCAGATACGCGAACACGGTGCAGCCGGTGGCGCGCGCCATGGCCCGCTGCAGCATTGGGGTCAAGCCGGTGCCGTAGAACATGTTGTCGCCGAGGACGAGGGCGCAGCGGTTTCTACCGACGAATTGCCGCCCGATGATGAAAGCCTGGGCGAGTCCTTCCGGCTTCGGCTGCGCCGCATAGGAAAAATTCATGCCGATGCGGCTGCCGTCGCCAAGGAGACGCACGAAGCGATCCTGGTCCTCAGGCGTCGACACGATCAGCACTTCGCGGATGCCGGAGAGCATCAGCACCGAAAGCGGATAGTAGATCAGCGGCTTGTTGTAGACGGCCATCAGCTGCTTGCTGGTGGCGATGGTGATGGGATAGAGCCGCGAGCCTGAGCCGCCGGCCAAGATGATGCCTTTCATGCCGCTTTCCCCTGTCCGACAAGCCGCTCGAGCGTCGCGATGAGACTGGCGCGGAGCGGCCGAGGCTTGATGCCGAAAGTGCATTCGAGCTTCGCCGTGTCGAGCACCGAATAAGCGGGCCTGGGAGCGGCCGTCGGAAATTCGGCGGTCGCGATCGGGCGGACTTTCGGGACTTTGCGTCCGAACCTTGCCGTCTCGGCGAAGATCATGGTGGCGAAGCCATACCAGGTGACAGTGTCGGCGCCGGCACAATGATAGGTACCCCAGCCGGAAAAGCCTGGTCTCTCGATGCTCTCAACCAAGGTCAGGATCGCGGCCGCGAGATCTTCCGTCGAGGTGGGGCGGCCGGTCTGGTCGTCGACGACGCGAAGTTCCTCACGCTCGGCGCCAAGCCTGAGCATGGTCTTCAGGAAATTCGTTCCGAACGGGCCATAGACCCAGGCGGTGCGCAGGATGAGGTGCCGGTCATGGGCGGCCCTCACGGCGCGCTCGCCGGCCTCTTTGCTTGTTGCGTAGCTTCCTTGCGGATTGACCCTGTCGTCTTCCTTGTAGGGGACGTGGGCCAAACCGTCGAACACGTAGTCGGTCGAGAGATGAATGAGCGGGATATTCGCTTTGGCTGCGGCGCTGGCCACCACCGAAGCGCCGTCGCGGTTGACCGCAGTTGCGCGCATCGCCTCGCTCTCGGCCTTGTCGACGGCGGTGTAGGCCGCGGCGTTGACGATGCTCGTCGGCGCATGCTTGGCGATTGCCGCGGCAACGGCGTCCGCGTCGCAAATATCGGCTTCCGAATGGGTCAGCCCTATCAGGTCATGACCGGTCGCGGAGGCCATCTCGAGCAAATGGCATCCAACCTGGCCGCCTCCGCCAAACACCATGATCCTCGATCCCACGGCCACGCCCTGGTCAGCCGCGTGCCATTTGCAAGATAGGCGCCTCGGCGTGCGGTGGCGTCACCTTCTCATCGAAGGCTTCGCCGGCGAAGAACGCGATCCACAGCTGCCACAGCACAAAGGCCAGGATGGTCAGGAGTGCGATAATTCCGAAGATTTTACCGAAATGCAGCGGCATGACCCCCTCCTTGTGCCTCGCCGGACCTCGGGGGCGAACCTGGACCAGCATCGGCCCCAATTGCAAGGCTAGATGGAAGGCCTTAGAAGGTCCCGCCAACCACATCCCCGCTTCAGAGGCGCATCGGTGCAAGATATCGCGGAGCAGCGTCCCGGGGCGGTTGCGCACTCTCCTACGCGTTCCGCCGCGCCGCGCGACGTTCTCGTGGTCTGCTCGACCTTCCGCGACCATCGCGAGTTGCCGAGGCTCGCCCGTCCGGGCCTGCGCTATCTGTTTCATGATTATGCCAGCACGAGCCTCGAAGAGCTGATCGACGGCAGGGGAGAAGATCTCGACGGCGTCGCCGATCCGATTGCCGAGATCGCGCGCATCGGCGCCGAGACCGCCGGCCGCGATATCGCGGCGATCGTCAGCACCGACGACTACCCCGGAGCCGCGCTCGCTTCGGTCCTTGCCAAGGCGCTGGGACTGCCCGGTCCTGACCCGAGGGTCAGCCTCATCTGCCAGCACAAATATCTGTCGCGTGTGGCGCAAGCCAGTATCCTTCCCGACGCGGTTCCTCGCTTCTGGCCCATCGATGTCGCCGAAAAGGCAGCGCTTCCCGACGGGATCGCCTTCCCGCTTTTCGTAAAGCCGATGAAGTCGTTCTTTTCCATCGGCGCGCAAAGGATCGACTCCGCGGCCGAGCTTGCCGACGCCAAACGTAGGTGGATCGCGCTCGACGATTTCTTCCTGCCGCTCGAGCGGCTGCTCGAACGCGAGGCAGGCGTCGAGATCGGCTCCACGCGCCTCATCGCCGAAGGGCTGCTCAAGGGCCATCAGGTCACGGTCGAGGGCTATGCCTTTGGCGGAGAGGTCGACATTCTCGGCGTGGTCAACTCGATCTTCTTCCCAGGCACGCTCGCTTTCTCCCGCTTCGACTATCCGTCGGCGCTGCCTGACGGGGTTCAGCAGCGCATGGCAGAGATGGCGCGGCGACTGATGGGAGGGCTCGGCTTCGACAACGGGCTGTTCAATATCGAGATGATGTACGACGCGCGCGACGACCACATTGCCATCATCGAGATCAACCCGCGCATGGCCTCGCAATTCGCCGACCTCTACGAGAAGGTCGACGGCACCAATTCCTATGAGGTTCTTCTCGATATCGGCACCGACGTGCGGCCTTCGCCGAAGCGCCGCCAAGGCCGCTATCAATTTGCGGCGAGCTGCGTGCTGCGCACCTTCGAGGATTACCTGGTTGTAGCACTTCCCTCGGAGAGCCAGCTCGCCGAGCTTGAACTGCTCTATCCGGATATCAGGGTGGAGATCCACGCCACGGCGGGACGGAAACTTTCCGACGAGCTGCAGGACGGGACGAGCTTCCGCTACGGCATCGTCTCGCTTGGGGGAAGCGATCGGGAGGATGTGCTTCAGAGCCTCGAGGTGTGCCGCGCCGGGCTTGGCATCGTCCTGCTGCCGGTCGGCGAAGACCGAGAGAGCAGTCGCCACGGCGCCGATGCAGCAAGTGCCAGCGACTGAGGCCGAATTTAACCTCGGTTGAGCGGAGGCGATTGCTCTTCCCCGGTTCCGCAGGGCATGATCGGCCCCCAGTGCAACGCGATCAACGGCATGGAGTGCGGCCTTGCGAACAACAGCCCTGCTTGTCCTCGTCCTTCTTGGTCTTGCCGCAGGCCTATCGCAGGCCCGCGCCGGTGACGCGGAAACCATCGCCGCCATCAACGCCGCCGCTGCTGCGCTCGACAATGCCTTCGAGCGCCAAAGCGCGGACGAGATCAAGCACATGATGACGGCGGACCACATTGCGGTGACGCCTTATTACGACGCTCCGCAAACGGTGGCGGAGCAGATCGCATCTTTGCCTGAGCTCAAATACGAGCAGACCAACATCGGTCCCGTGAAAGTTGACGTGCTCGGTCCTGACGCCGGCATGCGGACTTTCACGGCGCGGCTCGACGGGACCTACCGGGGCAAGCCGATCCCGTCGCCTGCCTTCGTCACCGCCATCATGGTGCGGCAGGACGGCCAGTGGAAGGAGCGATTCTACCAGATCACGGCGGTGCAGCCTTAGCCCCCTGTCCCGCGATTTGAGGATACGATAAGGTCCCCGGCCGTCGTAGGCTCGCCCAGCTTCACCACTTGAGGAACAATGAATTGACCCTGTCTCTGGTTGCGCGTCCGTCTCTACAGATTGCGATTTTGACAGCTTCTCTCCTCTCATGCCTCGTTGGAAGCGCCTTCGCCAACCAGAAGGTTTGCCGTTCGCTGGAGCAGCGTTACGAGCAGATCGAGCAAGCCGCCACGACGATCGAAATCAACGCAACCCTATTCTCCGCCGCCGACAAGGGCTGTCCAGACCTCGCCAAGCGTCTCCTTGAGCGAGGCGCCTCGCTCGAGGCCAGAGATCGGCTCGGCATCCAGCCCTTGGGTCGCGCTGCCGCGTCCGGGCAAGCCGAGATTGTTACCCTGTTCCTCGATCGCGGCGCACCAATCAATGCCCGCGCCATCGACGGCTCGACGGCCCTCTATCAAGCTGCAGAGGCGGGGCGTCTCCCCATCGCCCAGCTATTGGTGGCGCGCGGCGCCGATGTGCGGCTTCCCGGGCGCAGCGGCATCGCGCCGCTCTCCGCAGCCGCCTATATGGGCAGCGAGCCGATCGTGGAATTGCTGATCGAGAAGGGCGCAGATCCGAATGCAACCGATGGCACGCAGAAAGCCGCGATCGACTACGCAGCAGGAAGGGGCTTTCCCGACATCGTGCGCCTGCTGCTCGACCGCGGCGTCGACGTCAACGCCCGCTACGGCAACGATCTGACGGTGCTGATGTGGGCGGCGGGTTACTCGGACGAAGCCGGCGTCGACGACATAGCCAAGGTCATCACGCTGTTGCTCGACCGCGGCGCCCATGTCGACGACCAGGATAATCGCGGCCGAACGCCCTTGATGATTGCCGCCGAGCTCAACCATGCGATCGCGGTCGATCTCCTGCTCGCCCGCGGCGCCGATAAGAGCCTTCGCGACAAGCAGGGGAAGAGCGCTGCAGACCTCACCTCGCTCACCGCGCTGCGCGAGAAGCTCGCGGCGACCCACTAAACGCTAGTGGCCTTGCCCGGGGAGATATTGGTCGATCTGCATCCCGGCGAGATATTGGGCGAGCGCGGTTATGGCGTCGGGTGAGGTCGCATTCATCAGATCGGACATGCCGGGGTTGTTGCCGCGCGCTCTGGTGCGGAAGTCCATCATCGTCTTTTGCAGGTAGTCCCGGTACTGGCCGGCGAGGCGGGCGGTGGTGCCGTCGCCCTGGAAGTGATCGAGGTGACAGCCGATGCAGCCCACCGATGAGATCGCCGACGTAGCCTTGGCGGCAACATCTGAAGGCGCGTCCGGCTGGCCCAGATTGGGCCATTTGAGCTTGGAAAAATATTCGGCGAGCGGAAGCAGATCCTTCTGATCAATCGTCGCGGCGATGGGCGACATCACATCGTTCTTGCGCGAGCCCGACTTGAAGTCACGCAGTTGGTAAAAGAGGTAGCCGGCGTTCTGCCCCCAGATCACCGGCGTCGTCTTCAGCTGAGGGACGCCGTTCTCGCCGTGGCAGGCGGTGCAGACCTTGGCCTTGGCCTCGATTGGATCGTCGGCATAAGCGGTCGTGGCCATGGCCATGGGCATCAGCAGCGCAACAGCATGGATGAATTTCACTCGCATGGCGGGCATAACCGGCAACCTTGTCCAAGTGTTCCAGGCACGAAAAAAGGGACGGAGCCTGATTTGGCCCCGTCCCTCTCAACTTCTAGATGCGTCCGGTTGTCACGTACCAGATACGCCGATCAATCGACGGTGAACGCGATGATGTTGTTGCCGCGCTTGAAGTCGATCTGGGTATTTCCGCCGGCGCCGACGACGATGTATTGCTTGCCGTCGACGGAGTAGGAGGCTGGCGGGGCATTGACGCCTGCGCCGGCAAAGAACGACCACAAAACGTCGCCGCTCTTCGCATCGTAGGCGCGGAACCAGCCGTCGCCTTCACCGGTGAACATGAGGCCACCTGCAGTGGTCAGCGCGCCGCCCATCATCGGCAACGGCGTCTTCTTCTGCCAGGCGATCTTGCCGGTGTTGTAGTCGACGGCGGTGACGTTGCCGAACAACTCCTCGGTCGCGATCACCTTGAAGGCGCCGCCGAGCCAGAGCTTGCCGCCAGGATAGGGCGAGCTCTCGACCTGATAGGTCATCGGCTGATGCAGGTTGACCGCGTAGGTCAGGCCAAGCTCCGGGTTGACCGCCATCGGCGACCATTCGACGCCGCCATTGGCGCCGGGCAACATGCGCGCGCCTTCCTTGGTCGGCAACGTCCACATGCCTTCCTGCGACACCATCGGCTCGGAGAAGCGGATGAGGCTGCAATCCTTGCGGCTGTTGACGAACACGTTTCCGATCTTGTTGCCGTGAATGACGGCGGGAACAACGTTTCCATCCTTGTCCTTTGCGTCGACCAGGATCGTCGGGCTCACCGCGTCGAGATCCCACACGTCGTGCGGGATGAACTGGAAGTGGCAGACATATTTGCCGGTGTCGAGATCGACCGATACCAGCGACTCGGTGTAGAGGTTGTCGCCGGGCCGAATGGCGCCGTCGAGGTCTGGCGAAGGATTGCCGACCACGAAGAAGATGCGGTTCATCTTGAGATCAACCGACGGATTCTGCCACACGCCGCCGCCGACCGTCTTGTATGGGTCGCCGGTCTTGGCGAGCTGAGCCTTCTCAGCCTCGATATCGCGATGCATGTCGTGGCCGGTCGCATCGTGGGTCGCCCACACACCGACTGAAGTCTCAGGAGACGTGTCGAAGTTCCAGATGAGCTTGCCGGTCTTGGCGTCATAGGCGCGGACGAAGCCGCGGATGCCGTACTCACCGCCATTGGTGCCGATCAGGATTTTGCCATTGACGGCAGTCGGCGCCATGGTCTCGCTGTAGCCGAGCGTCGGATCGGCGATGTCGGTCTGCCACACGATGCTGCCGGTCTTGGCGTCGAGCGCGATTAGCTTGGAATCGAGCGTGGCGAGATAGACCTTGTCGTCATAGACAGCGACGCCGCGATTATTCGGTCCGCAGCAATAGGTCGTGACCGGACCCATGGCGTGCTTGTAGTGCCAATATTCCTCGCCGGTCTTGGCGTTCAGCGCATAGACGTGGCTGAAGGACGTGGTGATATACATGACGCCGTTGACCACGATCGGCGTCGTCTCCTGGGACTCCTTCACTTCCGTCTGGAAGATCCAGGCAGGATGAAGCTTGCCGACATTCGATGTGTTGATCTGTTTTCCCGGGAAATATCGGGTCTGATCGTAGTTGCCGTTGGTATGAAGAAAATTGTTCTCATCGCCGGCTGCGGCGTTCAACTGATCCTGCGTGACAGGCGTTGCAGGGGCGCCTTTTGACTGAGACCAGGCCGGGGACAGACTTGCCCCGGCAAGACTTAACCCCAGCGCGCCAACCAGCACGCCGGCCATCTTGAAACTCACCATTGCTTCCTCCCTTGGGGTGGTCCCGTTCGACCGATTTTCCGGCCGCTCCATCGGGTTTCCACGCGGCTGAGACTGCTCGCGGGCTTGCAATTTGTCAATCAACCGCTGGCTTTTATGGAAGTCGTGACTGCAGCCTTGCAATGAAATTTGCCACGCGAGCTGTGCGCGGGTTGGTGGTCTGCTAAATGAGCAGCGGATACAGTCCGGCCAGAATTGCTTGAGTTCTATGCAGTTGGCGCATCGGCGCCTGAGGTTCGGTTCCGGTAATGCAGCCTCGCAAGGGTAAGCTCTCGGCGCGACCGGCCCACTTTGGGCACGGCCGGATAGGAAAACACCCCGGGCTCGGCTTCTTCTTTTCTGTCGCTTGGCTCGGCGCCATTGCGCTCGCTGCCACGCCGTTCGGCGCGGCGGCCGAGCAAGCGCAACCACTTTCCGCGCAAGCAGCCGCAGAAGCGGCTTCCGCCGAGATGACCAAGGTGCCGGTCGGTTACATCAAGCAGGAGGTGAAGCGGCCGATCCCGCTGTCGCGGCTGCATGTCGAGCCGGAGGATTACGGCATCGCCGGCGCGGAAATGGCGCTCAAGGACAACAACACCACGGGGCGTTTCACCAAGCAGGAATTTACCCTCGACGTCGAGCGCGTTCCGGCCGGAGGCGACGCGGTCGCCGCCTTGCAGAAGCTCGTCGACAGCGGACATCACTTCGTCCTTGTCGATGCACCGGCGGAGACGCTTCTTGCGCTGTCCGACTCGGTCAAGGGCAAGGACGTGCTCCTGTTCAACGTGCGCGCCGAAGACGAGGAGCTGCGGCAGGAAGAATGCCGCGCCAACATTCTGCACACGGCGCCCGACCGCTACATGCTCGCCGATGCGCTCGCGCAATATCTCGTGTGGAAGAAATGGCAGCGCTGGTTCGTGGTCAACGGCGTGTTCCCGGACGACCTCGCTTATCTCGACGCCATTCGCCGGGCGGCCAAGCGTTTCGGCGGCACGATCGTCGAGGAGCGCGAATACAAGGAGGCGCCTGGCGCGCGCCGCTCCGACACCGGCGAACTGCAAATTCAGCGGCAGATGCCGGTCTTCACGCAAGGCGCCGCCGATTACGACGTGCTGATCGTCGCCGACGAGAGCGACGTGTTCGGCCCCTATCTCCCCTTCCGCACTTGGGACCCGCGGCCGGTCGCCGGCACCGCCGGTCTTGAGGCCATGAGCTGGCACCCTGCGCATGAGCAATGGGGCGCCACCCAGATGCAGAACAGGTTCCAGCGTTTCGCCAAGCGGTTCATGTGGCCGGTCGACTATCAGGCGTGGGTCGCGGTCCGCGCCATCGGCGAAGGAACCACACGGGCGCACTCCGCCGATTTCGCTGCGGTCAATGGCGTGATCCGCAGCCCAGACCTCGACCTCGCGGCGTTCAAAGGACAGAAGGTCACGTTCCGCGCTTGGGACGGACAGCTCCGCCAGCCGATCATCGTGGCAGATTCGGATCTCCCGGTGT
The DNA here is from genome assembly GCA_963740805.1 of uncultured Alphaproteobacteria bacterium. Classification (GTDB taxonomy): domain Bacteria; phylum Pseudomonadota; class Alphaproteobacteria; order Rhizobiales; family Methyloligellaceae; genus Methyloceanibacter. Next base: position 59,434 of record CAVUFL010000003.1, on the reverse strand, counting down.
CGGTTTCGCCGCAACCAGGTTTTCTGCATCAGAAGGACGAAGTGGACACGCTCGGGATCGACGAGCCTGAGACTAAGTGCAAGTTCAAATGAGGCTGCACAACAAGGGCGGCCAAGGGAGGTCATGAATGAGACGGACCACGTGCATCGCCATCGTCATCGCCATGACGGGCGGCTTGAGTTCCCTGTCCGGCGATGCATATGCCTATACGGTCTATGTCTCGAACGAAAAGGACAACTCGATAACGGTCATCGACAGCACGACGCTCGAGGTCCAACACACCTACCCCGTAGGCCAGCGACCCCGCGGCATCATGCTGACCAAGGACGGAAAGTCCCTTCTCATCTGCGCGAGCGACGACGACGCGGTGCAGATCCTCGACCTCGCCTCCGGCCAGATCGTCGGCACGCTGCTTTCGGGACCAGATCCCGAGCAGTTGAACATGCATCCGTCGGGCAGCCCGGTCTACATCGCCAACGAGGATGACAGCCTCGCCACGGCGATCGATCTGGAGGAGCGTAAGGTCGTCGCCGAAGTTCCGGTTGGGGTCGAGCCCGAAGGTGTCGGCGTGAGCCCGGACGGCAAGACGCTTATCGTCACCTCCGAGACCTCGAACATGGCGCATTTCATCGACACTGACAGCTATCAGGTCGTCGACAACGTGCTGGTCGGATCGAGGCCGCGTTACGCCGAATTCACCGCCGACGGGTCGCAGCTCTGGGTCACCTCGGAAGTGGCCGGGACGGTCTCGGTGATCGACCCCAAGACGCGCAAGATCATCAAGACCATCGGCTTCGAGATTCCCGGCGTGAAACCTGAGAGCATGCAGCCGGTCGGCGTGCGCATTTTGAAAGACGGCTCCAAGGCGTTCGTCGCACTAGGCCCGGCCAATCATGTGGCGGTGATCGACGCCAAAAAGCTCGAGGTCGAGCAATATCTGCTTGTCGGCCAGAGGGTCTGGCAGCTTGCCTTTACGCCTGACGAGAAATTGCTGTTCACCACCAACGGCAACAGCAACGACGTCTCGGTGATCGACGTGCCGACGCTCAAGGTGATCAAGTCGATGCCGGTCGGCAACGCCCCGTGGGGCATCGGCATCTCCGAGAAGTAGGCGGTTATTTCTCCAGTCGCGCTCCGGCCTTTGGCACGATCTTCCAGCCGCGCCCTGCCAAGGATTCGGTGGCAAGCTGGCTCGCGCTGCCGGTGATCCAGATCTGGCCTTGCGTCCCGCTGTTGGACACGAGCTGCGCGACACCGGGGCTCCAATAGACGTAGTCCATGGGCACGATGGCGACGACGCCGACTCCCGTCTGCATCACCGGCGTGCCGTTGACGTTGAAGAAGGAGCGGACCGGCGAGACGGCCTTGGCGAAGGCCGCGGTGAGCTCGGCCTTGCGCCGATAGGCGAACCCTTCGCTATAGGTCTTGGCCTGGGCGGTGCGGGCGATGAACACTTCGCGGTCGCCGGCGGATCCGAGCGACATCAGCGAGGCCACGATCACGGCCTTGTCGGTCGGTGTCAGTCCCGGCGTGGCGTAGAATGCATCGACCGTGCCTGGCGACACGCCCATGGCGGCGAGCTTCTCGCGGCCAAGCTGCTCGAGCTCAGCGGCGGTCTTGTCGCGTAACACCTCGCGCACGGTGCTGGTCGTGCCGCCGACGCTGATGGCGATGCCTGCCCCGCCGGTTACGAAAGCGAGCCCGATATTGACCCCGGTCTCGCCGACCGCACTTGCGCTCGCCACCCGCGTGAGCTCTGCGTTCAGCGGCTCGAAGGTGGTGTAGGGATCGACGCCGAGATCGTAGGCGAGCTTGCGGCGCGCCTTGCTGCCACCGGTGAGCGAGGCGACGGTGCCTTCCCGGTTGGGGTCGGTCGCTGACATCGAGGCATCGACGCGGTTGAACCAGCCGCCCACGCCCTTCCAGGCTTCGCCCACCGTCTTGCCGGGCGCGGTGACGAGGTCCTTGGCGGTCTCGACCGGCTTCAGCGCAGTGCGGCCCGCCGAGGTGACCAAGGTCTCGGCGGTATTGACCTTCTCGAGCTGCGCCGTCGCCGCAACCTCACGCACGCGCATGCGCAGGAGCTCGGTGCCCTCGACAGTGAAGGTCCCGTATTTCGTCTGCATCTGGTAGCGGTTGAGGAAGCCTTGCACCGTCACCGGCCCGACGATCTTGTGATAGGGGCTTTGCAGCAAATCGGGCGGCAGCACTTTGGCCGCTGAGAAGGTCGGAGGGCTCTCGTAGCCTTGGGCTGAGACCGGTGCGGAAGGGAAAGCGGCGAGGACCGCCAAGAGGCCCGCGGCCGGCCAAGTCAACGCTTTGCTCATACCCCCCTCACTTCCAGGCCCGGGCGACCATTGAACTGCCGGTCAGACGTTCCGGGCCTGCCCGCGATTATATACGCAATCCTCGCGCGACGATGCCTCAATACGGCGCATCGCCCGCGCCCCCGCAACCCTTGCGGGATCGCCAAAAATGACGGCACTTCGCGGATGCGTACGCTACTCAGCTCGCCCGGCGCAGATCCCGCTCGAGATTCGACGCTTGCCGCTTGATCGCCTCGGCGGCCTCTGCGGTCACCTTCTTCGACATGGCGTGAACCTGCTCCGCTTGATGCGTCGCATGGCGTTTGATCGGCTCGGCGACGTCGACGCTCGCATTGACTGAGAGCTCGCGGACCTCCTCGGCCTGCTCCATGAGCGCCTCGAGTTGCTTGCGCCAATAGGCGCCCTGCAGCTCGACCATCTCGGCCAGGTTCTTGGCGCTCGCCAGGCTCTTCGCCAAATCGAAGCCCGAGTTCACGTTACGCTGGGCGATATCGATGATCTTGCGGTTGAGTGCGTTGGCCGCTTGTCCGGCAGCGTCATAGGAGCGCTCGATAGCTTCGACACTGGCGTCGAGCGTGGTCTTGGCACGCTCATAGGCCTCGCGCGATTGCATCACCGCCGTGCCGGCAAAGGCGCGCATGGCTTCCGGAATGGCGGTATCGAGTTGCATGCTTTCGAATTGAGACAGGGGATTGAAGGTCTCCCTCTTCTTGTCGTTGGCGGCAGCATCGGGATTGAAGGTTGTGGTCATGTATCTACCCTCGTGTTCCCCGCCAGGATGAAGGGCTCAAAAGCCCCCAGGGGGTGCAGGATGGTTGGGGCCAGTGCAAGCGCGAGGCAGGAACGGGCGATGACGCGCGAACCATCCTCAGGCTCGACGTCAGCGGCCAGCAACAAATCGGAAAATCTTACCACCGTCCTGGGCACGCGTTGCTTCTCCGGTCTCACCGGCAAGCCACGGCTTTACGCGCTTCTTCGGGCGCGATCCCTCCCAAGGCGCCTAATAGTTAATCACGTCCGGGGTCGGAAGTCGAATCGCGTTCTGCCCTCAGCGGGCGTCATCCCCAGAAGGAGAGATGCGAGTGGCATCCTTGCCGGCCGAGGAGTTCTTCTCGGCCAAGGCCTTGTCCTGGAGCCTTGTTTTCGGCTGTGAGCTTGACCTCGCGGTCGAGGTGGTTCCGACCATGCTGAGCCCTGAGAGGAACGCTGCGCCGCTGACGATCACCGCGGCAATGGCCAAGAGCCGGAGGGCGCTTGGAAGCTTGGGCTTGTCAGGCATTTCGGCCCGGACGATGCGATTGAGATAGGCGATGAACGAGCTCAGGAGAGCGGCGACCGCGCCGACGCCAAACACCAGCATGGCGGCGGCAAGCTTCGGCTCGGCGCTGATCTGGAAGCCATAGACAAAGGCTCCGACCATGACGATGGCGGCGACCCCATTGAGAAGGATCAGATAGCCTAGCCCGCGGCCGGCAATCCGGTCTTGGTGCCCGTCCATGAACATGAAGCTGCGATCGGCGCTCTGCCGCTCGATTTCCTGGCGCTCTTCGGGCCCCTTAGTCATCCTCACCCTCGAAGGCTTTTCCGTCATAAAGTCAGCATCCGCTCGAAAGCAAGGCGCCGGCCGGCCAAAGGATTTGGCCAAGCAGCCAAAACCGTGGGCGGCTTTCCATACCCCGATTCCCCCTCAAATTGGCCGAAAACTTGGGAAACGCGCGCTTGAAGGGCAGGCCTATCGCGGAAACGTAGGCGAATTGTGGCGACGGCGCGCTGGTTCTCCGCATCAAGGCCGTCAACCCACCCCAATATTTGCTTAAGGGTGGAACCGCCTAGGCGCCTTCCTCGTTAGGGCACTCGAAGAGGGAATGCAGCGGCGACAGTATAGAAACGTATCGCGGTGCCTTTCTAGGCACGGGTTCTCTGCGTCTACTGGCGGGCGGCGCTGCCTTCTGCGCGTTCCAGTAAATGGCGTCCTTTTACAGTCAGCCAGGCAAGCTGCCGCTTGCGGACTGCTCTCCGACTCTCACTTTGTCCTCAACGCTGCCGACATGGGAGGTCCCCATGGCTTACCCTAAGCTCAATCCACCTGAGAGTGCGCTGCCGAGACGCGTGTCGCCGCCCGGGGCAGAAACGATCAGCCTGACGGCACGGCGACTGGCACGTCCAAAGTCGCAAGCCAAGCCTCATATCTCGGGCGCAGATCAGGCGGCGCTTTCACGCATCGCCGAGCGCTTCGCGCCAGGTGTCCCCGGCGGGCCCAGCGCGCCCGGCGCCCAATCCGACGCGACACAAGTGGACGCAGCACCGAAGGACGCACCGAAGGATCAGTCTTTCGACCAGCAGGGAACGCGGTGGCCCATCCTTGTGTCGGCTCCGGGGACGCGAACGCTTATCGCGGTGCTCATCGCCATCGCGCTCTTTCCCACCTTGACGCTCGGGGCCATGCTGTGGCTCGGCGCGGTCAAGACGCCGTGGTCCACAGGCGCTCACGCCGAAGGCGCGCCATTGCCGGCAGCCAAAGCGTCCCTTGCCGCAACCACGCCGGCGCCGGACCGGGTTCAGTCGACGCAGGCCACTGCAGTCGGAGCGATCGCTCTCACCGCGCCTGACGCGCTTGACGCGGAGGCCGGCAGCGAAATCCCGTTTGCCGTGACACTCGACCACTCAGGCGCATTGCCTGCTCGCAGCGTCATCGCCGTCGCCGGTCTGCCGCACGGCGCGACCTTGTCGGCGGGACGCCCCTATGGCGAGGCCGAATGGAACCTGAGGACGGATGAGATCGGCGACTTGCGGATCACTCTGCCAAAGGCTGCGAGCGGCGAGAGCAAGCTCAGGGTCAAGCTCGTAGCGCCAGACGGCGAGATCCTTGCCGGGGCCGAGACGACCCTGAAGGTCGCGACGGCCTCTCATCCTGAGGCCGGAGATCCTGCCGAGGGTCAGGCGCTGGCGCCTGACCGCATCTACGACCCGAATCTTGTCGGCGTCGCCGCTTGGGATGGAAAGACCCATGAGCTTCTCGGGGCAAGCGGTGTCGAGGAGGTCTTCACCACGCCGGAGACCCCGCCGGACCCGCCAGAGGATGTTCAGCCTTCGCAGTCCGCCGATGACGACGCCAAGGCCTGGGTCGCGCCGGAGTACGTCAATCTGCGCAAAGGTCCGACCTCGTCGGCGGACGTGATCAGCGTGGTCGCCAAGGGCGCCAAGCTTCAGGTCATGGGGCGGAAACGCGGCTGGGTGAAGGTGACCAACCCCGCGACGTCGGAGAACGGCTGGGTCTATGCCGGGAGCAAGGCGCGGCGCGCCAAGCGCACCGACCAGTCCGACTCTGGAGGCTCGTTATTGCCGTCATGGCTTGGCGGCGGCTAATATTTTGATGGTTACCGGTTTTTAGGACTCCCAAGGGTAGGGTTAACCGATAACTCCTGCCCTTGGAGGGTAGATTGCGTCTCGCGTTGTGGAGCCTCGCGGCCATTATCGCCATCGGCGTGGCCGCCGTCTTTATCGCCCCCCTGTTCATTTCCGCCGAGGACGTGCGGAACAGACTGTTCGCCGAGATCGAGGGGGCGACCGGTTATCGCCTAACGGTCAACGGCGCCTTGCAGATTTCAGCCTTCCCGACACTCAAGCTGGTGGCAGAGGATGTCGGCGTGGCGCAAACGAGCGGCGCAGGCACCGTCGATTTGGCGACGGCGAAAGAGCTCCGCTTTGGCCTCGCCATGGCGCCACTGTTGAGCGGCAAGGTCCAGCTCACCGAGATCGCGCTGATCAGGCCCGTTCTCAACATGCCGCAAGCAAGCCCCAAGAACGCGGGCGCCAAGCCAAGGGAGAAGACGGAGGGCGGGGCGTCGATCGCCACGGCGCTCAAGAACCTCAGCCTCGATAGCCTGCGGATCGAGGACGGCACGCTGATCCTGCGCGGCGAGGGTGGCGCGCCAGGCAAGAGCATCGACGGACTGAACCTCGTGGCCTCGCTTCCTGCCTTCGATGCGGCCTTATCGCTTGACCTCAAGGCGAGGTTTGACGGTCAGCCGCTCGGCGTGACCGGATCCATCTCAAGCTTCGGGCCGTTCCTTGACGGAGCAGCGGCCAAGCTTCTGCTCGACGTGGATGCTCCTGCCTACTTCCCGCAGAAGCTCGCGCTGATGGGTACCGCGACCTATACCGGCGACATTTTCGCGCTCGATGGCTTCAGTGCGAGAGCCGGCGAAACCATGCTGCGCGGCGTGGTCTCGGCAAACCTCTCCGGCGCCGTTCCGCAGATCAAGGCATCGCTCAATGGCGACAGTCTCGACGTCGATGGCTTGCTTGGCGGAGGCGCCAAGGCGACCGCCGGCCCCGCCGATGGAGCTGACGGCTGGAGCGACGCCAAGATCGATTTCTCCGGCCTCAAAAGCGTCAATGCCCAAGTCAATCTCAGCGTCGATCGCCTCGCCTACAGCACGATCAAGGCAGGGCCCATCGCCATCCGCGCGGCGCTGGCCGGGGGCAAGCTGAGGCTCGAATTGCCCAACTTCCAGCTCTATGGCGGCGTCGGCACCGGCGTGCTCAGCGTCGATGCGACCGGCAAGGTCCCAGTTCAGACGTTCCGCTTCTCGCTTTCCAACCTCGACGCCTATCCCTTCCTCGACGACGTGGCGGCCTTTCAACGCATCGAAGGCAAAGCCGCCATCGCCATCGACCTCGCCGCGAGCGGCGCAAGCCAGCGCGCGATGGTTTCGGCGCTCGCCGGAACCGCGAGTTTCGAATTCAGCGACGGCGCCATTCGCGGCATCAATGTCGCCAAGATGGTGCGCAATCTCGGCTCGGCGACGCTTGTCGGGGTGGCAGTCTGGCGAGGCCGAAAAGACCGACTTCGCCTCGCTCGGCGCAAGCTTCAAGATCGCGCAAGGCAAAGCCCAGACGAGCGATCTCCATCTCAACGGTCCGCTGGTGCGCATGGCTGGCACCGGCGCCGTCGATCTTCCGGCGCAGACCATCAACTTCCGCGTCGACCCGCAGGTGGTGGCGAGCCTCGAGGGCCAGGGCGGCAAGAAGGACCTTGAGGGCCTCGGTGTGCCGGTCGCCATCAATGGGCCTTGGGCCGCGCCTTCGATCTATCCCGACATCGCCGGTATCCTCGACAATCCGCAAGCTGCTTACGAGAAGCTGAGCAAGCTCGGCGGAGGCCTGGTCAAGCTGCCGAGCGCCGACAGCCTCGGGGGCGCGTTGAGCAGCACTGGCGGGATCGCCGGACTGGTGAAGGGGAAGGCCGGCGGGTCGATCGAGGACCTGATCCAGGCCGACCAGGGCTCGCAAGGACCGGGCGTGGTGCAAGGATTGGGACAGCTGCTTGGCGCCGATCAAGCCGTCGCTCCTATAGCGGCCCCAGCCGAACCTGCCGCGCGTCCTGCCGAAGAGCCCGCCAAGAAGCAGGGCAAGAAGAAGCAGGCCAAGGCCGCGGGCACTGCTGCAAAACCGGTCGGCAGCCCTCAAGCTCAACCTGCTGCGGTCGCCACGGCGAAGCCAGCACCCAAAGAGCGCATGCAGCACACCTTCGGCGCCTTCTAGTCGGATTTTTTCCCTCAACCGAGGGATGGGTTTGAGCCTCCGCGGCCGGGCGCGGTAAGGCGACCTCCCAGCTGCAAAGCCCTTACAAATTAAGTCTTTTTGCCGAGCTGCCGCACCGGTCGAGCCCCGAACAGCCGTAGTGCAAACGAGGCAGTTAGACTAAGGTGCCGCTTCGGAAAGAGGGACCGGTGCAATGGCTGAGAAGCGGCACGAAGGCGGCGTTTCGTATCACACCCCGGGTGAGGGCTATTTCGATCAGCGCGAGCTTCGGCGTCACGCTGGGGTCTTCTCGCTGTGGGCGCTCGGCGTGGCCGCAGTCATCTCCGGCGACTTCTCCGGCTGGAATTTGGGCTTCGCCGTCGGCGGCTGGGGCGGCATGTTCGTCGGCACCATCATCATCACCATCATGTATCTCGGCCTCACCTATTCGATCGCCGAGATGAGCCCGGCATTACCGCATACCGGCGGCGCCTATTCCTTCGCCCGCACCGCCTTCGGCCCATGGGGAGGCTTCATCACCGGCGTCGCCGAGAACATCGAATACGTGCTGACTCCGGCGGTGATCGTCTACTTCATCGGCGCCTATCTCACGGCGATTTTCGACACGCCCGCCGCGTTCCAACCGCTCTGGTGGATCTTCGGCTACATCGTCTTCGTCGGTTTCAACATCCGCGGCGTCGAGCTGTCGTTCATGGTCACCATCATGATGACCCTGCTCGCCATCGGCATTCTCGTGGTGTTTTTCGTCAGCGCGATTCCGTTTTTCGACTTCGGCAAATATGCGCTGAACATCGGCGCCGACCCGGTGACCGGAGCGGCGGTCGAGCTTCCCGACGGCCACGGTCCATTCCTCCCCTTCGGCATTTACGGCGTCCTTGCCGCCATGCCGTTTGCCGTGTGGCTGTTTCTCGCCATCGAGCAGCTGCCGCTCGCGGCGGAAGAATCGGCCGACCCCAAACGCGACATGCCGAAGGGCATCATGCTCGGCATGTTCACGCTGATTGCGCTCGGCTTCCTCATTCTCCTGTTCAATCCGTCAATTCCGATCGAGCGCCAGGTCACTGACGCGAGCGGTGCACTCACCGCCGTGCACGGCGCCTTCGCGCTCGGCACCTCCGGCGAGCCGATCCTCGACGGCTTCCGCGTGATTTTCCGCACCGAGGCTGCGAACGCGTTTGCCTTGGCTGCAGTTACCGGGCTGGTGGCAAGCTTTCACGCCATCATCTTCGCCTATGGCCGGCAGATATACTCGCTGTCGCGGGCAGGCTACTTCCCGCATTTCCTGTCGGTGACCCACGGCGAGCATAAGACGCCGAACATCGCGTTGATCGCCGGCGGCCTGGTCGGGCTCGCGGTGATGCTGGTCGTTTGGTTCGCCATGGGCGGCGAGGCGGCCGGCTCGTTCATTGGCGGCGTGCTGCTCAACATGGCTGTGTTCGGAGCCATGTTCTCCTATCTGTTGCAGGGGCTCACCTTCATCCAGCTTCGCCGCCGGTTCCCCAATATCGAGCGGCCGTATCGCAGCCCGGTCGGCGTGGCCGGAGCGGCGCTCACCGTGATCATCGCGCTCGTGACCATTGGCTTCCAGCTCGCCGATCCCCTATATCGCACCGGTGTGATCGGCGTGGCGATCTGGTACGCGCTTGCCATCCTCTATTTCGCGGCCTATGGACGGAAGACGCTCGTCTTGTCGCCGGAGGAGGAGTTCGCGGTAAAGCACCGCGAGGGCGCGGCCCCGGTGTAGCCGACGCAGAAACCGGATTGCAACGAAGCCGGCTCGCCTGGTCCGCGGGCCGGCGCTTCTTGTCGAGGTGCCATGTCAGAAAGCGTGAAAATCATCTCCCCCATCGACGGCTCGGTCTATGCCGAGCGGCCGATCGCCAGCGACGCAGAGATCAATGCCGCGGTGTCGGCGGCGCGCGCGGCGCTGCCGGAGTGGCGGCAGGTTCCAGTGGCCGAGCGCGGGCGTTACATGCTGGCCTTCCTCGACGCGTTGCTCGCCATGAACGACGACATTGCGATGGAGCTCGCCTGGCAGATGGGCAGGCCCGTCCGCTACGGCGGCGAGAAGGGCGCCCTGGAGGAGCGTATCCGCGCGATGACGGCCTCGGCCGAGGAGGCGCTCAAGCCTTACACCCCGCCGGCGAAGGACGGCTTCCGCCGTTATATCGCCCGCGAGCCGGTCGGCATCGTGATGGTCATCGCGCCGTGGAACTATCCTTATCTCACTGCGATCAACACCATCGTTCCGGGCCTTCTCGCCGGCAACGCCATCATCCTCAAGCACGCGGCGCAGACTCTGCTCGTCGGTGAGCGCATCGCCGAGGCGTTCCGGCGCGCTCGTCTGCCCAAGGGCCTGTTCGCCAATCTCGTCATGTCGCACGAGCAGACCGAGAAGCTGATCGGCTCTGGCAAAATCGACCATGTCAACTTTACCGGCTCGGTCGCAGGCGGCCGCGCCATCGAGCGCGCCACCGCGGGCACCTTCGCCTCGCTCGGTTTAGAGCTCGGTGGCAAGGACCCTGCCTATGTGCGCGCCGACGCCAAGCTCGATCATGCCATCGAGAATTTGGTCGACGGCACGTTCTACAATTCCGGCCAGTGCTGCTGCGGGGTGGAGCGCATCTATGTCGATGCTGCCGTGTTTGACGATTTCGTCGAAGGCTTTGCCGACCTCACCCGCAAATATGTGGTGGGCAACCCGCTCGACGCCTCGACCACGCTCGGGCCGATGGCGCGCGCCTCCTTCGCCGACACCGTGCGCGGCCAGATCGAAGAGGCGCGGCGGAAGGGCGCCACGGCGCTGATCAACATGAAGGTGGACGGCGACCGGCCTGGCTCGCCCTATCTCGCCCCTGAGGTGCTCACCAACGTCAACCACCAGATGGAGGTGATGCGCGAGGAGAGCTTCGGGCCTGTGGTCGGCATCATGAAGGTGCGCGACGACGAGGAAGCCATCACGCTGATGAATGACAGCCCCTATGGGCTGACGGCCTCGATCTGGACGCGCGACATGGACCGCGCCGCCGAGATCGGCGCGCGCGTCGAGACCGGCACGGTCTACATGAACCGCTGCGACTATCTCGATCCGCAGCTCACCTGGACCGGCGTCAAGGACACTGGCCGCGGCGCGGCGCTGTCGAAATACGGCTTCGACGCGCTCACCCAGCCGAAGAGCTTCCACCTCCGCGACGTCTGAGCTTTCATCCCGGACCTGACATGACCGCACCGACCGCAAATTGGAGCTACCCGACCGCCATCCGCTTCGGCGCCGGCCGCATCAAGGAGCTCGCCGATGCCTGCCGCGCCGCAGGAATCTCCCGGCCGCTACTGGTCACCGACGCCGGCCTCGCCAAGTTTCCCATCACGCAGAGAGCGATGGACCTGCTGAAGGAGGCCGGGCTTCCGGCAGCGATGTTCTCCGACGTCCAGCCGAACCCGGTGGATTCGAATGTCGAGGCAGGCATCGCAGCCTTCCGCTCCGGTGGCCACGATGGAGTGGTTGCCTTCGGCGGGGGCTCGGGCCTCGACACCGGCAAGGTCATCGCCTTCATGGCCGGCCAGACGCGGCCTCTTTGGGACTTCGAAGATATCGGCGATTGGTGGACGCGGGCCGATGCCGAGAAGATCGCGCCCGTGGTCGCCGTGCCGACCACGGCGGGAACCGGCTCCGAGGTCGGCCGGGCCGGCGTCATCACGCAAGAGGCGACGCAGACCAAGAAGGTGATCTTCCATCCCAAGATGATGCCGAAGGTGGTGATCTGCGATCCCGAGCTCACTGCGGGCATGCCGCCCTCCATCACGATGGGCACCGGCATGGACGCGCTTGCCCATTGTCTCGAGGCCTATTGCGCGCCGAGCTATCACCCGATGGCTGAGGGCATTGCCGTTGAGGGCATGCGGCTCGTGTTCGCGAACCTGCCAAAGGCGGTGGCGAACGGGCAGGACCTTGAGGCCCGGGCGCATATGATGAGCGCTGCGGCGATGGGGGCGACCGCCTTCCAGAAGGGCCTCGGGGCCATTCACGCGCTGTCCCATCCGGTCGGCGCGCTCTATCACACCCATCATGGCACGACGAACGCCGTGTTCATGCCTTATGTGCTCGTGTTCAACCGTCCGGCCATCGAGGCGAAGATAGAGCGGCTTGCGGGCTTTCTCGAGATCGACGGCGGGTTCGACGGGTTCCTCGCTGCGGTGCTCGATCTGCGCAAGAAGACCGGCGTTCCCAACGACTTGAAGGGACTCGGCGTCGACGGGGCCCGCGTCGATACCATCGTCGACATGTCGCTCGTCGATCCGACCGCAGGCGGCAATCCGGTTCCGCTCACCAAGGAGGGAAGCCGGAAGCTGTTCGAGGCCGCGCTCAAAGGCGACGTTGCCGCGGCGGCTGCTTGACGGCAGGGAGGGTCGCGCCGGCTGAAAGGGTGAGGCGCCTCGATGATCCGTGGCTATAGCGACCACGCCGCAAACGAGCGGACCTTTCTTGCCTGGCTTCGCACCAGCATCGCCGTGATTGCGTTTGGCTTCGTCGTCGAGAAATTCAATCTGTTTGCGCTCGCTTTGCTCGATACCTCATCGCTCGATGAGGCCCACCGGATGCGGCTTGAGCGGCTGTCCGGCGCGTTGCCGCAAGGCGCCGGACGCGCCTTCATCGCGGTCGGGGTCGTCACCATCGTGCTCGCTACCATTCGTTTCGTGCGCACCGGGTGGCTGCTTGACGACACGGCGGTGCATGCGCCGAGCATTCTCCCCGATCTGATCTTCTCGGTGATCCTGGCGGCGATGCTGATCGCGCTCAGTGCCTATCTCGTGATGTGGTGAAGGGGGATGCCCGAGCCGCTTGCTGCTTAAGGCTAGGCGACATTTGCGCCGGCCGAGCCACGCCCTCCAGCCGCCGAAGGCGGTGATGTCTTCCGCCCCGCGCGCCGCGTGGGCTTCGCAGAGAAAGCCTTTGACCGTCCGGCCGTCGGCGAGCGTCACGGTGCCGATACCTAAAGGTGGCCGGGATCATCGCCACGAAGGAGCCGAAGGCCGCCTCGTCCATCTCCCACACTTCGACCTCGATGGCGCCAGGCCCTGTGCCGTCGAACAGAAGGCCAGGCTTGGGAGGCGACGTGTTGGCAAGCGCATAAAGCCGATAGCCGGGGCCGGTGCGCGTCGTCTCGACGAGCTTCGCCTTGCGTTCGACCAGCTGCCAGTTGAGCGGCTGGCCGGTAAGATGCGCCCCGACCACGGCGACTTTGACCTGTTTCGCCGGCCTCGTTTGTGTCTGCACGGCCGGCGTGGATGACAGCGGGACGGACGTCGCTCCAAGCTGAGCGCCGCTGAGAGACCGGTGCAAAGCATCACCGACCGAAGCAAGCATGCCGTCGGAGAGCGCTGGACCGATGAGCGTTACGCCGAAAGGGATGCCGTCGGAGCGGAACCCTGCCGGCACAGAGAGCGCGGCGAGGTCCATCAGGTTCACGAAATTGGTGTAGGTCCCGAGGATTGTATTGAGCGCGATAGGATCGGCAAGCATCTGCGCGATCGTGTAGGTCGTCCCCGCGGTCGGCAGGAGCAGAATGTCGATTTTCGCCCACGCTGTCCTCGCCTTGCCGATCAGCTCGGCAAGATCGTAGAAGGCTTGGAAGGTGTCGGCCGCGGTCTTGCTCTCGGCGCCGAGGATGATGCTGCGCACCACCTCGTTGATGGCTTGCGGATTTCGCGTCGCGAGATCGCCGACAGCGATGAGGCGCTCGGCAACCCAAGGGCCTGCGTAGAGCATGGCAGCGGCCCCGGCGAAGGGCGCGTAGTCGATGGGGACGATCTCGGCGCCGAGCGCTGCCATCCGGGCGATGGCTGCGTGATAGAGAGCCTCATAGTCCTTATCGCCGAAGAACGGGATCGGTCCGTTGGGCACACCCACTCTCAGACGGTTCGGGCGCCGCTTCGACGGTAAATCGGCGCGCGTCGCGGCGCGCGAACGGATCCTCCTCGTCGAAGGCGATCAGCGGTCATCGCAACTTTCGCCGCATCGGCAACGGTGAGAGCCAGGATCGAGACCGCGTCTTGTGTCCTACAAGCCGGCACCACGCTGCGCATGCTGATCAGGCCCTTGGTCGGCTTCAGCCCGACGATATTGTTGAAGGCAGCGGGGATGCGCCCCGATCCAGCCGTGTCGGTGCCGAGGGCGAAGGACACAAGACCTGCTGCGACCGCTACGGCAGAGCCAGAGCTCGAGCCGCCGGCAATGTAGGCCGGGTTGAACGTGCTCGTAGGAATGCCGTAAGGCGAGCGGGTGCCGTTGAGGCCGGTGGCGAACTGATCGAGATTGGTCTTGCCGATCAGGATGGCGCCTTCCTGCTCCAAAAGCTCGACCACTGTTGCCGAGCTCTCAGCCACATAGGCGAACTCCGGACAGGCGCAGGTCGTCGGCAGCCCGGCGACGTCGATATTGTCCTTGACTGCGAAGGGAATGCCGTAGAGCGCTCCCCGCGGCGCGGCCCGCGCTCTGGCGATGGCGGCGTCCTCGTCGACCAGCGTGATCCAATCCGGCCTGACGCCCTTTGCTCCGATGCGCGCATAGACCTCGCGCACGATCTCTTCAGGCTTCGCCTCGCCGCCGGCATAGAGGCGCTCGAGATTGGCGATGTCGAGCGAGGCCGTCATGCGTCGGCCATGATCACCAGAGCCTGGCCGAGCTGCACCGACCGCCCCTCGGCGCAGCGCACCTCGCGCACCAAGCCGCTCGACGGCGCGCAGACCGCGATCTCCATCTTCATCGACTCGACGATGATCAGAGTCTCGCCCTCGCTGACCTCGCGCCCGGGCTCGACCAGGATCTTCCACACGCTGCCGGGCACGGGACTCTCGACCGCAGTTGCCCCTAAAGGCAACGCTCCGTCGAGCTCGAAATCGGGGACTTCGTCGTCGGCCGCAACGCCTTCGTCAGGGCGCGTCTCTTGCCAGCGCGCCCGCTCGGCGTCGAAGGCAGCCTGTTGGCGCGCCTTGAAGGCAGCGATGCTCGCGGCATTCTCATCGATGAAAGCGAGATAATCTTTGACCCGGAACCGCGCCGGAACGATTTCGATGTGGCGTTTGCCCTCGAGAAATCCGTCGCGAAATTGGAGCAACTCCTCGCCGGAGACCGGATAGAATTCGATCTGGTCGAAGAAGCGCAACAGCCACGGCTTGCCCTCCTCGAAGGCGTCGGTGACCCGATAGGTGTTCCACACCTGGCAGGTGCGCCCGAAAAGCTGGTAGCCGCCTGGGCTCTCCATGCCGTAGATGCAGAGATAGGCGCCGCCGATGCCGACCGCGTTGTCCGGCGTCCATATGCGGGCGGGATTGTATTTGGTGGTGACGAGGCGGTGACGCGGATCGATCGGAGTCGCCGCCGGAGCGCCGAGATAGACGTCGCCCAAGCCAAGCACGAGGTAAGTCGCGTCGAACACGATGCGTTTCACCTCGTCGATCGAGTCGAGGCCGTTGATGCGGCGGATGAACTCGATGTTTGACGGGCACCAGGGTGCGTCGGCGCGCACGCCGCGCATATATTTGTCGATGGCAGCTTGCACCGCTTCGTCGTTCCACGACAGCGGCAGGCGCACGATGCGCGACTCAACCTCCATGTCGGACAGATCGCCGAGTTCGTCTTCGATCGAGTGAAGAGCGGCGAGAAGATCCTCGAGCGGCAAGACACGAGGGTCATAGTGAATCTGCAAAGAGCGGATGCCCGGCGTCTGCTCGATGATGCCGTCCAGCGTTTTGGCTTCGATGGCCTGTGCGACCGACTGCATCAGAGCATGGACACGGAAGCGCAGCGCAAGATCGAGAACGATGGGGCCATATTCGATCAGGAGATAGGCATCGCCGGCGCGGCGGTAGGCGACGCTCGGCCTGTCGCCGCTTGCTTCGCGGAGGCCGACGATGCAATCGTCGGCGCCGAACTTCGCGCGGGGTATTTGCGGTGGAGCAACGGGTTCGAGCGCTGCGATCTCTGCGTCCTGCTTCTGAAGCTGCCGCGCGGCCTCCTCAGGACTGAGACGCGTGAAGCGGACTTTGTCGCCAGGGTGAAGCTGGCCCATCTTCCACAGCTCTGCTTGCGCGATGGTGACGGGACAGACGAAGCCGCCCAGTGACGGACCGTCGGGGCCGAGGATCACCGGCATGTCGCCGGTGAAATTGATGGTGCCGACGGCATAGGCGTTATCGTGGATGTTGCTGGGGTGAAGCCCGGCTTCCCCGCCGTCTTCGCGCGCCCAGACCGGCTTCGGGCCGATCAGGCGGACGCCGGTCGGGTTGGAATTGTAGTGGACCTCCCACTCAGCGGCGAAGAACGTGTCGATGTATTCGGGCGTGAAGAAATCGGGCGCGCCATGCGGGCCGTAGAGGACCCCAATCTCCCACGTCCGGGTGAGGCGCGGCTTCAACTCGGCTGGGCAGCGCTGCCACCTTCGGCGTGCCCGCGGGCGCATCGCCGATATGCAGCACGTCGCCCGAGCGCAGCGTCCGCCCTGCGTGGCCGCCAAACTTGCCGAGCGTGAAGGTCGAGCGGCTACCGAGATAATTCGGCACGTCGATGCCGCCCTGAACGGCGATATAGGCCCTGACGCCCGGGCCCTTCACGCCACCGACTTTCAGCACCTGCCCGGCCTTGACGGCGAACGCCTGCCAATAAGGCACGGGCTCGCCGTCGAGCGTCGCCGTAAGCTCGGCGCCGGCAAGGCAGATCGCCGTGTCGCTGTTGAACTTGAGCGTTGGGCCGGACAGCGTGGTCTCGATGGCCGCAGCGCCCTCGTCATTGCCGACGAGCCGATTGGCGAGCCGGAAGGACAGCGGATCCATCGGCCCCGAGGGCGGCACGCCCACGGCCCAATAGCCGACGCGCCCTGGCCAATCCTGGATCGTGGTCTGTGTGCCGGGTGCCATGACCTCGATGGTGTCGGCTTTATAGGCGAAGGTCTGCAGCGTCCGCGTCAGTATCTCGCCGCTCGCGAGGACATCCAGGCGGGAGAGCTGCCGGAGATAATCGAGATTGGTCTCTAGGCCGCCAATCTCGGTCGCGTCGAGCGCCGCCTGCAGCTTGGCGAGGGCTTCGTCGCGGGTCGCGCCGGTGGCGATGATCTTCGCCAGCATCGGATCGTAGAAGGGCGAGACCTCCGACCCGCTCTCGACCCAGGTCTCGACCCGCGTATCCTGGGGCCAGGCGACATGCGTCAACAGGCCAGAGCTCGGGCGAAAGTCCCGGCCAGGATCCTCGGCGTAGAGGCGAACCTGGATCGACGCGCCTCTCGGCTCGATGCTGGCCTGGTCGAGAGGCGGCATCTCGCCGGCAGCCTGCCGCACCATCCATTCGACGAGATCGATGCCATTGACCTCCTCGGTCACGCCGTGCTCGACCTGAAGGCGGGTGTTGACTTCGAGGAAGTAGAACGCGCCGGTCGCGGCATCGTAAAGATATTCGACGGTGCCGGCGTTTTCATAGCTCACGATCTCGCCGAGGCGGCACGCCGTCTCCCAAAGCGCTGCGCGGGTCGCCTCCGGCAGGTTCGGCGCAGGCGTCTCCTCGACGACCTTCTGATTGCGCCGCTGCGCCGAGCAGTCGCGCTCTCCGAGCGAGACAACGTTGCCTTTGCCGTCGCCGAAGATCTGCACCTCGATATGCCGCCCGCGCGCGATGTATTTCTCGATGAAAATCCCCGCGTCCTTGAAGTTGTTGCGGGCGAGCCGCGCCACGCGCTCATACATGGGGGCGATGTCGGCCGGCTTGGTGACGAGCTGCAAGCCGATGCCGCCGCCTCCTGCCGTGCTCTTGATCATCACGGGATAGCCGATGCGGGCGGCTTCGCTCATCGCGTGATCGACGTTGCGGATGAGGCCGGACCCCGGCGCCACCGGCACCCTCGATTGAAGTGCAAGCTCGCGCGCTCTGTGCTTCAGGCCGAAGGCCCGCATATGCACGGGCTTGGGACCGATGAACACGATGCCGACTTGCTCGCAGGCTTGCGCAAAATCCGGGTTCTCCGACAGAAAGCCGTAGCCGGGATGTATGGCATCGGCGCCGGTCTTGCGGGCCGCGTCGAGGATGGCGTCGACTTTCAGATAGCTCTCTGCGGCAGGTGAAGGTCCTATGGCCACCGCCTCGCCGGCGCGCATGACATGCATCGCATGCCGGTCTGCCTCCGAATAGACGGCGACGCTGGCGATGCCCATGCGGTCGAGCGTGCGGATGATGCGGCAGGCGATGGCGCCGCGGTTGGCAATGAGGACCTTGCGAAACATGTCAGGGTCCCGTGCCCCAGATCAGCACCTCGATGGGCGTCGGGTCATAGGCGTTGCAGGGATTGTTCAGCTGCGGACAGTTCGAGATGAGCGCGATCACGTTCATCTCGGCGACCATCTCGACATATTTGCCTGGCGCCGAGAGACCGTCGGCGAATTGCAAGCCGCCGTCGGGCGTCACCGGCACGTTCATGAAGAAATTGATGTTGTGGGCGATGTCGCGCTTCGTCAGGCCGAAATGGTCGTTCTCGGCGACCGCGAGCAGGAAGCTGTCGCGGCAGGCATGCATCGACTTCTTGTCGAGCGCATAGCGCACGGTGTTGCTCTCGGTCGAGCAGGCGCCGCCGATCGTATCGTGGCGCCCGACGGTGTCGGCGGTGATGGTCAGCATCGGCCGGCAGAGATCGGACCTGAGCACGGTGCCGGTAGAGAGATAGATGTTGCCTTGCTCGCGGATGGTGTCGACCGCCGAATAGTGCTCGGCGGGATCGTCGGCGCTGTAGAACAGCGTATCGACTGCCTGATTGCCTTCGAGGTCGACGATGCGGAAGGTCTCGCCCTTGCGCACGACGTGCATCCAATACTCGCCCGCCGGCACGACCTTGCGGTAATGCGCGGCAGCGGGATCGAGCGGGCTCTCCCTAAGCATCAGGGAGCCCCGCAGCTTGCAAGGAAGATGCGGTTGTTCTCGAAGCCGCGCATGTTCTCCTGCGCCGACAGCCGGTTGGGATCGTCGGCCGCAGCGGGTGGGCCAGCGAAGATTTCGTAGCGAACGAGCTTGCGCGGATAGCTCGGCGCCGTGCTCAGCGGATGCGGGCAGGTGTGGAACAGGACGAGCGTGTCCATCTCGAAGCGGAGCTCAACCGAGGCGCCGGCCTTTGCCGCGCTCGCATCGAGTGCCAAGGCTCCGTCATCGGCAACGACGACCTTGCTGAACCAGTTGACGTTGGCCGGAAGATCGCGCCTCCCGAGGCCGTATTTCGCGGCTTCGACCAGGAGACTGTCATGTCCGTTCTGCTGCCAGTCGTTGCGGTCTTTCTGGTAGCTGGACTCGCCCCATTTTTTCGCCACCGACGTCTTGGTGGTGTTGCCGCACACCGTGTCGTGCCAGCCCGAGGAGTCGGACACGATCGAGCAGAAGATGCGGCCCATGTCAGAGTAGAGGCAGTGCCCTTGCGTGAGCTTGAAGGTGTGCTGGCATTTCAGCGTGTCGGGCGCGTTGTAACGCTCGAGCAGATTGAGCGGGTTGTAGAACAGCATGCCGACATTGGCGCCGCCTTCGATATCGGTGAGCTTGAGGCGGATGTTCCGTCCCAACGCGAGCGACCAATGCTTGCCGCCGGGAAGCGTGTCCGACGCGATGAGCATCATCACGACACCTTCTCTAGCGCGAGCTTGGGTTTGTCGATGAAGGGATGAACTTGCGGAATGAGCGCCGCGACGAGATGCATTTTCCCGGAGATCACGCCGCGCCGCGATGTCATCTCGTCGGCGATCAGCTGCAGCGCCCGCGCCGGGCCCTGCACCAGCACCACCTCCATGGTCTTGTTGTTCATGAGGTGGATGTGCAGAGAGCTGATCACCTCGTCGATGTAACGGACCTGCAGGTCGGCCAATTGCTTCTGCAGGCCAGGCACCGCGTTGTTGTAGAAGAGCGCGATGATGCCAACCATCACGTCGTCGCCGACGTCGTTCTTGTGCTCCAGAAGCGCCTGGTGAAGCATCTCGTTGACCGCCTGCGACCGGCTTTCGAAGCCGCGCTGCTTGACCATGCGGTCGAGATCCGCGAGCAATTTCTCCGGCAGCGATATGCTGATGCGGCTGACCGGCCGCTCCCGCCCGTTCGCGTGGACGCTCATGGTCAGCTCCTAGAACAGGTGGCTGTAGCGCTCGACTTCCCACGGGCTGATCGAAAGGTGGTACTCGTGCCACTCGGCGGTCTTGTATTTGATGAATTCATCGCTGAGCTCCTTCCCTAGGGTTCTCTCGATCAACGGATCGGCGGCGAACGCCGCAACGGCCTCCTGCAAGGTCTGCGGCAGGAAGTCGATGTTGCGGCGTTTTCGCTCTTCGTCTCCGATCGTGTAGAGATTGTCGTCGTTGGGTGCGCCGGGATCGATCTTCTCGCGCACGCCCTCGAGCCCGGCGGCGAGCGCAAGAGTGGCGGCGAGGTAGGGATTGACCGCGCCGTCGGCATTGCGCGACTCGCAACGCCCTCCGCCCATGGGCACGCGCACCGAGTTGGTGCGGTTGTTGGATCCGTAGGAATTGAACACCGGCGCCCAGGAGAAGGTGCTCATCGCTCCTTGGCGGACGAGGCGCTTATAGCTGTTCACGGTCGGCGCAAACGCCGCACAAAGCGCGCGGCCGTGGCGCAAGATGCCGCCGATGAAATGGTAACCCGTCTCGGTTAGCCCCAAGCCGCGCGGATCCTCGCCAGGCGAGGCCGCGAAGACGTTGGCGTCGCTTTCGAGGTCGTAGAGCGACATGTTGAAATGCGCCCCGCAGCCGGTCTTGTCGGCGAAGGGCTTGGGCATCATCGTCGCCACGAGCCCTTCCTCTTTGGCGTAATGCTTGGTCATGGAGCGGAAGAAGATGTAGCGGTCGCAGGTGGTCAGCGCCGGCGCATAGCGGAAGTCGAACTCGTATTGGCCGTTGGCGTCCTCGTGATCGAACGAGTAGAGGTCCCAGCCGAGCTCGTTGATGCAGGTGGCGACCTTGTCGAGCCAGGGGAAATTGTCGAGGAAGCCGCGCAGGTCGTAGCAGGGCTTGGTGAGCTTGTCGTCAGGGCTCGGGACTTCGAGCCTGCCGTCGCCGTTCTTCTTGAGCACGAACACTTCGCACTCGATGCCGAGATTGAATCCGAAGCCGAGCTCGGCCGCTTGCTCGAGCACGGTCTTCAGTGAAACGCGCGTGCTCAAGGGGTATGGCTCTCCCTTGAAGGTGATATCGGCGGGCATCCAGGCGAGCTTCGGCTCCCACGGCAGCTGGATGATGTGGTCGAGATCGGGAACGGACGCGAATTCGTCGTCGTTCGGCTCCTGACCGAGCCCGTCGAGCGCATAACCGGTGTAGAGTTCCGAGCCATGCGCCATGTGCTCGAGGTGGTCGAGCGGCACGACCTTGGCCTTCGGCACGCCGTGAATATCGACATAGGCGCCGATGCAATATTTCACCCCCTTAGCCCGCAGCTCTTCCTGCGTCCGCCTGATCTTGTCGCCCACATACATCTCCATCGAACGGTCTCTCCGTTGGCTTTCCGGCGCTATTCCACGCTGTCGGTGATGTCGGTGAGGAGCGGCACGATCGGATAGGTGTCTGCATCCTCCTCCTCGTCGTGGAGTTTCGCCTGGTGGATGAGCTCCTCGAGCCTTGCCTTGGTGGCCAGGAACTCTGGCGTGATCAGCTGGGAGACGCTGCGGGGGTGCGGGACGGGAACCTCGATCAGTTCCTGCACTTCGCCAGGATGGGCGGAGAGCACGAGAATGCGATCGGCAAGGAAGATCGCCTCGTCGAGATCATGGGTGATGAAGACGATGGTGATGTCGATCTTGCGCCAGATCTCGAGGAGATGAACTTGCATGCGGCAGCGCGTTTGCGCATCGAGCGCGCCGAACGGCTCGTCCATCAATAGGATGCGCGGGCGATTGGCGAGCGCGCGGACGATAGCCACGCGCTGCTTCATGCCGCCCGACAGCTGGTGGGGATAGCAGTCGGCGAATTTCTCGAGCCCGACAAGCTGAAGCCATTGCAAGGCCTCGTTCTCGGCCTGCTCCTTGCCGTGGCCGTTGACCTCGGGCCCGAACATCACGTTCTTCTTGACCGTGAGCCAGGGAAACAGCGTGTAGCCCTGGAACACCATGCCGCGGTCGCTGCCGGGCTCGACCACGGGCTTTCCTTCCAGCAGAACCTCGCCCGAGCTTGGCTCCTCCAACCCGGCAAGGATGCGCACCAGAGTCGACTTGCCGCAGCCGGAGGGGCCGACCACGCAGAGAAACTCGCGGCGATGGGTGGAGAAGTTGATGTCGTTGAGGGCAAGCGTCGACCCGGCGCGCGAGGTGAACTCTTTGCAGAGATGCTCGACGCGGAGGATGACGTCGCGGGCTTTCAGACGTTCGAAGCGCGCCCGCACCGGGGGAGATTGATCGACATAAGACGGCATTGGGCGGGACATGACGAGCTGGTTCATCACCATGTCCTCACGCCTGCTTGCTCAGCGAGCGGTCCCACGGAAATAGACGCCGGCCGAGCAGCGCCAGCACCAGATCGGTCCCGAGCCCGATAATGCCGATGATGATGATGGCGGCGTAGACATTGGCGAAGTGCTGGTAGCGCGCCTGCTGGGTGATGAACCAGGTGATGCCCGAGGTGGTGCCGATCAGCTCGGCGACGATGAGATACGTCCAAGCCCAGCCGAGCAGGATGCGCTGATCGCGGTAGAGATCGGGCAGGATTCCGGGGATCACGACCCGGCCGAGCAGCTTTCTGGCGTTCTTGGCGCCGAGGGTCAGCGCGGCTTCCACTAGGCCCACGTCGAGCTTGCGCGTGGTGTTGGCGACGATCAGCACCTGCTGGAAGAAGGTGCCGATGACGATGATGGTGATCTTGGGGCCGTCATAGATGCCGAGAATGGCGACGGCGAGCGCACCGAAGGCCGGCGCCGGCAGATAACGGAAGAACTCGACGAACGGCTCATTGAGGCGCGAGAACGCGGCATAGGTTCCGCACAAGATGCCGAGAGGCACGCCAATGATCGAGGAGATCACGAAGCCCCAGAAGATGACTTGAATGCTGTGCCAAAGACTCTGGTGCAGCCAATTGCCGTCTTGGGTGGCAGGCGGCGTGGTGAAGGAGGTGTAGAGCGCGGTCGCCACCTCATGCGGCGCGGGCAGATAGATCGGATTGGCCGGCACGCCTTGCGGCGGCTCTCGCTTCTCCTCCTTGGCTGTGGCGACCTCGTTGGCGAAGGCGTCCTTGTCCATGCGCATGCCGGCTTGCAGATAATCGATCGAGCCGGGATTGGTGATGAAGACCTGCGGATGCCAGATCCAGGGGACGTAGCTGACCAGGCTCCAGATGAGGATCGGAACCACGAAGGAGAGGCAGCCGATGACAAGATACGCGCGCGGCGAGATCGGCTTCAGAACCTGAAGCCACCTTGTCCGCTGCGTCGCCATCGGCGCCTCCCCCAGGAGGATCGACTATGGCGTTGCCGTGGCTACCGGGGCCGTCGCATTGGTCAGGGACGGATCGATGTAAGAGTCGACGTCCTGCGAGTCCTTGTACACTTGGTTTTTGACGTTGAAGTCGTTGGCGATGGTGCTCGATCCGTACAGCGAGCCGAGGCCGTCGCCCTTCTCGAAGACCTTCTTGCCTTCGGTGAGGTCGATCAGATGCGTGCCCTTGAGGAGAGGCTTGTAGACTTCCGGCTCAAGCCCCACGCGCGCGGCAAGGATCTTCACGGCGTCGTCTTGGGTCGCCGGATCGTTGATGTAATGCACGACACGGTCCCACACCTTGAGCAGCTTCATCCAGTCGTCGTGCCGCGCGGCGAGGCTTGCCGGATTCACCGCGACCACGTCATAGATCAGGCCCGGCGCATCGGCTGAGGTGTAGACCGGACGCGATCCAGGCAGCCCTTTCATGGCTTGTCCCGAGATTGGCTGCCAAGCGCCGATGGCGTCCACCTGACCCGAGGCGAGAACCTGCGGCGTCTCGTTGGTCTTGGAGTTCACCAAGGTCACGTCGCTTTCGCTCATGCCGTTCTTTTTCAGGCCGTTGAGCAGGAGCAGGTGCTCGACCAGGCCGACCTCGAGCCCGACCTTCTTGCCCTTGAGATCGGTGATGCTCTTGATGCCTGGCTTGCCCACGATCATGTCGTTGCCGTCGGAATAGTCGGTCAGCATGATCATGATGCCCTTGCCGCCGCCGGCGCCGGTGACCAGCGTGTCGCCGTTGGTCATGCAATTGGCGTCGATCTTGCCCGCGGCAAACGCGTCCATGGAAGCCGAGTAGTCGAACCACTGGAACTTCACGTCGAGGCCGGCTTCTTTGAACCAGCCTTTGTCGATGGCCACTTGCCAGGCAACCCAGCCTGGCCAGTCGCTGTAGCCGACGGTGATCGGATCGGCCGAAGCTGGTCGCGTGGCGAAGGCTGCGAGCGTGAGGGCAAGGCCGAACAGAGAGGTTTTTATCAGCGTGCGGAGCATCCCGTTCTCCCCAATATTACGAATGACGAAAAGCGTAATACGCACTGCAAAGGCCGTGCCGGACGGGGAAGCTCTTGGAACTCGGGAAGAATCAGCGGCGAGCCGGGAAATTGGCTTCGCCGGCGATGCCCGAAAAGGAAGCGGACGGTGCCGGCTTCAGCCTAAATCTTCCTCAACCGAGGGCCGGCAATCGGCTCGGTGATGTGCAGGATGGCAACCTTCGAGGACCGGAACGGCTCAGAAACCGCAGAGAGCAGGCTGGGCTCAATATCCTCTGAGCTGCTTGATCTGTTCGGGGCTCAGACCCTCGATGTCCTTTTGCGTGAGCCTTTCGACACCAACGCGCTTTGCCTTCGCTTGCACCGCCTTGAACCTCGCATCCGGATCTGGCTTGACCGGGGCCGTGGCGGGTCCCGCCTTTGCCGTCGCTGTGCGCGTCGGCGCGGGGCGGGCGGCCCGAGAGGCGGCAGGCGGCTGCGTCTTGGGACGCGGATAGGCGCGATCGCCGTAGCGGTCAGGCCCAGGCGGCGGCACATAGCTCCGGGGCCGGTACGAGCCTGGAGGTCCGTAGTAGCTGCGCGGCCGGTAGGAGTCAGGGGGTCCGTAGCCCACCGGACCGTCATATTCCGGCGGCCCGTAGTCCACCGGTCCGTAATAGTCGGGTGGAGGGGGGCCGAAATAGACCTCAGGCGGCACCATCATGCTGCCGAGGATGGCGCCGATGCCGAATCCGACGAGCCCGGCGCCGACGGCGGACCTTGGTCCCGCCTGCGCCGGAAGGGTCAGCGACAGCGCGGCTATTGCGATTGCCGCCGCCGTGACCGCAGTCCTGAAGATCTTGTCCATTGGTGATCCCTCCACCCGCCCAACCGATTAAACGTCGCGCGGGGGCCCGCCCTACGGCAAAACTCTAAATTGAAAGCGTTACTAGAAGGTCACGGTCGAAATTTGGCGGAGGAGGCAGTCATCGGCGAACCTGTCTCCGTTGGGCGATTTCCCTGTTAAGCGGGAAAATACAGGGAATTTCCGCTGATTGAGCCCCAGAAGCGGGTACGAGGGTCTGTTTTTCCGCACCATAAATCAGATGGTTACAGCGAAATTCCCTAACCAAGAGAACAGGGAATTTTCTCAAGATAACAGCGAATTTCCTGAGCGTATCAGGGACCTGCAAAACCCGATGTGCGTGATCGGCACTCGAGGGTGGCGGGAATGCCGTTGGCCGGCAGCAAGGTGATCTGCGGCTTGATGTCGATCACCGCGTCTGGGTCAACGGTGAACCGATAATGCTGTCCAACGGCGGCAAGAATGATCGTGGCTTCGATCAAAGCGAACGTGCTGCCAACGCAGATCCGCTGTCCGCCGCCGAATGGGTAATAAGCAAATTTTGGGAGGCGTTTCGCCAGCCCATCCTGCCAGCGCTCGGGCCGGAATTCCTCCGGGTCAGGAAAATAGTTTTGATCGCGGTGGTTCACCCACTGGCTCATGAGAACCGTATAACCCGGCTTCACCCGGTATCCCCCAAGTTCCAACTCGGTCGTAGCCTCTCGACCAATCACGTAAACCGGTGGGAACAGCCGCATGGACTCGGCGATCACAGCAGCCGTGTAAGGTAGTCGTTGGAGGTGCTGAGCGGTTGGCGTCGCGCCTCTAAGGACGCGTTGCCATTCTGATACCAGTTTCTCTTCCACACGCCGGTGCTGCGACAGCAGATACCAGCTCCAAGCAAGTGTCAGGGCGGTCGTCTCATGGCCGGCAAGATAAAGCGTCATCGCCTCGTCCCGGAGCTGGCGGTCACTCATCGGTCTGCCATCTTCATATCGAGCAAGTAACAGCCGGGAGAGCAGGTCATTCCCATGGTGTTGCCGAGATCGCCCTGCGGCAATGAAGCCTTGGACTGTTCGGTCTAACTCGGCCACGGCTCTCTGCAGGCGTCGATTTGCCGGCGTCGGCACCCAAAGCGGCAGATTGATAATTCGGCGAAGCCGTGCATTCATGAGATCAAAGGCGAGCTTCAATACGCCGTCAAACCGCTCACGATCGCCTCGGTCATCGAGGTCAAAGAGCGTCTTCAGGGCGATTTTGCTGGTCAAGGCTTCAAATTCGAAGTCGATCTGAACCCTCTTGCCTGATGTCCAGGAGCTAAGCATCTGGTTGGTCAACTCGACCATGGTCGGGACGTAAGACTGCACGCGGGCCTTGAGGAACGCGGGTTGAATAAGCTTGCGCTGTCGATGCCAAAATGCACCTTCGCTGGTAACGAGGCCGTTTCCGAGCACAGGTTTGAACGCGCGCGCTCCGAAGTGTTTGATGTAGTGCTTGGCATCCGTCACTAGCACCTGTTCTATGAGGTCATGCCCGCTCGCCAAGAACACGCGCCTCGGTCCAGTGCGGAAGCTCGCAAGCGGACCGTATTCACGAGCAGTCGCGAGCAAGAAGTTAAGGAGGCCGGCGCGGAATTGGTGGACGTTTCCGCCGAGCAGTGTGCCCTTTGGGCCGGGAGGCAGCCCGGAATGGGTTAGAGGAATTGCGGTACTCATACCAACTCTACCGACCAGTGGTGATCATCGCATCGTAGCCAACTACAACATCGCGATCGGAACCGCCCGTCGAGGGTCTTATTAGTAGACCAACCGGGGGTCATACATGGGCTGCAAGTTCAGAAAATATTCTTGAAACCGGGCGCAATCGACATGGTGGCTCGAAGTCCAGAAACTTCGCTGGTGCTGGCTTCATGTGTCTAATATTCCCGCCATTGACCTAGCCGGCGCGTCTGAGGCAATGGCAAACGAATGACTATCCTTGGCATAGAGCCGGACAGTCACCGTGGGTTCTTCCCCCTCGAAGCAGACATTCGTCAGCGCGAGTAGCACGTCCCCTTAGTGCCACAAGCGACATGGCCTAACGCTCAACCCCAGGGCCAGAGTTCGGTCATGTCGCTAAAAGGAAGAGATCCAACGTACCAGGTTGGGGTCTTCAATTTTCATGGGTAACAATAGGAATCCGAGGACGCGTCCCCGCCTTGTAGACGTACCTGGTGCGGTAGGTAGCCCTCGGGCCAAGACAGAAAGAAGTCTTCGTCAAGCGCCACCAATGCGCACTTTCCCCGTAAGTTTCGGCTTGAACGGATCGGAGACGGCGCCAGCGCTGCCGCCCGCGATCGCCGTTGCCGGAAAGACGAAGTGGTGGAAAAAGCCTCTACCCCCAAAGTAGAACTTGAAGACGCTAGCTCTGTGAAACTGGCCCGCGATTGAGGCGCCAGACTGCGAAGTTGAGCGCCGCCGCAAAGGTGACCCAAAGAAGATAGGGCAGCAGCAGCCAGGCAGCCGCTGCATTGACGGGATGAAAAGCCGCCATGGTCGCGACGATCGATAACCACAGAACAACGATTTCAATGAACGCCAGGTCTGGACGGTGCAGCCCGAAGAAGATCGGCGTCCAGGCGGCATTGAGCACCAATTGCACGAGATAGATCGCGAGGGGCAGCACGGCTCCGGCTAAGCCGGCCGTCCGCCATACCAGCCATCCGGAAACGGCAATGGTCAGGTAGAGAACGGCCCAGGCCGGGCCAAACAACCAGTTCGGCGGCCGCCAGGGCGGCTTGGCTAGCCTCTCATACCAATCGCCGGGAGGAAACATCGCGCCAGTGGCCGCAGCGAGGAAGCAGGCGCCGACGAAGCCCATAAGTACAAGCATCTCGGAGATGTCCATCGCCACCTTATCGTCCTAGACGCGACCGATTTTGCGGGGCTGCTGTAATTTTCTCGTCCGACGATAGCTTCGGACAGCCGCCGATGCGGGGGTTTCCTTAGCCACCTCTATTCTTGTGCAATGCAATAATTTTCCTGCCTTTGCTATTGTGCAGCGCACCATAGCATCCCATATAAACGCAATATCCCTCGCGCCAGGCGAGGGTCAGAGAGGTAATCAGATGTCTGACGTTCAACGGTTTAATAATGAGGTTCAGAGAGCGGGCAAGGACGGCTTCGATGCCGTTGTCAACTCTTTTGGTGAGGCGAACAAGGGGTTCCAGGCTATTGCCGCGGAGATCAGCTCTTATTCGAAGAGGGCGTTCGAGGACGGCACGCGTGCTTTCGAACAGTTGCTTGGTGCAAAGTCGTTCGAGCAGGTGATCGAGATCCAGTCTCAGTACGCCAGGATGGCTTATGAAGCATATGTTGCTGAGCTGTCGAAGCTCGGCGAGATGTATGCCGGCCTGACGCGCAACGCCTACAAGCCGGTCGAGCAAGCCGCTGTCAAGGCTGGGGCACCGAATCGACTTCGAAGCGCCTAATCGACGAAAGACCTGAGGTCAGCCTCGGGTCTTTTTATTTCCTGTTTGAATTGCTCGGGCTCGTCAGCTTTTTCCGAACCCCTGCTTGCTCCACTTCGCCGCAGTTGGTGATGATTTTCGCACCCTGCTCCGCGACTTACCTCAATATCCGTTCGCATTGGGAGACGCGGACTGGCTTATCGCCGGCGATCGTGCCGCGACTGGCTTAGCGAAATGAATGAAGGTCAAATCCCATGACCCAGCACAGCCTCAGCCCCAGGTTGGAACGTGACCGGTCGCGCAACGACGAGCAGGCAGCATGGGCCTCTTGGTACAGGTCACCTATTTGGAAATCGATCAGAAGGCACAGGCTCACCGAAGAACCCCAGTGCCGAGAATGTGCGATTGAGGGTCAGATCGTAGCCGCGAGCCACGTTGATCACGTCGAGCCTCACCGGGGTGACTGGTCGCTCTTCATGCAATATGAGAACACCCAAAGCCTATGTGTTCGTCACCACAAAGCGCATAGGTATCACGATAGATCCCGCAAAGCGGCCTAGCTTCCCAGGATTGCTGGGTGGAGATTCCAACAATCATCCTGCGTTCATGGAGAATGCATTTTTGCAGAAGTCACCCGTAGGTTTCGGGAAGCAGCCTTAGCAGCAGGAAGCCCGGCTTGGGGTCTATTTCTCCGGTGCAGGACGCTTAACCGATGGCCTATTATCAACTAGCGCGGCTAGGCTGATCCCGGAACGCTCGCCCCTTGCGACACCTGCGGAGGTGCAATGTGGCGGAACTTTCACCTAAAGGCCCGATTGTATCAGGGAATACTCGCGACCCGGCTCTAAATATCGACAGTGCCAAATGGCGACAAATCGAAAAGGCATACGGCTTGTCTCTGCCGGCAAATGTCCGGGCAGATGTCGTCCGAGTCACTCAAGCATTTGTTTTCTTCGAGAGTTTCGAGCGTAAGGCCGAGCCCTTAGCGAAGGTAAGAGTGATATTAGAAGCCCACGAAAAGGCTGCCACTCGGTTTTTCAATGAGCTCTTCGTCAGTCCTTTCGCAGTGTCAGATGCAGGCGTCTATGCGCACCATCTAATTGAGAAAAACTTCAAAGCGTCGCAAATCTCAAGCGACAATAGGGGGTTAGATACACTTCTAAATTTAGTCCGGGCCTTTCACATTGCTTGCAACGCTTCAATCAAGCAACTGAACGAATCTTCTGCGTCTTCAACATTCGAAAAAGGTAATGCCTGGACAAACTGGATTAGTCGGCTGATGGAAATCCTCGAGGCCAAATTGCCGGTTACCGTTCGCGAAGACATCGGCAACAAGAGCAGAGACAAGCAATCTCCCTTCACCCTGCTTGTCTGGGAGTTGCAACATTGTCTGCCAATCGAATGCAGGCGCCACACC
This sequence comes from uncultured Alphaproteobacteria bacterium, assembly GCA_963740805.1. Taxonomy (GTDB): domain Bacteria; phylum Pseudomonadota; class Alphaproteobacteria; order Rhizobiales; family Methyloligellaceae; genus Methyloceanibacter. Next base: position 29,398 of record CAVUFL010000003.1, on the reverse strand, counting down.
GATTCAGTCGCTGAACTGGCAGACGCAATCAGCACGGCACGCCAAATAGTGGATCTCGCGAAAGCGGAGCGCAACTAGCGGGTAGCGGAAACCAGGATCCGCCGAGGACAGAGCCCTTTCAGTCCTTGACGAGGGTATTTTGATCGCAGTCGGGATTGGCGTCCGACAGTCCTTCAGATCTTTCGACTGTCATAGGCCCAGTGTAGCAGGGCCTGCCTCTGGCGCTTTCGGCAGGTCTGATCACAATGTTCGCAGTGGCGTTTGATTTGGGCCACGTGGCGGCGCATAGCTTTCCAGCGTCTGATCTGTCGCGCATCCTCTTCTGGCATTCGCCGACCCATGTAGTAGCGGCAATACCATTGGAACCATCCGCGCGGATCGTCGGGATGAATCCAACCCTTCTTGCGCCACACTGACAGTGGTTGACTGGCATCCACACCAAAATAATTGAGGGAGCAGTCGCGGAAGTGCGGAGACAACTTGGCCCGCGTGAACCAAGAAGCGGGGAACTCCTTCCGCGCGTCTGTCATGTATTTTCCGCAAAAAACTCCAAGCTCAAACATTTGCTTGGGCGTCAGCTCAGGGCGAAACTCCGGATGGAAATTCCGGCCAATGGGGGCTACCCGCTCGTAGCGATAACCGCTCTGCATGCGATCGTTGACGATAGTGGGCTGTCTTCGTCCTCAATTCATCCGAGCCGGCATCCGATCCTACACTTTCCACCCCGGCCGCCGGGCTGAGATTAACCCGCGATAGGATCGGGCGTTCCGGGAAAATATACGTTTAGGAAAGCGTATCAATGAATGAGAGGTGGCTGATGAGCACGCGAGAGCATTCGATCGCCACTTGGTGCAAACGGTTTCAGATCGATCTTTGGAACCTTCACGATCGCATGAAAGCCGGAGAATTAATCCTCTACGAAAAGAGAGGCGACGACGAGGTCAACGTCACGCACTCCGCTATGAACAAAATAAAAGAACTGATCTCAGGTATCGAGCGGGCCTTGTTGGACGAGTAGCTGGAGCGCACCAACAAGCGGACGCGCCTGACCAGGCGTATGACGCACGGGCTGACACGCTCAGGCGAACAGCTCACACCCGTCTACGACGTGCGCGTCCAAACTCGCGACCTGTCATTTGCGCCGCAACAAAACTTCTTTTGCCTCGTTGATGCGGGCGGCGAGATAGGTGGATCCGCCCTGATCGGGGTGCAGCTTCATCATCAGCCTTCGATGCGCCACGCGCATCTCGGCCTCAGTTGCGCCAGGCTTGAGCCCGAGTACATCATAAGCTTCTTTGCGGCTCATGCGGCCAGCCCGATCGCGCGGCTGCTTCGGTTCCTCCCTTGTGGCGTCCGCCGTACCTCGCTCACGCCACGCTTGGCAGCGTCGGTCGAGATAGGCTTCGAGCAAAGCCGCCCCTTGCGTGTCAGTGGCGCGGATCTCTTCAAGCAACTGGAGGAGCTCGGCATTCCGCAACGACGAAAGATTTCTGCCCGCGAAGCGGCCCCTGAAGCACTTGCCCTCCATGCGGCCGCTGTCATGGTCGAGAATCATCTCGATGGTCTCGGTGCGGACGCCAGACTTTTGGCCCGCGGACTTTTGCGGTCGGAAAAACCCCTCGAGTCCCCGCTACGGCGGCACGGGCAAGCCAAGTCGGTGGCCATAGATGAGAAGCATGAAGGCTGCGAAGGCCACAAACACCGGCAATGGCGTCAACCTTAGAAACTGACGGTCGTTCGGTAACTTCGGCACTTTAAGGTGGGTACCTAGGGGTCAAAGAACAATGTCCCAACTCGATTGGTACCCCTGAGGTGCGTAACTGCCCCGAAAACGGGCGTTGGCGCTTACCAGGCGTATTCGCGGCCATCGTAATTGAAGAACTTGCCGGACTGCGCGGGTCCCAGAGTCTCGATCAAACGTCTCAGCATCCTCACGCTCTCTGCCGGAGTTAAGGTGGCGTTGGCACCACCCATATCAGTCTGCACCCAGCCGGGATTGACGACCACGCATGTGATGCCGCTTGAAGCGAGATCGATCGCCAGGCTGCGCATTACCATGTTCACCGCGGCCTTGGAGCTGCGATAGGCGATCGAGCCTCCAGAGGTATTGTCCGCAAGAGAGCCCATGCCGCTGGTAAGGGTGACGATAAGCTTGCGATCGCTGCGTGCCACATGATCGACAAATGCCTCTGACACCCGCATGGGGCCCATGGTGTTTACGTCGAGCACCTTCGCCCAGGCATCGTAATCGATGTTGCCGATGGTTTGACCACGAGGTCCGCCAATGCCGCCGTTGTTGAGCAGGATGTCAATGGCCTGCCCGTAGAGCTCCGCGGCTACCGCCTTAACGCTGGCGGGGTCGGTGACATCCATCGCCACGATCCGCAGTTTGGCATCGCTCGCCTCTGCCAGTCGGCGGAGTTCGGAAGCCGACTCTGGATCACGACACGCCGCGTAGACCTGCCAGCCATCCGCTAAATGCTGTCTGACGAACTCTAACCCGAGCCCGCGATTGGCGCCGGTGATCAAGATGCTTGGCATCGCATTTTCTACTCCGGCCCGCTACCCGCTACCCCGATGATAAGCCCACGCTTTTTCTGATCGCTGGTGTCAAGGAGTAGCAGGCAATCTTTTACTTGCTACCTTTTTGTTGGCCGCTTAGTGGAAAACTGCCGCTTTTGACCCAGGTAGCGGGGTAGCAGGCTGCCCAAAATCCGCTCAGCTCTCTCCGGCGGAAGGGATCAGATACCGCTCGAAGGCCGCATAGAATGGCGCAGTAAGATATCCCCGCTGGTTGATGCCGCCCTGCTTGATCTGCTTCGGCATGATCTTAAAGCCCCGCAATAGGGCCGCGACCCGCTCCTGCGTGATTGGCTTGCCGCCGCGTCCCCAGCTCCCCCAGCTATGGTCCTCGAGATTGATCAGATCGTGCACGAGATCTATCGACCATATGTGCCCCTCTGGCCCGAGGCCACGCGCCAGCAGGATCTCCTTGGTGTCTTCTAGCAACGTAATTGCAGCTACCTTCTCGGAATAAGCGGCATTCAACGTCACGGCCGCCTCGGGGGCCCGCCCAGGCCACTCACCCCCGGCGATATCGGCGATGGCGAAAAGCGGACGCCAGTTATCAGCAGCTCTGCCGTAGATGGCGGGCGACATGACCGGTTCCGCGTCTGCTAGTAGCGTGCGGTGCTCCGCGACCCAGCGCGCCGCCTGCTGCTGCAATGGAGCCAGGGGGTTAAATCGTTCCAGGCAGAGCCGCTTCACTACTTCGCGCGGCAGCTTGCGTTGCAGTTCGATATGGATCGAGCGGCTGGCGAGGGTTGCCGGGAGGCTGCCAATCAACCCCACCGCCTTGGGGCAGTAGGTACTGAACCAGCGGGGCTGATAATTATCACCCTCGCAACGCAGCACCTGTGCCGACGAGCGTTTGTGCCCGGAGTTGAGGATTGCTCGAAGATCATCGTTGAACTTCAGATAAGTATCGCCCTCGTCGAGCAGGAATGTCGGAGCATATTGATCCACCCCGCGAAACAGGCTGGCGGCCGTCAAGTTGCTCACGTTAAGGGCCTTTGGGCAGACACCCGAGAGAAACTCGAGAAGCGTCGTCTTTCCGCATTCCGGGGTTGGCGACGTGGCGGCCAGGATGGGGCTGATGCTAAAGCAGTCATGGGCGTGGCTGAATACCGGCCACAGGGCCATGGCAGCCGCCGCGCCGGGCGGCAATATCAGGTACTCACCGGCGCTCGCGGCTAACTGCTCAAGCAGCGCGTCGCCGTCAACCTCCTCCGGCCACGGTTCGGTCGCTACGAGGAATGACATGCGCGCGTCGGTGTCGCGCGTCGCTCTAGCCGCGCCGACGAGGCTATCCAGTCCGTATGCCCATTTGCTTCGCCCAGGTCTGCCGCACCCGCTCGTATTGCAGTCTAGACATGCGGGCTAGTCGCATGATGATCGCCTCATCACTCTCGGCACGCTCGTCGACGACGACAACGGCGGTGGCAGGCTCGTCACCACCGTCTGGCAAGTAGAACATGGCGCGCAGGTCCAAATCGCCCTTTGGCGCCTTCGCTTCGGCGAGCATCTTGACGAGCTCGGCCAGCCCCACGTCCGCAGGCGGATCATCGGCGAGGTCCCATTTATCGGGAAACCCCTTACTCCACGCCGTGGCGTCCCACCGGGGCCACGATCCCGAATTCGGCCATGTGGGCGCGGATGGCGTTGATCACCGAGGTCTGCTGGCGGATGAAGAGCTGGCGTGTACGGTCGAGCATCAGGAGGCTCTGCTGCTCGGCCGTCTTGGTCTCGACAAACCGCATGTTGGCCCTGGTCACCGCTTTGCAGATGGCCTCGGCGTCGGCGGCATCGTTCTTCTGTCGCTTGACGTAAGGCTTCACATAGGCCGGCGGCATCAAGCGCACGTTATGGCCGAGCGCCTTGAGCTCGCGCGACCAATGATGCGACGTGGCGCAGGCCTCAATGCCAACCAGGCACGGCGGCAGCTTCTCAAAGAACGCCAGGACGTAGCGACGCTTCAGCTTACGGAGAATGAGCACCTTGCCTTCTGCGTCGATGCCGTGCACTTGAAACACCGACTTCGCAGTGTCTAAACCGATTGTGGTGACCGCTTGCATGATTGGCTCCTCCAAATCGTGGGAGCGTTAACCGCACCCTACAGCCATGGCACCGATGTGCCGGTGGATGGAGCCGTCCACAGCATCAATAGCGGACTAAATCAGGCAACTCGCTTCCCGAAAGGGCTTGCACAAAAAAGGCGCGAGCTACTTGGTCTTCCTGTTCAGCATCTCGATGAGACCTTTGGCCGCGGGACCTGACGAGGCCGGGTTCTGACCGGTGATCAGCAGCCCGTCGGTGACGACGTATGGCTGCCAGTCGCCCGCCTTGGAAAAGATGCCGCCCCTCGCCTTCAACTCGTCCTCGACGAGGAAGGGCACCACCTTGGTCAGGCCGACCGCCTCTTCCTCGGTGTTCGTGAAGCCGGTGACCTTCTTGCCTTGAACCAACGGCTTGCCATCAGGGGTCTTGACGTGTCGAAGCGCGCCGGGGGCGTGGCAGACCAGCGCGATAGGCTTTCCGGCTCGAAGCATCGTCTCTATCAGCTTGACTGAGATCTGATCCTCAGCCAGATCCCACATCGGGCCGTGGCCGCCGGGATAGAAGACGGTGTCGAAGTCCTCGGCCTTGACGCTGTCGAGGCGAACCGTTGTCGCGAGCTGCGCCTTCGCCCCTGCATCGGCTTCGAACCGATGCGTAAAGTCGGTCTGAAAGTTCGGCTCGTTGCTCTTCGGATCGAGAGGCGGCTGGCCGCCCTTCGGCGAGGCAAGCACGATCTCGGCGCCGTCGTCCTTGAAAGTGTAGTAGGGGGCGGCGAACTCCTCCAGCCAGAAGCCCGTCTTACGGCCGGTATTGCCAAGCTTGTCGTGTGAGGTCAGAACCATCAAGATCTTCATCGAAGCGTCCTTTCGCGCGCGGGCACTTCCGCGCCTTCAACCACCGCGCAGGTCGCAACCGGACCAGTCATCAGCGGATGCATTCCCACAGGTGGTCTTCCTCGTCCAGTTGATCGATCTCCATCCCCTTGAAATCGCCACGCGAGACGATGCCCCAGATGCTTCCATTCTCGACGACCGGAAGATGACGGAAGCCGCCATCGCTCATCGCCCGCAGCGCGTCGATTGCGCGGCTCTCCGGCGTGATCGTGACGGGATTCGGCGTCATCGTTTGCGCCAGGGTGGTCAGTGCCGCATCCTTGCCCTCGGCAAGCGTACGCACCGCATCGCGGCCCGTGAAGATGCCGCTCAAACGCTGCTGGTCGTCGATCACCAGCACCGAGCCGGCGCGACGCCCCCTCATGCATCGGCAGGCATGCTGCACCGTCTCGTGCGCGGCCAACACAAGTGGCTTCTGGTCCTTGACAATGTACGCGAGCTTTCGGTTGGTCATGACGCCTCCCTTTCAGTGGGTGTTTGGTCATTCAAAATTAGCCGCCAATGACATCCTTCCGGCTTTGACCTCCTTCCAATTTGCGGTGCACTCTGATGGAACGTGCGGCCCGCCCCGCAGTCTTACTCCCCGCATGGCAATATCACGGTAACTCGGATAGCTCTGCGGTTCGTCGCCGATTAGCATCTTCGGATGAGACCGATATCGTTTAAGCGCCACCGCTTCCCGCCAGAAATCATCCGCCACGCGATCTGGCTCTATGCCAGGTTCACACTTCCTTTCGGGATGTCGAGGAATTGCTGGCCGAGCGAGGTATTGACGCATCCTACGAGACGGTCCGGCGGTGGTTCCTGAAGTTCGGGCCGTCGATCGCGGCGAATATCCGCCGCTCGAGGCCGCGACCGAGCGATCATTGGCACCTCGAAGAAATGGTGATTTCGATCCGCGGCGATAAATACTGGCTCTGGCGGGCGGTCGACAACGAGGGTGAGGTGCTGGATTTCCTCGTCCAGCGCAGACGGGAGGCACAAGCGGCAAAGAAACTCATGGTGAAATTGCTTAAGAAGCACGGCTTTACGCCGAGCCGGGTTGTGACCGACCGGCTGCGATCCTATCCGGCGGCGTTCCGTGCGATCGGGCTCACGGCTGGGCACGATCGGGGCTTGCGAGCAAACAACAGGGCGGAGAACTCGCATCAGCCGATACGACGCCGAGAACGAAAACTGCAGCGGTTCAAATCACCCGGCTCAGTGCAACGTTTCCTCGCCATCCACGCCGCCATATTCAACGCATTCACCCATCAACGTCATCTGCTGCGCCGACCGCATTTCAAAGAGCTTCGCGCCGGTTCATTCCGCACTTGGGCCGGGGCATCCGCCACCGCATGACGCCTGTTGCCCGCTAGATTCACCGCAACCGAACGCCGACAACGTGACAAAGCCAACGAAACCAATCGCGCCCAGCGCAATGAGGGCTTTTGGGCCACCCTCGGAAAGCAGATCGTCCAATCCCTAATGCCCGCCATGACAAGCCGGCCGGAGAAAAAGCCAATCCGACATGGCCACACGGAGATCAACACCTATCTGAGCAGAAGCCAAGCTAGTGCCGCCGCCGCGCCTGTCACTCCAAGGCAAGCAATCAACACTCGCAGGTCGTTTAATGGAGTGGGTCTGCGTCCCCGCTGACCGTATACTTCTTTGGCGGTTTCAGAGAGGAACTTGCGGGCATCGAAGATCCGTTGCCGTCGTCTGGTCAGCCCGAGATGTTGTTGAAACAAGATCCAAGCCGCGCTGAACCAAATCACCAGCGGTCCCAAAATGGCCACCCAGGAGCGCAGATCCGCTGGGATGGCGGCTCGAATATCGGCACGCAGTGCCAGCATCCCAGCAAACAATAAAATCACGTAATTCGTGATCTGCCATTGGGCTCGCTTGATCTCCGAAATTACCGTGACATGCTCGTTGTAGACACTAATCGCGTCAGATGGCGCGCTTTCTCCCAGCTTGGCCATGGCTTTCTTCCCTATCCTAGATTTCAACTAGGTGCCGCGAGAGGCGAGACACTCTTCGGGTATGTTACTCATCCTCACTACCCGAGTGGGGAGATTGTGCGTAGGTTCAAATCCTGGAACTGCAACCACCGAGAATTGACCCTGACGCCCATAAATATTTGACCACGGGCATCGTCGCTTGGGAGGCGCGGGGGCCTTGGGGCGTCAAATTATATGGCTCCGTCTCATCCTGAGTTGTATAGCGGGTCTCGTCTCGCTTCTTCAAACCTCTGACGCTTCGTCAATTGATCAGCATGATAGATGGTGCAGTTGACGACGGACTGGTTGGGGCGCGGAGAGGCGATCTTTGGATTTGCGAGCTCCAATCGACGTTCTATCCCGAACTGGCCGCATGGTACGACGAGGTCAACAAAGAATGGTTGGCCAGGATGCTGAGTGAGAGACGGAGGGAACAGGAAGACGAGTGATGATCAATTCTTGCCTCCAACCTACCGTCATCGAGGCGGAGTTGCGCCGCGCACTGGCGATCGCCGAGAAGACGCTCGGCCCGGAGCATTCGGATACCGGCACGAGCCTCAACAATCTCGCCGGGCTGCTTCAAGCGAAAGGCGACTATGATGCCGCCGAGCCGCTCTATCGTCGTGCGCTGGCAATTCGCGAGATAGCCCTCGGCCCGGAGCATCCAGATACCGGCGCGAGCCTCAACAATCTCGCCTGGCTGCTTCAAGCGAAAGGCGACTATGATCTCGCCGAGCCGCTCTATCGTCGTGCGCTGGCGATCGCCGAGAAAACTCTCGGCCCGGAGGCTCGCGATACCGGCAGGAGCCTCAACAATCTCGCCGGGCTGCTTCGAGTGAAAGGCGACTATGATGCCGCCGAACCGCTCTACCGCCGCGCGCTGGCGATCGCCGAGAAAACTCTCGGCCCGGAGGACCCCGATACCGGCACGAGCCTCAACAATCTCGCAGGACTGCTCGAGGACGAGGGTGACTATCCCGCGGCCGAGCCACTCTATCGCCGCGCGCTGGCGGTTCGTGAGAAAGCCCTCGGCCCGGAGCATCCGGATACCGGCACGAGCCTCAACAATCTCGCCGGGCTGCTTCGAGCGAAAGGCGACTATGATGCCGCCGAGCCGCTCTATCGCCACGCGCTGGCGATCGACGAGAAAACTCTCGGCCCGGAGCATCCACAGACTGCCACGTGCCTCAATAATCTTGCCGGGCTGCTTCAAGCGAAAGGTAACTATGATGCGGCCGAGCCGCTTCTTCGCCGGGCGCTGGCAATTCGCGAGAAAATCCTCGGCCCGGAGCATCCCTCCTCCGGCGCGAGCCTCAACAATCTCGCCGGACTGCTTCAAGCGAAAGGCGATTATGATGCCGCCGAGCCGCTCTATCGCCGCGCGCTGGCGATCCGCGAGAAAACTCTCGGCCCGGAGCACCCCGAGACTGCCTCAAGCCTCAACAATCTCGCAGCACTGCTCGAGGACGAGGGTGACTATCCGGCGGTCGAGCCACTCTATCGTCGCGCTCTAGCAATTCGCGAGAAAGCCCTCGGCCCGGAGCATCCCTTGATCGGCAGGAGCCTCAACAATCTCGCCGGGCTGCTGCTGCGAGCGAAAGGCGACTATGATGCCGCCGAGCCGCTCTATGGCCGCGCGCTGGCGATCGCTGAGAAGGCCCTCGGCCCGGAGCATTTAGATACCGGCACGAGTCTCAGTAATCTCGCCGGGCTGCTCGAGGAAAAGGGCGACTATGGAGCCGCTGAGCCGCTGGTGCGCCGTGCGCTGGCGATCCGGGAGAAGACCCTCGGCCCGGAGCATCCCGATACCGGCGCGAGCGTCGCCGATCTCGCCGGGCTGCTGCTGCGAGCGAAAGGCGACTATGATGCCGCCGAGCCGCTCTATCGCCGTGCCCTGACGATCCGGGAGAAGACCCTCGGCCTGGAGCATCCCGATACCGGCGCGAGCCTCAACAATCTCGCCGGGCTGCTTCGAGCGAAAGGCGACTATAGTGCCGCTGAGCCGCTGTTGCGCCGTGCGCTGGCGATCGCCGAGAAGGCCCTCGGCCCGGAGCATCCCTTGACCGGCACGAGCCTCAACAATCTCGCCGAGCTGCTTCGAGCGAAAGGCGACTATGATGCCGCCGAGACGCTCTATCGTCGTGCGCTGGCGATCGCCGAGAAAACTCTCGGGCGGGAGCATCCCGATACCGGCACGATTCTCCGTAATCTCGCCGGGCTGCTCGAGGAAAAGGGCGACTAGTTACACCGTGCGCTGGCGATCCGGGAGAAAACTCTGGGCCGGAGCATCCCGATACCAGCACGAGCCTCACCAATCTCGCCGGGCTGCTTCGAGCGAAAGGCGACGCCCAATTTAATCTCGGGAACGCGTGCCACGAGGGTCGCTTCTGTCACACCTTGGTTGAAGGTCGAGACACCGGACACGTCTTCACGAAACAAAAACACGCCGTAAATTCCGCGTTGGGTCGTCGTGACATGTGAATCAAGGAACGCGATCCAGGGCACTCTGGCCCAGTTTCCGAAACCGACACTCCAAACGACCTCAATGGTAGACAAAGGCAAGCGACTGCCCATGAGCGTGCACACCTTGTGGAAACGGGATCGGCTCAACGATCCAGGGCGGCGGGAAGCGGCGATCTTTCATCATGATCAGACCTGTATAGTTATCCAGATCTGGCGATGACGCCGCGCAGTTTCGCTACTTCGGCTTTTGCTGCCTCGTGCGCTGCCTTAGCCTCTTTGAACTTTTTAATCCGGTACGGTGTCGTTTCTCTTCTGCCCTTAGGATCAGCAGCCCGCATTTGTGCATAGCGGTGCGTTCAGCTGCGATTGCTCGGTGAAGCTGCGTGGCAATTTCTTCTGTCATTAAGTTCTCCGGAAGCTTTGCGATTTGCGCCTGTCAACTCGGCGGAACCAGGTAGGCTGGCGCCGAGGTCCAGGGAAACGCCTCGGTCATCTGCCCGGCCAACCACTCGGCCGTCGGATACCGTGTCACCTCGAACCACAATAGTTGTCGCCGGCCGTGACCCAGAACCAGAAACACAAACAACCGTTCAAACGTCACTGTCGGAACCACGCACATGTCGATGGAGGCGATCGCGTCGGCGTGGCTGCGCAGAAATGTCTTCCAGGACTGCGACGGCGGCGTGCGCCCCTGCAGCATGTATTTGGAGACCGTGGACTGGGCCACATCGAACCCGAGCATCAGGAGTTCGCCATGGATTCGGGGCGCACCCCATAGGGGGGTTTTCCCTGCTCATCCGTCGGATGAGATCACGCAGGCCACGATCGATCTTCGGTCGCCCTGCCCTATTCCGAGATTTCCAACGCCAGAAGGCCCTGTAGCCCGAGCGATGCCATCGCAGGATCGTCTCCGGCTTCACCACCTGAGCCAAACCGCGCAGCCCGGGGCAAATTCAACTCATCCAGACGAGCAACGCCCGGTCGCTACCACGCAATCGAGGCCGAGGCGGTGCCCGCCTCAAGGCGATATTGAGCTGATGGCGCAGAAACAGGTTCTCGGCCTGAAGGCGGTGCCGCGCCTTGAGCAGATCGCAGACGAATATTCCGAGCGCGCGCAGGATGGCAAGCATCACATTGGATGATGCCCTGATTCTGCCTCACCGTACGAACCAAGCGCCGGATGGAGTTTTCGGAAAGGGCAGTGCCCACGAGTGGTTATGGCTCGTGGAATTGGCAGGGAAAAGCATTGGAGTCGGCGCGCTTAGGGCGTTCCCCTTTTGGTGACGAAGGCTTTACGGCTTCGATGGCACCATACCGTCGGGACCGGGGGCCGAAGATGTCCAAATGGCAAGCGGAGAAGGCAGAAAGAAATCGTCAGTCTCTCGCCCGCCTCAATAGGGCATTGCCACGCATCTTTCCATCCGCGGTTCTGTCTTGGGCACTCGGCCGCCCTTTCGTGCCGCCGACGCCGCGGCTCGCAGTAGATTCGTATTGGCGCGCCCATCCGATCCGTGCCGATCGGCTGGCGCGTGCGCTTGCTGCTCGGAGCGGAGCCCCCAGAGGATGGACTTGGAAGCTCAGCGATAACCGCGAGCATGGATTGCCTGCCACATATCGAACGCCACCCGCGCCCTATCGCGAACACGCATATACGCAGGGTCCGGGATTCTGTTGCGTGTGCGGCCAGCCGGTCTATCGCTTCGGTTGGCATGGCGATCTGTGGGGTAGCGGCGCCAACATGAATGCGAACTGGCACTGCGCCTGTGTGATCGCGTGGCAATTTTGGAACGCGCCGAGCGACTACGCCCGGCTCCTGCGGCGGCTACAAGCGCGGCGCTGCGGCCAGAGCGGCGGAGGGCTGTGGAAGAGCGCCGAAGTGGACCACCGCGTCCCGCTGTTTCGGGTGTGGAGCGAACACCGGGAAACGCCGTGGCCGGATTTGCTCGACTATTGGGGCCTGCCAAACCTCCAGGTAATCAATCGTGACGTTCACGCCGCAAAATGTGCCATCGAGGCGCGAGGCCGACGCGCCGCACGCCTCGCCCATGCTACCTAAGCGTCATTTCATCCCACGAAGATGAGAGAATGCATTTCCTTGTCGCGTTGTTGGGTCAACCCGAAGGAAGCTCTTCGAGGCGTTTAGCAAGCTGATTCAGCTCCCATTCCCGCGCAAGGTCAGCCGCCTTGCGCCAAGTTGGTCTTTGATTGCGAAGGCTCGGCAGTGGTGCCTTCCGGTTCATTGTCGCGATTGACCGGTAAAGCCGCAAGTTTTCTGCCTGTGCAAGAAAACGACCGGCGTTGAGCACGGCGTCAAGGGTTCCGTATCGTTGCAACAACGTTGCCGCGCCTGATGCACCGACGCCGGGCGCGCCCGGCAACTTGTCGGAGGGATCACCGCGCAAGGCGATGAAATCCGGAACCTGCTTAGGATCGACGCCGTAGCGCAAGCGAACCTCAGCAGGATCGATCCGCGCCATTTCACCCGCGCGGACGGGATACAGAATGGTGGTGCGATTGGAGGCAAGTTGAAATGTATCGCGATCGCCGCTCGCAACGAGCACGGTTCCGCCGCGCTTTTCTTCTGCGGCCGCAGCCGATGCAAGAAAGTCGTCGGCCTCATAGCCCGGCGATTTTGCATTCTGAAAGCCACACGCGGCAACGAAGTCTGGAATGAGCTCGAGTTGCTCTATTAGGGCATCATCGAATTCGCGCCCGCTCTGGTATGCGGGGAATTTCTCGTGCCGGTAGGTGGGGACTTCGAGCGTGTCCCACCCTACAAGGACGGCACGCGGTTGCTCCTCGCGGTAAAGACGAAGCAGCACATTGGCAAAGCCGAGAATCGCACCAGCAGGCTTGTGGCCGCGCCGAAAAATCGTTCTTGGCAAGGCGTGATAGGAACGGTGAGCGAATGAATCGCCGTCGATGACCAGCAGCGGACGTCGATCTGGCGGGACTACACGTCTCGCACTTTGCTTGGGTTTCGTACGTACCGGCTTTACTGATTTTCGCACCGGCGTTCGACGCGCCGCTGGCGCATCGCGAAGCACGACCCACGCAGGGGCGTGATCGCTTGCGTTCTCTGCGCCGCGAACCTCTCGGTCCACCCCCGAGCCGACGAGGCGCTTCGCCGCTTTCGCATTTAGCAGCAGGTGATCGAGGCGCAAGCCTGCGTCACGCTGCCAGCGGTTTCTCATGTAGTCCCAGAACGTGTACATCGGCGTGTCGGGATGCAATGTTCGGATCGCGTCCATCCAGCCTTGGCCCAGTAGTTGGCGGAACAGGGCGCGCGGTTCCGGCTGCACCAGTGCGTTGTCCTTATAGGATCTGGTCGGATAGATATCCGCGTCAGTGGGGACGACGTTGTAATCGCCCGCAAGCACGACCGGCGCATCGAGCGCGTAGAGCTCGGCGGCATGCGCCAGAAGGCGTTTCATCCATGAGAGCTTGTATCTGAATTTCGGCCCCGGTTGGGGATTGCCGTTCGGCGCATACAGCGTGCCAATCAGCACGCCATTGACGGCCGCCTCGATGTAGCGGCTCTGTAAATCAGCGGTATCACCAGGTAGTGCCATGCGTGTGACGACAGGCTCGCAGTCACGCGCCAGTATGGCGACGCCATTCCACGATTTCTGTCCGCGCCTGACGGCGCCGTAACCGGCCTTTTCAATCGCGGCGACGGGAAATTCTGAATCCGTTGCCTTCAGCTCTTGAAGGCAGGCCACGTCAGGCTCCGCCGTTCTAAGCCAATCGAGGAGATTAGCGACTCTCTTATTGACGTTGTTGACGTTGAAGGTGGCGATTTTCATTCAGAGGCACGGCTGAATAGCCAAGGTTGACTTGTTGCGGACTGCGATGTCCGGCAGTCAGCTCTTTTTGGAGGTCACCACGTAGACATTCCCCGGCACAAAGGACATCTCCTTGCTGCCGCATTTGGGGCACCTCAGTGCTTCGTGCTCGACGACGGTCGCGGTACGCTCAAACTTCCTTCCGCATTTCTCGCAGCAATATCGGTAGGTCGGCTGGACTCAACCCAAAAGGGGCGGCTGCAGAGAAGGCACAATTTACGACTGGTGGCTAATTTGGGGAAGATGCCCACCTAAATCGATGGCTTTTAACCACAGCTATAACCATCCCGCGCCTTCCGATGCCTGAGGATGCGCGATGGAAATTCATTGATGAGAAGCTGCGGAGAGTTGGCAGGCTTGTGGTGGGCGACGCCGTAGCTGGTAGCAGGCACCGCCCACCCAGCATTCAACTCGCCCTTTGAGGGCGAGCACCTCCACATTGTCCGGCAGCCTGGCGACGCTCCCGGCCTTGGCGTTGGCCACCCGTCGGGTCCGCGCACTAGTGCGGAATGAGGCCCCATTTGATTAGATCGAATGAGCGCTCGCCGGTCTTGTGGTTTTCTCGATCAACGGCTCGCCCAGGCGCTGCTCATTACGACCGTCACGACCGTCGAGATACCTGCCGGAGCGGTTCAGAGGCTCGCCGGGTTAAACTGATATACAGGTCTCCGAGTCTCGAGAATTCCGTAACGTAGGCCTCATATGCGTTCTGGGCACAACGCGTCTGATGCTCAACGACCTGCCGAAGCGGTCTGGCGTCGAGAAACTGCTGCCAGGCACGGAATACATTCTCCAGCGATCGGATAGAATACTCGTTCATCTCGTTGGCGATCTCCCGAAAGCCATTGTTGAACTCTCCGACGGATCGGCTGGCCGCATTCAACCCACTGGTGGCTGCGTTCTCGTGTGTCCTGCCGATTCTTTTTGCTTGATGTTGAGCTTCCCCCGCCACCTGCTCGGCCTGCTCCAAACCAAGGGATTGGCTCAAAACCACTTCACGGCCAGTGTGATTATAACCGCTCCAGCCAGCAACCCCGCGCCTGCAAAAAGTGTCCGCAATTCGGAAAGCGAACCGCCCTGCGGCGTTGCAGTCACCATCATTCCCACGATGAGGCTCAGCCCACCTAAGATTAGCAAAGCCGCAACAACGGTCTTAGTGTTCTCGTCCACAATACTCTCAGCACGTCGCTAAGACTAACGCCCCACATCGCAGAAGGTGCCGAGTTCTCTCTCCTATCTGCCGCTGCCATGAGTCCTCGCAACGCGGCGATGTCAATTCCTGCCCCTCTCAGTAGCGCCAGCGACGCCCATATCCATAGCCATAATAGGGCCGTCGGTAGCCGTAGCCATAGTAGGGCCGGTAGTAGCCATAGCCATAATATGGGCGGTAGTAGCCATAGCCATAGCCGTAATAGCCACGGCGGTAGCCACGGCGATAATGTCGCCGGGCGTAGCGGTGGTAGTAGGCAACCTTTTCAGTCGGGGTATAGCTTTTTGTTAGAGGCAACATTGGTCTTGGCGCTGCTTCGGCTTTCCCGACGATGGAGCCAGCGAGAAGGATCGTTAATGTCGCGACGAGGGCAGTGATCAGCTTACGCATATTTTCTTTTCCTCCTTAAGGAGTGCTGCGACTCAACGCCCGATAGGATCGGGCGTTCCACGGATCGGTCGTCTTTGAGACATTGCCCGCAAGTTACCGCGTGCGGCTTCCCAGAGCCACGCAGTCGAATGGCGGCGGTTCGCGAGTACCTAGACGAAGCACTCTAAAACCCAAAATGAAAATCGCTCAACATGCCTTGTCTCATATGGGATAAGACGACAACCTCTAACCTCTAAGCTGCACTACGCCAAGGGGAGACATGCATGGCGGACGAAAAAGACTTTGCCAGAGAACTAGGCGAGTTGATCAAGCGGTATATTGAAGGCGGATGCGACCCGCAGGACATCGCTGACGAATTGGCAAGAGAAGCAAACTCCGTTTTTGGCCATTACAACTTGGAAATTTATCTCGAAGCGAAGCCTGTCGGCGGAAGCTAGGAACCGCGTGCTCGAGAACCCGACCGCAAACTTCGAAACGAAGCTTGCTCCTCATGCTCAAGCAGCTTGGTCTGCTGTTTCGGGCATGGTGACAGCAACCATAGGCTCTTCGGGAATGTATGGGGTGCTGTCGGATACTTGAGGTGCCTTCCAGCGGTACCTTTCCAGGTTACTGCCAACGCACCAGGGCGCAGCCTTCTCGATGTTGACCACTGTGCGAGGCTTGCGAGTGGAGCCGTCATGCAGTGTCACATTGCCCTTGATGCCTTGGGCAAGCAGGGCTCGCGCAAGATCATGTTCGGGGTCGCGGCTGTCGGCTATGATGATCTGGCCATCGAACACCAGGTCTTAGGCGTACCAGTGTCTGTCGTTTGGCTTCTTCTTCGGAAGAGAACTCATGAGCGGTTGATTCGCGACGACCACGGTGACCGCACTACCTTGCCATCATCATCTCTCGTTCTCGAAGAGCGGAAGAAGCCCTGGCGTCCACCGTCCGGGGCTTCTTCTATAGGCGGCCCATGTCCCGCGCAGTTTGGTTTTTTTGCCACCGCTTTAAGCGTCTGGACCTCCCGTCTTCCTGGCGAAGCCATCTTGCAATCCTTGTTCATATGCCTCGCCTAACGCATTAATTATCGCAGTTTTGCAAATCTTCTTGTCCAGGACTTTTCCATCAGCGTCGAGATGGACTTTCAACAAATTCTCGGCCGCCTCAACGAACCGCGCTTTGGTAACGTCTTCCATTTCAACTTCGCCTACTTTGCTGCTTGCGCATGTCCCTGGCTCACTGAGATAGGATCGGAAGACTTATCCAACCCAGGGCCAGACCCAATCCCGCCATCGCACAGAGGAATAGCGATCCGAATAGCACCCAGATCATAGTTCTGGGTCGCGTGGTAGCCTGCCTCGCCTCGTTGGTTGTTACTTCCACCCTCTTCTTCGGCATTTTGCAATTCTCCGAATTGCAGAGCGCCTGGCTATTCAGCCCCACGACGCATCAGATAGCCAACTAGTATGCCGACTGCGAGTGCCACAACGAGCGAAGCGGCGAGGTTTTCCTTCATTACTGCCTCGGCCTCTTGGGCCGTATCGAAGGCACGCCCGCGCGCATCGCGCCATCGGCGATTGGCGATCTTGCTGACAGAGGCCGTTAGGTCGCCCAAATAGTCTCGCAAGGAGTTGAGTTGCTCTTGGATGTCTTTGACCTCAATTTCCTTCAAGGATCGGCCTCCTTTCGCCCCCCCGATCAAACCAACTCTCAACGCTCGAAAAGGCGCGGGCGTTCCTGTCCGACTACTTTCCTGGAGAACATCCAGGCGCTAGAAAACGGCATGTCCCGCGTGACCGCTCGGCTCAGGTTTATCGAGCCCCAGCTCGCTTCCTGGTCGATGAGCCGCCAGAGCGCAAGCACTGCGCACGATGGCTACCGCGCTCAGGTGGTGATTCAGGTAACGCTGGAGCAAACGCGAGTGCACTGGGCGCACATCCAGTGTGAAGATAAAAAGTAAAGCTGCAATAATGCTGCTCCGTCGGGGCAATAGATGGAGCATTCGGGTGGTGTGACGAGACTTAGACTAAAGGGGTGCGCCGCGCTCCCAAGAGGTGCCCCCCAGCCACTAACCTGAGGGGACTTTTTCGACCGTGACATGGGCAATGCCCCGATTGAAGGCGGGTTATTCGGAGGCCTTAGCGGCGACCGTTTTGTTGGTGTCCACGAGCGAAAGTGTGTCGGCATCGTCGCCGCACTGAAGGTTGATCGACTCGTTGTCCGTGCTGTCGATATGAACCATCTGGCGTGGATTTAGATCGACCCGAACACGCGCCGCTGTGGTCTGGCCGGTGTCGGCGTCCGTCTTGTCATAGACCACGGCATTGACAGAGCAACGACCATTGTCTGGCTCATAGAATGCAATGAGGCGCTTGTTGCCGAAAGTTGTGAGAATGGGTTCGTGAGGCGCAACTGGCCCTAGGTGCTGAACAAGTTCTTCGGCTGTTGCTGGGAGACCAACAGCAGTGAGGGCGACGAAAGCACCCGCCGCGGCGATCCCCAAGCACCGGCCTCGATTGAGAGTGTGCATCGTAGATCTCCTTCCATCCACCGGCTCAAGACGATCTTGAGCCTGGAAGGGAATCTCGCTCATCTCGGCACAAAACTCTGTGGCTTTTGCCACATGACGATGCGTCAGCTTCGGTCGGGGTGGTTCGACGTTAACCGACGCTTGTCGTTTGATTTTCCGCGTAGCTCGGCAGAGTGTTATCGTTCCCGTTGAGAGGTTAACTATGCGTCGGTTTTGGATCACCATTTCTGGTGTGACATCGGTCATCCTTTTTTGCTTTTGTTTTGTAGACCCGGCAGGCGCGCGGTCTTGCTGTAGGGACATAAATCAATGTGTCAGTTGGTGTATTGAGGAGAACAGAGATATTTACGGTCTGATGGAGTGTATAGGATATTGTTCGCGGTTCGGGCGGCGTGGCGTCGTTCAATACCGGTCAGGTGGGGAACTACACGGAGAGGCACTGACCCGCATCGAGTGCCGTAAGGCGGCGAGGGCATTGTTCCCACAAGAGTTCAAGCATCGCAGAGAATTTAGGCATTCGTGCAGGCTGTACAGCCTGCATTAGTTTTTTTGGACGAGCCCCGTAGTTGGCGATCAGCACGGCCTCGATCTTCGCTTCAAGGTGATGATCTATCGCGATCTGGAAAAGGCTTTCCGAGGGGGGCTATGCCAAAGGCTCGTCGCACAGACCGTTGGGGCATCGTCGGTAGCAAGACCATGTTTGGTGAAATGGGCGGCCACATCTTCAAAGGCCGCAGTCGCAAAGGATTGAACCTGTGGCCGATGATTGTGCTTATCGTCCTGATGTCGTTCCTGGGAAGATGTCTGCCAGAAGAACCTCCTGAACCAACCATTGGCGTCACGCCAAATTATCAGGGGCAGCCCTAGTCTGATGTGTCCTTACTGCAATGGCCCGCTAATGGAAATCGACCACTACGGTGAGATGCTGGTCGGCTGCATCCACTGCAATCGCTGGGGCCATCCCGTTGTCGCCTTTCTGCTGCTTACCTTATCTCTTGGCCTCGGCGGTTGCTTCCATCACGCGCAGGCAGTTGCCGCCGAGCCGCTGCCACCACCCGTGAGTCATCCGCTCAAATAGGGCATCGATCGGTGAAAAGTGGATTGTGAAAACCCGAGATTTAAGGGAAGCCTTGCCTTGAGGAACTCGAATGCACAGTCTGAAAATGCTGCCCAGGCCGTCTTTCGGGTCACCGGAAAATGCCTGCTCGCCAAAGAGTCCGTTGAGAAACTTTCGCATATCGATCCCGAAAAACGCCGATCGGGAAAAAACTAAATATGAACATCATCTCCTTGAGGCCGTAGCGTCCGCCTTATCCATTAAGGACGAATTCTACAAGGGTGTTGCGATCCGTCAGGTCATAAACGTTTGCAGAAACGCTAATGAGCTCGATATCGAGAAAACGCTCTTCAAGGAAGTTGATCACGATTTTCTGCGCGAGCAGATCGTAAGGGATGCACCCGAGCTCGCGAGCGAGAGGAAAAAGCTTTCAGATGAGGAGAGCGTTTGCAGAACCACCACCATACATCTGGACAGTGTCGACCGCGACACCATCATCCACCTTGTCACTAAAGCTATGCGCGGCATTGGTGCGTCCGAACGTGAGATCGAAGGTTTCAAGGACGACATCAAGAACGCCGACCACGACACCATGTTGGCCAAGGCGATCAACTGGGGAGCACCGGGGAGCTTCCTGAAAGACGGCCAACCGTGGATAGTAGGTGATTGGAGGCGGCTCACTTTATGGCAGAGAGTCAAGCGACGGATTTCTCTGTTGAGAGGCACCTACGTGCATCCCGACGGAACGATCGAACTGGCGACGAAAGCCTGAGCTAGGCGGCCTTTTGGGAAGCAGCCTGAAATGCCTTAATCTCTTCCGCGATTTCTTCGTCCCTTAGGGCTCTGCCCAAATCAACTTCGCGGCGCACTATCGCCGTTTCCAAGGGCAAATCTCTGTTAATCGCAGTAAGCATCAGCGTCACTACTGAATTGGTGGGCTCCGGATGCCGCTGATAGCGCTCCACAATCAGGAGGCTCGTGACTTGGTCATCATTGATGCCGCGTCGCTCTAGGAGTTTGCGTAGGAACGGACTTTTTATTTCATCAAGGTCACTCATGTAGAAATCCTCCCTGGCCCCTTCGCTCGAAAGCTTACTGGCAAAGGCGAAATGCTCGAGAGGCCAAGATTCTTTTTTCAAAGAAATTCACAGGAGCCATGGCCGCGTTCCGAAATGCCGATTATGCGAAATCCGTGCGCACTAAAAGTTTACCGAACCAATTGGCGTTTCGTGTTTGCTCAACGGAGTCCTTCCGCAAGCGAGCGTCGAAAACGAAGCTCCCCAGCGTAATCCCCACCAGTAAGTATCCAGATCGACCCGCGCCAAATTTTGTTTGGCAGCGCATTTCGCTGCTGCCTCCTGATAAGCGGCGCTTGCCTCGGGTGTCAGGTGCTTAACGCCAAGCCATCGCGGGAGATTGCGTGGATCACTCTCGCGAAGCTTTTTCGCCACGATCCCGTCGAGTGGAATTTCAAGAAGGTGTTCCGTCTTCTCAAGCTGGAACCACTCGGCCACATAGGTTGTATAGAGCGCGTCACGCAGAAAAATGTTTAGCAGCTTGCGCGCAAGACCAAAGCTGCCTGCGCCATCAAGGGCGGCTTGTAGCCGATGTGTCTCCTGATCGAGGCGCTTCTTAAACGCGCCAGGGCTGGTGACCGCAAAATCGGCGAGTGACAATTTCGAGAGATGGATGCGGCCTGCCGCCATGGTGCCCGCTCCTTGCCTCCGTGTGGCTGAGGGACTGACAGAGATGCGAGCGGTGCGCGCTTGAACAGCCTTAAGGAATTTGACACGCATCTTCCTCCCCCTATGAGGCAAAGGGCGCAGAGAGCGCCTCTAGCCTTTGCATCACCTCGAGGTCGCGAGATGTCACGCCTTCACCTATGCCGGAAGGAGCTACAGGTCGCTGAGCGTAATCGCGCGGGAGATCACCGGTGCCCGCTGTTCAGTCAGGCCCGCGCTTCTTCGGATTGGCTGTAAAGAGGGGCGCCTCAGATGCCTAGGCGATCTGCGGCTGGCGCAAAGGCTTGCCGGCAAAGGGTGCGCTGCGCGATTTATACGCGCAAGTCAACGGAGGAGGGTCTCGAACAAGACTTCAACTCACTCGATGCGCAACGTGAAGCCTGCGAGGCCTTTATCGCTAGTCAAAAGCAGGAAGGCTGGATCATGTTGCCGACCTGTTATGACGATGGCGGCTATTCCGGAGGAATGCTGCAGCGACCGGCTCTGCAGCGGCTTTTATCTGATATAGGTGGGTCCAAGGTCGACGTGGTTGTCGTCTATAAGATCGACCGGCTCACCCGCTCGCTGCTCGACTTTGCCAAGATCGTTGAGGTGTTCGATGCCCATGGCGTCTCCTTCGTCTCGGTGACGCAAGCCTTCAACACCGCAACCTCGATGGGTCGGCTGACCTTGAACGTGCTCTTGTCGTTCGCCCAGTTCGAGCGAGAGTATCGGGTGTCGGAAGCTGTGCACGAAAGCAAAGCCGTTCCGACAGCCGTTGTGGCTCCTTGCCTCAGGGGATTTCGTTTCACGACCTGAAAACTGCTAGCTACTGGCTGACTTTCGGAGCCTTAGCCATGACAACCCTCCGCGTCTTCACCTTCACGCCCGACTGGGGCCTGCCCTCGGCAGGACCCTTCGCCATCAAGCTGCTCGCTTGGCTTGAGCTGGCCAGAATCCCATACGAACGGGTGATTGAAGACAACCCGCGAAAGGGACCGAAAGGCAAGAACCCTTGGATAGAGCTCGACGGCGAACCGATCGGCGACACCGAACTCATCATTGAGCTCTTGTCCAAGCGGTACGGAGTTGACCTGGACGCCGGATTGAGCAGCGAGCAGAAGGCCATTGGTCTCGCCTGGCGGCGGACGTTCGAGGAACATTTCCATCAGGTGTTGGAATGGGAGCTGTTCGTGCATCCGGCTGGTGCGGCTTACATGCGCGAAAGGATGCTTTCCAACATGCCGCCGATAATCGGCCCATTCGTTTTCTCGATGCTGAGTTCCCACCTTCGAAAGCAGCTTTATGCTCGTGGGCTTGCTCGACACACACCGGATATCATCGCGGCGAAGGGTCGCGCAGATATTGACGGATTGGCTGCGTTTCTCGTCGACAAGCCCTTTCTGCTGGGACCGCAGCCAAGCACAGCCGATACTGCTGTGTTCGGCTTGGTGGCGCCGATGGTGTTTTGGCCGATGCAGACCCCGGTCGCGTCCTATGCCAAATCCGTGGGCACCGTCTCGCGCTACTGCGACCGTATGCGTGAGCGGTGTTTTAGACGCAACCGCATGGGTCCAAAGTCTACTTAGGTGTTTCCGGTGGTGGGGCGCAAGAATGACGAGTCCGCGAGGGTTCTTACCCCCAAAAGCGGGACGTGAGGCGAAGTCTGACGCAGTGGACTCCGATCGTCTCTACTCGCGTTTAAACTCACAAACTTGCCCGTCCGAAAACGTGAGGCGAAGGACGGTGGGCTTGCCGTTTTTGTCGCTCTGGAATTGCGCGAAGGCAATCGGCAGCGGACCCAGATTAGCGGCGATCGCTGCAAATTTCGCGTCAGGCACCAGTGTTGCGGCGTAGACGGCACCATTCCAGGGGTCGAGACGCAGCTGGGCGCCGGTTCCGGTGAATTCGAGTGTCGTCACGTCGTCATCTGTGCGCAAAACGGCTTTGCCAAATCCGGGATTGGCGAAATTGCCAGCAAGTGGGGAAAGCGACGGTGATGGTTGCGGGTCAGCTGGCCTCGCGAACTGCTTCACGCTGTCGACATATGTCGCCTTGGCCTGGGTGAGCGTTTTCGCCCCGTAGTCGACCGCCGGGTTGCCGAGAAGACGATCCATGGTCCACAGGCCGATGGCATCTGGCATGCCGACATTCGACTCGTTAGAGAGGACGATGACACCGAGCTTGCGATCGAATTGGAGTATAACCATCGAGCCGAAGCTATGCGTCCCACCATTGTGCCACACGACAGTGCCGTTCGGCGTCTGCTGTACAATCCAGCCGAGCGCATAGGACTCCTTGTCATTGACCGCTACCTTTGATGTACGCGTATAGGCGAGGTTCTCGGCCGAGACGATGCGTTGACCGTCGGGAGTGGTCCCGCCGGCAAGCTGCAGGCTCACCCACTTCGCCATATCCTCGATGTTCGAGTTGATGTCGCCTGCGCCGTCAACAGCGTACGGGAAAGGCTGCTGCAAGGGGACTTCCAAGCTTCCTTCGCTAGTGTAGCGGTAGCCTTCCGCGTGGTTAGCGGCCGCGGCAATCGCTGCGGCGTTGTAGGTGGTGTCCTTCATGTGAAGCGGGTCAAGGATGTCCTTCTGGAGCACGGCATTCCAGTCCGCTGCACCCTCTGCCTTGGCAACGATGCGGCCGGCAAGGATGTGGGTGATGTTGGTGTAGGCGAAGGTCGTGCGGAAGCTCGACACCGGTTCGACGTAACGTAAGGAGCGAATGAGAGCCGATCGGTCGAAGCTTAGGACACCGAAAAAGTCGTTGGCATAGGGCGGCAGCCCGGAGCGCTGCGCGAGCAGGTCGAAAACGCGAAACTCCCGCGTGACCCAAGGGTCGCGCATCTGGAAGTCGGGATCGAGGTCGACGACGCGGTCGTCCCAATGAAGCTTTCCCTTGTCGACAGCGATCGCCATGGTCGCAGACAGAAATGCCTTGGTCGTCGACCCGATCTGGAAGATGGTCTGCGCGTCGACCGGCGGCCCGCCCTTGCTGCGGACGCCGAAGCCTTTGGCGTAGACGAGCTTATCACCGGCAACGATGCCGATCGCGAGTCCCGGAACGTCGAAACCCTTCATATTGGCTGCGACATAGTCCTCGAGCCTCGGAGCCAGCGTCTGAACCTGCTGATCGATCGATGCTTGGGAAGGGGTCGATGCGGCGGCGCCGCTCGAGCGGACGTCGTCAACCAACCTGCGAATTGCGTCGACGACCAGTCCCGGCTGATAGAGATAGATATTGTGCCCACTGTGCGTCTCGGCAACATGGGGGGCATGGAGCGATGCCGCGAGCGGATCCTGAGCCGCACGCCATTCTGCAAAGGTGATCATTTTCCCGCTTGCCTCGCCGTTTGCAGCGGATCCCCGGGCCTCCCTGTCCCAGCCTGCGATTCGCCACGGGTGCCAAAAAGCTGCCAATGTCTGCCCGTCCTCCGTCACCCCTTCGAAGGAGATATCGCGAAGTGACGTGGTGTGGCTTTGTCACATTAACGCGGAGGACACAGCTTTGGTCCCGAATGGTGCCTGCTAATGGCTTGATATTGCTCCGGCGCGATGCATGAAACTGACGAAGTTTGATGGCAAAACCCGCTAACGTGACAATGCCCCGTTGCCGCTGGGATGTCGGCTTTTGACCCCCAACGCGGACATGCATGATGCTTAGGCCGCCCTGCCGCGAATCAAGGATTTCGACGGCGGCGCGACACTGGGTTAGAGCAGAGAAGGAACACGTATTATGGCGCACACGATTCACGATATCGGTGTTGCGAGCCAGATCGGCAGCTATAGCGATGCCATCGAGGCTAAGCCGAATTTGCGCTGGCTGATGACTTCGGGAACGCCCGGCCTTACGGTAAATGGAGATGGTTTGCCCAAAGACATTACCGGCCAGGCCGAACTCGCGTGGCAACATATTATCGGCATCCTGGGAAAGGCTGGTATGACTGTTACTGATATCGTAAAGGTCACGCAATATCTGACGCGAGCGGACGATATTGCAGCTTACGCGAACGTTCGCACGCATTATCTCGGTCAGGCGCGCCCGGCGGCGATGTTGCTGGTCATCCCACAACTCGTCTGGCCCGAGATCCTCGTCGAGGTCGAAATCATAGCTGCCAAAGCGTGATTGGCAGATAAGTCGTCCATCGCGCTAGCGCGCTTTCAGCCGATGACGTCATCGATACCCTTGATTGTCTGATTGCATTGTCCGCTTCTGATGCTGTGGACGGCTCCTCCACCGGCGCATCAGCGCCAGGGATGTGGGTGCTGCTGAGGCGCCCACGATTCGGAGGAGCCAAGTCATGCAAGCGATTACGACCGACCGCCTGGCCCACCGCCAGCACCGTGCCGGCTGCCTCCACGCCCAGCGCCATCGGCGGCTTCGCACCCACGTCCCAGCCGCCGGTGCGGACGAACTCATCCCAGTTGCCGACGCCGGCTGCCCTCACCTCGAGCAGTACCTCGTCCCCGGCCAGCGGCCGCGGCTCGCCCGCCTCGATCATCTCAACCCGGGCACCCACCCGGCGAATCCCAGCTACCTGCATCTCCCGCCTCCAAGGCTCGCCCGCGGGCGGGACCAGCCGGACCGCCGCGTGACATCCCGGCTTCACTGCGCCGCTAGCGGTCCATGACTTTCTTTGGTCGGGTCTGGGTAAGCGCGGGCCAATTTGTCGCGCGCCCCTTCGGTAGTGAACATCCAGATGCCAGCCAACCCCCAGGATCGGACAAGCCACCGAAAAAGACCTCATTGTACATAAGGTCGGAGACCAAATTTGTGGCGAGGCTATGCCATTCCGTTTGTGCGCCGACATGCAAACTCAGGCATCACGGACGGACGCGGATGATCGTCTTCCCCGCGCGTCGCTCGGTCGAGTTGAAGGCGGCGACGGCATCGTCGAGCGGCGAGACGTTGCCGATGTTCGTCTGCAGTCGTCCGTCCCGCACTCGCTGGACGATCTCACCCAGTTGGGCGCGATCGGACTCGACAACGAAGTCGACCGCCAGGCCGTCGACGGGCCGCGCTTCGGACGGTCCGACGATGGACACCAGCGTTCCTCCGGCTCGAACCAGGCGCGCGGACCGCTTCCCGATATCGCCGCCGATGAGATCGAACACCAGATCGACTTCGCCGACGTCTTCCAGGGCTTCGTTGTCGAGGTCGACAAACTCGTTCGCGCCGAAGTCGAGCGCCTTCTGACGGTCGGCGGCGCGTCCGGTGCCGATCACGTAGGCGCCGAACTCACGAGCGAGTTGCGTCACCATCGACCCGACCGCGCCGGCCGCACCGTGCGCGATCACGCGCTGTCCCGCCTGAAGGCGGCCGTGTACGATCAGTCCCTGCCACGCCGTCAGGCCCGAGATCGGAAGGCTCGCGCCTACCGTGAAGTCGATGTCTCCCGGCAGCGGCGCGAGGTTGCGTGCCTCCACGGCCGCGTACTCCGCCAAGGTGCCGTCGCGAGACCAGTCCGTGAGGCCGAACACCCGCTGTCCGACCGACAACCCCGTCGTGCCATAGCCGAGGGCGGTGACCACTCCTGCCAGCTCGTGCCCGGGGATCGACGGTGTTCGGTCGCGGTCGAGGCGATCGGTCCAGGTCGAAGGCCAACCCAGCTCAGTGTTGACGAACCCCGACGCATAAACCTGAACGACGACATCGTTTATCGATGCCTGCGGCTCGGGCCGCTCCACCAGCTTCATCCCGGCCGTTCCCTCAGCCTGGTCCGTCACCACGATCGCCTTCATGGGAATTTCTCCGCAGTCATCTGTCTGTTTGGTGGAAATGTTGCAGGGATGGGCGCCTGTCGCTCACGGACGAACGCGGATGATCGTCTTCCCGTTGATCCGCTCGATCGGATTGAAGGCGGCGACGGCGTCATCGAGCGTCGAGACGTTGCCGATGTTCGGTCGCAGCCGTCCGTCACGCACCCGCTGGATGATCTCACTCAGTTGCGCACGATCGGGCAGGACAACAAAGTCGACCGTCAGGCCGTCGGCGGGCCGCGCCTCGGTCGGCCCGGCGATGGTCACCAGTGTTCCTCCGGCCCGGATCACGCCTGCCGACCGCTTCCCGATGTCGCCGCCGATGACATCGAAAACCAGATCAACTCCGCCGACGTCTTCGAGGATGTCGTTCTCGAGGTCGACGAACTCCTGCGCGCCGAAGTTGAGTGCCTTCTGACGGTCGACGGCGCGTCCGGCGCCGATGACGTAAGCGCCGAACTCACGTGCGAGCTGCGTCACCATCGAACCGACTGCGCCGGCCGCGCCGTGCACGAGGACGCTCTGCCCCGCCTGAAGGCGGCCGTGTTCGACCAGTCCTTGCCACGCGGTCAGGCCCGGCATCGCCACGCTCGCGCCCACCGTGAAGTCGACGTCGCCCGGCAGCGGCGCGAGGTTGCGTGCCTCGATGGCCACATACTCCGCCAGGGTGCCGCCGCGATACGAGTCCGTGAGGCCGAACACCCGCTGCCCCACCGACAGCCCCCTCGTGCCATAGCCGAGGGCGGTGACCACTCCGGTCAGCTCTTGCCCGGGAATCACCGGCGTCCGGTCACGGCCGAGGCGATCGGTCCAGGTCGAGGGCCACGTCAGCTCACCCGAGGTGAACCCCGACGCATGAACCTGAACGACGACGTCGTTTATCGCTGCCTGCGGCTCGGGCCGCTCCACCAGCGTCATCCCGGCCGTTCCCGCAGCCTGGTCCGTCACCACTATTGCCTTCACCTACCGTCTCCTTATGTCGAGTATTTGCCTGCACGGCAGCTGCGTGGCCTGCCGTAGCGATGACCTGGGCGCCGCGCAGCGAGCCGAGGGCGACCAGCAGGCCGCCAGTGACTCCGCCGGCTCCGTGGACCAGGAGCTGCTCACCGGCGTGGATGTTGAGCGCGTCGCCGAGAACTCATATTGGTGGAGTGCGAACTTGCCCAACGCGGTGCTCTTGACTTATCCCGACTCAGGCCACGGCTCTTTGTTTCAATTTCACGAGGCCTTCACGCGGCGCGGTGGCATTCCTGGCCTCTAATTCAAAGTTCGCGCCTTACTGAATCATAGCAGAAGAACCCGTCCACCGCCGCCTCGCCTGTAACCATTCTTGGGCCAGAGCTGCCCTGGAAGACGATGAGCGACCACGCCCGCCATTCACGCGGAGCACTGGCCCAAAGCGGATCTAAGATTGGGGTGCGGAGCAGAAGGATAACCGCCCCCTCTCAGCGAGCTTGCCTCCACAGCAGTGGTCGGGGCGCAAACCCGAGTTGCGCCTTCGCCCGATTGTTCGAGGCTCCGGTTAATCGGGTATGATAGTAGACAGCTTCCTCGCCGGTGGCCTTCAACGCGTTTGCCGTGCTCACGCGAAGCGGCTCGGGCGCATCGACCCATTTGGCGAAAGCCGGTACCCATTGGGAAACGGGCAGTGGATCGTCGTCCACGACGTTGTAGACACCCTGTTCGGCGGTCAATGAGGCGACCGTGGCGGCGACCGTGGCGGCGACCGCGTCGTCAATGTGGACGAACGACCAGACAGCGTTCCCTTCTCCGATGATTGCTAACTCGCGCTTGCGCACCTGCTCCGCAATGGCCCCGTTAGGGCGGTACCACGTGCCTGGACCGTAGAAGAAGCCATAGCGCAAGACGACTCCATCCAGCGATGGCGTCGCCAGAACCTGTTCGTCATATTCACCGACCGCGCGCGCAGCCTTGCCAACCTCGCCGGGCGCGCTGTACCGAAGCTTGGCAGTCTCGTCGGCGAGTTGTCCTTCTGGAGCGTCGAGATAGAAACCACGAGACTGAACGATGTAGCGTCGCAAACCGGTCTCCTGGGCTGCTGAAAGCAAGTTAGCGCCTCATCGCGTCGCAGGCGGGTATCATTCGGCAATGACTTGATGATGTCCGCTGGGTTGGCGGGAAGCTAGGTGAGTTGGTCGATCACCACATCCGCTGAGGCTGCTTCGATCGCGTTCAGGACGGCCTTGGAGTCAAAAGCATCGGCGACAGAGACTTCCGCCCCAAACTCGCGCAGACGATCGATACCCCGGCCAGCGCGAGTCATGCCGACTTCGTAATGACCGAGCGTGCACAATGCGCGCGCAAGCGGCAAGCCGATGACCCCCGTTGCGCCAGCGATGAATACGCGCATGATCGACTCCTTAGTATTTCAGTATTTCACCTCATTCTGGTTATTGAAAATTTCGGCTGTTGAGGCTTAAGCCCCGCTTACCTATCGATCACCGGCTGTGGTTTATTGATCTGCGCGTCACGAGACGCTCGCTCATTAATGGTCTGGCTCACTTAACGGGCGTGGTCAGCTCCTTGTCGTCGCTATCGACGACGAAGATCGCAAGCAGCTTTGCTGGTTCGGTCTTGCTCGCATTGCGGCTGACAGGATGCCTGGAACCCGGCGTTCGAAGAAACTCTCGCCGGCGCGGTAGACCCGCTTGGGTCCGTCGTTCACTTGCGACTTGATTCTCCGGACACGACATAGGCGAAGATGAAAGCCGATTTCGCGTGCGTATGCGAAGGCGACGCCCCGCCCGGAGCATAGTCAACGACGAAGGCGACGAGTGATTTGCCGGGAATATTGGGTATCGCCTGCTCGAAGTGCTTCGTGACTGTTTCGCCTTCTTGGGCAGCAACAGACATTGCGGTTGCGATGGCGATAGCAGCACAAGCGACGCCGATAAATGATCTGAACTTCATCATACTCGTTCT
>CAVUFL010000002.1:0-85151 GCA_963740805.1 uncultured Alphaproteobacteria bacterium | reverse complement strand
GGGGTGACCCAGGGCTCAAGCGCGCTCCTTCTCCAACAGCTCCGGGGGCAGCGTGCCTTGATAGTCGAGCGCGAAGGGCCCGGTCATCAGGATATGGTCGTCGTTCTCGCGCCAGTCGATGACGAGATCGCCGCCTGGCAGCGTCACCGTCACCTTGCGTCCTGTGAGCCCGCGTCGTACTGCGGCCACGGCGGCGGCGCAGGCCGCGGTGCCGCACGCGCGTGTCAGCCCGGCGCCGCGCTCCCAGGTGCGGAGCCGCAACGAGGAAGGCCCGGTCACCTGCGCGAGCGAGACGTTGGCGCGCTCGGGAAACAGCGGGTCATGCTCGAGCACGGGTCCGAAACGGCCAAGGTCATGCGCCTCGACATTTTCGACAAAGAAGATGCAGTGGGGGTTGCCGACATTGACCATCGCCGCCGCGCCAAGACCCAAGTCGGAGAATTGCGGCAGCTCGACCGCCCGCGTGTCGTCGAAGGGCCGGCTAAGCGGGATCTCGTTCCAATCGAAGCGCGGGGTGCCCATGTCGATAGTGACGCTGCCGTCCTTGGCGACGGTCGCCGCCAGCATCCCGCTCTCGGTTTCGATGCTGACGTGAGGGCTGCCGCGCTCGGCGACGAGCAGCGCCGCCACGCAGCGCGCGGCATTGCCGCAAGCGCCGACCTCGCCGCCGTCGGCATTCCAGATGCGCATGAACACGTCGGCGAAATCCGATGGCTCGAGCGCGATCACCTGGTCGCAGCCGATGCCGCGGTTGCGGTCGGCGATAGCGGCGATCTGGGCGGCTTTCAGCGCAAGAGGCCGAGCGCGCGCATCGAGCACGACGAAGTCGTTGCCGAGCCCGTTCATCTTGCGGAAATGGATGCTGCCGGTCATGAGCTTTGCCGATCGACTGTTCGGCCTGTTATATGGCCTTTCCCTGAACAATGGACTAGCTGGCCATCGACATGACTTACAGCCAATCCCCCCACCCCGGCGACACCTGCGGCGTCGCCGTCCCTCCCCGCGAGGGGGAGGGATGGGAGTCCGCCGCACACGCTCAGGCCTCATACCTCCCCTTGATGGGGAGGTCGGCGCGCAAAGCGCGCCGGGTGGGGTGATGCTTCATGTCAGCTTTTCCCCCAGATGACCCGGTCAACGCCCTCGTTCCGCATACTCTGACGGAGCCCATAGAGGGAAGCGGCAAGGGGCCGCTCGCCGGACGCAGCTTCATGGTCAAGGACCTGTTCGCCATCGAGGGCCACAAGGTCTCGTGCGGCAACCCTGATTGGTACGCAGCGGCAAGCCCGGCGAAGGAGACGGCGCCGGCAATTCGCCGCCTGCTCGACGCCGGTGCCACGCTCACCGGCATCACCATTTGCGATGAGTTCTTCTACAGCGTGCTCGGCACCAATATTCATTACGGCACGCCGGTGAACACGGAAGCGCTCCGTCACGTCACCGGCGGCTCGTCCTGCGGCTCCGCGGCAGCGGTCGCCGCCGGAATGTGCGACTTCGCCCTTGGCAGCGACACCGGCGGCTCGATCCGCGTGCCGGCCGCCTTTTGCGGTCTCTATGGCTTGCGTCCCACCCATGGCCGCATCGACATCGAAGGCGTGACGCCGATGGCGCCGAGCTATGACACCGTCGGCTTCCTCGCGCGCGACGCGAGGCTTTTCCGCGAGGTCGGCCGCGTGCTGCTGAACGGTGCTCGCGTCGATGCGCCTCTGCAGCGCCTGATCATCGCCCAGGACATGGTCTCGCGCTCCGAGGCGAGCATCGATGAGGAGATCTGGAGGGTGCTCCACAAAATCGACCGCGCGCTGCCTACGCCCGAGCATATGGACGTGGTCGGCGAAGAGTTCGACACCTGGCGCAATGGTTTTCGCTTCAATCAAGGCTTCGAGCTGCAATCGACGCTGATGCCCTTCGCGCTCGCTCACGCCGATGGCTTGTCGCCGGCAATCAGGGAGCGCTTCGAGATCGCCGCCCGCATCACCCCCGATGAGGCGAAGACTGGGAGCGAGATCAGGGCGGAGGCCAGGAAGCGCCTGCACGGATTGGCCAAGCCAGGCACGATGATCGTGATGCCGACGACGCCGACCCTTCCGCCTGAGCGGGACATTCCCGACGGCGCCTCGACCGTGGAGTTCAGGGCCATGACCCTCGGCAGCACCTGCCTCGCAGGTCATGCCGGCCTGCCGCAGATTTCCATTCCGGCAGGCTTGGCCGCAGGCTGCCCGGTCGGCCTGTCCTTCATCGGCTGGGAGGGGGGCGACGAGGCCCTTCTCGATCTTGCGGTGAAGCTTGCCCCGTTGCTCGGGGAGCGCCACTCATGATCCTGGCTATATCGGGGGTGATCCTGATCATCGCTGGCGCCGTCATGGTCGTGCGCAAGACGGCAGAGACCTGGTTGCAGAGGCGGGCCGGCAAGCTGGACGAAACCGCCGAGAAACCAAAGGTCTCCCACTGGGCTATCGTGCTCGTCGGCCTCGGGGCTCTGCTCTTGGCGATCTCGGCATCCGGATCGCCCCCGCCTAAGCCTTGACTTATCGGCTGCCGTCGCCGACATTCCGGCCGAAATTCAATGGCAGCTCAATTTCCTGAGCCGCCGCCTTGCGTGGGATGTTTCGCGCTCAACTAGGCCGAAGGCCGATAGCGCAACATCTAAACAAGGGGGTCAACACCCGACAGCGCGGATGCGCCCTCGGGTGCGTTATTGGTTTGCGCTACTTCCGCGAGTGGGTTTGCGCTACTTGAGCGCGTTATTGGTTTGTAGGAGAGACGATGTTCGAGACCCTGTCGGAACGCCTTGGCGCCATCCTCGACAAGCTCACCCGCAAGGGGGCGCTTGACGAGGCCGACGTCAATGAAGCGATGCGCGAAGTCCGCCGCGCGCTGCTCGAGGCCGACGTGGCGCTCGACGTGGTGCGCGACTTCACCGATGCGGTGAAGGCGAAGGCCGTCGGCCAGGAGGTGGTGCGCTCCATCACCCCAGGTCAGATGGTCATCAAGATCGTGCATGACGAGCTGGTGCGCACTCTTGGCGCCGAGGCCGAGCCGATCGATCTCGCCGCCTCCCCGCCGGTGGTGATGATGCTCGTCGGCCTGCAGGGCTCAGGCAAGACCACCACTGCAGCCAAGCTCGGCCGGCGTCTGCAGAATCGCGACAAGCAGAAAGTGCTGATGGCCTCTCTCGATACGCGGAGACCTGCGGCACAAGAGCAGCTTCGCGTGCTTGGCGAGCAGACCGGCGTCGCGACCCTTCCTATTGTCGAAGGCCAGGACCCTGCTGCCATCACCAAGCGCGCGCTTCAGGCTGCAAAGCTCGGCGGCTACGACGTGCTGCTGCTCGACACCGCAGGCCGCACCCATATCGACGAGGCGCTGATGGCCGAGACGGCCGAGATCGCAGCGCTCGCCAAGCCGCACGAGACGCTGCTCGTCGCCGACGCGCTGACCGGACAGGACGCCGTCAACCTCGCCCGTAATTTCGATCAGCGCGTCGCGCTCACCGGCATCGTGCTGACCAGGATCGACGGCGACGGCCGCGGCGGCGCAGCACTTTCCATGCGCGCGGTCACCGGCAAGCCGATCAAGCTGATGGGTACCGGCGAGAGGATCGACGCGCTCGAGGATTTCGATCCCTCGCGCATCGCCGGCCGCATCCTCGGCATGGGCGACGTGGTCGGCCTGGTCGAGAAGGCTCTTGAGACCGTCGAGATCGACAAGGCCGAGAAGATCGCAGCGAAGATGCGCAAAGGCGCCTTCGACCTCGACGATCTCGCCGAGCAGCTGAAGCAGATGCAGAAGCTCGGCGGCATGGGCGGCGTGCTCGGCATGTTGCCGGGCGTCGGCAAGATCAAGAAGCAGCTCGACACCGCCAGGCTCGACGACGCCATCCTCAAGCGCCAGCAGGCGATCATCGGCTCGATGACGCGCGGCGAGCGCAAGAACCCTAAGCTGCTCAATGCTTCGCGCAAGAAGCGCGTGGCGTCGGGCTCAGGCACCTCGGTGCAGGACATCAACAAGCTCGTGAAGATGCACCGGCAGATGGCCGACATGATGAAGGCCATGGGCAAGAAGCGCGGGCTGCTCGGCCAGCTATTCGGCGGCGGACCTCCGCCAGAGCTTCCTGCCGAGCTGCCGGCCGGCGTGGCGCCACCCCCAGGATTCCCCGGGCTCCCGCCTGGCGGCCTACCAGGCCTTGGCGGCGGCCTGCCGCGCGGCCTTCCCGGCCTCCCAGGCATGCCTCGCGGCTTTCCCGGCCTACCGGGATCGAAGAAACGATGAATTTGGAAAATCAGAGAAGGATGTGACATGTCACTGAAGATCAGACTGGCGCGGGCCGGCGCCAAGAAGCGGCCCTACTACCGGATCGTCGTCGCCGACTCCAAGAGCCCGCGCGACGGCCGCTATATCGAGAAGCTCGGCACCTACAATCCTCTGCTGCCACGCGACTCGGCCGAGCGCGTCAAGCTCGTCGAGGACCGCGTCAAGCATTGGCTTGGGCAGGGCGCCCAGCCGACCGACCGCGTGCTCCGCTTCCTCGACAAGGCAGGGATGGCGAAGCGCGACGCGCGCTCGAACCCGAACAAGGGCCAGCCCGGCAAGAAACGCGTGGAGCGCGAGGAGGCGAAGGTCAAGGCCGCGGCCGAGAAGGCCAAGGCCGCAGCCGAAGCCGCTGCTAGACCGCCCGAGCCTGCCCCCGAGGCAGAGCAGCCAACCGCCGAATAGCCTTGGCGGCAAAACCGGACCGCGTGCTGGTGGGGGACATCGGACGCCCCCAAGGCTTGCAAGGCGAGGTGCGGATCAGGTCCTTCACCGCCGAGCCCGGGGCCATCGCCGATTACGGTCCGCTCGAGGACGAGGCCGGCACGCGCCTGTTCGAGATCGAGTCGCTGCGCGTCACGCCAAAGGCGTTGACCGCCCGCCTCAAGGGCGTGGAGAGCCGCGACCAGGCCGAAGCCCTCACCGGCACCAAGCTCTATGTCCCCCGCTCGCGCCTGCCTGAGCGGGAGGAAGACGAGTGGTATCATTCCGATCTCATCGGCCTTGCCGCGCAGGGTCCCGATGGAGCGACGATCGGCAAGGTGATCGCGGTCCACAATTTCGGCGCCGGAGACCTCCTCGAAATCAGACCCGCGGGCGGAGGCGCAACCGTTCTCATGCCGTTCACCCGCGAGACCGTGCCTGAGGTCGACGTGGAGGGCGGCTGGCTTCGCATCGCGCCGCCTGAGGGCCTGTTCGAGTGACGCGCTTCCGCCTGTGAACGGCTAGAATGCGCCATGACCGTAAGAGCAGTTTCATGAGTGGGAGCGGAAAGGTGGCACCTGCGCACACCGATCCGCTGTTCTCCTGGCTCGGCCCGCTCGCACCCCTCGCCGACTTGGGCACCGCCGGCTATCCGCGCGCCGTCCGCCGCAGGCTCACCATCGTCAATGCGATGGCGTTCCTGATCGCCGTGTTTTCGGCGGTCTATGCTTTGGTCTTCGCCTATTTCGACGCCAAGACCTACATGCCTCTCATCGTCATCAACTTGGCTCTGATGGCCGTCGCGCTTCTCGTGCCGCTTGCCCACCGCGTCAACGATATCGCCGGCGCGCTCCTGATCGCCGTCGCCGAATATGCCGCGCTGTTCTTCTTCGTCGCCGCGCTCGGCCACAACTCCGGCATTCAGATCAACTACATCATCGCCGCTGCGGTCGCCTTCGCCATCTACGGCCTGTCGCATTTCCGTCTCGTGGTCGCGGTGATCGCCGTCGGATTGCTGCTGCATCTGGCGGCCTGGTATCTGTTCCCGCCGGAACGCGCTCTGATCGCCGCCGATCCCGCACTGCTCGCCAATCTCTACGTCTCCTCCGCCGTCACCACCTTCTGCATCATCGCGCTGATCGTGGGCTATGCCTTCACCGTTGCCGACCGCGCGCGAGCCGAAGCCGACGCGCTGCTCGCCAATATCCTGCCCGAGGCGATCGCCGAGCGGCTGAAGGAGAGGCCGGGCGAGACGGTCGCCGACAGCGTTGCCGAAGCCTCCGTCCTGTTCAGCGATCTCGTCGGCTTCACCGAGCTTGCCCAGCGGCTTGGCGCGGCACGCACCGTGGCGCTTCTCGATCAGGTCGTCACCGAGTTCGACCGGCTCGCGGCGGCGCATGGCGTGGAGAAGATCAAGACCACCGGCGACGGCTATATGGCGGTCGCAGGCGTCAGCGAACCGCAGGCCGACCATCTGCCGCGGCTCGCGCGCATGGCGCTCAGACTGCCCGATCTCGTCGAGCGGCTTTCCGCCACCCACGGCGTCGATCTCAAGATCAGGGTCGGCATCGCCGGCGGACCGGTGATGGCCGGCGTGATCGGCGCCGACAAATTCTCCTACGACGTCTGGGGCGAGACGGTGAATCTCGCCTCGCGGCTCGAATCGCACGGGCTTCCCGGCGAGATCCAGGTGTCCGACGCGGTGCGGGAGGCGCTCGGCGACCGCTTCGTGTTCGAGCCGCGCGGGGCGATAGAGGTCAAGGGCGTCGGACTGTTGGAGACCTGGCTGTTGAAGGAGGAGCGTGGGGAGCGCGTGGGGCTCGAAGGAGCCGCCTCCGCATGAGCGACATCTGGCGCGCCACCACCCTCACCATTTTCCCGGAGATGTTTCCGGGGCCCTTGGGACTTGAGCCTCGCCGGCAAGGCGCTCGCCGAGGGCAAATGGGCGCTCTCCACGATCGATATCCGCGACTTCGCCACCGACAAGCACCGCTCGGTCGACGACACGCCGGCGGGCGGCGGCGCAGGCATGGTGATGCGCGCCGATATCGCCGCCGCTGCCATCGATGCCGCGCGCGCCGTCGATGCCGGCTGACACGCCAACGATCTATCTCTCGCCGCGCGGGACGCCTCTGACGCAAGCCCGCGTGCGCGAGCTGGCGGCTGGCCCAGGCGTCATTCTGCTGTGCGGCCGCTTTGAAGGAGTCGACCAGAGGGTGCTCGACGCGCGCAACGTCGAGGAGGTGTCGATCGGCGACTATGTGCTGTCAGGCGGCGAGCTTGCCGCCCAGGTGCTGATCGATGCCTGCGTGCGCCTCCTGCCTGGGGTGGCTGGAAACGAGGTCTCGCTTGCCGAGGAGAGCTTTGCGGACGTCCTCCTCGAATATCCGCATTACACGCGCCCGCGCGACTGGGAGGGGCTGGCCATCCCTGACGTGCTGCTTTCAGGCGATCATGAAAAAATCGCGCGATGGCGCCGCGAGCAGGCCGAAGTCATTACCCGCGCCCGCCGCCCCGATTTGTGGGAGAAGTTGAAGCGCCGCTGAGGACACTCCGCTCCTCATTGCCGGGCTTGACCCGGGATGGGATTCCACCGATCGCCTGCCGCCTTGAGGCGTAACGGAATGCGGCGACCCGGACGAAGTGCCGGGCATGACGCCGATCGTCCCCATTGGGGAGGGATTTTCTGGGCCAAATCCATCGACAAGGGCGAAAGCTTGGGTTAGGAACAACCCCTCCGCGCGCTTCCCGCCGCGAAATCAGGATCAGGATCAATCAAAAAGAATGGCGTTCGCCTCATGGCCGATGGCCAAGGCAGGCGCCCTGGAAAGGTTTAGTCATGAATATCATCGAGCAGCTCGAGAAGGAGCAGGCCACAGCGCTTGCCAAGAAGCGCAAAGTGCCCGAGTTCGGGCCAGGCGACACGCTCCGCGTCAACGTCAAGGTGGTCGAAGGCGACCGCGCCCGGGTGCAGGCCTATGAGGGCGTGTGCATCGGCCGCTCCGGCGGCGGGATCAACGAGAATTTCACCGTGCGCAAGATCTCCTATGGCGAAGGCGTCGAGCGCGTCTTTCCCGTGCATTCGCCGCTGATCGACTCGATCGAGGTAGTTCGCCGCGGCCGCGTGCGCCGCGCCAAGCTCTATTACCTGCGCGGACGGCGCGGCAAGGCTGCCCGTATCCCCGAGCGGCAGACCGCGCGCGGCAAGCAGGGCGAGGCCTTCAAGGGGTTCAAGAGGCCGTCCGGCGAGCCAGACGATCTGAAGCTGATCGCCGGCATCACGCCGGAGCTCGAGGCGAAGCTGAACAAGCTCGGCCTCATCAAGTTCGAGCAGATCGCCAATCTCTCCGACGACGAGATCGCGAGGGTCGACGAGGCGCTCAAGCTCAACGGCCAGATCGAGAATGACGACTGGACGTCGAAGGCGGTTGCCCTGATGGCCGAGACCACGGCCGATGAGGTCCCTGCAGGCGAAGAGGACGAGGACGGAGGCGACGAAGCTTCTGCCGAGCCCAAGGCACCCAAGGCTGGCAAAGCCAAGGAGCCCAAGCCCGCCAAAAAGGGCAAGAAATAGCCTCGCGCTAGACTTTCCGCGTACTCCCATACCTCCCCCTCGTGGGGAGGTCCGGCAACGCCAAAGGCGGCGCCGGGGTGGGGGCAGGCATTACCTCTCGCTCGGCGCCAGTTGTTCACCCCACCCGGCGCGCGGCGCGCGCCGACCTCCCCATCAAGGGGAGGTATGAAGCTTTAGCGAGCTGAGGGTTTGTCAACGACCGCTCAAGAGATTATGTCAGGGCCAGAAAAGCCCCGAGACAACCCGAAAAATGGCTGAACCGCGCACGCTGTACGACAAGATCTGGGACGAGCACCTGGTGCATGAGGCGCCTGACGGCACCTGCCTGATCTATATCGACCGCCATCTCGTGCATGAGGTGACGAGCCCGCAGGCCTTCGAGGGCCTGCGCATGGCGGGGCGGACGGTGCGCGCGCCAGAGAAGACGCTCGCCGTGGTCGATCACAACGTGCCGACCTCTGACCGCTCGAAGGGCATCGACGATCCTGAATCGGCGCTGCAGGTCCAGACGCTCGCCGAGAACGCGCGCGACTTCGGCATCGAGTATTACCATGAGCGCGACCGCCGCCAGGGCATCGTGCATGTGGTTGGTCCCGAGCAGGGCTTCACGCTGCCCGGCACCACCATCGTCTGCGGCGATTCGCACACCTCCACCCATGGCGCCTTCGGCGCGCTCGCCCACGGCATCGGCACGAGCGAGGTCGAGCACGTGCTCGCCACCCAGACGCTGATCCAGAAGAAGGCCAAGAACATGCGGGTGCGCGTCGACGGCGCGCTGAAGGACGGCGTCACCGCCAAGGACATCATCCTCGCCATCATCGGCGAGATCGGCACCGCCGGAGGCACCGGCCATGTCATCGAATATGCCGGCGAGGCGGTCCGCGCGCTTTCCATGGAAGGGCGCATGACCATCTGCAACATGTCGATCG
This sequence comes from uncultured Alphaproteobacteria bacterium, assembly GCA_963740805.1. Lineage (GTDB taxonomy): Bacteria > Pseudomonadota > Alphaproteobacteria > Rhizobiales > Methyloligellaceae > Methyloceanibacter. The sequence continues at coordinate 75,917 of CAVUFL010000002.1, read as the reverse complement.
AGGGCGGCGCCCGCGCCGGCCTGATCGCGCCCGACGGCAAGACCTTCGACTACATCAAGGGCCGCCCGCGCGCGCCGAAGGCCGGAGCCTACGAGACGGCGCTCCGCCACTGGCAGACGCTCTATTCCGACGACGATGCCGACTTCGACCGCGAGATCGTGCTGCACGCCGAGAAGCTACCGCCGCTCGTCACCTGGGGCACGAGCCCTGAGCAGGTGATCTCGGTCACCGGGCGCGTGCCGCGGCCGGAGGAGATCGCCGACGCGACCAAGCGGAAGGCCGCGATCCGCTCGCTCGACTATATGGGTCTGCAAGGCGGCGAGAAGATCACCGACCTGACGCTCGACCGGGTGTTCATCGGCTCCTGCACCAATGGCCGCATCGAGGATCTGCGCGAGGTGGCGCGGATCGTCGACGGCAAGCACGTGCATGAGACTGTCAGCGCCATGATCGTGCCGGGCTCGGGCCTGGTGAAGGAGCAGGCCGAAGCCGAAGGCCTCGACAAGATCTTCAAGGCTGCCGGCTTCGACTGGCGCGAGCCTGGCTGCTCGATGTGCCTCGGCATGAACCCCGATCAGCTTGCGCCCCGCGAGCGCTGCGCCTCGACCTCGAACCGCAATTTCGAGGGCCGCCAGGGCAGGCTCGGCCGCACCCATCTGGTTTCGCCGGTGATGGCGGCGGCTGCGGCGCTTGCCGGCCGCTTCGTCGACATCCGCGATTGGCGTTGAGCCCCCACGATCCCTTCTCGGTGAACGAACCCCCTCTCCCCGGTGGGGAGAGGTGAAAGGCAGCGCGTGACGAAGTCCCTCGCGCAGCAGAGATTCGGCAAAGCGGCGGCGGACTACGCCACCTCTGAGGTTCACGCCAAGGGCGCGAGCCTTCACGCGCCTCGTCGAGCTCACCGAGCCAAAGCCGCATTGGCGCGTGCTCGATGTGGCGACCGGCGCAGGCCATACGGCTTTCGCCTTTGCCCCGCATGTCGCCAAGGTCACCGCCACCGACATCACCGAGGAGATGCTGGCCGAAACGCGGAAGCTCGCGAAGGGACGCGGCTACACCAATGTCAAGGCTCTGACGGCAAAGGCCGAGGATCTTCCCTTTCCCGACGCGAGCTTCGATCTCGTCGTCTGCCGCCTCGCCGCGCATCACTTCCGCAAGATCGGCAGATTTCGTCAGCGAGGCGTTCCGCGTGCTGATGCCTGGCGGCACGATCGGCATCGTGGACAATGTCGCGCCCGGACGCTGCCATCGTTCCCGGGTGCGACGCAGGACGAATTGCGCCATTGCGCCAGCCTGTTCAACGCCTTCAAGAAACTCTCAGACCCGAGCCATGTGCGCTGCCTCGGCCTCCTCGAATGGCGGACGCTGCTGACCGAATGCAGGCTTCTCCGTCACCCATGACGAGTGTCCTCGACAAGGAGATCGAGTTCGGAACCTGGGTGCAGCGCATGCGGTCAAGCGAAGCCACGGCCGCGCGGCTGAAGGAGATGCTGCGCGATGAGCCTTTGCGCGATTTCCTCAAGCCCCGCGACACCGCGTCGGGGCCGGACTTCACGCTGAAGGAGGGAATTATTCTTGCCCGCAAACCGCGCTAGAGGTCTCGATTGGCAGGGCGCGCAGGCGCCGTCTCTCGCCGAGCTCGAGGCGATTGCCGATCAGGCGTTCAAGCGCCTGCCCCGCCGCTTCCGCGATCTCTGCAAGGATGTGGTGATCAGGGTCGAGGATTTTCCCACCGATGAGGTGCTCGACGCGCTCGGCGCCGAGTCCGCCTTCGATCTGCTCGGGCTCTATCACGGCGTCGATCTCGTCGCGGCAAAGCGTCATGGACCCTGCCGCGCTCCCTGAGATGGTGTTCCTCTACCGCCGGCCGATCCTCGACTACTGGGCCGAGCACGAAGAGACGCTAGGCGCCATCATCACCCATGTGCTGGTGCACGAGATCGGCCATCATTTCGGCCTCTCCGACGCCGACATGCATCGCATCGAAGAGGAGGCTGCTGCCTAGAACTGCCAGTCGACGGTCTTTTCGCCGGTGACGTGGGCGGCGATCGCCTTGACCAGTAGCTCATAGTCGTCGCAAGGCCCACCGCAGCGGTCGGCGATCTCCACGAGCTGCTCTTTCGCCTTCGCCACGTCGCCCTTCTGCAGATAAGCCTCGCCGAGATATTCGCGCACCTTGGTGTAGCCGGGATCGATCGCCAGCGCCTGGTGGTAATAGTCGATGCCCTTGTCGACATCGCCGAGCTTGCGGGTGGAGTAGCCAATCGAGCTGAGCACCCTCGCCTGCTCCCGGTTTTTGATGCGGAAGAAGAGCTTCAGCGCTTCAGCATAGTGCGCCTCTTGGCCGAGGTCGCGTCCGGCAAGATAGAGGTCGTCATCGGTGAGAGAGGCTGAGTTGCCGTCGAGGCAAGCTTCGACGCCGCTGCTCCAGACTTGCCCGGTTCCGCAACTCGTCCTGACACAGCCATGCTTCTTCTCGCTGTATCGTTGCGCCCCGGGGACAGCTCTTGCTAGCTTTGGCGCCGCCGCTGTCGCTATCGTCCATGTCCTCGACGGCGACGGCCTGCGGAATTGCAAAGGCAAGCCCAAGCAAAATCGCGCCGGCGCCTAACGCCGTCCTATATCCAATCGACCGGGCCATGGCTTCGTCTCCGCATCCTTCAATCTGCAGCTGTCGCCTACAACCGCTAGCATGCCGTGCCGCTTCTAAGCATGACGCCGCGGCGGCAATCACGCGATTTTGACACGGAACGTGGCGCTCATAACCCGCCGTTTTGCCGTTGACGGAGGCTCTGCCCCGCCTCCAGACTTGCCCTGGGGCTCATTCAAATCACTGCTCAAGGGCAGCAAGGAAGCAAAGCATGGGGTCGGCTGCCCGCTTAAGGGGCGTTATTGCGTTGTTCCTGGCGCTCGCCGTAGCAGGCCCCGAGCCTCAGGCTGTCGCCATCGAGAAGGACAAGCTCGTGCCAGCCGGCCGGCTCGTCATCGAGGGGCGGCGGCTCTCCTGCGGCAGCACCAAGACGCTGCTCAGGGACTTCGAGGGCTTTGCCGTCTCCTCCACGGTGATCATGCTCAATATGCAGGCGCTGAACCCCCTGCCGCGGCAGGTGCAATGGCTGATCTACTATCACGAATGCGGGCATATCCTGTACGGCCCGAGCGAGACTTCGGCCGATTGCTACGCTGTGCGGCGGGCGCGGCGCGAGGGCTGGCTGAACGACCAAGCGCTCAACGACGTTTGCGCCGTGTTCAACATCGCCGGCCACGGCCCGGTGCATCCTGACCCCGAAGAGCGGTGTAATCAGCTTCGCCAATGCTTCGGCAAGACCGGTGTGACGGCACGCGAGGGCGACAAATAGCGCGGATTTAAGGCCTCGGAGCGAGATTGCGCAAAGCCCGTTCGCCCCGTAAGCTGCGCTTTATGAGGGATGCGCCAATGCGAATTGGGGGGGCGCTTTTCGGCGTCTTGATGTGCGGAAGCCTTGCGGTCCAGCCGCTGCCCGCGCGCGCCCAGGAGCGAACCTTCCTGGACAGCCCAAGCGGCCCGACCGTCGAAGACTATCTGCAGCAGGCGGGCCCCGACGCCAAGTTCGTCCCCCAAGGCACGCTGAAGATCGACGGCAGGAAGGTCAACTGCGGCAAGCGGCCGACGGTGCTGAACTCCAATTTCGACAGTTGGGGCGGCGCCTTTCCAGGCTTCGTCATCCTCAACACCAAGAAGATCACCGGGCTCTCTACCGCGGTGAAGCTCTACGTCTATTCCCATGAATGCGGCCACCAGTTCGAAGGGCCCGATGAGACCAAGGCCGACCTATTCGCGATCAGGCGCGGCGTGAAATGGGGCTGGCTCGACGCCGTGGGCATGGAGGATATCTGCACCTTCATATCGACGCTGAAGGGCGACGCGGTGCATCCGCCCGGATCTCAGCGTTGCGAGACCATGCGCAACTACTACAAGCAGCTGATCGAGAGCGGCACCACCCAGTCGGCGAGCGCGCCAACGGCGCAGCCGAGTTCTGAGCAGAAGGCAAACACGCTCGCGCCGCAATAGGGCGCTGCGACCTTCGCCGACCCTTTACAAACCATACCTTCAGCCCTCATTTACCGGCTAACATCCTGACGCTGGAGCGTAATGCATGGAAAAATTCACCACGCTCACGGGCATCGCGGCACCGTTGCCGATGATCAATGTCGACACCGACATGATCATCCCGAAGCAATATCTGAAGACGATCAAGCGCACCGGTCTTGGCAAGGGCCTGTTCGCAGAGCTGCGCTATGACGAAGAGGGCAAGCCGCATCCCCACTTCGTGCTGCACAAGGCGCCCTACACCCAAGCGAAGATCCTGATTACCGGCGAGAATTTCGGCTGTGGCTCATCGCGCGAGCACGCGCCCTGGGCGCTGCTCGATTTCGGCTTCCGCTGCATCATCGCGCCAAGCTTCGCCGACATCTTCTACAACAACTGCTTCAAGAACGGCATTCTGCCGATCAAGCTGCCGCAAGAAGAGATCGACAAGCTGCTCGACGATGCATCGCGAGGCGCCGAATGCCACCATCACCGTCGATCTCGAGAACCAGGAGATCAGAGGGCCTGATGGCGGCGTCATTCATTTCGACATCGATCCGTTTCTCAAGCGCTGCCTGATGGAAGGCCTCGACGATATCGGCCTCACGCTGGAGAAGGCCGAGCACATCGACAGCTTCGAGACCTCTTCTCGCGCCCGCCGCCCCTGGGCTTGAGCTCGCACGCTCCACACTTGTCATTGCCCGGCTTGACCGGGCAATCCAGTAATCCCGGCACCGATGACTCATGACAAGCGCGTCGGTTACTGGATTCCCGCTTTCGCGGGAATGACAGAACCACTACTCGAATGGGATCGGCGTGAGCTCTGCTCGACCAGCGTCTTGCCATCGCGGGTGATCGTGACCTTGGCCTGATAGCTGCCTTCCGGCCAGCCTCCTGCCGGAACCCCGCGCTTTCCCGCTTGCAGCAGAAACCGCGCCTGGTCCTCGGCAAGGGTCTGCGTGTTGTGCAGCAGCGATCTGTCCTCGTTGACGAGTGCGATCTCGACTGTGTCGCCCTTCTTGAGGTCGGCCGCGAGTACATAGGCAACCGCGGGCGTATTGAACTTCGGCGCCTCCAGCGCTTCGCCCTTTTCGATCTCCTCCTGGGTGGCCTCGTGGTCGGTGATTCCCAAGGCGATCACCTTGGCATCCTCGGCCGACGCGGTTGCGGCAATCCCGCAAATCAAGGCTAAAGCAAAGAGCGCCCTTGTCAGCATTTCCATCTCCCTTTAGGCAAAGCCGCAACGGCTTGCTCGTCTTTGACGCGTGGTCTTGTCCGAAAGTCGCGCAACTTTTCGGGACCACGCTCTATCACAGGAACCGCGCATGACAACTTACAAGCTCCTGCTCCTCCCCGGCGACGGCATCGGCCCCGAAGTGATGGAAGAGGTCGAGCGCGTCATCGCCTGGGTGAGCGCGCGAGGGCACGCCAAGATCGAGACCGAGACTGACCTCGTCGGCGGCTGCGCCTACGATGCGCATGGTGAGGCGATCTCCGATGCGACCATGCGACGCGCGCTTGCCGCCGATGCGGTGATGCTCGGCGCCGTCGGCGGCCCGAAATGGGACGGCGTTGCTTACGACCAGCGGCCTGAGGCAGGGCTGCTCCGCTTGCGCAAGGACCTCGAGCTCTTCGCCAATCTGCGCCCGGCCATCTGCTATCCCGCTCTCGCCGACGCCTCATCGCTCAAGCGCGAGCATCGTCGAAGGTCTCGACATCATGATCGTGCGCGAGCTGACCGGCGGCGTCTATTTCGGCGAGCCCAAGGAGATCAAGGACCTGGGCAACGGCCAGAAGCGCGCCGTCGACACCCAAGTCTACGAGACCTACGAGATCGAGCGCATCGCTGCCGTCGCCTTCGACCTCGCGCGGCTTCGCCGCAACCAGGTTCATTCGGCGGAGAAGCGCAACGTGATGAAGACCGGCGTGTTGTGGAACGAGGTGGTGACCCGCCTGCACAAGGAGCGCTACGCCGACGTGACGCTCCACCACATCCTCGCCGACAATTGCGCCATGCAGCTCGTGCGCGCGCCGAAGCAGTTCGACGTGATCGTCACCGACAATCTGTTCGGCGACATGCTGTCCGACGAGGCGTGCGATGGCCACCGGCTCGCTCGGCATGCTGCCGTCGGCCTCGCTCGGCGCCGCCGACGCTAACGGGCGCCGCCGCGCGCTCTACGAGCCGGTGCACGGCTCGGCGCCGGACATTGCCGGGCGCGGCATCGCCAACCCCATCGCAACGATAGCGAGCTTCGCCATGTGCTTGCGCTATTCCTTCAATCTGGGGGAGACGGCGGACAGAATCGAAAAGGCGATCGCCTTCGTGCTCGACGAAGGCTACCGCACCGCCGATATCGCGCAGGAAAATTGCCGCACCATCGGCACCGCCGAGATGGGCAAGGCCATTGTTTCGGCGCTCGACCGCATGGCATGAGCCCAATTGTTTAGCCCCGCTGGACACTCCCATCGCCCCCGACCATACTCCGCCAGCCTTTGAGCGAACGGGCACGAAAGAGGGACCGATGGCGCTTCTGCGAACCGCTTTTGTTGCCGCCGGCATCGCGCTCGCAGTGAGCGCTCGGGCCTTCGCCGAGGACACGAGCCCTTCAACGACCCCCTCGGATGCAGCGGCGCCGACGCGCGATATTGGCAAGAATGACCTGACGCCCGAGGAGCGAGCCGAGAAGCAGGCGCGCAAGGCCTGCAAGGTCAAGATTTGCGACATCCTCGCCACCAAGGACCCGCAAGGCGACGATGTCTCTTGCGACATCGTCAAGACGTGGCGCGAGCAGGACATCACCAAGATGCTCGGCGGCAGGTTCGACTGGACCTGGGGCAAGGCGGTCTGCCAATCGAAGCTCGAGGTCAAGCGCGAGGCGCTGGTGAAGGCGATGACGCAAGCGAATTACGAGGTGGTTCTGCCAGAGCAGAAAGTGCGCTGCACGCTAGCCCAGAAGTCGGAAGGCGAGCCCTATGCCGTCGACATCTCGATTGCGCCCAAGGTCGCCTTCGAGAACGGCAAGGCGGTCTCGGCAAGGCTCAATTGGGGCGAGGCGAAAGCGCCCATGCTCGCCTATGCCTTGATCTACGCCGGCACCGGGCTCGATAATTCGGCCAACATCCTGGGCCCGGAGGTGACACGCATGGTGAACGAGTTCACCACCAAGAAATGCGCCAAGCTCAAGGACGATTCGCCGAGAAACACAGGGAACTAACCGAGGAAATCGAGCGATGTATTACAGCGCACCCTATTTCATCACCATCGGCCGCGTGATCATGGCCGTCATGTTCATTCAGGCCGGCGTCAGCAAGATGTTCGGCTATGCCGGCGCGCAAGGTTATATGGAAGCCCATGGCATACCTGGCATGCTGTTGCCGCTCGTCATCCTGACCGAGGCTGGAGGCGGCCTTTGCGTGCTGCTCGGCCTGTTCACCCGCTGGTGGGCGATCGCTCTTGCCGGGTTCTGCGTGCTCGCCGCGCTGCTGTTCCATTGGCATCCCGACGACCAGATGCAGATGATCAACTTCATGAAGAACATCACCATCGCCGGCGGTTTCCTGGTGCTGGCCGGCGCCGGCCCAGGTGCGCTCGCGCTCGACAATAGGCGCTGAGACACACCGGAGCGGGCACTGTGTTCCCCCTCTCCCCTTCGGGGAGAGGGCTGGGTGAGGGGGTGCCTTTACTTTCCACCGGCCTTCCCATACATCGGCCGCAAAGCCGCGCGAGCGTCCGCGCAACTTTTTGGGAGCAGATTATGGGTTACAAAGTCGCCGTCATCGGAGCCACCGGCAATGTCGGCCGGGAGATGCTCAATATCCTTGCCGAGCGGGAGTTTCCTGCCGACGAGGTGTTCGCCATCGCCTCGCGCCGGTCGATGGGCGTCGAGGTTTCCTATCGGCGATCAGCGCCTGAAATGCCGCGACCTTGAGAATTTCGATTTCCGCGGCGTCGACTTCGCCCTGATGTCGGCCGGCTCCGCCGTGTCCAAGGAATGGAGCCCGCGGATCGGGGCGCAAGGCTGCGTCGTCATCGACAATTCCTCCTGCTGGCGCTACGACCCCGACGTTCCGCTCATCGTGCCTGAAGTGAATGCCGACGCCGTGGCCGGCTTCACCAAGAAGAACATCATCGCCAATCCGAATTGCTCGACCGCGCAGCTCGTCGTGGTGCTGAAGCCTCTGCACGATCGCGCCAAGATCAAGCGCGTGGTGGTCGCCACCTACCAGTCGGTATCCGGCGCGGGCAAAGAAGCCATGGACGAGCTATGGGACCAGACCAAGGGCATCTTCGTCACCGATCCGACCGAGCCCAAGGTCTTCACCAAGCAGATCGCCTTCAACGTCATTCCTCATATCGACGTCTTCATGGAGGACGGCTCGACCAAGGAGGAATGGAAGATGATGGCCGAGACCAAGAAGATCCTCGATCCCAAGATCAAGCTCACCGCGACCTGCGTGCGCGTGCCGGTGTTCGTCGGCCATTCGGAAGCCGTCAATGTCGAGTTCGAGCGCCCCATCACCGCCGAGGAGGCGCGAGCGACTTTGCGCGAAGCGCCTGGCGTGCTCGTGGTCGACAAGCGCGAGCCTGGCGGCTACGTGACGCCGGTCGAATGCGTCGGCGATTACGCGACTTACGTCAGCCGCATCCGCGAGGACCAGACGCTGGACAACGGCCTCTCCTTCTGGGTGGTGTCGGATAATCTGCGCAAAGGTGCTGCGCTCAACACGGTGCAGATCGCGGAGCTGATCATCAACCGCAACCTGCTCAAGTCCGCGGCCTAAGCACTGTCGTCGAGGCGTCACGAGCCTCTGCTGATTACAGGCAGCGTCACCCAGCGCGAGGAACGTCATGATCGTCGGGCAACTTGCCCTTATCGTCGCCGCGGTGTTTTTCGGCGCGGCGATCTACATCAATGTCGCCGAGCAGCCGGCGCGTCTCCTGCTCGACGATGCGGCGCTGCTCACCCAATGGAAGCCAGCTTACAAGCGCGGCTTCGCCATGCAGGCTCCGCTCGCGATCCTTGGCTTTCTTCTCGGGCTCGTTGCCTGGTGGCAGACAGGCGATTGGCGCTGGCTGTTGGGCGCTGCGCTGCTCATCGCCAATTGGCCCTACACCCTGATCGCCATCATGCCGACCAACAATCTGCTGATGGCGATGCCTGTGGACCAGGCCGGCCGGACAGCCGCGCCCTCATCGAGCGATGGGGGCGCCTGCATGCGGTGCGCACCGCGCTCGGGGCACTCGCCACCGTCATCTTCCTCTGGGCGTCGCCTCGGCTAGAGCAGGGCAGCGTTCAGCCGCGTGCAATCGGTGAAGCTGCCGCGGCCGTCGTCGAGCGCGAGCAGGGCACCGCTGGCGATGTCGAAATGCAGCCCATGCAGCGCAAGCAGTCCCTTCCGCTCCTGATCCTTGACGAAGGGGAAGGTGCGCAAATTTGCCAGCGAAGAGCGGATGGCGGCAAGCTCGAAGGCTGTCTCCTCGCCGAACTCGAAGACTTCGTTCTCCGCCGACTCTTGAGATTGTCGAGCAGCGTGAGCCAGCTCACGATGAAGCCGCGCCGGGCGACCTTGTCCCCGCACCCTTTGCCGGTAGGCCGCAACGCCGCCGCAACGCGAATGTCCGAGCACGAGGAGGTGCGGCACCTTCAAGCCCTGCACGGCGAACTCGATGCCGGCGCTGGTGCCGTGATATTTGCCCTCCGGCTCGTAAGGCGGCACGAGGTTGGCCACGTTGCGCAGGATGAAAAGCTCGCCAGGCTCGGCATCGAAAATGGTCGACACATCGGCTCTCGCGTCGCAGCAGGCGATCACCATGGCGGTCGGCGTCTGGCCGAGCTCGGCAAGCTGCGCATAGCGGCCGCGCTCCGGCGTGTGCTTGTCCCGCAAGAAGCGGCGATGGCCTTCGATCAGGCTTTTCGGCAAACCCATGCGACAATTCTCCTTCCAAGCGCCGGCACAATTTCAGCCTCGGCTGCGTTTGTCCAGCGCGTGCCTCGATAGACGGCGCCTATCGGTTGTTTGGATGAACCCTCTTGATTCGCTTCGCTTGCAAGGCGGAGACTAAGGCTGCCGGACGAAGCGAGAAGGTCAACCAACAAGCACCGCCGGCGAGGAAACGCGCGGGTTATGGCCGGCGGATGAAGCGCCAGGCCTGATCCCGATCAGTTAACGGCACGCGCTGGATCGCTTCGCCGCGAGCTCTGTTGCGGCGGGCGGTGTTTGCGCGTGCGTCAAGCCAAGGAGTTTCATGACATGGCCAAAGTACTTGCTGTTCTCTACCCCGATCCGGTCGACGGCTATCCCCCCAAATATGCCCGCGACGACATCCCCAAGATCGACCACTATCCCGGCGGCATGACCACCCCGACGCCGAGCAAGATCGATTTCAAGCCCGGCGAACTCTTGGGCAGCGTGTCGGGCGAGCTCGGGCTTCGCAAATTCCTGGAGAAGGCCGGCCATACTCTGGTGGTGACCTCCGACAAGGAAGGCCCGAACTCGGTCTTCGAGAAAGAGCTGCCCGACGCCGAGGTCGTCATCTCCCAGCCATTCTGGCCGGCCTATATGACCAAGGAGCGCTTCGACAAGGCGAAGAAGCTGAAGCTGGTCATCACCGCCGGCATCGGCTCCGACCACACCGATCTGCAAGCCGCCATCGACAAAGGCGTCACCGTCGCCGAGATCACCTACTCCAACTCGATCAGCGTCGCCGAGCACATCGTGATGATGATCCTGGCGCTGGTGCGCAACTATATCCCGTCTTATGGCTGGGTGGTCAGGGGCGGCTGGAATATCGCCGACAGCGTGGAGAGGTCCTACGATCTCGAAGGCATGAATGTCGGCACCGTCGCCGCCGGCCGCATCGGCCTCGCCGTGTTGCGTCGCCTGAAGCCCTTCGGCGTCAAGCTTCACTACACCGACAAGCACCGCCTGCCCAAGGAGGTGGAGAAGGAGCTCGACCTGACCTTCCACCCGGACGTCGAGTCTCTGGTCAAGGTCTGCGACGTGGTGACCATCAACGCGCCGCTGCATCCGGAAACCGAGGATTTGTTCAACGACAAGCTGATCGCCAAGATGAAGCGCGGCGCCTATCTCGTGAACACCGCCCGCGGCAAGATCGTTAATCGCGACGCCGTGGTCCGCGCGTTGGAGAGCGGGCAGCTTGCAGGCTATGCCGGCGACGTGTGGTTCCCGCAGCCGGCGCCGAAGGACCATCCGTGGCGCACCATGCCGCATCACGGCATGACGCCGCATGTGTCCGGCACCTCGCTGTCGGCGCAAACGCGCTACGCCGCCGGCACCCGCGAGATTCTGGAGAACTATTTCGCCGGCAAGCCGATCCGCACCGAATATCTGATCGTGGACAAGGGCAAGCTCGCCGGTACCGGCGCCAAGTCCTACACCGCCGGCGACGCCACCAAGGGCGCCGAGGCGGCTTAGTGGACGGATGTTGGCCAGGAACCTCACTGCCCCTGGCCCGCAGGCATAGAAATTCGGCGAGCAACTCAGGTTGCTCGCCGTTTCCTTCTCAGCTATCGAGGTCACGTCCATGCGCCGGGAACAACTGACCGAGAAGATTCTCGACATCAAACGCAAGCAGGGCTGGAGCTGGCGGCATATCACCGAGGAGATCGGCGGCGTGTCGCCGATCCTGATCGTCGGCGCCCTGCTCGGCCAGATGAAACTCGTCAAGCCGCTGGCCAAGAAGGCGGCTCGGCTCTTCGGCTTGAGCGAAGAGGAAGAGCGCATGCTGAACGAAATTCCGGCTCGGGGAACACCGATGCCGCCAACCGACCCACTGCTCTATCGCTTCTATGAGCTTGTGATGGTCAATGGACCGGCGTGGAAGGCGCTGATCGAAGAGGAGTTCGGCGACGGCATCATGTCGGCGATCGATTTCGACACCGAGATCGAGCGGCTGCCGCATGAGAAGGGCGACCGGGTCAAGATCACCATGACCGGCAAGTTCCTGCCCTATAAATACTACGGCAACGAGCAGGGCATTCAGGGCTACGGCGTCAAGGAAGACTGAGCCAGCGGCCGCGAGCCAATTACATGTGGATGGCGCGGCCTTCGGCGGCGAGCGCCGCTTCCTTCACCGCCTCGTTCAGCGTCGGGTGCGCATGGCAGATGCGGGCGAGGTCCTCTGCCGAGCCGCCGAATTCCATCAGCACCGCGGCCTCTGCGATCATGGTGCCGGCGTCGGCGCCGAGGATATGCACGCCGAGCACGCGGTCGGTCGCCTCGTCGGCCAGCACCTTGACGAAGCCTTCGGTGGTGCGGTTGACCTTGGCGCGGCCGTTGGCGGTGAACGGGAACTTGCCGACCTTGTAGGCGATGCCGGCCTCCTTCAGCTCCTCCTCGGTTTTGCCGACGGACGCGACCTCCGGCGCCGTATAGATCACGCTCGGGATCACGTCATAGTTCACGTGACCTGCCTGACCTGCCAGGATTTCGGCGACAGCGACGCCCTCGTCCTCGGCCTTATGGGCGAGCATGGGGCCGGCGATGACATCGCCGATGGCGTAGATGCCTGGCACGCTCGTGGCAAAATGCTGATCGACCTGAATGCGCCCGCGATTGTCGGTTTTGACCCCAAGCTCGGCCAAGCCCAGCCCTTGCGTGTTGGGCACGCGCCCGACGCACACCAGCACCACGTCGCAGTCCAAGGTCTCTTGCGTCCCGCCTTTGACCGGCTCGATCCTCACCTTGCAGGTCTTGCCGTCGGTCTCCACGCCCAAGCACCTTGGTGTCGAGCTTGAAGGCGATGCCTTGCTTGGCAAGGATGCGCTGGAATTGCTTGGCCACCTCGCCGTCGAGGCCTGGCGCGATGCGGGGAAGCATCTCGACCACGGTAACCTCCGCGCCAAGGCGGCGCCACACCGAGCCAAGCTCGAGCCCGATATAGCCAGCGCCGATTACCACCAGCCGCTTCGGCACCTGAGGCAGCGACAGCGCGCCGGTCGATGAGATGATGGTTTTCTCATCGACGTTAATGCCGGGGACGGCGGCGACCTCCGAGCCTGTAGCGATGACGATGGAATTGGCCTCAAGCGTCTGCACCCCGCCATTGCTCCCAGTGACCTCGACCTTGCCCGGCGCGACGATCCTGGCGGTGCCATGAAATGGCTCGATCTTGTTCTTCTTCAGGAGGAAGGCAACGCCATCGACATTGCCTTTCACCCCCTCGTCCTTGAAGGCGAGCATGGCGGCAAGATCGAGCTCCGGCTTCACCTTGATGCCCATGCCGGCAAAGCCGTGCCCTGCGCCGTCGACGGCTTCGGCATAGCGTTCCGAGGCATGCAGCAGCGCCTTTGACGGGATGCAGCCGACATTGAGGCAGGTGCCGCCATGGGTGGCGCGCTTCTCCACCACGGCGACCTTGAGCCCGAGCTGCGCCGCGCGGATGGCTGCGACATAGCCTCCCGGCCCCGTGCCGATGACGATCAAATCGTAGGTCATGACATCCCCTGCACTCATTCTTCGGGCGTCAGAGTTTCCTCGCCTTTGCCGGCGTCCCACAGGCCCGTGAGGCTGCCATCCTCGCCAAGCGCATAGACCACCGGCGTCGAGGCTCCCCACTCCACGGTGAGCAAATTGCCGGCAAGCTTGCCGTCGCCCTCATAGCTCGAGCTGCCGACCTGCCACGTCAAATGATAGGTCTTGCCTTCCCTGGTGATCTCGACATTGCCTTGGTAGCCGCTCCCATCGGCGTTCTTGCCGTCGACCCTATAGGAGCCGTCCGACAGTGCGATGTCATTTGGGGCCGCATTGGCCACAAGGTCGAGCGTTTCCGTAGCCGAACCATCGGCCCATTCGCCGTCGAGCGCGCCCTCCTCGCCGAAGGTGTAGATGACCGGGGTCTTGTCGCCCCAATTCACCACCAGCATCTTGCCGGCGAAATGTCCGGTGCCGCGAAACACGTCCTTGCCGATCCACCAGGTGAAGTTGAACTGGTCGTTGTCTTGGGCGAGCGCCACCATGCCGCGATATTTGCTGCCGTTGGGGTTGGTGCCTTGCACGCGATAGACCCCGGCAAGGTCGATGGTCTTGGGCGATGGCGTTGGCACCGGCCCCGGTGCCGCATTGGGAACTGGGACCGGCCGCAACAATGCCGTTTCCGCGTCCGGCGCTGCCGTCGACGGGGGTGGAGCTGGCGAAGGTGCCGGCGCCCCGGCCGTCGGGCGGAACACGAAATCGCCGAAGAAGGTCGATGAGATCCACGGCGTCTGCTCGCCGTGGGTCTCAACGTAGACACCCTTCAAGGTCCGCTTGAAGGTGTCCTCGATGTCGAGATTTGGCGCGTCGATCGATTGGTAGAGATATTTGGCGTAGGGGCTGTTGTTGCCCTCGCCGTCGAGTGCGGTCAGTCCAGGCGAGGTGGCATAGGAGATGAACAGGCGCGCATTGGAATCGATGCGGGAAAGCCCCTTCGCCCCGTCCGGGTCGATCGGGTTGTTCCGGCAGGCATCGAGGATGACGATGTTGAGATCGCTGCGGCCCGTCGCCATGGCGTCAACCACGGCGAGCGCCGTCACCGAGCCTCGCTTGACGTCCTCCAGGCTTCTGAATTCGGCGCCGACCGGCAGGAGGTAGTTTTCGCCGTCGATCTGCGTGCCGTGGCCGGAGAAATAGAACAGGCCGACGCCGCCGCGTTTCTTGAGCTCGGCGCCGAAGGTGCGGACGGCCTCAACCATCTTGGCCTGATCGGCATCGGTCTCCTTGATGACCTTGAAGCCGGCGCCTTCGAGCGCCGATGCCATGGCCTCGGCATCGTTGATCGGGTTCTTGAGCGGCGCGAAGGAATAGGCGGAATTGCCGATGATCAAGGCTGTGCGCGGCTCTGGCGGAGGGCCTTCGGCGCGGGCAAGGAAGGCGACGCCGAGCAAAACACACAAGCGAAGCAACAGCTTAAGCGGACGCATCACTGGCTCCCAGAATGCCTCCGCAAACAATTACCAGTGACCGGGCCAGCGTTCCAGCGCCGTCGCTAAAGATCGAGAACGAGCCGCTTCGGGTCCTCGATCGCGTCCTTGACCTGCACCAGGAAGGTGACCGCCTCTTTACCGTCGACCAAACGATGGTCGTAGGACAGCGCGAGATACATCATCGGCCGCGCCACGATCTGCCCGTCGCGCACCACGGCGCGCTCCTCGATGCGATGCATGCCGAGAATGCCCGATTGCGGCGCATTCAGGATCGGGGTGGAGAGCAGCGAGCCGTAGATGCCGCCGTTGGAGATGGTGAAGGTGCCGCCTTGCATCTCCTCCAGGCCGAGCCTGCCTTCCCGCGCCCGCGTGCCGAAATCGGCGATCGCCGCCTCGATCTCGGCGAGGCTCATGCGGTCTGCCTCGCGCAGCACCGGCACCACGAGCCCGCGCTCGGTGCCGACGGCGACGCCGATATGATAGTAGTTCTTATAGATGATGTCGGTGCCGTCGATCTCGGCATTGACCGCGGGGATGTCCTTCAGCGCCTGCACGCAGGCCTTCACGAACAATCCCATCAGCCCGAGCTTCACCCCGTGCTTCCTCTCGAAGGCCTCGCGGTATTCGCGCCTGAGCTGCATCACCGCGCTCATATCCACGTCGTTAAACGTGGTGAGCATGGCTGCGGTGTCTTGCGCCTCTTTCAGCCGTTTGGCGATGGTCTGGCGGAGCCGCGTCATGCGCACGCGCTCTTCGCGGGTCTCGTCCTGCGGGGCGATCGGCGGACGTGGCGCCGGCGGAGCCTTTGGCTTCGGCTCGCGGGCGAGAAGGGAAGCTGCCGCGGTGGCGACCGGACCAGACGGCGCGGCGCTCGCGGCCTGCGCCAGAACGTCCTGCTTCAGAACTTGCCCGCGGCGGCCGGAGCCCACCACGCTTGCCGGCGAAAGCCCGGTCTCGGCGAGGTATTTGCGCGCTGACGGCGACGGCGGCATCCCAATTTTGCTTTCGCCGTTGTCATTGCCGTTGCCGCTCACCTCTTCCCGCGGCGAAGGCTCGCGTTCGAGCTTGGCGGGCTGCACCTTTGCCGTCTCTGGCGGCTTCACCGGCGCCGGCGCAGGCTGGGCGCGGCTGGGCCGCTGCCGCTTTGACCGGCGCGGGCTTCGCCTTGCCGTCGCCCTCGGCAATGGCGCCGAGCACCGATCCGACGGCAACGGTATCGCCGGCCTTGACGATGATCTCCGAAAGCACGCCCGAGGCTGGCGCCGGCACTTCGACCGTCACCTTGTCGGTCTCAAGCTCGACCAGAGGCTCATCGGCGGTGACCGCGTCGCCGGCCTGCTTGAACCACTGGCCAACCGTCGCCTCGGTCACGGATTCGCCCAGCGTCGGTACGCGGATATCTGTGGCCATGACCTGTCGTCCCCTCCTGCCGCCCGCGACCTAGCCCAACGCCTCTTCGAGCAGCGTCTTCAATTCCAACTGATGCTTGCGGGCAAGCCCGGCGGCCGTGGACGCCGACGCCGGACGCCCGGCATAGCGCGGCCGCCGATGCTTCGCCTGGATATGGTCGAGCACCCACTCAAGATTGGGCTCGATGAAGCTCCACGCTCCCATGTTTTTCGGCTCTTCCTGGCACCACACCATCTCGGCTTCAGAAAATCTGCTGAGTTCCTGGATCAGCGCCCGCGCCGGAAACGGATAGAGCTGCTCCATGCGCAAAAGATAAACGTCGTCGAGCCCACGCTTCTCGCGCTCGTCGTAGAGGTCGTAATAGACCTTGCCGGAGCAGAGCACCACGCGCTTGATCTCGGCGTCAGGCTTGAGCTTGACCGCCTGGCCTTCGAGCAACTGGGCATCGTCCCACAGCACCCGGTGAAAGCTCGTGCCCGGACCGAATTGCGACAGGGTCGATACCACGCGCTTGTGACGGAGCAGCGACTTCGGCGTCATCAGCACGAGCGGCTTGCGGAACTGGCGGTGCAGCTGGCGCCGCAGGATATGGAAATAGTTGGCCGGCGTGGTGCAATTGGCGATCTGCCAATTGTCCTCGGCGCAGAGCTGGAGATAGCGCTCGAGCCTTGCCGAGGAATGCTCTGGGCCCTGGCCTTCATAGCCGTGCGGCAGCAGCATGACGAGGCCCGACATGCGCAGCCATTTGCGCTCGCCCGACGAGATGAACTGGTCGATGATCACCTGAGCGCCGTTGGCGAAGTCGCCGAACTGCGCCTCCCACAGCACCAACGCGTTCGGCTCGGCGAGGCTATAGCCATATTCGAAGCCGAGCACCGCCTCCTCCGACAGCATCGAATTGATCACCTCGAAGATGCCTTGCGTCTTGGTGATGTGCTTGAGCGGCGTGTACTTCTTCTCGTTCTCCTGATCCATCAACACCGAGTGGCGCTGCGAGAAGGTGCCGCGCTCGCTGTCCTGCCCCGACAGGCGCACGCGGAAGCCCTCGGTCAGAAGCGTGCCGAAGGCGAGCGATTCGGCAGTGGCCCAATCGATGCCGCTGCCCTCCTCGATCATCTTGCGGCGGTTGGCCATGATGCGCGCAATCGTCTTGTGCGGCGTGAAGCCTTTCGGAATGGTGGTGAGCTTGCGGCCGATTTCTTTCAACCGTTCCACGTCGACGCCGGTCACGCCGCGCCGCGCGCCTTCTTCGGCATGGCCGATGCCGGACCATTTGCCGTCGAGCCAGTCGGCCCGGTTCGGCCGGTAGGAATTGCTTGCGGCAAACTCCTCCTCGAGCTGGGCGCGGAAGTCGGCATGCATGCGCTCGACTTGCTCCGCGGTGAGGAGACCCTCCTCGATCAGCTTCTTGCCGTAGATCTCGGTGACGCGCGGATGCTCGCCGATGCGGGCATACATCAAGGGCTGGGTGAAGGCCGGCTCGTCGGCCTCGTTATGGCCGTGGCGGCGGTAGCAGAACATGTCGATGACCACCGGCTTGCCGAAACGCTGGCGGAACTCGACGGCGATCTTGGTCACGTAGACCACGGCCTCGGGATCGTCGCCGTTCACGTGAAAGATCGGCGCGTCGATCATCTTGGCCACATCCGACGGATAGGGCGAAGAGCGGGCAAAGCGCGGCGCCGTGGTAAAGCCGATCTGATTGTTGACGATGAAGTGGAGCGAGCCGCCGGTGCGGTGGCCGCGCAAGCCCGACAGCCCGAAACATTCCGCCACCACGCCCTGTCCGGCGAAGGCGGCATCGCCATGCAGCAAGAGCGGCAGCACGTCTCGCCGCTCCCTGTCATGGAGCTGATCCTGCTTCGCCCGCACCTTGCCGAGCACGACGGGATCGACGATCTCGAGATGCGAAGGATTGGCGGTCAGCGACAAATGCACGCGGTTGGTGTCGAACTCGCGGTCCGAGGATGCGCCGAGGTGATATTTCACGTCGCCCGAGCCTTCGACCTCGTCGGGATGAGCCGAGCCGCCCTTGAACTCGTTGAAGATCGCCCGGTAGGGCTTCGCCATCACATTGGCGAGCACGTTGAGCCGCCCGCGATGCGGCATGCCGATGACGACTTCCTTCAGCCCGAGCTGGCCGCCGCGCTTGATCACCTGCTCGAGCGCCGGCACCACCGACTCGCCGCCGTCGAGGCCGAACCTTTTCGTGCCGGTATATTTCACGTCGAGGAAGCGCTCGAAGATCTCAGCCTCGATCAGCTTCTTGAGGATCGCCTTCTTGCCTTCAGGGGTGAAGCGAACGGCATTCTCGGCAAGCTCGATGCGCTCCTGGATCCAAGCCCGTTGCTCGGGATCGGAGATATGCATGTACTCGGTGCCGATATGCTCACAATAACTGCGCTTCAGGATGTCGAGGACCTGGCGGAGCGTGCCGAACTCAAGCCCGAGCGCCCCGCCGAGATAGATCTGACGGTCATAGTCTGCCTTGGTGAAGCCGTAGGTCCGCGGCCTGAGCTCGGGATGCTCCTTGCGGGTGGAGATCTCGAGCGGGTCGAGCTTGGCGAGGAGATGACCGCGGGTGCGGAAGTTCCGGATCAGCATGCGGGCACGCAACGTGTCCTGCGCCGCGGCGAGCGCCTGCTCTTCGGTGAAGGCTGCCGGCGCGAGCACGGTGGCATCGAGCCCGTTCGAAGGCTTCCAGGACGGCCCACGCGCCTCTAACAGCACGTCGTCCTTGTCGTCTCTTAGGCTTGCGAAAAACGCCTGCCATTCGGGCCCGACCGAATTGGGCGCCTGCTGGTAGCTCGCGTAGAGCTGCTCGAGATAGGTGGCGTTCGCACCTTGCAGAAACGACGTGCTGGCAAACACGTCGTTGAGTTCGTGCCTGGTCATGGGATCAACCTTGCCGGTGTTTAGCCGCTACCGGCCTGCCCCGCAAAAAGGGCAAGTCTTGGGCCGTCCGGCCTAACCCCCATGTAATACGCGGGCGAGCGTAGTTCCAAGGGCACCCGGGGAGTTGGCCATGACAATTCCCGCAGCACGCATTGCCTCAATTTTGTGCTTTGCGTCGCCCTTGCCGCCTGAGATCACCGCGCCGGCATGACCCATGCGGCGGCCAGGCGGGGCGCTGACTCCAGCGATGAAGCCCACCACCGGCTTTTTGATTTTGGCCTCGGCCAGGAAGGCTGCGGCTTCTTCCTCGGCGCTGCCGCCGATCTCGCCGATCATGATGATCGCCTCCGTGCCCTCATCCTTGAGGAACAAATCGAGGCAATCGATGAAGTTCGTGCCGTGCACCGGATCGCCGCCGATGCCGATGCAGGTCGACTGGCCGAGGCCGGCGGCGGTGGTCTGCGCCACAGCTTCATAGGTCAGCGTGCCCGACCGCGACACAATGCCCACGCTGCCCGGGCGGTGGATATGCCCCGGCATGATGCCGATCTTGCACTGGTCAGGGGTGATGATCCCCGGGCAGTTCGGCCCGATCACCCGCGTCACCGAGCCGCACAGCGCGCGCTTCACCTTCACCATGTCGAGCACCGGCACGCCCTCGGTGATGCACACCACGAGCGGTATCTCGGCCTCGATAGCTTCCAGGATCGCATCGGCGGCAAAGGCCGGCGGCACATAGACGGCGCTCGCGTCGGCCCCGGTCTCGCGCATCGCCTCGCGCACGGTGTCGAAAACGGGGAGGCCGATATGCATGGTGCCGCCTTTACCCGGTGTCACGCCGCCAACCATCTTGGTGCCGTAGGCGATGGCCTGCTCGGAATGGAAGGTGCCTTGCGCGCCGGTGAAGCCTTGGCAGATCACGCGCGTATTGTGGTCGACAAGAACTGACATGAGATTTGCTCGAAGAAACTCTTAGAGAAATGGATTCACCACCCGGACCGGCCCATAGGCCTGTCCATGACTGAGGTCCTCGGTATAGACGATTTCGGCCCCCAACCGCTCAGCCGCTGCAAGGATCGCACCATCCCAGTAGTTGATGCGGTAGCGCTGTGACAAGGCGATGGCAATTTTGATGAGCGACGGATCAACCAAGACGCAGGGCTGCTTTTCCAATCTTTCCACCCACCCCAATGCTTCAGCGACTGCCATCGGTCCTATAACGGGCTTGCTCGTGACATTCGCGTAAAACTCCTGGAGGACTTGCGTGGAAATCCCGAAATTCCCTTTGATAATAAGTGCGGTTGCACGCTGAAATTTCGATGGATAGTCAGCCCTTCCCGCCGCGGCGTAGAGGAGTACGTTGGTGTCGAGGAAGCATTCGATCTGCATAGATGTCTTCCCGGTTCCATTTCCAATTGGGACCAAGACGGGCCTTGGATTTCTTGGCCATTTCCACTAGCTCCGCTCGGGCCTTGGCAGCTCGATCCTCGAAGTCGACGAGACCGGTGAGATAGTCGCGCACCAGCGCGTTCACCGTGGTGTCGTGCTCGGCAGCGTAGCGGCGGACCGCCCTCAATACCTTCTCGTCCATGGCAAGTGTGATGTTTTTCATCCGCGCCCCCCATAGATCTCTTCCCGGTTCCACTTCCAGTTGGGTCCCAATCGCCCTTCAAACTCCTCGCTCATCTTGACAAGCCGCCTCCGCGCTTCCGCAGCGCGTTCCTCTTGGCTTACGAGGCCGGTGAGATAGTCGCGCACCAGCGCGTTCACCGTCGTGTCGTGCTCGGCGGCGTAGCGCCGGATCTCCCGCAGGACCTTCTCATCGATGGCGAGGGTGATGTTCTTCATTCACACAGTTTATGTGTAACTGTGGAGCCCATCAAGCCGCCTTCCGGACTTTTTGCTCATCCGAGCCGAGCAGGACGGCGTTGATGTTGTCGTCGAGGGGCAGGCGGATGGGGTTGAGCAGTTTCAGCTTCAGGCCGCAATCGCCGGCCATGGCGCCGAGCGATTTCGTGGTGAAGTAGTTCACGTGGTCCGGATAGCGGAAGCCACACCATTTGGCGCCGAGCATGCGCCGGTTCAGGCTTCCATAGTTCGGCACGCGCACATAGATGGCGCCGCCTGGGGCAAGCACGCGCGAGCATTGCTCCAAGAGCTCCTTCGGTTGTTTTTCGTGCTCGAGGAACGACCTCAACAAAATGCCGCTGAAATAGCGGGCGGGAAATTCCTTCACGCCGTCCACCGCGGGGGCGTGGATGGCGCGGCCGCCGCGGGCGCGCATGTGGTCGTCGGCCTCGCGCGACAAGGCTTCGGAAATTTCGACCCCGAAGGGGATGAAGGGCTCAGGCACTTTCTTGCCAGAGCCGCAGCCGACATCGAGCACGCGTCCCGGCGTGAACAGGCGCTTGAGCGTGCCCGCGATCCCCGGCGAATAGATGCCGGCCCGCCAGCGCGTCATGCTGTCGAGCCACATGCGGATGGGGCTGCGTGCTTTCCGCCGTTCGACTTCCGCCACGCTTGTCTTCTCCCAAGCAAAATCACTGACGAGGTGCTTGTACTCGGGCGGATTGCGCAAGTAGACGAAGGTGCAAGAGGCGCATTCCACGATATGCCAAGGCGGCGAGGAATAGCCGGGCAGCGCGTGAAACGCCTCGCCGCCGCATTGCGGGCAGGCTCTGATCACACCTTCAACGGCAGCCGCCATCGTCTCTACGCCCCCACCGGAAGCCCCTAGCATATCTCGTCCTTGTGCAATGCGAGAAGGGCCGTCCTGGCGGAGCGCCTCACGCCGCAGCCTTCACCGCAGCAACGATTTTTCGCGCTGCGTCGTCGAGATCGTCGGCTGGAATGACGGAAAGCCCCGACTCCTCAAGCAAGGTCTTGCCGCGCGCCACATTGGTGCCCTCGAGCCGCACCACGAGCGGCACGCCGATCTTTACCTCGCGCACCGCCTCGATGATCCCCTCGGCGATGACGTCGCAGCGCATGATGCCGCCGAAGATGTTCACCAGCACGCCCTTCACGTGCGGATCGGAGAGAATGATCTTGAAGGCTTCGGCGATCTTCTCCTTTGATGCGCCGCCGCCGACATCGAGGAAGTTCGCAGGCTCACCGCCTCTGAGCTTGATGATGTCCATGGTCGCCATGGCAAGGCCTGCGCCATTGACCATGCAGCCGATAGTGCCGTCGAGCTTCACATAAGAGAGCCCCAGCCGCTGAGCCTCGACCTCGGCAGGCTCTTCCTGATCGAAATCGCGCAAGGCTTCGATGTCGGGATGGCGGAACACCGCATTGTCGTCGAAGCCGATCTTGGCATCGAGGCAGATGAGCTTGCCGTCCTTGGTCACGACCAGAGGGTTGATCTCGATCAGGCTCGCGTCCTTGTCGAGGAACAGCCGATAGAGCGAGCTTACGAGCCTCGCGCATTGCTTGGCCTGGTCGCCTTCGAGCTTGAGCGCCGAGGCGATGATGCGGCTATGGAACGGCCACAGGCCTGACGCCGGATCGACGGTGAGCGTGGTGATCTTTTCCGGCGTGTTGACCGCGACCTCCTCGATGTTCACGCCGCCCTCGGTCGAGGCGATGAAGGCAACGCGTCCAGAATCGCGGTCGACCAGCAGCGAGAGATAAAGCTCGCGCCCGATGGCAATGTCCTCGACCACATAGACTTGCGCCACGGGGCGTCCCTTCGGCCCGGTCTGCGGCGTGACCAGGGGCTTGCCCAGCAGGCGCTCTGCCTGCCCGCGCAGCTCCTCGAGCGTCTTCACCAGCTTGATGCCGCCGCCTTTGCCCCTGCCGCCGGCATGGATCTGCGCCTTCACCACCCAAGCGCCAGGCTTGAGCTTGCCCGCGGCCGACATCGCCTCTTCCGGGGTGGTAGCCACATAGCCGTCGGCGACCGGAGCGCCGTAGTCGTGGAGCAGCGCTTTGGCTTGATATTCGTGGATATTCATGGTCCCCCCAGGCGAGCTTGCGGGTCAGGCTACGGGAGCAGCGAGGCTCGGCGCGATCCTCTGGCAGAGCTCGACCAGCGACTTCACCGATTCGACAGACTTCATGAAGGCGTCGCGCTCGGCCGCGTTGAGATCGAGCTCGATGACGCGCTCGACGCCCTTGGCACTGATCACCACCGGCACGCCGGCATAGAGACCTTTCACGTGGTACTCGCCGTTGAGATAGGCGGCGCAAGGCAGCACGCGCTTCTTGTTCTTGAGATAGGACTCGGCCATTTCGAGTGCGGCGGCGGCCGGCGCGTAATAGGCCGAGCCCGATTTCAGCAGGCCAACGATCTCGGCGCCGCCATCGCGCGTGCGCTGCACGATCTCATCGAGCCGCTTCTGCGTGATCCAGCGCATGCGCACGAGATCGGTGAGCGG
Source organism: uncultured Alphaproteobacteria bacterium (assembly GCA_963740805.1). Taxonomy (GTDB): domain Bacteria; phylum Pseudomonadota; class Alphaproteobacteria; order Rhizobiales; family Methyloligellaceae; genus Methyloceanibacter. Next base: position 52,239 of record CAVUFL010000002.1, on the reverse strand, counting down.
AATGCCGGCCACGGTGGAATAGCGGATGAGCGGCACCATGGTGTCGCCATGGCCGCCAAGCACCATCGCGGTCACGTCCTCCGGGCTCACGTCGAACTCTTCGGCAAGGAAGAAGCGGAACCTCGCCGCATCGAGGATGCCGGCCATGCCGACTACCTTGTTGCGCGGCAGCCCGCTCGTCTTCTGCAGCGCCCAGACCATGGCGTCGAGCGGGTTGGTGACGCAGATGACGAAGGCTTCCGGCGCATATTTGCGGAAGCCCCGCGCCAACCTGCTCCATGACCTTGAGGTTGATTTCGAGCAGATCGTCGCGGCTCATGCCTGGTTTCCGCGGCACGCCGGCGGTGACGATCACCACATCGGCGTCCTTGATCTCGGCATATTCGTTGGCGCCCTTGATCTTCGGGCTGTATTTCTCCACCGGTGCGGCTTGCGACAGGTCGAGCGCCTTGCCCTGTGGCACGCCGTCGACCACGTCGAACAGCACCACTTCGCCGAGGTCCCTGAGGCCCGCAAGATGAGCGAGCGTGCCGCCGATCTGGCCTGCGCCGATCAGTGCGATCTTACTGCGTGCCATGGTTCCCTCTCCTCAATTTGACGCCGTGACGAGCGGGGCCAGGCACCGCTTCCACCTTTGGTTACTGGCATTTCCTCCATCGCGCAAGCGCGTGGGGCCCCGCTCTTTAGCGTGGTCTCGCCGGCATGACCGCCACGCTTATGCCGCTCGGCGAGATAGGCCTCAGAGCGCATCTCCATGAGCCTCGAGGCGGTGCGGGCGAAGCTCTCGGCACCTGTGCCGTCGACATAGAGCGCGTGCGGCTCGGCCGCGGCCGAGACGATCAGCCCCACGCCATTGTCATAGAGCACATCGATCAAGGTGATGAGGCGGCGCGCTTCGTTTCGCTGCTCCGGCCCGAGCACCGGGATCTCATCGATCATCAGCGTGTGAAAGGCGTGCGCGATGTGCTGATAGTCGAGCGAGCCGAGTGGCGCCTGGCAGAGATCGGCGAAACTGAAGCGCGCCACGCCAAGCGCCGCTTGCGGCACCGTGATGCTGCGGCCCTTGTGGCGGAGCGTCTGCTTCTCGCCCTGATCGCGCCCGGTGAGCTTGCGGAAGCTTGCGTCCATGGCGGCCTCGGCGCGTGCGTCGGCGGGCGTGAGATAAAGGTCGCTCCCTTGCAGCTTCTCCAGCCGATAGTCCTTGGCCGATTCGAGCTCGTACGTCTCCATGCGCTCTTCGATCAGCTTGATGAAGGGCGTGAACAGCTGCCGGTTCAGCCCGTCGCGATAGAGATCGCGTGGGCTGGTGTTGGAAGTGGCGACCATCACCACGTTGGCAGCGAATAGTTGCTGGAACAGGCGGCCCAGGATCATGGCATCGGCGATATCGGTCACCTCCAGCTCGTCGAAGCAGAGCAGAGCCGCGTCGTTCCGATCTCTGCCGCGGCACTCGCGATCGGATCGGTCGCGGCCTTGCGGCCACGCTCGATCGCCTCATGCGCTTCCGCCATGAATTCCTGGAAGTGCACGCGGCGCTTCGGCGCGTAATGGACGGTCTCGAAGAAGAGATCGAGCAGCATGGTCTTGCCGCGCCCAACCCCGCCATAGAGATAGAGCCCCTCCGGCGCAGGCCGGCGCCACCGCGCAAAAGGAAGCAAACGCCCAAGCCTCGGCTCGCTATATTGCGCGAGACGATTGGCGAGCAGCTGCAGCTTTTCGGCCGCGAGCTCCTGCGCGGTGTCGGCGGCAAGCTCGCGCGCCGCAACCATCTGCCGGTAGCGTGGAAGAGGTCCCTCCTGCATGCGTCCCCTTGCGGCTGTCAACAAGCCCCCAATCGGCTATGCTCTAAAGCAAACCGACGGCGCGAAGCCAAGAGGGTGGATGATGGCGGAAGAGCGCCCGAGCAACGGCCCCAACGACATTGAAGACGAGGAGGAAGCGATCGAGGAATCGATCGAGGTGTCCGGCGTTCCCCTCGTGGTATGGGCGGCGCGGCTCTCGCTGTTCCTTCTCGCCCAGGGGATCATCGTGCTCGGCTCCTATGCCTATTACGGCTTCGGCACCGACCCTTCGCATTTTGGACCAGGCTTCCGCCTCGATCCGATCCACGCCGCGGTGAACTTCGTCTGGGGGCTTGCCGGCAGCGTGATCGGCTTGTTCATGCCGCGGCTTTCCATCTCCTTCATGCTCGCCTTCGCCATCTTCTTCACGCTGTTCGCGGGCTTCGGCACCTTCACCGCCGATCATTTCGGCATGGCGCTCGACACGACCGACAATCTCATCAACTGGGGGCTCGCGCTCGCCGGCTGGGGCGTCGGCATCTATGCGTCTGTGGCAGGCCTGCCTCCACGAGGAAGCGGATGAGGAGGAGCGGGGGGAGGGCGAGGCTTAGGGCTGCACTTCGGTGGTCAGCGGCTTGTCCTTCGGCTTGACCCGCACGACGAAGATCTTCGCAGCTTGCGTGCGGCTGACATTCAACCCGCGATGGACGACATTCGGCGCCAGATAGACGGCGTCGCCCCGTTTCAGCACCTTTGACGCCTGTCCGTCGGTCTGGAGCGTGAGCGCGCCCTCGATCTCGTAGTCGAACTCATGCGCGTCCGGGTGAATGTGCCAAGGCACCGAGGCCCCTGGCGGGAAGGTGTAGACCTGGATGTTCACCTCTTTGCCCGGCTCGCCGGCAAGATCGGAGACGAGAAGCTGCTCGGCCTTGACCTCTCCCGGAGCCTCAGCCTGACGCTCGATGAGAAGCGCAAGACCGACCACGGCTCACGACCACGACCGTCGTGACGAGGGCCTTTGTTGGCATCATGGCTGGGCCTCCTGAAGCGAGCTTCTCCGTTGGCGCTTGCATAGCCCATTCCGCCAGCCGCGTCGAAGCGCACCTCCCTCGCCCTCATCAATTGGGAACCTTTTTCTGCTCTCCTGACTTCCCCATATCTCTGGAGGGGGAAAGCCAAGGAGGCTATCCAGATGTCAAAAGCTCTTTCGCGCAGCACCGCGGTCCTCTCATTGCTTGGCGCGGCGCTCCTCTCGGCCCCCGCCTTCGCCACCGATTTCTCGGAAGCTGCCGATTTCGGGGGCACCTACAGCTATATCGGCCCTGGCGTGGCCTCACTTCCCGATGTCGATGTCGATGTCGGGCCGCTTGGCGCCGGGGTCTATGTCGAGCCTGGCGTCGCCTTCATGTCGCCGGCCATGGACTATGTCGCCCCGGCCGACACCTGGTCGCCAATCTATCCGCAAGCGAGGCTTGAGGTGGTGCCGGTCGAGTCGCAAGGCTTGATCGAGGTCACGCCTGGCGCGGCCGGCCCGGACGCCCAGTAGTCAGGCGGTAGTCGGACCTACTTCTCGCGCTTGAGAGCGGCGAAGAACTCTTCGTTCGGGCAGAAATCTGCGGGCTCATCCGAGCCCTCGAGGAACCAGTCTCGGCACTCGCCTTCGCAATCGCAATTGCGGCACTTCGCCCGCGCCCGCACGAAACCTTCGCCCGTCTTCACCGCAGCGAGGGACATCGACGCCTTGCGCCTCCATCATCTCGTCCATCAGCGCCTGTTTGCGCAGCGCCCGGGCAAATTGCGGCCAGCGAGACGGTGCATCTGCCATCGACCCATCCCTCCCCGATGTGGCCGCGGCTCAGACGGCAGCCATCGTCGATGATTTGAGGGGCCGAAGGCGGGGCAGTCCTTGATCTGGGTCAAATTTGGGGACTGGAGGCCTTCGAGGTATCTCTTCATTCACCAGCGCCGCAATTTCCCCTTTGGCGCCAACCCCCGGTTAGCAACCCGTGTGACAGGCTCGTCCCAATCATAAGGGAGGTGCTGTCATGCGTGACCGTTCAGAGCAGGCGGATCTTGCCCTCGCGTCCTTGGCTGCCGGTGCGACCATCCTCGTCTGCGCCGGCGTGGTGCTGATGACCTCAGCCTGCGGCGTCAGGGTCTCGGCTCAGGACTTTCCGGTACTGAAGCTGTCAGGGCCGGACAACACCGCGGCGAAGAAGTAGCGGCTTGCGCCCGCCCATCGCTGGTCATGGCCGGCCGTGTTCCGGCCATCCACGAATTCTTGTCATCGCCCGGCTCGACCGGGCGATCCAGTAACCACCGCCCTTAGCAGCCTTGCGTTGTCCGAGATTACTGGATGCCCGCTTTCGCGGGCATGACAACGGTGGATTGCTTGGTCGAATCCTGCTCCGGCGGCGCGGCTGGCGCGCGCAGCATCGGCACGGCGCTGGGCAGAACGACGAGCGGCGCGGCGCCAGTTTCGTCGGCGACCGCAATCACCCAATCCTCGCCAGTCTCCGCCGCGTGCTCCCGCAGGCGATAGGTGAGACGCATGGCGTGCCAATGGGCGGCCTCGAGCCCCGAGAGCTCGACACCGGTCCTGTCCCGCACCGGACGCGTTGGCGACTTGAGATGGAAGTAATAGCGCGGCATGGTGCCCCTTCTTGAGCGCCTAGAAGGGAGCAATAGTCGTCGAGCTTGGCTCGATTGCGGCAGCGCAATATAGGTCACGCGTTCATTGGGGAATTTCCTGCCGCTTCGTTAAGAAAGCCTGCGGAAATTGAGATAATTCGTTTCAAGGCGGCTGAATTCATCATAAATACTGGCGAAAATCAGCTGATCTGCGCTCCTCCTTCTGGCATTTAACTTAAATTGGCTAGCGCGGCAAAACGCGTAGGCGCGCTGCCTCAGTTGCTCTTGCAAATTATTCGCATGTAAGCTAGCTTTGCCAAAATCGACGGCTTCAGCCCCGGCTGAGGCCTCTCCCCGTAAGCGAGGGAACCATGCTGAGCCCGGTCAAACCGGTCCACGTAAGAGCTGCGGCTGACCTCCACGAGGAGCAGCGCCTCGACGGCTGGCGGCGCGAGCAGACGACGCCCTCGCTCGCCGAGGTGTTCGGCTCGATTCGCACGCGTCCGACCGGCCCGATGTGGCGGAAGCTGCTCGCCTTCCTCGGGCCAGGCTATCTCGTCGCCGTCGGCTACATGGACCCCGGCAATTGGGCGACCTCGCTCGCCGGCGGCTCGAAGTTCGGCTACGCGCTCCTCTCGATCGCGCTTCTCTCCAATATCATGGCGATCATTCTGCAGGCGCTTTGCGCCCGGCTCGGTGTCGCCTCCGGACGCGATCTCGCGCAAGCCTGCCGCGACGCCTTTCCGCGCTGGGTCTCCTATCCGCTCTGGGCGCTCGCCGAGCTCGCCATCTGCGCCACCGACTTGGCCGAGGTGATCGGCACGGCGATCGGACTCAATCTCTTGTTCGGCATTCCGCTTGAGATCGGCGTGATCCTCACCGCGCTCGACGTGTTTCTCATCTTGTGGATGCAGCGCCTCGGCTTCCGCTGGATCGAGGCCTTCATCGTCACCATGCTCGGGGTTATCGCCGTCTGCTTCGGTATCCAGATCGCCATGGCCGACCCCGATTGGGGCCAGGTGATCCGCGGCTTCGCACCGACGGTCGAGATCGTGAAGAACCCGGAGATGCTCTATCTCGCGCTCGGCATTATCGGCGCGACGGTGATGCCGCATAACCTCTATCTGCATTCCGGTGTCGTGCAGACGCGGGCTTATGGCCGCTCGGTGCCGGAGAGGCGCGAGGCGATCAAGCTTGCCACCATCGATTCGACCATCGCGCTGATGTTCGCGCTGACCATCAATGCCTCGATCCTGATCCTCGCGGCCGCGACCTTCCATCAGATCGGCCAGACCAATGTGACGGAGCTCGAGCAGGTGCACTCCTTCCTTTCGCCGCTGCTCGGGTCGGCCTTTGCGCCGACGCTGTTCGCCATCGCGCTGCTTGCTTGTGGGCTCAACTCCACGGTGACGGCGACGCTCTCGGGGCAGATCGTCATGGAGGGTTTCCTCGACATTCGCCTGCCGCCCTATCTCAGGCGGCTCGTCACCCGGGCGATCGCCATCGTGCCCGCGGCCATCGTCACCATCTGGTATGGGAGCGAAGGCACCGCGCAGCTCCTGATCCTGAGCCAGGTGGTGTTGAGCCTGCAGCTTCCCTTCGCCATCGTGCCGCTTGTTATGTTCACCTCCGACAGGGGCAAGATGGGCGCGCTGATCGCGCCGCGCTGGTTGACGGCGCTCGCCGCGATTACGGCGATCATCGTGATCAGCCTGAACGTCAAGCTGCTCTGGGACTTTGTCTCCGCCGCGCTCTAGGCTTGCTTCTCCCGCCCTCTCCCCCTCCTCCCATCGTCATTGCCGGGCTTGACCCGGCAATCCATTCCGCTGGCGATGGAGCTTGCCGAGCCGAGACGGAATGGATGCCCGCATCAAGCCTGCCCTCGGGCAACGACCCGAGGGTCCGGGCATGACGAATGTGGAAGGGAGGAAGGGATCAATTTATTTGCCACTTTTTGCGCGCATTCTGCGCCCATCGACGGGTGGGGAGGGGAAAAGCGGAGACGCATGTGCACGGCGAGACTATTGCTGGCGATCTTGGCCGCCGGGCTTGGCGCAAGCAGCTGCCAGTCGCCCAAGGCGACCTTCGAGCGCACCTTTTTCGATCCCGCCAAGCCCTATGTCGGCATGACCAGGGAGCAGGTCATCGCTTGCGCCGGCACGCCGGCAGGACGTTACAACACCAATACCGGCGAGACGCTCGTCTATCATTACTCCGGCGCCGGGCCGGTGCCGCAAGCGGCGCCGAAGAAGGACGACTCAAAGCAAACCAACCCGCTCGGGAAGAAGAAGTCCGACAAGGATTACGACTGCAACGCGAGCCTGGCGTTCGAGGGAGGCCGTCTCACGCGGGTCACCTACGCGCCCCGCCTCGCCGTCAGTCCCTATGAGACGAAGACGGACCCAAAGACCCACGAAAAGGTGCCGGTCGAGCAGCCCAAGCCTTGCACTTTCTCGCTGCCGAATTGCCGCAGCGGCTGATCCAGGCGTTGCTCTTCATCCCTCCCCTTGATGGGGAGGGTGGCGAGAATGAGCGTCAGCGAATTCGAGCCGGGTGGGGTAACCCCCACCCCAGCGTCGCGCTACGCGCGCCGCCGGACCTCCCCACGAGGGGGAGGTATGAAGTCGCTTCCTGGCCCAGACTATTCAGGCAGGTGACACACCGCCTCGGCGTTGTTGCCGTCGGGATCGAACACGAAGGCCCCATAGTAGTTGGCGTGGTATTCCGGCCTGAGCCCCGGCGGGCCATTGTCTTTGCCGCCCGCCTTCATCGCCGCCTCATAGAAAACATCGACCGCTGCGCGGGACGGCGCGACGAAGGCCACATGCATCGGCCCGCTCCTCGGCTCGCCCTCGGCGATCCAGAACGACGGCTTCTGGCCCGCGCCGAAGCCGACCGCCGCGCCATGACCGCCCCTCTCCTCCGCCGAGACCTGCATGACGATGCCGTAGCCGAGGGGCTCCAGCGCCTTGAGATAGAACTCGGTGGCGCGGGCGACGTCGCGCACATGCAAGCCGATATGATCGATCACTCGCCCCGCTCCACCATCTGCCGTTTCAGCGAGGAGATGGCTGCCGCAGGATTGAGACCCTTTGGGCAGGCCTTGGTGCAGTTGAGGATGGTGTGGCAGCGATAGAGCCTGAAGGGGTCTTCGAGCTGGTCTAGCCGCTCACCGGTCCGCTCATCGCGGCTGTCCTCGACCCAGCGGTCCGCCTGCAACAGGACGGCGGGACCGAGATAGCGCTCGCCGTTCCACCAATAAGACGGGCAGGCCGTGGAGCAGCAGGCGCACAGGATGCACTCATAGAGCCCGTCGAGCTTGGCACGGTCTTCCCGGCTTTGCCGCCACTCTTTCTGCGGCGTCGGCGTATCGGTCTTGAGCCAGGGCTCGATCGAGCGGTGCTGGGCGTAGAAATGGGTCATATCGGGGACGAGGTCCTTGATCACCGGCAGATGCGGCAGCGGATAGATCGAGATCCGTTCAGGCGCGTCGTCGGCATGCAGCGTGCAGGCGAGCGTATTGGTGCCGCCGATATTCATCGAACATGAGCCGCACACCCCCTCGCGGCAGGAGCGGCGGAAAGTGAGCGTGGGATCGATGTTGTTCTTGATCCAGATGAGCCCGTCGAGAACCATCGGCCCGCACTCCTTCATGTCCACCCAATAGGTGTCGAGCCGCGGGTTCTCAGCCTTGTCTGGATCGAAGCGGTAGATGCGGTATTCGCGCCAGCGGCCCTTCTCCGCGCCTTCTGGCGGCGGATTCCAGGCCTTGCCGGGTTGCACCTTGGAGTTCTTGGGGAGGGTGAATTCGACCATGTCTGTTTCTTTTATTTGTCATGGCCGGGCTTGTCCCGGCCTGATTGCAAATACGTGTGCGTCATACTCTTCATCTTAGGTGTTCATGGATTGCCGGCACAAGGCCGGCAATGACAACTTACGACGCGGCAGGCACCACTCCGGACCTCGGCGCGCCATCGAGCAGCTCGCGGATTTTTCGCGCAAGGTCCTGCTGGGTGAAGGGCTTGTTCAAGAGATGAACGTCGGCGTCGAGGCGTCCCTGGTGCACGATAGCATTCCGCGTGTAGCCGGTGGTGAACAAGATGGGCAGGCCTGGACGCATCTTGCTCGCTTTATCGGCGAGCGCCCGTCCGGTCATGGGGCCCGGCAGCACGACATCGGTGAACAGCAGGTCGACGGAATTGGCAGCAAGCAGGCGCAGGGCGTCATGCGCGTCACCTGCCTCCAGTACCCGGTAGCCGAGCTCCGCGAGCACACCTCTCGCGTAATCGCGCACGCCTTCATTGTCTTCGACAACGAGAATTGTCTCGCTTTGCCGGGCCCGCGGCACCGTGGCGCCATCGCTCGGCTTCGCCGCCGGCACCGCCCTCACCTCTTCGGCCTGCAGCAGGCGCGGCAGGTAGATCTTCACCGTGGTCCCATGCCCCTCCTCGCTATAGATGCGCACATGGCCGCCTGACTGCTTGACGAACCCATGCACCATGGCAAGCCCAAGCCCCGACCCCTCGCCTGGCGGCTTCGTGGTGAAGAACGGCTCGAACACCCGGTCGAGGATGTCTTTCCGGATCCCGCTCCCGGTGTCGGTGACGCACACGACCACATATTGCCCGGCCTCGACGTCGCCGAACCTCCGCGCATAGGCGTCGTCGAGATAAGTGTTGGCCGTCTCGATGGTGAGGCAGCCGCCGTTCGGCATGGCGGCCTTGGCGTTGAGCGCAAGATTGAGCAGCACGTTCTCCAGCTGATGGGCGTCGGCAAGCGCCGGCCACAGCCCGGCGCCGAGCACGGTCTCGATGCTGACGTCCGATCCGAGCGTGCGGCGGAACATCTCGAGCATGCCCGAGACCAGACGATTGACGTCGAGACGTGCCGGCTCGAGCGCCTGCCGGCGGGAAAATGCGAGTAGCCTCTGGGTGAGCGCACTCGCGCTGCGCGCGCCTTGCAGCGCCGCATCGAGCGCCTTGGAGAATTTGCCGGTCGCCGCTCGCACCGACTTTGAATTGGCGAGATCGGCAAGCTGGCGCTTCATTGTGTCGAGATTGCCGATGATGATGGTGAGGAGGTTATTGAAGTCGTGGGCGACACCGCCGCTCAATTGCCCCACCGCCTCCATTTTTTGCGCTTGCCTGAGCGTCTCCTCTGCCTCGTGGCGGAGCTTCGATTCCTCCTCAAGCTCGCGCGTTCGATCCAACAAGCCGCTCACCGCTTGCCTGGTGGCGATCGCCAGCAGAATGGCGAGCAGGGTAGCGGCGAACAAGGCCATGCCGATCAGCAGCGAAAGCCACAGCCGGAGCTCTGCCGACTTACTCTGACGCGTCACCAACAGATCCCGCTCTGACTTCACGAAGGCAACGAGTTCGGCGACGATATCGTCCATCAGGGTCTTGCCTTCACCGGCCTTGACGATGTCGAACGCCGCCTCCTTATCGCCCTTCTTGGTCAAGTCGAGCGTACGCTGGATGCGGTCGAACCTTGCCTTGACCAGCGGCTCCAACCTTTCCAAGCGGGCCTGCTGGTGCGGATTGTCGGCGGTCAGCCGACGCAGGCTTGCCACGAGCTCGGGCACGCGGGCGAGTGCGCTGTCGAAGCGCTGGAGATAGTCGTCGTCTCCGGTGATGAGGAACCCGCGCTGGCCGTTTTCCGCGGCCTGGACCTGGCTCAGCAAGACCTGGGCGGTGCTTTGCACCTCAAAGGTGTGGTCGACCAGCGTATCGGCTTCTTGGCTGCGGACGAAAAGCAGCGCAACCGCGATCGCCGCCACCACCACCAGGCCGAAGCCTACCGCCATGATGATCCAGGCGTTTTGCACCAGGCGGCTGGCTTTTAACACTCGCGTCGGCAGGGGGCTGATCCTCTTGCGAAAACCGGGACTTAGGATATTGGTGGTTTCTGCACTTCCCACTACACTTGCCGCGAGGCCAAGTCCAAGCAAGCATTTTATGGAGCCCACGTGCCGCGCATCCTGGTCGTCGACGACGAACCGCTCATCTCAATGCTGGTTGAGAATTGGCTTGGCGAGCTCGGCTGCGAGGTCGTTGGGCCTGCCCGCACGGTTGCGGACGGGCTTGCGCTCGCCGACGGGCAGTTGGACGGCGCTATCCTTGACGTGAACCTTGCCGGCGATACCTGCTATCCGCTTGCCAACGCGCTTCGCTCGCGCGGCGTGCCTCTCGCTTTCGCCACCGGCGATGCCGCGCTGGACGCGGCACAGGGTTTCGACAATCCGATCCTGCTGCCCAAGCCGTTCCTTTTCGAGAACGTGAAGGAAACGCTTCGAGCCTTGCTCGACCAGCGCCGCAAGGCAAGTCGTCAGTAGCGTGGCCTGGCCGGCGTTGCCCCGGCGATGACAGCGCCTAATACACCCGCTCTTTCGGCTCGATATAGGCGATCTCGTTAGAGAGCGTGTAGGAGTGCACCGGGCGGTAGTCGAGGCGCACGCGACGCGTGCCGTAGTCTGCCCAGCTTAGCGTGTGTTTCATCCAGTTTGCATCGTCGCGCTTGGGAAAGTCCTCGCGCGCATGCGCACCACGGCTTTCCTGTCGCGCCAGCGCTCCCGCCACGGTCACCGCGGCCTGCGAGATCAGATTGTCGAATTCGAGCGTCTCGATCAGGTCGGTGTTCCAGATCAGCGAGCGGTCGGTGACGCGGATGTCGTCGCTCTCCTTCCACACGTCGCCGATCTTGCGCACACCCTCCTTCAGGACCTCAGCGGTGCGGAACACGGCACAGTCGGTTTGCATGGTCTTCTGCATCTTGATGCGCAGCGCCGCGGTCGGCATGTTACCATTGGCGTAGCGGAAGCGGTCGAGCCTGGCGATCGCCTCCTCGCCCGCGCCCTTCGGCAGCTCGGGCATCGCTGAGTTGCGCTTGATCGCCTCGGCGCAGCGATAGGCTGCCGCCCGCCCGAACACCACGAGATCGATCAGCGAGTTGGAGCCGAGCCGGTTCGCGCCGTGCACCGAGGCGCAAGCCGCTTCGCCGACGGCGAACAGGCCAGGCACGATCGCATCGGGATCGCCGTCACGCGGGCACACCACCTCGCCATGCAGGTTGGTGGGGATGCCGCCCATGTTGTAGTGCGCCGTGGGGATGATCGGGATCGGCTCGCGGGTGAGATCGACGCCGGCGAAGATGCGCGCCGACTTGGTGATGCCAGGCAACCTCTCGGCGAGCAGATCCTCGTCGAGATGGCTGAGATGCAAATGCATGTGGTCCTTGTCTGGACCGGTGCCGCGGCCCTCGCGGATCTCGATGGTGATGGCGCGCGAGACCACGTCGCGCGAGGCGAGATCCTTGGCGTTCGGCGCATAGCGCTCCATGAAGCGCTCGCCTTCGGAATTGGTGAGGAAACCGCCTTCGCCGCGCGCGCCTTCGGTGATCAGCACGCCTGCGCCATAGACGCCCGTCGGATGGAACTGCACGAACTCCATGTCCTGCAGAGGAAGCCCTGCACGCAACACCATGGCATTGCCGTCGCCGGTGCAGATATGCGCTGACGTGCAGGAGAAATAGGCGCGGCCATAGCCGCCGGTGGCGAGGATCACCTGATGGGCGCGGAAGCGGTGCAGCGAGCCGTCCTGCATGGAGAGCGCCACCACGCCGCGGCACCGGCCCTCATCGTCCATGATCAGATCGATGACGAAATATTCGATGAAGAACTCGGCCGAATGGCGCAGCGCCTGGCCGTACATAGTGTGCAGCATGGCGTGGCCGGTGCGGTCAGCGGCGGCGCAAGTGCGCAAGGCCGGCCCCTTGCCGAAATTCGTGGTCATGCCGCCGAAGGCCCGCTGCAGTATCTTGCCGTCGTCGTTGCGCGAGAAGGGCACGCCCCAATGCTCGAGCTCGTAGACGGCTTCAGGCGCGCTCTTGCAGAGATATTCGATGGCGTCCTGATCGCCGAGCCAGTCCGAGCCCTTTACCGTGTCGTACATATGCCAGCGCCAATCGTCGGGGCCCATATTGCCCAGCGCCGCGGCGATGCCGCCTTGCGCCGCAACGGTATGCGAGCGGGTGGGAAACACCTTGGTGATGCAGGCGGTGCGCAGGCCAGCTTCGCTCGCGCCGACCACGGCACGCAAGCCAGCGCCGCCCGCGCCGACCACCACCACATCGTAGGTGTGGTCGATGATTGGATAGGCGCGGCCGTTGATATTCGAGGCGTGATCTGGCGTGGCGTCTTGCGGCATGAAGCTAGCTTCCGAGACTGATTTTCACGAGCGCGAAGGTACAGGCAAGGCCGACGGCGGCGGCGAAAAAGGTGGCGAGCAAGATCGCTACGACCTTGGCGCCCTCGCCTTGCACGTAATCCTCGATGATCTCTTTCAGCCCGATGCGCATATGGATCGAAGCCGAGATCACGAGCGCAAGCATGGCGATCGCCACGACCGGCTGCGCCAGATACGCCCGCACCGTCGCATAGTCTGCGCCGATATGGGTGACGATGGAGAGGATGAGAAAAATGATGAGCGGCACGTTGGCGACCGCCGTCATCCTCTGGCGCCAGAAGGTCTCGGTGCCGCGATGGGCGGCGCCTAGGCCGCGGGCTTTGGCAAGTGGCGTGGCCATGGTTAGGCGCCTCCCCTCAGCCAGTAGCCAGCGATCCACAGAAGCAGCGTGAGCACGGTCGAGCCAATGAGCGTCGCCCAAGCGAAGATCTCGATGCTTTGCTTGTCGAGGCCGCGGCCGGTGTCCCAGATCAGATGGCGGATGCCGCCGAGCATGTGGTGGATCAGGCCCCAACTGAACACGAAGAGCAGGAAGCGGCCGACGAGGCTGCCGAAGAAATCGTTGACCGCGGCGTAGGCCTCTGGCCCCGAGCTGATGGCCACCAGCCACCAGGTGAGCAGGACGAAGCCGACCGCGTTGCCCACCCCCGAGATGCGGTGCGCAATCGACATCATCATGGTGAGCATCGGCCGGTAAATCTGCAGATGCGGCGAAAGTGGCCGTTGCGCGTCTATTTTACTGTTGCCCATGGGGATGTCTTGTCGGGAGTGGAGCGTCTCTGTCCACTCATAAACCACCGACCCCCTCGGGGGCAATCAAACCGGATGTGGTTATTTGTGTGGCTGACGTCTCGCCCCACCCGCCGCCCAAGGGCGGCACCCTCCCCTCACGGGGAGGGATGACCTGCGGCAGTTCAATGCACTCCATCCCTCCCCTTCAGGGAAGGGTGGCTCGGCCCCAGGCCGAGCCGGGTGGGGGTGGTGAGCTTAGGTGGCTACTCCGTGACCACGCCGCAGGCGATGCGGTCGCCTGCGTTGCCGGCGGGATCGGTCATATAGTCATCAGCGCCAGCATGCACCACGATGGCAGAGCCATCGTCATCGAGCAGCGCCGGCTCGGCATCGAGCGTCACCATCTCGTTCAGCACTTCCACCGTGAGCTTGCCGCTCTCGGGCACGTGCAGGTTCGGCATGTCGCCGGCGTGAGGCCCTTCGGCATTCATCAGCCCGTGTTTGGTCTCGTCGGGATTGAAATGCGGACCTGCGGATTTGAAATCAGGCGGCTCGCATTTGCCGACGGCATGCACATGGAAGGCGTGATCGCCTGGAGGGACGCCGTCCAGGTTGAGCCGCATCAGGACGCCGCTTGGCGTGTCGGTAAGTTCGATCTTGCCAACCTCCTTGCCGTCCTTGTCCTTGAGCACGGCGTGAGCCTTGTCGACGGCGAGTGCGGGTGAAGCAACGGCGAGCGTCATCGCAAGCAGCGTGGCGAGTGTGAATTTGCGATCCATGACGTTCCTCCTGAACAAACGCTGTCATCGTCCGCGCAGGCGGGCGATCCAGTAACCACTGTCATTCGTAATTGTTTCGCCCAGGATTACTGGATGCCCGCCTTCGCGGGCATGACAACAAGCAATTTAGACGACGCTAGCGCGGCAGGGCCACCCAGCAATCGAGATCGAGCACCACGCCGTCCTCGTATGTGCCGTCGGTCTTCTGCCCGGGGAAATCGGCGCAGTTCCGATCCTTCACCGCGAACAGACGGAGACGCAGCGCGCCCATATCGGTGCGGCCGGGAAGCTCGGCTTTGTCAATGACCTCGCTCCACGCATAGATGGTGTCGCCGGCAAAGGACGGCGCCACGTGGCGCCCGCCATTGATGGCGGCGAGATGGAAGGCGTTGGCGAGCCCGTTGAAGCTGAGCGCCCTGGCGATGGAAATCACGTGACCGCCATAGACGATGCGGCGCTTGAATCTCCCTTGCGCCTCGATGTGCTGGTTGAAATGCACCCGCGCCGTGTTCTGGAACAGGCGCGTGGCGAGCTGATGCTCGGCCTCCTCGATGGTCTGGCCGTCGACGTGATCTATTCTGTCACCGACTTTATAGTCGCCCCAGCGCTTGGCCGATCCGGCGAGCGCATAGTCGTAGGCGCCAAGCTTGAGGCTCGGCAGAGCGTGGCCGAGCCGCGACGGATCGACCTCGGCGATCAGCTCAGGCACATGTGGCTCCGGAGCGGGCGCGCTCTCGTCGCGCTTGTTCACCATCACCCAGCGCGAGAACGACAGCACGGGTTCGCCCCGCTGATTGCGCCCGGTCGAGCGCACATAGACCGTGCCGTTCTTGCGGTTTGAGTTTTCCTTCAGCCCGATGATCTCGGTCGTGGTCGAGAGCGTGTCGCCGGGATAGACGGCCTTGAGGAACCGCATGTCGGCGTAGCCGAGATTGGCAATGGCGTTCCGCGAGATGTCGGGCACGGTCTTGCCGAGCACGATGTGGAAGGTGAGCATGTCGTCGATCGGCGCGGCCGGATAACCGATGCTTTGCGCAAAGGCGTCTGACGACTGGACGGCGAAGCGCGAGCCGTAAAGCGCGGTGAACAGGCTCACATCGCCGACAGTCACGGTGCGCGGCGTGGCGTGCACGATCTCCTGGCCGAGCTTGAAGTCTTCGAAGAAGTTGCCGGCGCTTTCTTTGGACATTGGGGGCGTCTTCGCGTCGTTCATGGTGCGGTGGCTTGCTTCCCGGTGATGATGGGGGCGCACCATAAGGTCGCGACGGAAATCTGTCATCCCGCGCGTTGGCGCTCCGGCAACACAGACCGTCATGGCCGGGCCTGTCGCTGCAACCCATTTTCTTGTCATTGCCCGGCTTGACCGGGCAATCCAGTAACCCCGGTGCCTACAGAACAAGGTTTGCGATTACTGGATGCCCGCTTTCGCGGGCATGACGTAACGGACGGGAAAACTGCTGACGCCAAAAGCAGTAATGGCCCCCGCTTTCGCGGAGGCCATTACTCAGCAAACTCTATAAATCGACGCTTGGAATTAAGCGCGGTCGAGCTCGGCCGGGAGGTAGCTCGTCACTTCCATGCCAGCCTCAGACTCGGTGATCTCGGGTTTCAGCCACTCTTTCATGGTCGTCTCCTTCGGTGAACTTACGAGCTTGAATATGAGGGGAGGCCATGAGTACCGCATGACGCGTCCATGAAAACCGTCTGAATGCCACATTAAGAAATTCTGAATAGGACGACTTGGCAATCTTTCCGCCGCGCCCTTGGAAAGCTCTCCCACAAGATATAGGGCGCCTTGTCCAGATCTCCACTATGGGGGGCGTACTCTTGGGTCAGCGCGCGCTTTAAGGCCTCGCTTCCTGCCTCTCCTTGCGGGCCGCCGCCAGCACCTGGCGCGAGGCGTCGGCGTTCAGGAGAGCGATGCCAAGCCCGACGATGAGGTCCGGCCACACCGAAAGCGTCGCCGCGGTGACCAGGCCCGCCGCGATGATGGCCACATTGGCGTAGGCATCGTTGCGCGCCGACAGGAAGGCTGCACGCGTGAGACTCCCGCTATGATGGCGGAATCGGGCGAGCAGGAAGGCGCAGACAAGGTTGACGGCAAGCGCTCCGGCGCCGGTAAGCGAAAGCGGCACAGGGGCCGGTGGCACTGGGGCTGCGAATTTCTGCCAGGCAGTCCACAGCGTCGCGAGCACCGGCACGAGCAGGATGGCGGCAAGCGCCATTCCGAGACGCGCACGATTGGGCGCGCTCCAGCCGAGAGCCGTCGCGATCAGAAGATTGAGCGAGGCATCTTCGAGGAAATCGACGCTGTCGGCGAACAGCGACACCGAGCCGATTGCCAAGGCGACGGCGAACTCGACGCCGAAATAAGCGAGGTTGAGGAGCGCGACCAGAAGGACGGTCTGCCGCAAGGTCATGGCTGCTCCCTCTGATCCGAGGGCCAAATCTGCCCTATCTCAAGTCTGCCCTATCTCAAGTTTGCCCTATCTGAAGAGCGCAAGCGCCTGGTCAAGCGTGATCCAGATGCCCCAGGCGAGCGGGATGCCGACTACCGCCCAGGCAAGGATCGCCTTGATGTCCGGTCCGGTCTTTTTGACCACCGCAGGCCTAGCGCCGGTCACGGCAACCGCAGCGCCGTGCAGCGCCTGGAGCGCTGCGACCTCCTCCTCCTTCATGAACCACTTCTTGTGCAGGGGCTTGATCAGCAGATTGGCGATGAAGCCTGCAACCAACAGGCCTGCCAGAACATAAAAGATCGGGTGATAGATCTCGTTCGGCTCAATTCCCGCGGCCTTGCGGGCGTCGTGCATGTAGTTGACGATCACCGGGCCAATGATGCCCGCCGCAGACCAGGCGGTGATGAGACGCCCATGAATGGCGCCGACGAACTGCGTGCCGAACACGTCGGCGAGATAGGCAGGGACCGTGGCGAAGCCTCCGCCGTACATCGAAGCAATCAGACAGAATGCCGCTGCGAACACGCCGAGCATGCCGAGCGTGGCGAGCGTGGGGGCTGCGGCATAGCACAGAAAGCCCAGCACGAAGAAGGTGTAATAGGTCATCTTCCGTCCGATCTTGTCGGACAGTGACGCCCAGAAAATTCGCCCGGCGATGTTGAACAGCGAGAACAGTCCGACAAACGCCGCGCCGACCAGCGCGGCTTGCGACTTCTGCGCGTCGCTGAATTGGGCAAAGCCCACGGAAGGATCGCCGAACAGCCTGCCGCCGAAGGTCTCCTGCAGCATGGGCGAAGCCGCCCCGATAATGCCGATGCCGGCCGAGACGTTGAGGCAGAGCACCGCCCAGATCAGCCAGAATTGAAGGGTCTTATGCGCGTCCTTGAGGTGCACGTGCCCCGTCGTGATCATGGCATGAGTGTTCGTTGGAGGTGTCCAGCCTGCTGGCTGCCAATTCGGGGGCGGGATGCGATAGAGAAAGGCGCCACCCATCATGAACAGGAAGTAGATGATCCCCATGGTGACGAAGGTCTCCCACACCCCGACCGAGGTGGGAGTCGCGTAGTACCGCATCAGCATGGCGGCGAGCGGCGTGCCGATCATGGCGCCGCCGCCGAAGCCCATGATGGCCATGCCCGTCGCCATGCCGCGGCGGTCTGGGAACCATTTGATCAGGGTCGAAACTGGAGAAATGTAGCCAAGCCCGAGGCCGATGCCGCCGATGATGCCCGAGCCGAGCCACATCAGCCAAAGCTGGTGGATATAGACGCCAACGGCGGAAATCAGGAACCCGCCGCCCCAACAGAATGCCGCCACCACCGCGGCCTTGCGCGGGCCGACGCGCTCGAGCCAGCCGCCCCAAATCGCCGCCGAGGTTCCGAGCAGCACGAAAAACAGGGTGTACATCCAACCGAGGTCGAACTGCGTCCAGTCGCAATTGGTGGCGAAGAGAGCATGCGCGGTGATGGCCACCTTGCCGAAAAATGTCGTGGCGTCTCCAGGACAAGGCGTTGCCTTGCCAAGCCCCTCGGCCACGCCGACGGCGCGCCCTAGCGGCAGCCAGAACACGCTGAAGCCATAGGCCATTCCGATGCAGAGATGAATGGCGAGAGCCGCCGGCGGCACGAGCCAGCGGTTGTAGCCGGGCGGAGCGATGATCCGCTCTCTGTCCAGGATTCCGATATGATTGTCGGCAACTGCCGCCTGACCGGTGCTTGCCATCGCGCTTCTCTCCCTCGGAGATGCCGGTGGCGCACCCCCGTTTGTTATGGCCGGTAATCTGGACGGGCTCGGAGATGATCGCAAGGGCTTAGCAACCGCCCCTGTCAATCTGCCTCGGCGTAGACTGAGTGGAGGGTTGGAGCCTCGGCGATTGGAATGAGTTTGCGAAGGTTGCGTGACGGCGCGGCGCCGCGATTCCGGCTGCCGCTCAACTCCGCTGCTTGGCCTTCCTCACCAGCAACGAAGCGATGAGCGCGGCAAAGCCAAAGAGCTGGGCGAGGCCATTGGCCGCCTGCCCCCATTCCCACAAGGACCGCCAGTCCGCCCAGTTGTCCGGCACCGGCCCATTCACCCATTTAGCGAGCTCGACATTCACCGGATAGACGAGCACCCACCAGATCAGGAGTCCGATGGCGAACATTACGGCGGCGGCGGCGGTGAAGGCGAAACCGGCCGCGCCGTGCCGGCGCAGCAGCAACGCGAGCACGATGAGGGCCACGATCGTTACGACTTGGAGCAGCACGCCGAGTGGGCCGGACAGTGCGTAGGTCCCGCCCTGCACCGTCGATCCCACCCAGAGATACTGGTCCCAACCCATGCGCGCCGGGAGCTGCATAAGATGGCCGATGCCGACGCTGAGCGACAGCGCCGCAAGCATAATGACCACGAAGCGAGCGGTCCTGAGTTCCATTGCTTCCCCCCTCTCGCCGGAGCCTAGGACTCCGCGCTGTTTGGTCCGGCCGTTTCTTCGACGACTTTGAGATGGCGCACCGTGAGGCTGTCGATCTCGACCTCGCGCAAGCGCGCTTTGCGAATTTCCAGCCTGCCGATGGCGAGGGCGCCGACCGCCAAGGCACCGACCGCGAGCGCCCCAACGGCGAATGCTCCAAATGCGATCTGCCCAGCGGCGAGCGCCCCTACTGCCGAGGCTCCGGTGGCTGACGCAGGTACCTTGACCGGAGACAACCTGACTGGTGCGAGCTTTCGCGCAGCCACCGGCACGCGCCGCACGCGACGCTGGCTCGCTGCCTTGAGGGCAAGCGCGCCGACGAGAAAGGCCAGAGGACGCATGACAACCTCGCTGTCGTTCTGCCCTTCTCTACTCCATTTCGGTCCCGGACCGAAATGCGCTCGACACGAACACCGGCTAGTCGAGGGTCTTGCGGAAGCGGAATAGCGCCAGCCCCATGGCGGCGAACATGAAGATGGCGAGCGCCAAGACGTCCATCTGCATGTCGGCGAAGCCGTTGCCCTTCAGCATGATGCCGCGGACGATGCGGATGAAATGGGTGAGCGGCAGCACCTCGCCGATCCATTGCGCCCAATGGGGCATGCCGCGGAAGGGGAAAGCGAAGCCTGACAGCAGGAAGTTCGGCAGGAAGAAGAAGAAGGTCATCTGCACCGCCTGGAGCTGGTTCTGGGCGACGGTGGAAAAGGTATAGCCGACGGCGAGGTTGGAGGCTGCGAACAGCGTCGACAGCGTGATGAGGAGCGGCACGCTGCCGAGGATCGGCACGTCGAACACGTAATACGCGGCGACCAGGATGATGGTCATCTGCACGAAGCCGACCAGCACGAAGGGTGCGATCTTGCCGATCATGATCTCGACCGGCTTGATCGGCATCGACAACAGGCTCTCCATGGTGCCGCGCTCGATCTCGCGCGTCACGGCGAGCGCGGTGAACATCATCATGGTCATGGTGAGCACGACGCCGAGCAGCCCGGGTACGATGTTGTATTGGGTGATGCCCTCAGGGTTGTAGCGACGCTGCAAAACCAGCTCGAAGGGCTGAGATTTGTCGGTGACGGAGGCGTCAGGCCCGCGCAGCTCTCGCCGCAAGGCCGTGTCGATCACGCCCTGCACGGCGGAGATGGCGGTACCGGTCGCCACCGGGTCGGTGGCGTCGGCGATGACCAGTACCGACGGCTTGTCGCCGCGCCGCACGTCGCGGTCGAAGCTCGCCGGAATCTCGATGGCGAATTGCACCGTGCCCGACCTCACCAACCGGTCGAGCTCGTCCGCCGACCGCACTTGGGCCTTGAAGTCGAAATAGTCGGTGTTCTTCATGGCGCTGAGCACGGCGCGGGTGAGCGGCCCGTCGTCGCGCACGAGCACCGCCGTGGGCATCTGCTTCGGGTCGGTGTTGATGGCGAAGCCGAACAGCGTGAGCTGCAAGATCGGCACGAACAGCATGGTGGCGAAGGTCATGCGGTCGCGACGCATCTGCACGAATTCCTTGACGATCATCGCCCACATGCGGCCGATGACGCCAGGATCGCGCCGCTTGCCGGCGCCGTTATAGGCTGTCGGAGCGGCGGGCGCGCTCATGCGTAATTGTCCTTGGACTTGTCCATCAGCAGGATGAACACGTCTTCGAGCGAGGGTTCTCCCCGCTTCCAGTGATGCGCGCCGTCGGCCTTCCTGGCCTCGGCGATGGCCTTGTCGAGCGCGCGCTTGTCGCGGCCGCTGACATGCAGCTCGGCGCCAAACGGCGCCACCATGTCGACGCCGTCGCACATCTGCAGCTGCAGGACGAGCCGGTGCAGATCGGCGCCGGACACGATCCAGGTCGAGAGGCCTGACTGGGCGATCACCTCGGCGGCGGTGCCACGCGCCAACAGCTCGCCAAAGGAAATATAGGCGATCTCGTGACAGCGCTCGGCCTCGTCCATGTAATGGGTGGAGACGAGCACGGTAACGCCCTCGGCGGCGAGGCGGTGGATCTCTTCCCAGAATTCGCGCCGCGCCTTGGGGTCGACGCCTGCGGTCGGCTCATCGAGCAACAACAGTCTTGGCGAGGGCAGGATGCAGGCGCCGAGCGCAAGACGCTGTTTCCAGCCCCCCGACAATTGCCCGGCGAGCTGCTCGGAACGGCCCTCGAGCCCGAGCCGGTGGATCGCCTCCTTTGCCGCGCCTCTTGGGTCGGGCACGCCATAGACGCGCGCCACGAATTCGAGGTTCTCGCGGATGGAGAGGTCCTCGTACAGGCTGAAGCGCTGGGTCATGTAGCCGACCTCGCGCTTGATCTCGTCCTGCTGGGTTAGGATGTCATAGCCGAGACAGGTGCCGTGGCCAGAGTTCGGCGTCAGCAGCCCGCACAGCATGCGGATGGTGGTGGTCTTGCCGCTGCCGTTCGGGCCGAGGAAGCCGTAAATCTCGCCCTTCGGCACCTTGAGGGTCAGATGGTTGACCACTGTGCGGCCGGAGAAAGACTTGGTCAGCCCCTCGGCGTCGATGGCGATCTCCTTGGGTTCGGTCATCGCTGCACTACCTGCGCGCCTGATCCAATGGTCACGGTCACCGGCTGGCCGGCGGTGAGCTTTGCCGCTTCGCCTGAGGGCCTCGCCTCGACCAAAAACACGAGCTTCTGCCGCTGCTCCTGCGAGAAGATCACCGGCGGGGTGAACTCGGCATCGCGCGCGATGAAGCTGATCGTGGCGGTGAGATCGCCCCCGCAGCCGTCGCAACTGACTTTGATGGTCTGGCCGGTGTGCAGGCTCGCCCTTACCGGCTCAGCCACGAAGAATCGCACCTTGAGATTGCCCGGCGGCAGAAGCGCGATCACCGCCTGGCCCTCTTTCACCACCTCGCCTGGACGGAAATACACTTCTTCGACCGTCCCGGTCGCGGGCGCGAACACCTTGCGCTTGGCGAGCGCCTTCTCCGCCTGCTCCAAGGAGTGCCGCGCGTTCTCGACCGAGGCTGCCGCGGCATCGATCAGATCTGAGCGGTTCGGCAACTTGGCTGCGGTGATGCGACGCTCGGCCTCGGCCACCGCGGCCTGGTTACGGTCATGCTGGGCGATCACATCGTCGAGCTGGGCCTTCGATACCCACTTCTTGTCGAACAGCGTCTGCGTGCGATCGAGGTTGAGATTCGATTGCACCAGCATGGCTTTGGCTTGCGCGAGTGAAGCTTCGAGCACGTCGATCTCGCTCGGCCGCTGCATCTGCTGTCTCGCGTCGGCAAGCCGCGCTTCAGCCTCGGCGACGCGCGCCTTGGCCGCTGCGACCTCGGCGATCTGCTCGGTGCTCTCCAGGGTGAAGATCGGGGCGTCCTTGTCGACACTGTCGCCCTCCTGCACCGATAGCGTCTCGACGCGGCCGCCTTGCTCGGAGCCGACCAGAACCAGGTCCGCTTCCATGTAGCCCGGAAAGACCGTCTCGCGGTTTGCCGGGAAGGTCGTCAGCAGCAAGGCGACGACGCCGGCGACCACGACAAAGACCAGGAAGGCGATGACACGCTTCATCGCCGGTCTCCTTCGGCACTCTGGCGAGGTGGCGCTTTGACGGCCTCGATCAAGAGATCGATATTGGTGGCGAGCAGCTTGTTGGTATCGAGATGGTAGTGGCGCTCGAACAGCGCCCGCCACAGGATTGCCATCAGCACCGGCGCCACGAGCAGCTGCGGATAGTCGCGCAAGGGTGTCGGCTTGAACTCGCCGCGCTCGATGCCGCGATCGATGAGGCGCCGCATCGTCTCGAGCCCGCGCGAGATGACGTTCTCGTAGTAAAATTGCGTGAGCTCGGGGTGCTTGTACCCTTCAGAGATCAGCAGCCGCACGATGAAGGCGCGGCGCGAGCCCGGAAGCTCCTGGATGAAGGACAAGAACGGGCCTTTGAGGAATTCCTCGGTGGAGAGCTCGGTCGTCTCCATGCGCTCGCGGATCACCTCGAAATGCGAGGTGATGACGCTGCGGATCACCGCCTTGAACAGCTCGACCTTGGTCTTGAAGTAGAGATAGGGCAGGCCCTTGCTCACCTTGGCGCGGGCGGCGACATCCTCGAGCCTTGTCTCGGCAAAGCCCTTCTCGGCGAATTCCTCGAAGGCCGCAGCCACGATCTCTTGCGGGCGGACCTCCTTGTCGCGCCGCCTCTTTGCCTTGGCCTGCTTCCGCTCGGCGGATTTGGTCTCTGCCATGGCACTTGCCCCTGGGTTGCGGCCGATCCTGGCGGGCTCGGCGGTCTTTCAGCCTCGATCTCGGTCAATATAATGACTGACCGGTCAGTACCACAATGGGGAAGTGCGCGAACCCCTAGTATTTTCGTACTGGTCGAGGCGGCGCAGCCTTGACCGGCATAAAGCCGGCGAGCGGGAGACGGCCTTTTCGGGGGGAGCGGGTCCGGCTACTTCTTCACCGGCGCATAGAACACACTGTCGATCTCGGCGATATCGTCGTCGAACAGCCTCTGGACCTCGACCATGGTCCGGGGAGGATAGGGCGGGCCGCCCCACATCTCGGCTTGCGCCTTGTCGACCATCGGCGCGTAGCGGTGCAGGTCGCTCACATAGACGGTGAGCCGCACACAATCCTTGAGGGCCGCCCCCTCGGACTCCGCGATCAATTTGAGATTGCGGAAGGCTTGAACGATGCGGGCTTGCGGATCCTGCACCAAAATGTTGGTCGCGGGATCCACGCCTTGCATGCCGGCGACGAAGACGAAGTCTCCGGCTCTCGCGCCCAAGCTCCAGGTTCCCTCGGCCTTGATCGCGCCGGGAGGATTGAGCGTCTTGACGCCGTTTGGCGACGTCGACTGCGCAAACCCGAAGCCCGTCATGGCGACGGTCGCTAGGCACAGAAGGGCAAGGCGAGTCAACATTCAGTGATCCTATCAGGCTCTGGGATGGGCGCGGGCGTAGGTCTTCAACAGGAGCTCGCGGTCGACCTCGGTATAGCCTTGCGTGGTCGAGAGGCTCGCATGGCCGAGCAGCTCCTGGATCGCGCGCAGATCGGCGCCGGCGCCGAGCAGATGCGTGGCGAAGGAGTGCCGCAGCGCGTGCGGCGTCGCCGTGTCGGGCAGCCCGAGCGCGCCCCGGGCCCTGGCGATGACGAGCTGGATGATACGGGGGTTGAGCGGCCCTCCGCGCACGCCGACGAACAGCTTGATCGTCCGAGCCGAGCTCGATCGGACACAGAGCGAGATAGCGCTCGACCGCCTCACGCACGATCGGCAGCACCGGGACCACCCGAGTCTTGTCGCCCTTGCCGGTGACGCGCAGCATGTCTCGGCCTTTGGTCGGTGCGTCTTTGCGGGCAAGCGACAATGCCTCGGAAATGCGCAAGCCCGAGCCATAGAGCAGTGCCAGCACCGCCGTGTCCCGCGCCGTGATCCACTCGGCTGCGTCAGGCGAGGCGATGTCCGCGCTCTCCACCAGCGCCCGCGCTTTCGGCGCGGTGAGAGGCTTCGGCACCGAATGCGGCAGCTTGGGCAGCGCCACGGCGCGCACCGCGTCGTTCTTGCCAAGCCCGCGCCGCTCGAGGAAGCGGAAGAACATGCGGAGCGCCGACAGCGTGCGCGACAGGCTGCGGCTCCCCACCCCTTGCGCCCGACGCGAGGCCAAGAAGGCGCGGACATCGCGGGCGGCGAGCGCGGTGAGATGCGATAGCGTCGGCAACCGGTTGAGATGGCCGGCGAGAAAGCTCAAGAACTGGGAGATGTCACGCGCATAGGCCTCGGAGGTATTCGCCGAGAGCTGGCGCTCGACCTCAAGATAGGTAAGCCAAGCCTCCACCGCCCGCTTGAGGTCTGGCGCGGCGACGATCACGGTTTCAGCTTCCGCCATTTTGGCCAACGAGCTTTTCCCCATCTCGACCAGGGCGCCGCGCGCCCTTGCGCTACCATGGGATAGAACTCACTTCTCGACCCTTAACCGATTCGAGCCCGTCATTGGCAAAATCGAAGCCCATCACCGTCCCAGTGCTGCTACCGCTCGCGCTTCCGGCGCCTTACGACTACGCCGTGCCTCAGGGCATGCAGGTGGCGCCAGGCCAGTTCGTGGTTGTGCCGCTCGCCACGGTCGAATATCTCGGCGTGGTCTGGCCGCGCGGCGAAAGCGCCGAGCCGCCGAAGCTCGACCCCAAGAAGCTGCGAGAGATCATCGAGGTGGTCGACGACGTGCCGCCGCTGCCGCGCGTCTCGCTCGACTTTGCCGATTGGGTGGCGCGATACACGCTGACCTCGCCAGGCATGGTGCTGCGCATGATGATGAGCGCAGGCCGCGCCTTCTCGCCGCCTGCGCCGCATTACGGCGTGCGCCTCGTCGAGTGCTGCGCCTTCCCGCATGACGCCGGCGCGCGCCCGCGTGCTGGAGGTCGCGGCCAACGGCATGACCTGGATGAAGTCTGCGCTCGCCGAGGCAGCCGGCGTCAGTCCTGGCGTAATCGACGGCCTGGTCGATGCCGGCACGCTGATCACCGAAGAGCTTCCAGCCTGGGCGCCGCCGCATCTCGATCTCTCCACGGCGCGGGCGCGGCTCACGCCCGAACAAGCGGACGCTGCAGGTGAGCTCCTCGCCAACATGAATAACGGCTTCGCCGTGACGCTCCTCGACGGCGTCACCGGCTCCGGCAAGACCGAGGTCTATTTCGAGGCGATCGCCGCGACGCTTGCCAAGGGCAAGCAGGCGCTGGTGCTGATGCCCGAGATCGCGCTCACCGCTCATTTCATCGCCCGCTGCCAGGAGCGGTTCGGCGCCAAGCCTGCCGAGTGGCATTCTGGGCTTACTTCGCCGATGCGCGGACGCGTATGGCGCGCGGTTGCCGAAAATCAGGCGAAGCTCGTGGTCGGCGCCCGCTCCGCCCTGTTCCTGCCCTTCCCCGATCTCGGCCTCATCGTCGTCGATGAGGAGCATGACGCGGGCTACAAGCAGGAGGAGCGCGTCGCCTACCAGGCGCGCGACATGGCGGTGGTGCGCGGCTCGCTTGGGGCGATCCCCGTGGTGCTGAGCTCGGCCACGCCCTCGATCGAGAGCCTGGTGAATGCGGAGCAAGGCCGCTACCGCCACATCAAGCTCGCGCAGCGCTACAAGGCGGCGCGCCTCCCCGACATCGCGGCCATCGATATGCGCGCGAGCCCGCCCGAGCGGGGCAAATGGCTGTCGCCGGTGCTGGTGGAAGCCGTAAGCGAGACCTTGAAACGCGGAGAGCAGGCGCTGCTGTTTCTCAATCGCCGCGGTTATGCGCCGGTCACTGTCTGCCGGAATTGCGGCTTCAAATTCGAATGCCCCAACTGCTCCGCGTGGCTGGTCGAGCACCGCTTCCGCCGCCGGCTCGAATGCCACCATTGCGGCACCTTCGTGCCGATCCCAGAGACCTGCCCGAATTGCGGGACGGAGCATTCGCTCGTGCCGTGCGGGCCAGGCATCGAGCGCATCGACGAGGAGGTCGCCGCGTTGTTCCCCGAGGCGCGCCGCGTGCTGCTGTCGAGCGACCTCACCCCTGGCGTGAGCGATCTGCGCGAGACCTTGCGCGAGATCGAGGACCGCGAGGTCGACATCGTTATCGGCACGCAGCTCGTCGCCAAGGGCCACCACTTCCCTGGCTTAGCTCTGGTCGGCGTGGTCGACGCCGATCTTGGCCTCACCCATGCCGACCCGCGCGCCGCCGAACGCACCTTTCAGCTGTTCAATCAAGTAACGGGGCGCGCCGGCCGCGAGGTCATTCCAGGCCGCGGCCTGATCCAGACTTATATGCCAGAGCATCCGGTGATTCAGGCGCTCGCCTCAGGCGACCGCGACGCATTCCTCGCCCGCGAGATCGAGGCGCGCAAAGCGGCGACGATGCCGCCTTTCGGGCGTCTCGCGTCGCTGCTGGTCAGCGCCGGCTCGCGCGACGCCGCCGAGACCTTTGCGCGGAGCCTCGCCCGCGCGGCACCGCCTGCGCACAAGATCCAGGTGCTGGGCCCCGCCGAAGCGCCGCTTGCCGTGATCCGCGGCCGCTACCGCTTTCGTCTTTTGGTCAAGGCCGCGCGGGAGGCCGATTTGCAGGCCTATCTGCGCTTGTGGCTCAAGGAGGCCCCAAAACCCAAAGGCGACGTCCGCCTCACCATCGACATCGACCCCTATAGCTTTCTGTAGGAGCCCCAATTACAAGCGCGCTCTGCGCACATCGATGACCATGGCGATGAGCGCAAAGACGGCGATGACCGCTGCGAAGATCTCTTCGGCCAAGGCAGGCGTCTGCATCGCCGACAGCAAGCCGATGCCGACGACCGGCAGTGACACGCCGGCATAGCAGAACATCAGATAGGTGGAGACCATTTCGGCGCGGCGGTTGTCGGGAGCGATCTGGTTAACGATCTGCAGGCTTCCCCGATAGCCGAGCGCGGCCGCACCGCCGCCGAGCGCAGCCCCGCTGAGAAGAAGCGGCAGCGAGTGCGACTGGAATGCGACGACGAGCAGGACGAGCGACGGGATGAGCAGCGCGAGCCCGCACAGCATGGCTGCGCGCGCCGCGAGCCAATGGGTGAGTGCCAGCACCAGCACAGCGGCGGCATAGAGCTCGAAGATGACGGCCCCGCCGATGGCGTGGCTTTCCACCTGCAACGAGCGCTGCAACAGGCTTGGCGCCAGCGCCGAATAGAAGCCGAGCAGGGCAAACGAGGCAAACACCGTCACCGCCGGCGCGACGAAGGCGCCGATAAGTGCGCGCGGCACGCCGATGCGCGGGCGCAAAGAGATCTGCGACCAGCGCCGTATCGGATGCTTCACCGTCTCGGGCAGGAGCCAGACGATGACCGCGGCGGCAAGCGCGAGCGAAACGAGCGCGATGAAGGGAAAGACCAGCGGCTCTGCCGAATATTCAGCAAGCAGGCCTGAGATCAGCGCGCCGAGGCCGAGCCCGGAAAGGATCGCGCCCGCGCTCAGGCTGGCCGCCGTGCAGCGATCTTCGCAAAGCTCGACGATCCAGGCGGTGCCCGCGCCTGAGGCGAGCGGGAGGGCAAGCCCACTCAACAGCCTGCCGATGAACAGCATGTTGAGGGCGTCGGCGAAGATGAAAACGAGCGATGCGACGATGCTGATGGTGACTGCAGCGAGGATCGCAACACGCCTGCCGATCTCGTCCGAGATTCGCCCGAGGAAGAAGGCCGTCGCCATCGCGCCGGCGAAATAGACGGCGTAGATCAGTGTCAGCGTGACTTGCGAGAAATGAAGCTCGTCGCGGTACATGACGTAGAGCGGCGAGGGCAGGGTCGCGCCCATGAACAAGAGCGTCAGTACGAGGGCTGCGGCGTAGCTTGGCGCGCGCTCGCGCAACCGCTCCCGCGCTGCCTTGCGGGTGCGGGCTTCTCGTGTCTCGGCAAGGGCCATGGCCCTTATACAATGCCACGAGCAGGCAGTGGTTCAGAGGCCGTTACGCCGCACCCCCGTGATTGCGTCATTGCCGGGCTTGTTCCGGCAATCCAATGCTGAGTGCCTCCCCTCAGTGCCGGCCCTTGCTGATGCGCCCTATTGGATGCCCGGGACAAGCCCGGGTATGACGACGGGTGGTAGCCGGTATTCCGAACTAGGCGTTCTTCACATCCTGCGCTGCGCGGGCCAGGATCTCGACGATGCGCGTCTCGGCCTCGCCGTCTTCGCCCTCGAGCCGCTTCGCTGCAGCGGCGCGCAAATTCTCAAGCGCAGCGCCGACGAGCTGCGGCACGCTAGGGGTTTCCTCCTCGTCGCTCGCACTTCTCCACCGGCGACGCCGCGCCAGTCTCTCGCCGATGACGGCGAGCCGCTCGAGCACCATATCGGCGATGTCGCGATTCTCCTCGAGATAGGCGCGGCCCTCGTCGGTGATGGTATAGCGCTTCTTGGCGCCTTCGCTCTCGGCGGTGACGTAGCCAGCCTCTTCCAGGAAGGTGAGCGTCGGATAGACCACGCCTGGGCTCGGGCTATAGAAGCCGCTCGTCTTCTCCTCGATGAGCTTGATCAGCTCGTAGCCGTGGCGCGGCTGCTCGGCGATCAGCGCGAGCGCGAGCAGCTTGAAGTCGCCTTGCGCCAGCATGCGCCCGACGCGGAACCAATCGCCGCCTCCGCCTCCAGGGCCAGGCTCCGAAGCCAGCGCCCCTGCCGCCGTGGCGGCCAAATCGCCTTGCTGCCCACATGCCGCCGCAAGGACCGTGATGTCCAAAACCATGCATTTTTCGTCTCCAGTTCAGTTAAAAAGATGTATCTAAAGATATAACTGTCACCGGACTATCGCAAGATATATCTTTCCGTGGTCGGAGGAAGGCTGCCCGGGCGGCACGGCCGCCATGCTTCATCGTCACGCGGAAGATGGTGTAGGTCTCGTCGCCGACGGTCGCGTCCGGGAATCGTTTGAGACGCCGGAAGCTTAGCTTGGGGTCGATCGCCTGTTTATCCAGCCTTTCGGGATGGCTTGAGATCAGGATGGCGTCGCTCTTGTTTTCAGCCTTCATGACTGAAGCGATGCGATTCACCACCTCCTCGCTCGTGAGGACGTGTTTTCGCCTGGTATTCCACGTGATGTAGGTCCCCCGGCATTCGCATTCGAGGTAGTAAAGCGGACGCTCGAGATAGCCCGCGACGGTCGTGCCGGCAAAGTCCCGCCGATGCGCCCACCTGATCGATCCGCCAGGGCAGGGCTTCGGGCTTCGCCATATTGCACCGCCGCAACCCTTGTGTTACAGGCTCGGCGGGCCTTCCGATGGGCCGTCGGCGGCTCATTTTCAAGCTGTTGACGCGGAAGCTCCAATCCCAGAATTTGCAGGTCCAGGGACGCGGCTGCGATCAAAAAAGCGCCCGTCCGGGAGGAAAGGCGTTAGTTCGTGGCAGGTGAAGTAGACACCCCTTCAGGCGTCGCGGGCCGCTATGCCACCGCCCTGTTCGAGCTTGCGCTGGAAGAGAAGGCGCTCGAGAAGGTCGAACAGGATTTGAACCGCTTCGCTTCTGCGCTCGACGCCGTCGAGGACCTTCGCCGCCTGGTGCGGAGCCCGGTGTTCACCGCCGAGGAGCAGGAGCGCGCCATCGCCGCCATTCTCGAACAAATGGAAATCGAGGGGCTGACCGCAAACTTCCTCAAGCTCATCGCCAGGAACCGGCGCCTGTTTGCCGCCTCCGACATGATCAAGGCCTTTCGTGCACTGCTCGC
Source organism: uncultured Alphaproteobacteria bacterium (assembly GCA_963740805.1). Taxonomy (GTDB): domain Bacteria; phylum Pseudomonadota; class Alphaproteobacteria; order Rhizobiales; family Methyloligellaceae; genus Methyloceanibacter. The sequence continues at coordinate 22,013 of CAVUFL010000002.1, read as the reverse complement.
GCGCCATCGCGGCCAGACCTCGGCGGAGGTCACCTCCGCGCTGCCGCTCAGCGAAGGTCAACTCCGCGCGCTGCAAACCGCGCTGAAGGCCGCGTTGCACAAGGAGGTTCAGCTCGATCAGAAGGTCGACGCCACTCTCCTTGGCGGCCTCGTCGTCAAGGTCGGCAGCCGCATGATCAACTCATCGCTGCGCACCAAGCTCAACAGTCTCAAGCAAACCATGAAAGAGGTTGGCTGATGGATATCAGAGCCGCCGAGATCTCCGCGATCCTCAAGGAGCAGATCAAGAATTTTGGCCAGGAGGCGGAAGTCTCCGAGATCGGCCAGGTGTTGTCGGTCGGCGACGGCATCGCCCGCGTCTATGGGCTCGACAATTGCCAGGCCGGCGAGATGGTCGAGTTCGCCGACGGCACGCGCGGCATGGCGCTGAACCTCGAAGTCGACAATGTCGGCATCGTGATTTTCGGCGACGACCGCCATATCAAGGAAGGCGACGTGGTCAAGCGCACCGGCGCCATCGTCGAGGTGCCGGTCGGCAAGGCGCTGCTGGGCCGCGTGGTCGATGCGCTCGGCAACCCGATCGACGGCAAGGGCCCAATCGATGCGCAAGAGAGGCGCCGCGTCGACGTGAAGGCCCCCGGCATCATCCCCCGCCAATCGGTGCACGAGCCGATGCAGACCGGCCTCAAGGCCATCGACGCCCTGATCCCCATCGGCCGCGGCCAGCGCGAGCTGATCATCGGCGACCGCCAGACCGGCAAGACTGCCATCATCCTCGACACCATCCTTAATCAGAAATCGATCAATGCGCGAGGCGACGAGAAGACGAAGCTCTATTGCGTCTACGTCGCCATCGGGCAGAAGCGCTCGACCGTGGCGCAATTCGTCAAGGTGCTCGAGGACAACGGCGCCATGGAATATTCCATCGTGGTCGCCGCCACCGCCTCGGACCCGGCGCCCATGCAGTATCTCGCACCCTTCGCCGGCTGCACCATGGGCGAGTATTTCCGCGACAACGGCATGGCCGCGGTGATTTTCTACGACGATCTGTCCAAGCAGGCCGTGGCCTACCGCCAGATGTCGCTGCTGCTTCGCCGCCCGCCTGGACGCGAAGCCTATCCCGGCGACGTGTTCTATCTGCATTCGCGGCTGCTCGAGCGCGCCGCCAAGCTCAACAAGGACAACGGCTCCGGCTCGCTGACGGCGCTTCCGGTGATCGAGACGCAAGCGAACGACGTGTCGGCCTATATCCCGACCAATGTGATCTCCATCACCGACGGTCAGATCTTTCTCGAGACCGATCTGTTCTATCAGGGCATCCGCCCTGCGGTGAATGTCGGCCTCTCGGTCTCGCGCGTGGGCTCCGCCGCGCAGGTCAAGGCGATGAAGCAGGTCGCCGGCAAGATCAAGGGCGAGCTTGCGCAATATCGCGAGATGGCGGCCTTCGCCCAGTTCGGCTCGGACCTCGACGCCACCACCCAGCGCCTGCTCAATCGCGGCGCCCGCCTCACCGAGCTTCTCAAGCAGCCGCAATTCTCGCCGATGAAGGTCGAGGAGCAGGTGGTGGTGATCTATGCCGGCGTGAACGGCTATCTCGATCCGATCGCGGTCAAGGACGTGCAGCGCTTCGAGGCCGAGCTTTCCGCTACATGCGCGCCGAGCATCAGGACATTCTCGACGACATCCGCGACAAGACAGGAAATCTCCAAGGAGACCGGCGACAAGTTGAAAGCCGCCGTCGACAAATTCGCCAAGGCCTTCGCATAATGCGTTTCGCGCTCTCCAGTTCGCGCACATCTTCATCCCTCCCCTTGATGGGTGGCTCGCTCGCGCCAACGGCCGAGCCGGGTGGGGTGAGCCCACAGGACAGCCCCCCACCCGACCGGCTACGCCGGTCGACCTCCCCACGAGGGGGAGGTATGAGCCATTCTCGCGCTCCTTCACGCCGGGATCAGCCCATGCCGTCGCTGAAAGACCTGCGCAACCGCATCGCCTCGGTCAAGGCGACGCAGAAGATCACCAAGGCCATGCAGATGGTGGCTGCGGCGAAGCTCAGGCGCGCGCAAGTAGCGGCGGAGGCGGCAAGGCCTTACGCCACGCGCATGGAGGCGGTGCTCGCCAACCTCGCCGCGGCGCTGCAAGGCCGCGAAGGCGGCTCGCCGCTGATGGTCGGCACCGGCAAGGATAAGGTGCATCTGCTCGTGGCGTGCACCGCCGAGCGCGGACTGTGCGGCGCCTTCAACTCTTCCATCGTCAGGCTCACCCGCGATCATGCCTTTCGCCTGTTGAACGACGGCAAGGAGGTGAAGATCCTCTGCGTCGGCAAGAAGGGCTTCGACCAGTTGAAGCGCCTGTTCGCCTCGAAGATCGTCGAGGTGATCGAGCTCAGGGGCGTGAAGCAGCTCGGCTTCGAGCACGCCGAGAAAATCGCCGAAAACGTCTTGGCGCGGTTCGCTGCCGGCGAATTCGACGTGGCCACCCTGTTCTTTTCGCGCTTCCGCTCGGTGATCAGCCAGATCCCCACCGCCTTGCGCATCATCCCTGCCGAGATCCCGAAGGAAGCCAATTCGGCGCAAGCTTCGCTTGGCGGCGCGGTCTACGAATACGAGCCCGACGAGGCCGATATCCTCGCCGACCTCCTGCCGCTCAACATCGCCACGCAAATCCTCAGGGCGCTGCTGGAGAATGCAGCCTCGGAGCAGGGTGCGCGCATGAGCGCCATGGACAACGCGACGCGCAATGCCGGCGACATGATCGGGCGCCTGACGCTGAGATATAATCGTACGCGGCAGGCCATGATCACCAAGGAGCTGATCGAGATCATTTCCGGCGCCGAGGCGCTCTAGTTCGAGATGTAAGGAACGTTAGATATGGCACGTAAATCCCCCGTGATCGCCGAAACCAAAGCACAAGAGAAGCGGATCGCCGCAGGCGAAGGCCCCAAGGGCCACGTCCGCCAAGTCATGGGCGCCGTGGTCGACGTGCAATTCGGCGACGCATCTGCCCGAAATCCTGAACGCGCTCGAGACCGACAATCACGGCAACCGGCTCGTGCTCGAAGTCGCCCAGCATCTCGGCGAGAGCACGGTGCGCACCATCGCCATGGATTCGACCGAAGGCCTAGTCCGCGGCCAGGAGGTTGTCGACACCGGCGAGCCGATCGCGGTTCCGGTCGGCGACGAGACCTTGGGGCGTATCATGAATGTGGTCGGCGAGGCGGTCGACGAGGCGGGCCCGATCAAGACCGCAGACAAGCGGCCGATCCACGCGCCTGCGCCGTCCTACGTCGACCAGTCGACCGAGGCCGAGATCCTGATCACCGGCATCAAGGTCGTCGATCTTCTGGCGCCTTACGCCAAGGGCGGCAAGATCGGCCTGTTCGGCGGCGCCGGCGTCGGCAAGACCGTGCTGATCATGGAGCTGATCAACAATGTGGCCAAGGCCCATGGCGGCTATTCGGTATTCGCCGGTGTTGGCGAGCGCACGCGCGAGGGCAACGACCTCTATCACGAGATGATCGAGTCCGGCGTGAACAAGGACCCGCGCAAGACCGGTTCCGCCGAAGGCTCGAAATGCGCGCTGGTCTACGGCCAGATGAATGAGCCGCCTGGAGCGCGCGCCCGCGTCGGCCTGTCGGGCCTCACCGTCGCCGAATATTTCCGCGACCAGGGTCAGGACGTGCTGTTCTTCGTCGACAACATCTTCCGCTTTACCCAAGCCGGCTCGGAAGTGTCGGCGCTGCTCGGCCGTATCCCCTCGGCGGTGGGCTACCAGCCGACGCTCGCCACCGATATGGGCGCGCTGCAGGAGCGCATTACCACGACGCAGAAGGGCTCGATCACCTCGGTGCAGGCGATCTATGTGCCGGCCGACGATCTGACCGATCCTGCGCCGGCAACCTCCTTCGCCCATCTCGACGCCACCACCGTGCTCGCGCGCGGCATTGCCGAGAAGGGCATCTATCCGGCGGTGGATCCGCTCGATTCCACCTCGCGCATGCTGTCGCCGCTGATCGTCGGCGAAGAGCATTACGCCGTGGCGCGGCGCGTGCAGGAGATCCTGCAGCGCTACAAGGCTCTGCAGGACATCATCGCCATTCTCGGCATGGACGAGCTCTCGGAAGAGGACAAGATCACCGTGGCGCGCGCCCGCAAGATCGAGCGCTTCTTGTCGCAGCCCTTCCACGTGGCCGAAGTGTTCACCGGCTCGCCAGGCAAGTTCGTCGACCTCGCCGACACCATCAAGGGCTTCAAAGGGCTGTGCGACGGCGAGTACGACCATCTGCCTGAGCAGGCCTTCTACATGGTCGGCACCATCGAGGAGGCCGTGGCCAAGGCCGAGAAGCTCGCCGCCGAGGTAGCTTAGACATGGCCGATACCTTCAAGTTCGAGCTGGTCTCGCCGGAGCGGCTGCTCGTCTCCGGCGAGGTCGAGCAGGTTCTGGTGCCTGGGTCCGAAGGCGACTTCACCATGCTCGCCCATCACGCCCCGCTGCTCACCAGCTTGAGGCCAGGCCTGCTCGAGATCGTCTCTGGCGGCGCCGAGCGCCGGCGCTATTTCGTGCGCGGCGGCTTTGCCGAGGTGGGACCGCAAGGCCTCACCGTGCTCGCCGAGACGGCCATCGACCTCGTGGAGCTCGAAGCCGACATGCTCAACCAAGCGATCAAGGACGCCGAGGAAGACATCGCCGACGCCAAGGACGAAAATGTGCGCGACCGCGCCAAAACCCAGCTCGACCACCTCCGCCAGGTGCAGACCACGCTCAATCTTTAGAGCCGGCTTCCAAGTCCCTCACGTACCGCGCAGGAAGGGCTCGAACTCCCCGATCACGCCCTCATAGACCGGCCGCTTGAACGGCACCACGATGTCGGGAAGCTCGCGATGCCGCACCCATCGCCAGGCGTCGAACTCGCGCTCATGGCCAGGTTTTGGCTCAAGGTCGATCTCGCTGTCCTCGCCTTCGAATCTGGCGGCGAACCACAGCTGCGTCTGGCCGCGATAACGCCCATGCCAGGCGGTGCCGACCAGCCCTTGCGGCAGATCGTAGCTGTACCATCGCCGCGTGCGGCCAAGGATGCGCGCGTGCGTGACGCCGGTTTCTTCCTCTAGCTCGCGGCGGGCTGCGGCTTCAGGGTCTTCCCCCTCGTCGAGGCCTCCTTGCGGCATCTGCCACCAATGTCCGGTACCTTCGGGGGCGAACGGCACGTCGGCGCGCTTGCCGACGAAGACATAGCCGTCGCGGTTGATGAGCATCACGCCGACGCAAGGCCGGTAGGGCAAGTCTGCAGGGGTCATTGGGATGGTTAGCTTTGCCGCTGCGAGCGGATCGCCGCGCTGACCGGAATGAGGAGGATGCCTTTGCCTTGCAGCTGGCCGGCCCATTGGGAGATCTGTTTGATCGTGTCAGGCTTGGCGCTTGCCACCCCGATCGCGGCTCCCCGCTCCTTGGCGACGGCCTCGAGATGAGAAAGCGCCTTGGCGATGTCTGCCGGCGAAGGGACGGCATCGATCTGGACATCGGCAATCGCATAATCGAGACCGATCGCATTGGCGATCGCCTCTCCCACCGGCCCGCTAGGCGCCGAATTCGACGCCTGCGCATCAGAAGCCGTAGGCTTTGCAGTTCTTACCGTACCGTCGTCGACGAACAACAATCCGCGCGCCTTGATCTCCTCGAGCATTGGCGCGAGCGCAGCTTGCGTCGTCTCGAACTTTGCCCCCATCAGATTGGTGACGCCGACATAGCCGGTGAAGCGCGACATCAGCCATTGCAGGCGCTTCATGTTTTCTTCCGGCGGCAGCGTTGTCAGCAACGTGTGCGGTCCGGGGTCATTGGTTGGATAGTCGAGAGGCTCGAGCGGTACCTGCAACAGAACCTCATGCCCCGCTCCCCGCGCCCTCTCCACCCAGTCCTGGAGATTGCGGCCATAGGCGCCGTAGGCCACGCTGATCGGCGCCGGCAGGTCCTTGATCACCTCGGCGGTGACCCCGTCGGACAGGCCCATGCCGTTGATCAGCACCGCGATACGCGGCTTCTCGCCCGGCGCCGCCTTCACCGCGTATTTTGACGGGCGCGCATAAACATCGATGGGCCGTCTTCCGTCCGGTGCGACCTTGGGAAGCGGCCCATATTGGGACTCCTCGACCAGCTCAGAGACAGGAACCTGCACGAGCGTGATCGAGGCGGTTTCATCGTCAGGTGGCGGCGGCAGAGCCGGCGGCGGCCCGGGCGGCGCTGGAATGGCAACGGTTTGGACGCTTGCCGGCTGCCCTGGCGCCGACGCTCCAGGCTGAGGCTGGTTCGCTGCTTGCTGCTGCTGAGTGGCCGGAGCACCCCCTTGTCCTGATTGCGGCCGCACCGGAGCGATGCCGAAACCAGGCGGCAGATCGATCGATGATCCTGGAGCTGCGGGCGCCGCCGATGGCGGAGGCGCCGGCGGCTTAGGCGGTGGCGGGGAAACTGCTACGGTCACCACGGGCTCGCCGGCGTCGCCCGGGAAGAAGGCAAGCCAGCCGACACCGAGCAACAGCAGTGCGAGCAGAATCGAAGCCGTGACGGTCAGCGCCTTCATCTACCCTGAACCTCCCCGGGACCAGGCCCCCGGGTCGGGGGGCCGGAGCCTCCTCTCCCATCGGCGCAGATTAGTTGGCCTCAGCCTTCTTCTTGGTGTCCGTGGTGACCGTCTTGGTGCCGCGCAGGATCTCGAGCGCGTATTGCAGCTGGGTATCCTTATCCTTCTCCGGCGCGACGTATGACGAACTGCCAGACTCTTCCTCGTCCTTGCCGGCGGCGTTCTCATCCTCGTCCTCACCCTTGAGGTGACCGCGCAGATTGGCCTCGCCGCGCGTCGACTGCTGGTCGGCCTTCGCCTTTAGGTCGGCCGGCAACTCCTCCTCGACCACAACCTCAGGCTCGATGCCCTTGGCCTGAATTGAGCGGCCTGACGGCGTGTAGTAGCGCGCGGTGGTGAGCCGGAGCGCACCGTTCGATCCGAGCGGAATGATGGTCTGCACCGAGCCCTTGCCGAAGGACCGCGTGCCGAGGATGGTCGCGCGATGATGGTCCTGCAGGGCGCCGGCAACGATTTCCGACGCCGAGGCCGAACCGCCATTGATCAGCACCACCATCTTCTGGCCGTCGGTGAGATCGCCGGGCCGCGCGTTGGACCGCTGCGTCTCTTCGAGATTGCGGCCCTTGGTCAGCACGATGGCGCCTTGATCGAGGAAGGTATCCGACACCGAGATCGCCTGATCGAGCAGGCCGCCAGGATTGTTGCGCAGGTCGATGACAAAGCCCTTGAGCTTGGGGCCGATCTGCTTCTTCAGATCCTCGATCGCCTTCTGCAGGTTGGCCGTGGTCTGCTCGTTGAAGGTGGTGACCCTGATATAGCCGACGTCGTTCTCGGTGCTGTACTTCACCGGATTGATGTGGATCACGTCGCGCACGACCTTAACGTCGAAGGGATCCTCGACGCCCTTGCGCACGATGGTGAGTGTGATGCCGGAATTCACCGGGCCGCGCATCTTTTCCACCGCCTCTTGCAGAGTGAGGCCGAGAATCTGCTCCTTGTCGAGATGGGTGATGAGATCGCCGCTCTGGATGCCTGCCTTCGATGCCGGCGTATCCTCGATCGGAGCCACGACCTTGACCACGCCGTTCTCCATGGTCACCTCGATGCCGAGGCCGCCGAACTCGCCGCGCGTCTGCACCTGCATGTCGCGGAAGTGCTTCGGATTGAGATAGGCGGAATGCGGGTCGAGCGCCATGAGCATGCCGTTGATCGCGGACTCGATCAGCTTGGCGTCCTCAGGCTTCTCGACATAATCGGCGCGCACGCGCTCGAGCACCTCGCCGAACAGATCGAGCTGCCGGTAGATCTCCGAGTTGGCTGCCGATGCTGTCTGGCTGCGCGCGAGCCCCACCATCGTCGAACCGGCAGCGAGCACGGCCAGCACCAGAAGCGTCCATAGCGCGTATTCGGATTTCCGCATCATCCTTGCACCTTCTCGGAAGCCTCGGCCCACCATGGGCCGGGGTCAATTGGCCTGCCGTCCTTCCTGAACTCGACGTATAGGACGGGGCGCGAATTATCGTTGTTGCCTTGGCCCGCCTGGAGCGCCGCGCCCATCACCGCGACCGGCTCGCCGGCTAAGACAAACTGGCCGAGGTTTACGTCTATGCGGCCCATTCCCGCAAGCAGAACATGATAGCCTCCGCCAGCATTGATGATCAATAGATTGCCATAGGACCGGAAGGGCCCGGCATAGACCACCCAGCCGTCGGTGGGGGCGATTATCCGTGCTTCTCCGCGGGTTTGCAGGGAAATCCCCCGTAACGTGCCGCCGACGCCGTCAGCCTCGCCGAAGCGCTTCAGCCGCTTGCCCTGGGCCGGCAGAGGCAAGGTCCCCTTGGTCAGCTCGAACGGCAGCGCCGGCTTCATGCGGGCGGGGCTGGCAAAGGCGACCGTGGTCGACTTCAGGCTTGATCTCGATGACCTTCTCGTTGCCCGGGGTGGCGAGCGCCTGTTGCTGCTCGCGGGCCCGCAACGCCTTCTCGGCGGCCACTTCCGCGTCGTATTGCGCGACCTCTGCCTTGGCGATCCTCTCATCCAGCCTCGCGATCAGCGCGTTGAGCTCGGTCTCCTCGGCGGCTTGCTGCTCTGCCGCCTGGCGGGTCGCGGTAAGCTCCGCTTCGCTCTGAGCGAGCTTCGCCTTCTTTTCCTCGAGCAGCTTGTCGATGCGGCTTCGCTCGGCGGCAAGCCTCTCGGTCTCGCGCTTCTCGGTATCGCGCTGCTCCCTGATGCCGCCCTCGAGCTTCACCATGCCGTCGAGCTCCTGCGACAGATTGTCGGCCTGATATTTGAGCTCGGGAAACACCTGGGCGAGAAGCATGGCGCTCCGCACCACGGCAAGAGCATCGTCGCGGCGTGTGACCAGCGCCGGCGGCGGCGTGCGGCCGATCCTCTGCATGGCGGAGAGCATCTTGACGATGGTTTCCTTTCGATCGGTGATCGAGTTGCGAATGACCGTGACCTGGTCGGTCAGCTCGGCGAGCTTCGTTTCGGTCTCCGACAATTTTGCTTCGCTCGCCTGCACTTGCTTTCCTGCCTCGATCAGATCGGTATTGAGCTTCGCCCGCGCCTCGGCGAGCGCCGCGATGTCCTGAGCAAGGCCCTGTTCTTGCGCGCGGCTCGATTGCAGCTTCTGCGAGGTCTCGTCGAGTTTCTTCTGTGCCTCCTCGCGGGAGAGGTCATCCTCCGCCGCAACAGACAACGGGAAAGTGCTCAACAGCCCCAGGAGGAGAAACCCGGTTATGACGAACCGGAATGTCGGCTCAGGGGACCGATGGATTGGCGCCATCCTTCGTAACCAGCGTGCTCTTCCCCCGTCCCGTCTCTTGCCCGCCGGCTTGAAGAGTTGGAACTCGAGCGAGCTGGAACGGAAGCGGAGCGATGAGGCAGAATCAAGGCGAATATGCTGAACAAACCTTAACCCTTCGCTCAACGGGCGAGTGCATCTCAGGCGCGGTGATAAGGATGGCCGGCAAGAATGGTCGCCGCGCGATAGAGCTGCTCGGCGAGCACGATGCGGGCGAGCCCATGCGGCAGAGTGAGCGGCCCGAGCGACAGCTTCAGATCGGCGCGGGCGAGCACCTCCGGCGCCAACCCCTCGGCGCCGCCGACGAGAAAGGCGAGGCCAGGGGCGCCGCGGTCGCGAAATCCGCTGATGGCGTGCGCGAACTCGGCGCTGCCGAGCTGATCGCCCTCGCGGTCGAGGCACACCAGTTTGTGGGAGGGAGGCACTTTGCCGAGCATGACCATGGCCTCGGCGGCGGTGCGCGCGGCTGGCGTCGGGCCGCGCGACTCAGGGACCTCGATCACCGTCACCGGCGCAAGCCCGAGCTTGCTGCCGGCCATCTCGGTGCGGCCGAGATAGTGCCTGAACAGGTCACGTTCCGGGCCTTGCTTCAGCCTGCCCACGGCAGCAATGAGAAGCCGCATGGCGCGACCTTGTAAGGCCTAAGCCCTGGAACGGCGGCGGGGTATCAAACCACCATGCGCTCCATCGGGCGGTCGGCGGACCACATCTTCTCCAGATTATAGAACTCCCGCACCTCTGGACGGAAAATGTGGACGATGACGTCGCCGGCGTCGATCAGCACCCAGTCGCAATGGGGAAGGCCTTCGACGCGGGCGCGTCCGAAGCCTTCGTCCTTGAGCTTTCTGATGAGGTGATCGGCAACGGCGCCGACATGCCGTTGCGAGCGCCCCGAGGCTACGACCATCTGGTCGCCGATCGAGGTCTTGCCCTTGATGTCGATGGTGACGACATGCTCGGCCTTGGCATCGTCGAGTGTGTCGAGCACGACGTCGAGCAAACGGTTCGGGTTTGCGCGAAATGACGCAAAGCCGGAGGGAGGCGTACCCTTATGGGCACCCTCTCTTGGTGAGCGCATGTTTTGGTGGATGTCCTTCTGTCATTGCTCCTGCGGAAGCGGCTTTTGAGCCTCGCCCGGCCTAAACGCCCGAGCCCGGCATTCGGTGCCGCCTCACCCCGAACATAGTCTGCGTCGCGGCAAAATTTCAATAGCTAGTGTCGCTTCGCCGCTTTCTTACTTTTCTTTGTGTCCTTCTTCACCTGCTTGGCATCCTTCTTCTTTTGCCGCTTGGCGACCTTCTCGGCCTTCTTCGCAACTTTTTTCAACGCCTTCGCCGCCTTGCGCATTTTGGGGCGCGGTGGCTCGGCCTCCTTGCCTCCCCTGAGCCTGGTGGAGGAAAGGCTCGACAGCGGAAGCGTGAGCAAGGTCCAGGCCGGCGGTTCCATGCCTGCAAGTCCACGTGCGTCGGTTTCGTCGAGCGCGGCATAGGCAAAGCGCTGCGCGGCCTTGCTCGCCCGCGCCTTCAGCCGGTAACCGGGACGGTCGAGCACGGCGATGGGCACGAGGCTGAACAGCTCCTCCCAGGCCCGCCAACGATGAAACGAGGCGAGATTGTCGGCCCCCATCAACCACACGAAGTCGACGGAGGGGTAGCGCCGCTTGAGGAAGCGGATGGTGTCGATGGTGTAGGCGCTGCGGCGCGCGGCTTCGGCGCGAGCGCCTTCGAAGCCGGTGACCACGATCTTTGGATGATGCGCGACCTCCCGCGCAACTTCGATGCGCGCCTCAAGGTCGGGTGCCTTGCCGGCATCTTTCAAAGGATTGCCTGGGCTCACCAGCCACCACACCTGATCGAGCCCAAGCCGCTTCAGGGCCGCGAGGCTGATGTGGCGGTGCGCCGCGTGCGCCGGGTTGAACGAGCCTCCGAGCAGCCCGATGCGCATGTTCGGCGCCGCCATCGGCACCTTGAGATGCTGCGCAGGGCGGTTGCTGTCCTTATTACCCATGTGGCGCTACTTGCCCCATGCCTCCCCCTTGCGGGGAGGCCCGGCGACGCCTCATAGCGTCGCTGGGGTGGGGACTTGTTTGAAAGGCTGCGTCAGGAGTTGTCACGCACACCCCACCGGTCGCCAAAGCGAAGCTCTGACGACCACCCTTCCCGTTCCGGGGAGGAATGTTCAAGGCCTGATCTGGCCTGAGCCGTGCACGACATATTTGAAGGTCGTGAGCTGCTCTAACCCCACCGGCCCGCGGGCATGGAAGCGCCCGGTGGCGATGCCGATCTCGGCGCCCATGCCGAACTCACCGCCATCGGCGAATTGCGTCGAGGCATTGTGCAGCACGATAGCGCTGTCCACGCGGGCGAGAAATTTCTCGGCCGCCGCCTTGTCCTCGGTGATGATGGCCTCGGTATGCTGCGAGCCGTACCGCGCGATATGATCGATCGCAGCGTCGAGCCCGTCGACCACCTTCACCGCGATGATGGCGTCGAGATATTCGGTCGACCAGTCGTCCTCGCTTGCCGGCTTGACTCTGCTATCGGCCCGTTGCGTGTCGGCATCGCCCCTCACCTCGCAACCGGCCTCGATCAGCATCTTGACCAGCGGCGCAAGATGGGTCGGCGCGGCGGCGCGATCCACGAGCAAGGTCTCAGCCGCGCCGCACACGCCGGTGCGCCGCATCTTGGCGTTGAGCACGATGGTCTTGGCCATTGCCGGGTCGGCCGGCTGGTGCACGTAGACGTGACAGACGCCTTCGAGATGCGCGAACACCGGCACCCGCGCCTCCTCCTGCACGCGGGCGACGAGGCTCTTACCGCCGCGCGGCACGATCACGTCGATGGCGCCGCCAAGGCCGGCGAGCATGAAGCCAACCGCCTGGCGGTCCACGGTCGGCACGAGCTGGATCGCGGCTTCAGGCAGCCCTGCCTCGGCGAGACCTTCGGTCAGCGCGTTGCAGATCACGAGCGAGGTGAGAAAGCTCTCGGAGCCTGAGCGCAGGATCACGGCGTTGCCCGACTTGAGGCAAAGCCCGCCTGCGTCCGCGGTCACATTCGGCCTCGACTCGTAGATGATGCCGATCACGCCGAGCGGCACGCGCACGCGCGAGATCTTGCAGGCCGTTCGGCCGCGTCCACGACGCGGCATCACCTCGCCGACGGGATCCGGCAACGCGGCGATGTCGCGCAGGCCCTTCGCCATAGCTGCGACACGCGCCTCGTTCAGCGCCATCCGGTCGATGAAGGCCTCGTCGCGGCCTTTGGCCCGCGCGGCGTCGATGTCGTTCTTGTTGGCTTCAAGGATTGCACCGGAACGCGCCTCGATCCGCTTCGCCATGGCTTCGAGTGCGGCGTTCTTCTGCGCAGTCGTGGCAAGCGCGAGTGCGGCCGCGGCCTCGCGTGCCAAGCGCCCCATATAGAGCATCATCGGCTCGATGCTTGCCTGCGGCTGTCCAGCCAGAACCGACATCACTTTCCTCAACCTCTCCGGTGCAGCACCATGTCGTCGCGGTGGATCAGCTCCGGGTCGCCACGGTAGCCGAGAATCTCCGCCAGTTCACCGCTCTTGCGGCCGATGATGCGGCGCGCGTCCTCATGGTCGTAGGCGGCAAGCCCGCGGCCGAGCTCGGCGCCCTCGCCGTTCCTGATCACCACGGCGTCGCCGCGCTCGAAGCTTCCTTCTATCCTGGTGACGCCGGCAGGCAACAGGCTCTTGCCGCGCGTCAGCGCTTCGGCGGCGCCCTTATCGATGATGATGGCGCCCTTTGGCTCGAGCGTTCCGCCGATCCAGCGCTTCCTCGCCGCCACGGGGTCTGAATGGGCGAGGAACCAGGTGCACCCGCCGGGCGCGGCCAAAGCCTCAAGCGGATTGAGTACCTTGCCGCTCGCGATCGCCATATGCGTGCCGCCGGCAACCGCGATCTTCGCCGCCTCGATCTTGGTCACCATGCCGCCGCGCGACAGCTCGGAGCCGACATCGCCGGCCATGGCCTCGATCTCCGGCGTGATGTCGTGGACTTCGTCCAGCCGCTTTGCGTCGCGCGCCGAACCCGGCGGCGCCGTGTAGAAGCCGTCCACATCGGACAGCAGCACGAGACAGTCCGCACTCATCATCGAGGCGACGCGCGCGGCGAGCCGGTCGTTGTCGCCGTAACGGATCTCGCTCGTCGCCACCGTGTCGTTCTCGTTCACCACGGGCACGGCGCCCAGCTTGAGCAGGGTGGTCACCGTGTTGCGTGCATTGAGATAGCGCCGGCGCTCCTCGGTATCGCCGAGCGTCAGCAGAACTTGCGCCGCGACGATGCCACGCGCGCGGAAGGCGTCCTCATAGGCGTGCGCCAGCGCGATCTGCCCCACCGCCGCAGCGGCTTGGCTGTCCTCGAGCTTGAGCGGACCCTTCGGCAGCTTCAGCACATTGCGGCCGAGCGCGATGGCGCCTGACGACACGACGATGATCTCCTTGCCCTGCGCTTTCAGCTTGGCGATGTCGTCGCAGAGAGAGCCGAGCCATGTCGCCTTCAACGCGCCGGTCGCACTATCCACGAGAAGCGAGGAGCCGATCTTGACCACGAGCCGCTTGGCGCTTGCCCATTCCGCCCTCATGGCTGCCACCCGGCTTCGCGCGGCTCAGGCGCGTTGCGCTTGGCGCGGGCCGCCCTGATCACTTCGGCGAGATCGCGTAACGCGGGCGTCATGCCTTTCCCACTCACCGCCGAAAGGACGAGAGGCTTGCGGCCAGCTGCCTTGGCGAGCGACTTCGCCTTGCGCTTGAGCTCATCGTCAGGCACCGCGTCAGCCTTCGACAGCGCCACGATCTCCGGCTTGTCCTCGAGCCCGGCGCCATAGGCTTCGAGCTCGCCACGGATGATGCGATAGGCCTCGGCCGGATCGTCGAGCGTCGCGTCGACGAGATGCAGGAGCACCGAGCAGCGTTCGACATGACCGAGAAAGCGGTCGCCGATGCCTGCGCCTTCATGCGCGCCTTCGATCAGGCCGGGGATATCGGCGAGCACGAAGTCGGTGCTATCGACCCGCACCACGCCGAGATTGGGGTGCAGCGTGGTGAACGGATAGTCGGCGATCTTGGGCTTCGCCGCGCTCACCGCGGCAAGGAAGGTCGACTTGCCGGCGTTCGGCAAACCAACGAGCCCGGCATCGGCGATCAGCTTCAGCCTGAGCCAGATGGTCATCTCCTCGCCTGGCTGTCCGGGGTTGGCGCGGCGCGGCGCCTGGTTGGTGGAGGACTTGAAGCGTGTATTGCCGAAGCCGCCATTGCCGCCGCGGAGCAGCACCACGCGGTCGCCGGGCTTGGTCAGATCGGCGATCAGCGTTTCGCCATCCTCCTCGAAGATTTGCGTACCCGGTGGCAGCTTCAAGACCACATCGGCGCCGCCGGCGCCGGTGCGGTTCTGGCCCATGCCGTTGCCGCCCTTCTTCGCCTTGAAGTGCTGCTGATAGCGGTAGTCGAGCAGCGTGTTGAGGTTCGCCACGCATTCGAGGATGACGTCGCCGCCCTTGCCGCCGTCGCCGCCGTCTGGTCCGCCGAACTCGATGAACTTCTCGCGGCGGAAGCCGATGCAGCCATTGCCGCCGTCACCGGCGCGCACATAAACCTTGGCTTGATCGAGGAACTGCATTTGGGCGTGGCCGCGAAACTGGGATCACCTCTCCCCTATGGGGAGAGGTCGCGCCAAGCTCGCTTGGCGCGGGTGAGGGGGTTAAAGCACAGGTTGTTTAACGCAAAGTCCCCCTCACCCCAACCCTCTCCCCGCCGGGGAGAGGGGGGAGAGCGCCCGCTCCCGGGTGAGCCGGTAGGTGAGGCAGCGCGCCTTGTTGTTCCGGGCGGCGCAATCGCGCAACACTTCGCCGGAAGGCTCGAAACCGAGCTTGGCGATCACCCGCGCCGAAGCCGGGTTCTCCTTGAAATGGCCGACGGTGAGATAGTCGAAGCGCTCCTTGGCAAAGGCATGCAGAATCAGCGCCCGCGCGGCTTCCGTGGCATAGCCCATGCCCCAATAGGGCTTGCCGATCCAATAGCCCATCTCGGCATGGGTCCTCTCGGTGGCACGATAGCCGACGCAGCCGATCAGCGCGCCCGAGCGGTCGATGGCAAAGGCGACGCCTTCTTCACCGGCCTGCAGGCTTTGGATCCAATCGACTGCCATCTCCTCGCTATAGGGGTGCGGGATGGTTCCCGTCATGCTGGCGACTTCGTAGTCGCCGGCGAGCAGGCTGATGCTCGCCGCATCGGCGAGCATCAGCGCGCGCAACAGGAGTTCTTTCGGTGCGGATGGCCACGAGGGCAGGATACGCGGACGCGTCCCTTTTTGTCATTGCCCGGCTTGACCGGATGAGGAGCGGGCAATTCCACGTGTCGTCATTCCGGCGCAAGCCGGAATCCAGCAGCGCCAAAGGCGCCAAGAAAGACTGGGCCCCGGCTTTCGCCGGGGTGACGCGGAGAGGTCGTCGGGAGACTGGTGCGAAGCTAGTTCGGCTTCACCGAAACGTAGACGCGGCCCTTGGCCTTGGTCGCGAATTCCACCTCTCCCTCGCGGACCGCGAACAGGGTGTGGTCGCTACCAATGCCGACGCCGTCGCCAGGGTGCCATTTGGTGCCGCGCTGGCGCACGATGATGTTGCCGGGAATGACGCGCTGGCCGCCCGACTTCTTGACCCCGAGTTCGACGGCCTGCTGAGTTGCGGCCGTTACGGGATGAGCCACCGGCTTTCTTATGTGCCATGGTCTTGGTCCTTACTTCTTCTTCGCGGGCTTGGCGGCAGGCTTCTTGGCTGCAGCCTTGGCCGCTGGCTTCTTGGCCGCCGCAGCTTTCGCCGCAGGCTTCTTGGCGGGGGCTGCCTTCTTCGCAGGCGCAGCCTTCTTGGCGGCTGGCTTCTTCGCAGGCTTCTCCTCGGCCTCTTCGGCCTCCGGCTTCTTCGCCTCGACCTTCTTCGGCTCAGGCCGCGCTACCTTGGTCTGCGACGGCTTCTTGCCGTCGGTCAGGATCTCGGTGATGCGGAGCAGGGTAAGATCCTGGCGATGCCCCTTCTTGCGGCGGTAGTTCTTGCGCCGCTTCTTCTTGAACACGATGATCTTGTCGCCGCGCGTCTGCTCCATAACCTCGGCGGCGACCAGCGCGCCGGCAATGAGTCGGACTACCCGTTTTCGGGCTATCGCCGCCAAGCAGCAACACTTCGCCGAGCGTAATGATATCGCCGGGCTCGCCGGCGACGCGCTCGATCTCGATAATGTCGTTCGGCGCCACGCGATATTGCTTGCCGCCCGTGCGGATGACCGCGAACATGTCTCGCTCTCGTCTCTAACTCTTGGCTTGGAAAGCCGGCCTTGCCTAGGCCGCCTTGGCAGGGGGCCACAGAAAATGGCGGGTTCAGAGGCCGAAGGGGCCGATCCCGCCAAGCGGCGCACTATATAAATCAAAGACCAGAAGTCAATCGAAGCGTTGGGTGGCTCTCGACGAGCCGCCAGTTGCCGCAAAGGGGCCGGCACTATAAAGGTGCCGCTCCCGACTATCATTGGCGCATATCAAGAGCCTTCGGAGAGGTGCCGGAGTGGTCGAACGGGACGGTCTCGAAAGCCGTTGTGCGGGTAACCGCACCGTGGGTTCGAATCCCACCCTCTCCGCCAATTTTTGCGTAGCCAAACGCTTCGAGCAGCGAGCTTTTGCAAACCCAGTGCAAACCGTCCGCTTCAAGGTCGAAAAGCTGACTCGCGGACGCCGACCATGAATGTCCGCTAAGTGCCCCAGAAGCGGACTTACTGGTTCGACAGTTGGGGTTGAAGCAGCTCACGATCCCGTCACTTGACCCTTGGATTTCAGGCCCATAACGTGGAGTTGAGCATGAGCACCGCTCGGACCATTCTGATCGCGCTTATCGCGCTGGCGGTAGCCTTGCTGCCCATGGCGGGCGGGATGGCGCTCGCCATGCAGCACGATGCCTCTTTCGCGGCCGCGCCAGCCGACTGCTGCCCGAATGGCAAGCCTTGCGAAAAGAAGGCGGATGGATGCGGCTCGGTGGCTGGCTGCGTGCTCAAGTGCTTTAACCCTACCGGCGCAGTGGCTGCACCGTTTGCGGCTAAATTGACGCCATCGGATTTGGAGAAGCCCGAGTTCGTGACGCAGACCTTCCATTCTCCAGCGGAGAATCCGCCTCTACCGCCTCCTCGCATCTAATTTCCCACTGACGATGCGCCGCTTTGCGGGACTCCCCGCGAGTGTGTCACTGCGCGTGCGCTGAACCGCAAGCCGGCTCGGCAGACCATCATGCATGAGGACGTTTTGGGAGACGCGACATGAGGCGTCTTGGCAGCTTGATCAGCTTGGCTCTGAGCGCGAGCTTGGTTGTGGCGTTCACCTACTGGTATGGCGGCTTGCAAGTCGGAACGCCACCCTCGCAACCCACGGCCGTTGCGACCGCAGGTGTGGAGCAAACCACCACGCCGGGATCGGGACGAAAGATTCTGTACTACCGCAATCCCATGGGCGCTCCCGACACGTCGCCGGTGCCGAAGAAAGATCCCATGGGGATGGACTACATCCCCGTCTATGTGGACGAACAGGAAGACCCTGGCACGGTCAGGGTGAGCCTCGACAAGGTGCAGCGCATCGGCGTGAGAACTGAAAAGGCCAAGTCACGCTCCATCGTGCGGGAGGTGCGCGCCGTCGGCAGGGTGGAGCACGACGAAGCTCTCCTGACAATCGTCGCGCTCCGCACAGACGGCTTCATCGAAGACCTGTTCGTCAACAAGACCGGCCAGCACGTAAAAGAAGGCGAGCCGCTGTTCCGGCTCTACAGCTCGCAGATCCAATTGGCGCAGTCGGACTTGATCGTCGCAGTGCGGGCGCAGGGGCGGATGACCGGACCGGACGCGGACAAGAATCTCGAGGGCGCCATGCTGCGGCTGCGGAACCTCGGCGTCCCACAAAGCCGCATCGACGAGGTGCGCAAGACCGGCACCAATCCCCGCACCATCGACTGGCCTTCGCCTGCGACCGGCGACATCATCGAGAAGAAGATCATCAACGGTCAGCGCGTCATGGCGGGGGACGAGCTCTATCGCATCGCCGACCATTCGCATGTTTGGGTGATTGCCGACGTCGCCGAGGCTGATATTGGGTCGATCAAGGTCGGCACCCCGGTCACCGTGACCTTGCGCGCCGATCACACGCCAGCCGGTGCAAGGCGCAGTGACCTTCATCTATCCGGAGCTCAAGCCGGAGACGCGCACCGTGCCTGTGCGCATCGAGCTTCCCAACCCGGAACAGCGCTTAAGGACCTCGATGTATGCCGATGTGGTCTTTCAGGCCGGCGGCGAGGAGGGAGCCGGTCACCGCGGTCCCCGACGACGCCGTCATCGACAGCGGCACGAAACAGGTGGTGCTGGTCGCAAAGGGCGACGGCCGTTTCGAGCCCGCGCGGTCAAGCTCGGTCGTCGCGGCGAAGGCTACGTCGAGATTACCGAAGGTCTAAAGCCGGACGAGGACGTCGTGACCTCGGCGAACTTCCTGATCGACGCGGAGAGCAATCTGAAAGCCGCGCTGCAAACCTTCAGCCAGCAGGAGAGCGCAGCCATGATCGCGGCACTTATTCGCTGGTCGGCGCGCAACGTCTTTCTGGTAGGGCTTGCGACGATCTTCGTCACGCTCGCAGGCATTTACGCGGTATCGCAGCGTGCCGCTCGACGCCATCCCCGATCTCTCGGACGTTCAGGTGATCGTCTACACCGAATATCCTGGCCAGGCGCCGCAGGTCGTGGAGGATCAGGTCACCTATCCGCTGACGACGGCGATGCTGACCGTGCCGAAGTCGAACGTGGTGCGCGGCTTCTCCTTCTTCGGCGTCTCCTTCGTCTACGTCATCTTCGAGGACGGCACCGACATCTACTGGGCGCGCTCGCGCGTGCTCGAATATCTGAACTCGGCCGCGCGGCGGCCTGCCAGCCGGCGTGACGCCGACATCTGGGACCCGACGCGACCGGCGTCGGCTGGGTCTACCAATATGCGGTGCGCAGAGCGCAGACGAACCTCGCCGAGCTGCGCACCATCCAGGATTGGTCCATCCGATTCGGGCTGGCCAAGGCCGAGGGCGTCGCCGAGGTCGCGAGCGTCGGCGGCTTCGTCAAGCAATACAGGTCGTCCTCGATCCGCGGCGCCTGCAGGCGCTCGGCATCCCGCTCCGAAAATCCGCGACGCGATCCGCGACAGCAACATGGACGTCGGCGGCCGCACGGTCGAGGTGGCCGAGACCGAATACGTCGTGCGCGGACGTGGCTATCTCAAGAGCCTCGACGACCTCGAGCAAATCGTGGTCAAGATCGGACAAGGGCACGCCGGTGCTGCTCAACGACGTCGCGCGCGTCGAGCTCGGCCCGGATGAGCGGCGCGGCATCACCGAGCTGAACGGCGAGGGAGAAGTCGTCGCCGGCATCGCGCTGCAGCGCTTCGGCGAGAATGCGCTATCGGTCATCCAGAACGTCAAGGACAGGCTCGCCGAGATCGCGCCGAGCCTGCCAAAGGCGTGAGCATCGAGGCGGTGTACGACCGCTCCGACCTGATCCACCGCGCCATCGACACGCTCAAGCGCACGCTGTTCGAGGAAAGCGTCATCGTGGCGCTGGTCTGCATCGTCTTCCTGCTGCACGTCCGCAGCGCGCTGGTCGCGATCCTCACGCTGCCGCTCGGCATCCTGATCGCCTTATCTGCATGTGGCTGCTGGGACTTGAGCTCCAACATCATGAGCCTCGGCGGCATCGCCATCGCCATCGGCGCCATGGTCGATGCCGCCATCGTCATGATCGAGAACGCCCACAAGCACATCGAGCGCGCGCCGCCCGGCAAGCCGCGGATCGAGTGCTGATCGAGGCCGCGGAGAGGTCGGGCCGGCGCTGTTCTTCAGCCTGCTCATCATCACCGTGTCCTTCCTGCCGATCTTCACGCTGGAGGCGCAGGAGGGACGGCTGTTCAGGCCGCTGGCCTTCACCAAGACCTTCGCCATGGCGGCCGCGGCGCTGCTGTCGATCACGCTGGTGCCGGCGCTGATGGTGCTGTTCGTGCGCGGCCGCATCATGCCCGAGCACAAGAATCCGCTCAACCGCTTCCTGATCTGGATCTATCGCCCGGTGATCCAGCTCGCGCTCAGGTCCAAGGCAGTCACGATCCTCATCGCGCTCGCCATGCTCGCTGGCGAGCCTGTGGCCGGCCTCGCAAGCTCGGCACCGAGTTCATGCCGACCCTGAACGAAGGCACGCTGCTGTACATGCCGGTCACGCTGCCGGGCATCTCGGTCACCAAAGCCGCTGAGCTGCTGCAGACCCAGGACAGGATCATCAAGTCTTCCCGGAAGTCGCCTCCGTCTGCGGCAAGGCCGGCCGCGCCGCGACCGCAACCGACCCGGCGCCGACCGAAATGTTCGAGACGATCATCAATCTCAAGCCGGAGAGCGAGTGGCGCCCCGGCATGACCGTGGACAAGCTGATCGCCGAGATGGACAAGGCGCTGCAATTCCCCGGCGTCTCCAACGCCTGGACCATGCCGATCAAGGCGCGCATCGACATGCTGTCGACCGGCATCCGCACGCCGATCGGCGTCAAGGTGTTCGGCACGGATCTGGCCGAGATCGACAAGCTCGCCAAGCAGATCGAGGCGGTTCCGAAGGTGCCCGGCACCTCCAGCGCCTATGCCGAGCGCGGCATCGGCGGCTACTATCTCAACGTCGATCCCGATCGGGCGCAGCTCGCGCGCTACGGCCTCATGGTCGGCGACGTGCAGGACGTGATCGCCACGGCGCTCGGCGGCGAGACGGTGACCACGACGGTCGAGGGGCGCGAGCGCTTCACCGTCAACATGCGCTATCCGCGCGACTTCCGCAGCGATCCGGCAAGCGATTGCCGACCAGGTGCTCGTGCCGATGGCCGACGGCGGCACCGTCCCGCTCGGCGAGGTCGCCAAGGTCAGCCTCGCCCAGGGGCCGTCGAGCATCCGCACCGAGAACGCGCAGCTCGCCGACCTACATCTATGTCGACATCCGCGACCGCGACATCGGCGGCTACGTCGCCGACGCGCAGAAGGCCGTCGCGGCCCAGGTGACATTTCCCGCCGGGCTACTACGTGATGTGGAGCGGGCAGTTCGAATATCTCGAGCGCGCCACGGCGCGGCTCAAGATCGTCGTCCCGGTGACGCTGCTGATCATCTTCCTGCTGCTCTACCTGAACTTCCGGCGCATCACCGAGACGCTGATCGTCATGCTCTCGGTGCCGTTCGCGCTGGTCGGCGGTTTCTGGCTGATGTGGTGGCTCGGCTTCAATCTCTCGGTCGCCGTCGCGGTCGGCTTCATCGCGCTTGCCGGCGTCGCCGCCGAGACCGGCGTGGTGATGCTGATCTATCTCGACAGGCGCTGACGGAGCTCAAGAGCGAGCGCGAGCAGGAAGGTCGGCCCTTCACCCGCGCCGACCTCTATGCCGCCATCATGGAAGGCGCGGTCGAGCGCGTGCGCCCGAAGATGATGACGGTCGCCGCCATCATGGCGGGCCTGCTGCCGATCATGTGGAGCCACGGCACCGGCGCCGAGGTCATGCAGCGTATCGCGGTGCCGATGATCGGCGGCATGGTTTCCTCGACCTTG
>CAVUFL010000001.1:0-71926 GCA_963740805.1 uncultured Alphaproteobacteria bacterium | reverse complement strand
CTTTGCCTCCCAGCCAAGGTCCGCCTTGGCCTTGCGCGCGTCGCCGACCAGCGCGTCGACTTCTGCGGGCCGGTAGAGCTTCGGATCGACGGCGACGACGGTGCGGCCGCTCCGCCGGTCGACGGCGCGGGCATCGACGCCGTTGCCGGTCCATTCGATGTCGAAGCCGAGGCCTGCTGCGGCGCCGTCGATGAAGTCGCGCACCGAGCTGCTGCGCCCGGTGGCAAGCACGTAGTCGCCGGGCTTCTCCTGCTGCAGCATCATCCACATGCCTTCGACATATTCGCCGGCAAAGCCCCAATCGCGCTTGGCCTCGAGGTTGCCGATATGCACCATCTCCTCCTGCCCGAGCGCCACGCGGGCGAGGCCGAAGGTGACCTTGCGGGTGACGAAGTCGCGTCCGCGCAACGGGCTCTCGTGATTGAACAGAATGCCTGAGCAGGCATAGAGGCCGTGCGCCTCGCGGTAGTTCACCACGCTCCAATGGGCGAAGAGCTTCGCCACACCATAAGGACTGCGCGGATAGAACGGCGTCTTCTCGTTCTGCGGCGTCTCCAACGCCTTGCCGAACATTTCCGAGGTCGAGGCCTGATAGAAGCGCGCGCCGGGGCAGACCTCGCGCATGGTTTCAAGCAGGCGCAGCACGCCGAGCGCGTCGATGTCGGAGGTGTAGAGCGGCTGCTCGAAGGAGAGGCCGACGAAACTCTGCGCGGCGAGATTGTAGATCTCGTCGGGCTTGAGCTTGCTGAGCACGTGGCGGAGGTTGCTTTCTTCGAGCAACTCCATGTCCACGAGCTCCACCTCGCGGGAAATGCCGAGCTCCTCGAGCCTGCCGATGCTGGTGCCTGAGGTGCGGCGAAAGGCGCCGACGACGCGATAGCCGCGCGCGAGCAGCACTCTCGCGAGATAGGCTCCATCCTGACCGGAGATGCCGGTGATCAGCGCGGTCTTCGCCACCGTCTCAGGCTCCCGCTTCCTCGTCGAGGAGGCCGAGAGCGGCGAGCCGGTCGCGCATCTCTTTGCCCACCGCGGCAAGGCTGTGATGGGTCTTGATGAAGGCCTGCCCTGCGAGCGCGCGGGCGCGTGCCGCGGCCGGATCGTCGACGATCGATACCATGTGCGCCGCCGCGACAGCGACATCCGGCTCGGCCCAGACCTGGCCTTGGTGATCGGGATATTCGCCGGCGCGGACAGACACGATCTGGTAAGGGACGAGGTAACCCGTCTCGCTGTTGAGGAAGTCGGTATTGCCGGAATAGTCCGTGCCGATCACTGGCTTGCCGAGCAGCATGGCCTCGGCGAGCCCGAAGCCGAAGCCTTCCGATCGATGCAGCGAGACGAAGACGTCTGCCGCGGCGAGCAGCCCGTTCATCTCGGCGCGGGCGACCGTCCCTTCCATGAGACGAATGCGCGGATCGCCGCCGATCGCGGCCTTCAGCGGCTTGAGCACGCCGGCATGAGGGCCGGCATCGAGCGTCTTGACGATGAGACCGACATCGGAGCGGCCGCGCTCGCCGAAGGCTTTATGGAAGGCGCGGACCACGGCAATCGGGTTCTTGCGCACGAAGAAGGAGCAAGGGTCGAAGGCGAAGAGGAACAGGGTCACATCTTCGGGGAGCCCGAGGGCGGCGCGGCTGACAGGCGCGATCTCGCCAAGCTCGACCGGAACCGGCATGCGCAGCACGGGCACGTCGACGGCTTCGGCGAAAGCCGCGCGCACGAACTCAGACGGCGCCCAGATCTCCTGAAAGCGCGACAGGCTCATCGCAAAGCGCGGCGGAACCTTGGAGAGCTCCCAGAACGGCGCGGAGAATGTTGGTGCGGCCGGCAAACGCGGCAGGCCCCAGCGCCCGCACCGCAATGTCGGCGCCGATCAGGCCGTCGCAGATAAGGTTCGCCTTTGAGCCGAGACGGGGGCTCTCGTGCTTGGCCATGCTGCGGTCCTGAAGCCTCGCCGTGGTGTAGGCATCGAGGCCGAACAGGGTGAAGGGCACGGAAGCCGCTTGAAGCGCTCGGGCCGTGGCGCGCAACGCTTCGCCAACGCCTGACTCTGCAGTCGGATGACCGATGCAGGCGACGCCCGGGCTCAAGCTCTCAGGCGCCATGATCTCGGACTCCTTGACGAGCGCAGGCGTGACAGCGGCGCCATTCCAGCCGATGCGCACGAGCGCCGTCACCGCGCGGGCGCGGCTCTCAAGCCCGATATGCTGGTAGATCGGCCGCAGGAGCGGCGCAGAGATGCGCAGCAGGCGGTAAAGCTGCCGTGCCGCGCCGCGCGCTAGAATTTCCGGAAGCGCCTCGCCCATAACGGTTCGCGCCCCTCCCCTTCGGCCCAAGCTTCGCGTATTTCCAACAGGTTAGTGCGGCGCGGGATAAAGTTCTAGGTCAAAGGTCAGGCAGTCCGCGCGTTCGCTCGCAAACCTGCCGCAGCCCCGCGCAGCGTGGCCAATTCGGCAAGGATTACAGAGATCGGGATGGGAGCGAGCAGGCTCCGCATGCGCCCCTTCGCCTCGAAGGCCTGACGGAAAACGCCTTGCGACAGGGCGCTCGCGATTTTCGGCGCGATACCGCCTCCGAGATAGACGCCGCCGCGGGCGCAGAAGGCCAAGGCGACATCGCCGGCAAAGGCCCCGAGCCAGGTGACGAACAGCGCAAGGGCTTCCGCGGCGAGCGGATCGCTGCCGTCGCAACCCCAGCGTCAGCACGTCGTTGGGCTGAAGCGGCGGGGCGGCCACGCCATGAGAGTCGGCAATGGCGCGATAGAGGTTGGCAAGCCCAGGCCCCGACAGAACGCGCTCGGCGGAAAGATGGTCGTGGCTGCCGCGCAGCCGCTCGATCAGCTCGAACTCGTGGCGCGTATGGGCGGCGAGCGAAATGTGACCGCCCTCGCTCGGCACCGCGATCCAATCGGCGCCGGACCAGACGAGGCCGGCGACGCCGATGCCGGTGCCTGGGCCGAGCACCACCTTGGTGGCTCGCGCTGCAGGCGTGCCTCCGCCGATCCGATGCAGCTCCTCAGCGCGCAAATGCGGCAGCGACAAAGCGAGCGCCTCGAAGTCGTTGAGGAGAAGGATGTCGTCGAGGCCGCGCGGCGCTAGCAAGGCTTTCAGCGGTGAAGGACCAAACGGAGTTGGTGAGCTTGATCTCGCCGCCGACGAGCGGTGCTGCCACGGCGATGGCGCCTCGGCACGGGGGCTCCTTCAGCCCCTGCAAGATACATCTCAACTGCGCTTTCGATGCTCGTGTGCTCGGCACAGAGAAATTGCCTGATCTCAGAGAGCTTGAGGGTTTCGAGATCGGCGAGAGCGAAGCGGGCGTTGGTGCCGCCGATATCGGCAACGAGGGCGCTGGCAGCCGGTTTTGCGGATTTTCCCATAATCGCCGGTTGGTAACGCAATTTGTGATCGGCGGCGAGGGTTGCGGGCGGCTCCTTGGGCCACTAGGCTCGACCCATGCTGAGGGCACTCCGCACCGGGCTCGGTTTCCGCGTGGCGATGGCGATGGCCGCCTTTGCCGCGCTTTGCCTCGTGGCGCCGCCTGCGGTCATGGCCTTCGGCCATGGCGAGAAGACCGTGCATTGCCTCGCCCATGCCGACGCCGTGGATCACGGTATGCATGGGGGGCTCGGCGGCCTTGCGCAAAAGCACGACGGCGATCACGGGACGCCGCCCGGGACCCATCCCGGCTGCTGCGGGCTCTATTGCCTCTCAGCGCTTCCGCTGGCGTCAGGCCCTCTGGTCGAAGGCCGGTTGCTCGCCCAGGCCCTGTCGATGCCGGCGGAGATTGCTTTCCATAGTCGCGTGCCGGGCCGTCTCGACCGGCCTCCGATTCCCTCCCTGTCAGTCTAGAGCGCCTTCGGCGGGACGACCTCCCGTAGCCGAGGCTTGATCAACGACAGACGAGGGATGACCCATGTTCTCTCATCTTTGGGGCGTGCGCGCTGCGGTCCTCATCGCCGCAGCCGCCTCGCTCGGTGCGTGCCGAACCTTCTCGCCGGACGGCGGAATGGAGATGGTGGCCGCGGTCGCGGGCACCGGCCTGAACAAGGACGTCGTGCAAATCCGCTCGGCGGAGGACGCCGCCGCGGTGCGCGCGCGGGTGACAAAGCTGCTGCACCGGCCGCTCGGCGCCGACGCAGCGGTGCAGATCGCGCTTCTCAACAATCTCGGCCTGCAGGCGGCCTATAACAGGCTCGGCATCGCCGAGGCTCTTGCCGTCAAGGCGAGCAGGCCCCCTGCCCTGAGTTTTTCCTTCTCCGATGTCTCGACCCCGGTCGAGCTCGACATCGAGCGGCAAATCATCGGCAGCCTGCTTACCCTCGTGACCATGCCGGCGCGTACCAGGATCGCCTCCGATCAATTCGCAGCCGCCGAGCTTCGCGCCGCGGAGGAGACGCTGCGGTTGGCGGCCGAAACGCGGCGAGCCTATCTGCGCGCGGTGGCGGCGCGCGAGATCGTTGCGGCGCTCGGAGAGGCTAAGGCGAACGCCGAAGCCTCAGCAGAGCTGGCCGGACAGCTCAAGCAGACCGGTGCGGTGAACAAGCTCGACCATGCGCGCCGAGAGGTGTTCGCCACTGAGACGGACGCCGAGCTGGTTGGCGCCAGGCAGCAGGCGGCGGCGGCACGCGAGAAGCTCACGCGGCTCATGGGGCTGTGGCAGTCCGATCTCGACGCTTATCTGCCGAGCGCGTTGCCGGCGCTGCCAGGCTCGACCCGCGGCGCAAGAGCGATCGAGCAGGCTGCGCTCAACGCCCGCGTCGACGTGCAAATGGCGAGGGCAGAGATGGAGGCCATGGCCAAGTCGTATGGACTTACGCGCAAGACGCACTTCCTCAATGTGCTCGACGCCGCGGGCATCTCCAAGACGCAGAAGGACCGCGGCGAGAAACGCGCCAACGGCGGCGGCTACGAGCTCGTGCTGGAAGTGCCGCTGTTCGATTTCGGCAAGGCCAATGTGCGAGAGGCGGAAGCGCGCTATCTCGAAGCCGCCAATCGGCTCGGCCAGCTTGGCGTGAACGCGGCGTCTGAGGCGCGCGAGGCCTACGGCGCCTACCGCGCTACCTATGAAGTGGCGAGAAAATACCAAGCAGAGGTGCTGCCCTTGCACGAGAGCATCGGGGCGGAGACCGAGCTGCAATACAACGCCATGCAGATCGACGCCTTCGCGCTACTGCAAGCAGCGCGGGAGCAGATAAGAGCGAAGGTTGCCGGCATCGAGGCCAAGCGAAACTTCTGGCTCGCCTCCACCGATCTCAGCGTGGCCATGCTCGGCGGCGGCACGATCGCTTCCGAACCCGACGCAGTGATCGCGGCGACCGGCAGTGGAACCAATGCAGAGTAGACAAGGACGAAGCGTCATGAAGCTTTCCCGACGGAGTTTTATCGGTGGATCGGCGTTAGCGCTGGCAAGCGTCACTGCCATCGGCGGCCGCGGGCAGGCCGCAACCATCCCTGAGGCGCCGACGACTGAGTCGCCCGCAATGCAGCCGCCGGTTCCGCCGCCCTCCGGCCAGGACTATCAGCCGGTGGTCACGTTGAACGGCTGGACTCTGCCTTGGCGCATGAACGGCGATTGGAAGGAATTCCATCTCGTGGCCGAGCCGGTCGTGCGCGAAATCGCGCCGGGCATGAAGGCGAATCTGTGGGGCTATAACGGGCAGTCTCCAGGCCCAACCATCGAGGCGGTCGAGGGCGACAAGATCCGCGTCTTCGTCACCAACAAGCTGCCGGAGAAGACGACGATCCATTGGCACGGCATGCTGATTCCGAACGGCATGGACGGCGTCGGCGGCCTGACCCAACCGCATATCCCGGTAGGCAAGACCTTCGTCTACGAGTTCGTGCTGAGGGGCAGCGGGACGTTCATGTACCACCCGCATTCGGATGAGATGGTGCAGATGGCCATGGGCATGATGGGCATGGTCGTCGTGCACCCAAAGGCTCCGAACTTCCGCCGCGTCGATCGGGACTTCGTCTTCGTCATGAGCTCCTACCGGTTCGACCCCGGCACCGCCTTGCCGAAGGTCTCCGAGATGACGGACTTCAATATCTGGACGCTCAACGCGCGGGTCTTTCCTGCCATTGATGTCATGCCGGTGCGGCTCAACGACAGCGTGCGCATCAGGATGGGCAATCTCACCATGACCGCCCACCCGATGCATCTGCATGGGCACCACTTCGCGGTGAGCTGTACCGACGGCGGTTGGGTGCCAGAGACCGCGCAATTCTCCGAGGCGACCACCGACGTGCCGGTGGGTACCGTACGGGCCATCGACCTCGTCGCCAACGCTCCTGGCGACTGGGCCTTTCACTGCCACAAGTCGCACCACACTATGAATGCCATGGGTCACAACGTGGTGAACTTGATCGGCGCTCAGGAGCAGGTTCTGGCGAAGGCGGTCAAGAGGGCGGCGCCTGCCGCCATGGCCATGGGCACGGACGGCATGGGCATGATGGCCGAGATGGAAATGCCGCTTCCCGACAACACGCTGCCGATGATGACCGGATTCGGTCAATTCGGACCGATCGAGATGGGCGGCATGTTCACGGTGATGAAGGTGCGCGAGGGGCTTGGCGCCAACGACTACAAGGATCCCGGCCCTTACAAGAATCCGCCCGGAACCGTGGCCTATGAGGTGAACGTCGCGGAGGCCGGCGAGCCGGCTCGGCAGCCGGACGCGGGCGCATCTCCCGGAATGGACATGCCTGGCATGAAAGGAATGGATATGCCTGGGATGAAGCGCCAAGGCGACCATTAGTCCGAGGAGAGACAATATCGGAGTCAGACTCACCCTCAGCATCCGAAAGGAGACACAGCATGCGTAAGTGCATTTTCTCGAACCTCGTTTTTGGCACCCTCGCGTTGGCAAGTTTTCCCGCGAGCTTCGCCGTCGCCCACGAGGAACATCAGATGAAATGCGACGAGACCGCCATGAACGCAATGCACGCCGACATCCAGGCGATGAACGACGGAGAGGCCAAGACCACGGCCATGGCGGAAATGAAAATGGCTGAAGAGATGATGGCCAAGAAGGACATGAAGGGTTGTGCGACCCATATGCACAACGCAATGGAAGAAACGGAGAAATAGAGGCGCATCCCGATCAATTCAGGAGGGCGAAAGGCATGTCCGATCTAGCGGCTTCCTGGACCGCGCCGCGCTGGTTGATCGCAGCCTTGGCGGCCTTTGCAGTGCTGGCCGCCATCGTTGCCGCGTCGCTCGTCTACATGGGATCCTTCGACGTCGCCGCGGACAAGCCGCACTCGCAGCCGGTTTTTTGGCTGATGAACACGGTCAGGGAAAGGTCGGTCGCCGTTCGCGCGGCTGGCATAGACAGTGCCGAGCGATCTGGCGGATGCCAAACGCATTGCTTCAGGCGCCGCGCAATATGACGAGATGTGCAGCGTCTGCCATCTCGCCCCCGGCATGAAGCGCACCGAAATCAGCCGGGGCCTCTATCCGAGAGCGCCAGAACTTCGACGCAAAAGCGAGCTTACTCCGGCGGAACAGTTCTGGGTCGTGAAACACGGACTCAAGATGACGGGCATGCCGGCGTGGGGCGTGACGCACAATGATGAGCTCTTGTGGGATGTCGTGGCTTTCCTGCGGAAACTGCCAGAGCTCAGCGCCGAGCAATACCAAACGCTCGTGAAGAGCGCTCCAAAGAGTCACGACGAAATGATGATCATGCAGGACATGGAGATGGGCAACGGTCAAGGCCATGGCGATCAACACCAGCAATAGATCGAGCGTTACAAAGATCGAGGAAGGCAAGTGACTCTCTGCGCGACCATACGTTTGACGTGCGCGGCAGCGTTTGCGCTCGGCGCTTAGTGAGCGCCGCGAACGTGGCTCGGGCGGAGAGCGATCTTCGCTGCCCGGAAAGCGGCATGCCGATCGAAACTCTCGGCAGCGAAAAGGCGCAGCGCTTGGCGATCTACGAACAAGCCAAGGCTTGCGTGAACGACGGCAAGCCGCTGCAGGCCGTCGCCCTGATCAGCCAAATCATCAAGAGCGATCCGACCGACGCTGTCGCCTATCTCAACCGCGGCAGCGCCCAGGCAGCCTCGGGCGAGGTGGCGCTGGCGCTCAGCGATTTCAGCGTGGCCATCAGCCTCGATCCAAACCTAGTCGAGGCCTGGTATAACCGCGGCACGACCTTCACCCACATGCGGCGCTTCGAAAGTGCCATCGCCGACTACACCGAAGCCATCAGGCTGAAGCCAGACTTCGCGCTCGCCTATTGCAATCGCGGCCTCGCCAATGTGCAGCTTGGCCGCTACGACGAGGCGCTGGTCGACTACGTCGTCGCCATCGATCGCGATCCCAAGCTCACCTACTGCTACTTCAATCGCGGCAGCCTGTACCTCACCCTTGGCGAGTATCAGAAGGCGATCAACGACCTCAACGAAGCGCTGGAAGAGAGACGACGGGACGATCCCGTTCGCCTTGACGCGGCGCGCGCAAGCCTACGAAGCCCTCGGCCGAAAAAGCGAAGCGCTCGACGATTTCCGTGCCGCGCTCGACGCCAATCCGAAGCTTGAAAGCGCGAGAGAGGGCTTCGACCGCATCGTGACCGAGCAACAGCGGTCCGACCGGCACAAATAGCGGCTGCCGCCGGTCTTACGTCCCCGCGACGCAGGACCTAGGAGCGTTGGGCGATGAACCGATGCAAATGGCTGATTTAATTCCCAACGCCGGGCATCGCACGAGGAGTGACCACGTGGGGACGGACAAAGTTGGACCCTTGAGCAATCAAGGCCCTCGAGTTGAGGAGGCAAGCGATGAAAGGATTGGTCTACGTCGCGGCGGCAACCGTTTTGGTATCCATAGCGGCGATCAGTTTCACATTTGCTCAAGCACCGACACCAGGAGCCAATCTACAGGCACTGGCGAAGCTGCACTTGACCTTCGTGCACTGCCGGCGGGTCTATCACTGCTATTGGACGACCAAAGACCATTCAAAATTCAGACGCTGCCACGTTTGCGGCTAGCTCGACGCCAATCCGAAGCTCAAGAGTGTGTAGTGAATGTTACGTCCTGCGGCCTGAACTCAAGAGCGTGAGGTGATCTCGGCGACAGCCGGTCTTGGCGTCGCGGCGCGCGAGCGCCGTTGCGAATACATCAGAATGACGATCAGCGCGACGGTCGCGAGGTAGACGGCGAACTGGGCTTCGCTCGGCCGGTCCGTATAGCCGATCAAGGTGTGCAACAAGCGTCCAATGAGGCTGTCTTCCGGTAGCAGCCACGACGTGTCCCACACGGTCGAGGTGAGGATCTCGACATATCCGCCTTGCTGCAGGAAGGCGACCGCCTGGGCGGCAAGTCCCGCCGCAAGCAGCGTGATCAGGCCCGAGGTCACCGAGAAGAGCCGGCGCGTCAGGATGGCGAGCAGTCCGAGATAAAGCAGCGCCGACACCGCAGCTCCCAGCGACAACCCCAAGGATGCCGCCAAGGATCATGCCGGGCACCGACGTTCCGCCAGAGGCGAAGACCCCGTAGAGGAACAGCACGACCTCAGAGCCTTCGCGCAGGACAGCCAGACCGCAGACAATCGCGAGCGCCAGCAGAGGCCTCTCGCCGGAAGTGACCTCTATGCCCACCTTTTTCATGTGCTGGGCAATCTCGCGGCCATGGCTTGCCATCCAGACATTGTGCCAGGTGAGCATGCCAACAGCGAGGATGAGGACGCAGGCATTGAACAGCTCCTGGCCGGAGCCCTCAAACAATTCTCCGATCTCGCTTGCGAAGGCGGCAACGATGCAAGCGCCTGCAAGTCCGGCGACAACGCCGAAGGCAATCCAGACGCCCCTCCCCGGCACGTTTTTGGTCGCGGCGAGAACGATGCCGACGATGAGTCCGGCCTCGAGGACTTCGCGAAAAACGATAAGCAGTGTGGCCAGCATGGTCTATTCGGCGATGACGACGCCCTGCGCAGTGTCCTCGTGATATTCGCCGGTGAAGGGATAGCGGCCTGGATCGAGCGGCCGGAGGCGCACGGTGCCTTCCTTGCCGCCGCCGATCACCTTCTCAACCTTGAGCGCCGAGGAATCGAATTCCTCCGCCGTCGCATCTTCATTCTTGATGTTGAGAGTCGCGGGCTTGCCGGCGGGGACATGAATTTCTGCAGGCGTGAAGCGATGGTCCTTGATGGTCACGTCGATCGCGGGCTCGGCCTTTGCCACCGCCGGCAAGGCGAGGCAACAGGTCAAAGCAAGAAGGGGCAAAGGGTGGCGAATACCCATGGAAATCTCCGGAATGCAGGACAAGGCGTTTTGCGAGGCTATGTCCTGGCGTTGGCCTGCATGAAATGAAAACTGCACAAGAGAATAGGTGCAGGCTGTGCATGGCTGCCAAAACCGGCGGAAAAGCTCGGCGCGTTGGCGCAAGGCGTTCGCTCGCATCGGTTGCGAGCCACTATGACGCAGGGAGAGATCGCCCACGATCATCCCCGCGGCGTGCCTCATCGCATGATGAGACGTTGCGCAACGCTCGCGAGCTTCGCGTCGGCGCGAGCCGTCACAATACGCACATCCACCCTCCCTCTTGCTTATGGCGCTTGGCGCTTCTTCTTGCGAAGATAAGGCCCTGTCGGGGCCCATAACATGATCGAGAAGCTTGAATTCATCATCGCGCTCGCCCGCGAGCGGCATTTCGGCCATGCCGCCGAGGCCTGCGGCGTGAGCCAGCCGACGCTGTCGGCCGGCATCAAGCAGCTCGAGGATTCCTTCGGGCTGCTGCTGGTGCAGCGCGGCTCCCGCTTCCAAGGCTTCACCCCGGAAGGCGAGCGGGTGCTCGACTGGGCGCGCCGCATCGTCGGCGATACCCGCGCCATGCACCAGGAGATCGATGCGCTCAAGCGCGGCCTTGCCGGCCATATCCGCATCGCCGCCATCCCCACCACGCTTGCCATGGTCGAGCTGCTCACCACGCCCTATCGCGCCAAGCATCCGGACGTGAGCTTCACCATCTGGTCGCGCAATTCCATCGAGGTGCTTGGACTGCTTGAGAATTTGGAGGTTGACGCCGGCCTCACCTATCTCGACAACGAGCCTCTCGGCCGCGTGCAGACCGTGCCCCTCTATAGCGAGGAGTACCGGCTCCTGACATCTTCAGATGCGCCGCTCGGCAACCGCGACAGCGTCACCTGGGCTGAGGTCGGCAAGGTGCCGCTCTGCCTGCTCACCCCCGATATGCAGAACCGGCAAATCATCGAAAGCCTGCTGCGGGAGGCCGGCGCCGAGGTGGCCCCAACGCTTGAATCAAACTCGATTCTCGTTCTGTTCGCCCATGTGCGCACGGGTCGCTGGGCGACCGTCATGCCAGCCAAGCTCGCCTCGGTGCTCGGCCTGACCGATACGGTACGGGCCATTCCCATCGTCAAGCCCAAGGTGACCCATTCGATCGGTCTCGTCGTCCCTCACCGCAATCCCTTGACACCGCTCATCAATGCCCTGGTCAACGAGGCCAAGCAGCTTGCCTCGATTTTGGGCAGCGACAGTCCACCGGCGCCGCGGCGCAAGCGCGATATGAAAACCCGATCGGCCGATAGAACTTTGTAATCAAAGGGAAATCTGGCTCTGCGCGCTTGCGATGCAGGGGGCCGCATAATATCTTTGCATGAGGATCAAAGCCCTCCGCTGGGGAACGGGGTGGCTGTCGATTTTTGTCATCCAAGGGATGCTGCCTGCGCATGCCGAGATATGAGCCGTGGAGCGCCGAGCGCGCCCAAATGATCATCGACGCGAACAAGCATCGCGAGGGCGCGGCGCTGCCTATTCTGCATGCGCTGCAGCACGCCTTTGGCTGCGTACCGGAGGCCGCCGTGCCGCTGGTGGCAGAGGCGCTCAACCTGTCCCGCGCCGAGATCTACGGCACGGTGACCTTCTATCACGACTTCCGCAACGAGCCTCCCGGACGCCGCGTGCTCAAGCTTTGCCGTGCCGAATCCTGCCAGGCCGCCGGCGGCGATGCCTTGGCGGCGCGCGCCGAGGAGAAGCTTGGCGTGAAGTTCGGCGAGACCACGCCTGACGCCCGCGTCACGCTAGAGGCCGTCTATTGCCTCGGGCTCTGCCACAGCTCCCCTGCTGCGTTGCTCGACCATGATCATGTGGTCGGCATGCTCGATGAGGCGAAGCTCGATGCTCTGCTCAAAGAGGCGCAGACATGAGGGCGCGGGTCTTTATCTCGCGGGATTCGGGCGCGCTCTGCGTCGGCGCCGAAGAGGTAGCGCGCGCTTTGTTCAAGACGTGCGAGAAGCGTGGGCTTGATGTCGAGATCGTGCGCACCGGCTCGCGCGGCATGTACTGGCTCGAGCCGACCATCGAAGTGGAGCGGCCGGAAGGCCGCGTAGGCTACGGGCCAACCAAGCCCTCCGATATCGACAGCTTGCTCGACGCCGGCATGTTGGACGGCGGCAAGCATCCCCTCTCCCTCGGCCTCGTCCAAGACATCCCGTTCTTCAAAAAGCAGACCAGGCTCACCTTCAAGAATTGCGGCATCGTCGATCCACGCTCGCTTGAGGACTACAAGGTTCATGGCGGCTACAAGGGGCTTGAGAAGGCCATCGCCGTCGGGCCTGAGGCGATCGTCGAGGACGTGGTGAATTCGGGCTTGCGCGGCCGCGGCGGCGCGGGCTTCCCCACCGGCATCAAGTGGCGCACCGTCGCCCAGACGCCGCCCCAGCAGAAATACATCGTATGCAACGCCGATGAGGGCGATTCAGGCACCTTCGCCGACCGCATGATCATGGAAGGCGATCCGTTCGTGCTCATCGAGGGCATGACCATCGCCGGCATCGCCGTCGGCGCCAGCTACGGCTACGTCTATATCCGCTCCGAATACCCCCATGCCGTGGACGCCATGGAAATCGCGATCAGGCGGGCCCGCGAGGGCGGCATGCTCGGGGCGAACGTCGCAGGCTCCAAATATTCCTTCGACATGGAGGTGCGGGTCGGCGCCGGCGCCTATGTGTGCGGCGAGGAGACCTCGCTGCTCGAGAGCCTAGAAGGCAAGCGCGGCGAGGTCCGCGCCAAGCCTCCGCTTCCGGCCCATGTCGGCCTGTTCGGCAAGCCGACCGTCATCAACAATGTCCTGTCGCTTGCTAGCTGTGCCGATCATCATGAGCGACGGCGCCACCTATTACCGCGATTTCGGTATGGGCCGCTCGCGCGGCACCATGCCGATCCAGCTCGCCGGCAACATCAAGCATGGCGGATTGTTCGAGACCGCCTTCGGCATGAGCCTTGGCGAGCTCGTCGACGATATCGGCGGCGGCACGCGCACGGGCCGCCCGGTGCGCGCGGTGCAGGTCGGTGGGCCGCTCGGCGCCTATTTCCCGCGGAGCCTGTTCAACACGCCGTTCGACTATGAAGCCTTCACCGCTGCCGACGGGCTGATCGGCCATGGCGGCATCGTGGTGTTCGACGACACCGTGAACATGGCCAAGCAAGCCCGCTTCGCCATGGAGTTTTGCGCCATCGAATCCTGCGGCAAGTGCACGCCATGCCGCATCGGCTCGGCGCGCGGCGTCGAGCTGGTCGACAAGATCATGGCCGGCGAGGATCGCGCCGGAAACATCACCGTGCTCGAAGATCTGTGCAACACCATGAAGTTCGGTTCGCTCTGCGCGCTTGGCGGCTTCACGCCCTACCCCGTGATGAGCGCGCTCACCCATTTCCCCGAAGATTTCGGCGCTTCGCCAAAGCGCCTTGAAGCTGCTGAATGAGGACCTCGCAAATGTCGCTGATCCAGGAAATCGACTTCGGCACCCCGCGCTCCAAATCAGAGAAGACGGTGACGCTCACCATCGACGGCGTCGCGGTCACGGTGCCGGAAGGCACCTCCATCATGCGCGCGGCCGTCGAGCTCGGCAGGGAGATCCCGAAGCTCTGCGCCACCGACATGGTCGAGGCCTTCGGCTCCTGCAGGCTTTGTCTGGTCGAGATCCAGGGCCGCGCCGGCACGCCAGCCTCCTGCACCACGCCGGTCGCCGAAGGCATGGTGGTGCATACCCAGACCGACCGGCTGAAGCGCCTGCGCAAGGGCGTGATGGAGCTCTACATCTCGGAGCACCCGCTCGACTGCCTCACCTGCTCGGCCAATGGCGACTGCGAGCTGCAGGACATGGCGGGCGCCGTCGGTTTGCGCGAGGTGCGCTACGGCTATGACGGCAAGAAGCACTTCGATCCGGGCATCGACGCTTCCAATCCTTATTTCACCTACGAGCCCTCGAAATGCATCGTCTGTTCGCGCTGCGTGCGGGCTTGCGAGGAAGTGCAAGGCACCTTCGCGCTCACCATCGCCGGCCGCGGCTTCGAGTCGTTCGTCTCGGCGAGCGAGGCCGGGCCTTTCCTCGAGTCCGAATGCGTGTCTTGCGGCGCCTGCGTGCAGGCCTGCCCCACCGCCACGCTCAACGAGAAGTCGGTGATCGAGATCGGCACGCCTGAGCATTCCGTGGTCACCACATGCGCCTATTGCGGCGTCGGCTGCGCCTTCAAGGCCGAAATGCGCGGCGACGAGGTCGTGCGCATGCTGCCCTACAAGGACGGCAAGGCCAATCGCGGCCATTCCTGCGTCAAGGGCCGCTTCGCCTACGGCTATGCCACCCACAGTGACCGCATGCTGAAGCCGATGATCCGCGAAAAGATCACCGATCCGTGGCGCGAAGTGTCCTGGGAAGAGGCGGTCAACTACGCGGCCTCAGAGTTCAAGCGCATCCAGGCGAAATATGGCAGGAGCTCCGTCGGCGGCATCACCTCCTCGCGCTGCACCAACGAGGAGACCTTCCTGGTGCAGAAGCTGGTGCGCGCGGCCTTCGGCAACAACAATGTCGACACGTGCGCGCGGGTGTGCCATTCGCCGACCGGCTACGGCCTGAAGACCGCCTACGGTACCTCGGCAGGCACGCAGGACTTCGACTCGGTCGAGCAGGCCGACGTGATCATGATCATCGGCGCCAATCCGACCGACGGCCATCCGGTGTTCGCCTCACGCATGAAGCAGCGGCTGCGCCAGGGCGCCAAGCTGATCATCCTCGATCCGCGCCGCATCGACCTCGTGCGCACGCCGCATATCGAGGCCGACTACCATCTGCCGCTCAAGCCGGGCACCAACGTCGCCGTGGTCACCTCGCTCGCCCATGTCATTGTCACCGAAGGGCTGGTGAACGAGAAATTCGTACGCGAGCGCTGCGATTGGGACGAGTTCCAGGATTGGGCCGCGTTCGTGTCCGATAAGCGGCACAGCCCCGAGGAAGTCGAGAAGCTCACCGGCGTTCCGGCCGATCAGATCCGCGGCGCGGCGCGGCTTTACGCCACCGGCGGCAACGGCGCCATCTATTACGGCCTCGGCGTCACCGAGCACAGCCAGGGCTCGACCACGGTGATGGCCATCGCCAATCTCGCCATGGCCACCGGCAATATCGGCCGCGAGGGCGTCGGCGTGAACCCGCTGCGTGGGCAGAACAACGTGCAGGGCTCCTGCGACATGGGATCCTTCCCGCACGAGGTGTCCGGCTACCGCCATATCTCGGAGGACGCGACCCGCGCCATGTTCGAAGTCATTGTGGGGCCGGCCGCTCGACGAGGAGCCAGGCTTGCGCATCCCCAACATGATCGACGCCGCGCTCGACGGCTCGTTCAAGGGCCTCTACATCCAGGGCGAGGATATTCTCCAGTCTGACCCCAACACCCAGCACATGGCGGCTGGGCTGTCGGCGATGGAATGCGTGGTGGTGCAGGACCTGTTCCTGGTCGAGACCACGAACTACGCCCATGTGTTCCTGCCGGGCTCAACCTTCCTCGAGAAGAACGGCACCTTCACCAATGCCGAGCGGCGCATCCAGATGGTGCGCAAGGTGATGCAGCCGAGGAACGGCTATGAGGACTGGCAGGTGACCGAGCTGCTCTCCAACGCTCTCGGCTATCCGATGCACTACAATCACCCGTCGGAGATCATGGACGAGATCGCGGCGCTGACGCCGACCTTCGCCGGCGTGTCCTATAAGAAGCTCGACGAGCTCGGCTCGGTGCAGTGGCCGTGCAACGCTGCGGCGCCGGACGGCACGCCGGTGATGCACATCAACGGCTTCGTGCGCGGCAAGGGCAAGTTCGTCATCACCGAATATGTGGCGACCGACGAGAAGACCGGCCCGCGCTATCCGCTTCTGCTCACCACCGGGCGCATCCTTTCCCAGTACAATGTCGGCGCGCAGACGCGGCGCACCGCCAATGTGGTGTGGCACGAGGAGGACGTGCTCGAGATCCACCCGCACGACGCCGAGCAGCGCGGCGTGCGCGACGGAGACTGGGTGAAGTTGACGAGCCGCGCCGGCGAGACGACGCTTCGCGCCAAGATCACCGAGCGCGTGGCCGCCGGCGTGGTCTACACCACCTTCCACCACCCCAATACGCAAGTGAACGTGGTGACCACCGAGTTCTCCGACTGGGCCACCAACTGCCCTGAATACAAGGTGACGGCGGTGCAGGTCATGCCGTCGAACGGGCCGTCGGAGTGGCAGGAGGAATACGAGGAGCTCTCGCGGCAGGCGCGGCGTGTGGCCGAGCCTTTGATCGCGGCGGAGTAGGCGAAATCCATGTCGCCTGACCGCCTCGTCTATATGGCGAACCAGATCGGCAAGTTCTTCGAGTCGCAGCGCGCCGACGAGGTGGTGCCGGGGATCGCAAACCACATCAAGAAGTTCTGGGACCCCCGCATGCGCGAGGCGATCTTCGCCTACATGGAGGCGGGCGGCGAAGGCATCGACCCGCCGGTGCGCGAAGCCCTCGACAAGCTGAAGGCCGCAGGCCACAAGACCAAAGCCGGCCTCGACGAGCGATCGAGTTTCCAAGGAACATAGTCAGGGTGCACATCTTGAGAGTTGCGACGCGAAGAGAGTTGCTTCGTGCGCTGGTCGCTGCGTTGGCGATCGGCGCTGTTATCCTCCCCTTCCCTGCCCGCGCCGACGACAAGGGGCCGGTGGTGTTTGCCGCGGCGAGCCTCAAAAACGCGCTCGATGCCGTCAACGCCGAGTGGAAGAAGGAGAGTGGCAAGGAGGCAACGATCTCCTATGCCGCGTCCTCGGCGCTCGCCAAGCAGATCGAGCAAGGCGCGCCGGCGGACATTTTCGTCTCGGCGGACGAGGACTGGATGGACTATCTCGCCACCCGCAAGCTGATCAAGCCTGAGACCCGCTTCGATCTCGTCGGCAACAAGCTCGTTCTGATCGCGCCAAAGGATTCGAAGCTTACCGCGACGATCGCCTCAAATTTCCCGCTCGCGTCCCTGCTCGGCGACGGACATCTCGCCATGGCCGACACCGCGTCGGTTCCGGCCGGAAAATACGGCAAGGCTGCGCTCGAGAAGCTCGGCGTTTGGGATGGGGTAAAAAGCAAAATCGCCCAGGCCGAGAATGTGCGCGCGGCTCTCGCTCTCGTGTCGCGCGGCGAGGCGCCGCTCGGCATCGTCTACGCCACCGACGCCAAGGCAGATCCCAAGGTCAAGGTGCTCGACGTCTTCCCTGAGAGCACGCACGCGCCGATCCTCTATCCGATCGCCATCACCGCCTCTTCGACCAGCAAGGAGGCGCCTTCTTTGCTCGCGTACCTCAAGACCGCGGCGGCGCAGAGCGTGTTTGAGGCACAGGGCTTCAAGGTGCTATTGAACTACTGAAGTTGTGGTCATACCCGGGGAGCAGTTCCCGGGCATCCACGAATTTCCCGGCCGGAAATCAAGACGTGGATGGCCGGGTCAAGCCCGGCAATGACCAGCACCTTTAACACATCTTGCTCAACCTAACCCCCGAAGAGCTTGACGCGATCAAGCTTTCCTTGCGCGTCGCGGCGCTCGCTACCGCCGCGAGCCTTCCCTTCGGCATCGCCATCGCCATGGTGCTGACGCGGACGCGCTTCTTCGGCCGTCCATTCCTCAACGCGCTCGTGCTCTTGCCGCTGGTATTGCCGCCGGTTGTGACCGGCTATGTGCTGCTGCTGCTATTCGGGCGGCAAGGGCCGATCGGCCGTTTTCTCGACGAGCAGCTCGGCATCGTGCTCGCCTTTCGCTGGACCGGGGCGGCGCTCGCCTGCGCGGTCATGGGCTTTCCGCTCATGGTGCGGGCGATCCAGCTTTCGGTCGAGGCGGTCGACCGCAGGCTCGAGCAGGCGGCGTCGACGCTCGGCGCCAACCCGCTCTTCGTGTTTTTCACCGTGACGCTGCCGCTGATCCTGCCTGGCGTGATCGCCGGCGCCATCCTTTGCTTCGCCCGCGCCATGGGCGAGTTCGGCGCCACCATCACCTTCGTCTCCAACATTCCCGGCGAGACGCAGACGCTGCCGACCCTGATCTACACCTTCACGCAAGTCCCCGGCGGGGAAGCCGGCGCGCTCAGGCTGACGCTGATCTCGGTGGTCATCTCGCTCGGCGCGGTCCTCGCCTCAGAGGCGTTCGTCAGGCGCGTGCAGCGGCGGAACCGCGCCGACTAGCTCCGATCAGGGCATGACGGCCAAGCCCCAGGGCAGGCGCCCGACCGGCACCGACTTCTCAGCCTTTAGGCTATCGACGTCGATGACGGTCATGTCGTTGGTGAGGCCGTTGGCGACATAATATTTCTTGCCGTCAGGGCTCATCTCGCCGTGCCAGGGGCGCTGGCCGACCAGGATGTAGTCCTTGACCTCCTTGGTCGCGGTGTCGATGACGCCGATGCGATTGGCGGGGCCGAGCGCCACGAACAGCAGCTTGCCGTCCTTGGTGAAGTCCATGCCGACCGGCTGCAGCGACTCAGGCCGCACGCCAGGCACCTCGAAGGTGATCTTCTTGACGACCTTCCAGGTCGCGGGATCGATCACCGAAATCGAGCCGCCGACCTCCGAGGACACCCAGAGCTCCTTGCCGTCATGGGTGAACTTCGCCTCGCGCGGGCGAGAGTCGACGAGCACGTTGGCGATCAGCTTGCGCTGAGCGTTGTCGATGACATGCGCCATGCTCGTGCTTTCCGAGGTGGCCACGGTGTATTTCCCGTCGGGGCTCACGGTCATGCCTTCAGGCTCGACGCCGACCGGCACCTCGGCCAGCACGTCGCCGCTCTTGATGTCCATGATGGTGACCAGGCTGTCGTCCTCGTTGGCGATGTAGATGACCTCGCCCTTGGGATCGACCGCCATGAGCTCGGGGTCTGGGCCCGATTCGAGCTGGCGGCTGACTTCGAGCTTGCTTGTGTCGATCACGTCCATGATGTCGCCGTCACCGGCGGCGACGAACAGCTCCTTGTTGTCGGGGCTGAGGATGATGCCGCGCGGACGCCGCGCCGTCTTGATGGTCTTCTTCACCTCGAGCGTATCGCCGTCGATTACGGTGACGGTGTTGTCCTTCTCGTTGGAGACGAAAATGGTCACGGCGAAGCTCGGCGTCGCGGTGAGCAGCGAAAGCGCCGCAAGGGTGGCGATGACGGAAAATCGAATCATGGGTGTCCTCAGGTAGCGGTTATTAGAACTTGCACTTGGTCTCCGGCTCGTCGAAGCCAAGCGTGTCGGTGAGAAACTTCTCGTGCAGGAAGCCTTCCTGCGGCGAGGTTGAGACGGGAACGCGGGTGCCGCCGCCGAGGATGATCGGCTGGCGCATCTGGTGGTCCCAGGTGCGGAAGCTCAGCGCCTGGCCCTTGAAGCCTTCGATCTTGAACTGATCGGACAGCAGGTAGGCCTTCAATTCTTGCGGCGTGGTCTTGCCGGACTTCATCGCCGAATCGGAAAGCGACCGGAACGCGAGCCAAGCGGTGTAGTCGCGTTCCACCGGCTGGCGCTTGGCGATGCGCGGGATGGCGTTCTGGAAATGCATGGCGCCGGATTCGGTATAGGACTTGTCCCAAGCGACTGCTTGCAGCCCCTGGGTGCCGACAATCGGGCGCGGGATGTAGGTGCGGTAGGCCAGGTAGTCGCCGAAATCGTCATCGCTGTTGATGACCCACACCACGTCATGATCCGGAGCCTGCTCCGTCTCCATCGGGATCTGCGCCTGGATCTGCTGATGGCCAGAGTCGAGATTGCGGGCGCCTGGCGGCAGGTCGTAGACCTTGTCGTCGACGACCTTGCCGCCGAAGCGCGCAGCGGAACGCTTCACCATGGCGAGATAGTCCTGGTCCTGCGGCGTGTTGCGGCGGATTACGAACCAGCGCGGCCATTTCTTCCAGATGAGATATTGCGCGAGCGCGTCGGCGCGCATCGCGTAGTCGGGAATGATGTGGAACACGTTCTGGCGGCAGAGCTCCTGGCGGAGTGCCGTGGCGCTCGAACGGATGTTCATGATCACCGAGTTCTTGGCCTCGGGCAGATCGGCCACGGCGACGAGATCGGCAGGCTCCAGATCGGCGATGATGAAGGCGTCGCCATCCTTCAAGATTTCCTTGGCCTTGGCGACGACGTCGCCATCCTTCCGGAACGATGGCCTCGACCAGCTCGAAGGAGGAGCCGACCAAGGCCCCTGCCTGGTTCGCCTCTTTCAGCATCAGGCGCGCGCCCTGGATGCCTTTGTCGGTGATCGGCTTCTCGGCATAGGAGAGCGGCAGGGGCTCCTCATACTCCTTGCCGAGATAGTAGATGCGCATCGGCTTGGTCTGAGCCGCAGCGCCGGGGGCGGGAGCTGTTGTGGGTACGGGGGCAGCAGCGGGTGCTTGCGGGGTCGCGGCAGGAGCCGCGGGCGCCGCGGCAGGCGCAGGACTTGGCTGAGGGGTTTCGGCCAGCACGGGACTGGCGATCAGGCAAACTGTCAGAAGGGAGGCTGCCAAGGGGGCAAAGAACTTGGCCCTATGACGCAGACAAGACACGGACAAACGCAACATCGGCCTCCGCTATTCCACCCTGCTCGCAAGTGGTCACCGGCTTTGGAAAGGTATCTTCCAGAGATACGGATTTATGGCAATGCGCACCGAACAGCATGGCAATCTTTTTGCCAAGTTAAACTATCGCAAGCTTGGTGGGATTTGCGCGCTTCCTAGATGACAAAAAGATTAACAGCTACGTCGCCCGTGCAGGACTCAAGCGAAGGAATGATGAAAAGCGAAAGGCCGCCAAGCTGACCTGCTGCTTGACGGCCTACGATACGTGGCGAATGAGAAACGAGCGGCCTAGTAGTTCTTTGGTTTGTAGGCGTCGCCCTCGTGCTTGATCGAGCTCGGGTTCACCGAGCGGATGAACGAGATGACCTTCCACAGATCGTCAGAGGTCTTGATAATCCCGCCGAAGGGCGGCATCGGGCCGACCACGACCTCAGAGTGGACGCGGCTGTAGCCGTCCTGTTTCAGCCCGTCCGAGCCGAGCGAGATTAGGCGGAACAGCGTGTCGTCGTCTGCGCTGTAGACCCAGGTCTCGTTGGTCAGAGGCGGGCACATGCCGCCGCCACCGCCGCCGCCATGACAACCATTGCAGCTGAAGGAGAGATATTTCTTGTGACCTTCATCGCCGATAGCCGCGAGCTTGGCCGGATCGGTGAGTTGGTCTCTGTACGGGTTCACCAGCCCCCCCTTGGGCGTGGCCTTGACGAGGTCAAGCGGCGGCGTTGTGTCGCCGGCCTTGCAACATCCGCCGGCCGCAGCTTCTCCGCCGGCCGCCGGTGCTGCGGCTTCTCCGCCCGCCGCCGGCGCGGCTGGGGCCGCGGGTGCCGCCGCCGGGGCCGCGGGGGATGCCGCGGGTGCGGCCTCATCGGCTGCCTGCGAGCAGCCGACCCAGGCACCGGCAGATACGAATCCTACCGCTAACAGTCCAATGATCATCTTGCGCACAGTTTCGCTTCCTTACCCTAGTTGCGTTGATTGATCGTCTTCAGGTGAGCACGTTGAAGGGAGCCATTCCCAAGATCGCGGGCATACTGCGCCTCGGAGGTGGCCCTCCTCTACCGAAATCACGCCA
Source organism: uncultured Alphaproteobacteria bacterium (assembly GCA_963740805.1). Classification (GTDB taxonomy): domain Bacteria; phylum Pseudomonadota; class Alphaproteobacteria; order Rhizobiales; family Methyloligellaceae; genus Methyloceanibacter. The sequence continues at coordinate 50,033 of CAVUFL010000001.1, read as the reverse complement.
TCTTGCGAGCGCTTGGCCACGATAGGCTTAACGGCCCTCGCGGCGACCCCTTCGGTAACGTCCCCGATTGCCGGAGTCTCGGGATTCAATGTCGCAGAGTAGGTCTTGCTCGGATTAGGCGGGTGCGGGGCGAGAATAGCCTGGCCAAATCTCAACATGGTCTTGCCTTCCGCAGCCTTAAGGCCGTCGATCAATTGGTGACTTCAAAAGTCTTACTATCAAAGGTGTAGCGCGGCACTTGTGTCCACACGCCGTCTTCCTGCACCGGAACCTTATGGATCTTGACGTTGTCGACTTCGAGCTTGCCGGTCTTTTGGTTCACCCAGAAGTCGATGTCGTAATATTCGTCCTGGCTGCCTGGCTTGCGGAAGTCGGTGCACACGAAATATTCGCCCTCCTTCTTGAGATGCCGCACCGGCTGGTGGATCTCGACGAATTCAAGCGGCAAGGTCTCGCCGGTCTTGTCGTCCTTGATGGGAAGGTTGCCGTCCTTGTCCTTATGGGTGGCGATGTAATTGTGAATGGCACTCATCACCTGCCAGGCGCGGGTCACTTCCATGTCGCCGGGATGCTCCTGCACCGGCAGCCACCACCAAGCGACCGGCATGCGCGTGATCATGACCCAGCCGTCGCCTTCCTGCTTCGGCCCCTTTTGCACGCGGATGTCCATTAATCTGAGGTCTTTGCCGTCGGGCTTGAACCAGAAGTCGATGGCGTATTGCTTCTTCGGCTCGTCCTTGTCGTGAAAGACAGCGTTCGGGAACCAGCCGTAGCCTTCCATCCCGCGCACGATCTTGAAGTCGTCAAAGATGAGATGGAGGTCGGCGTTGAGCTTCGGATCGCGGAACACGAAGACGCCGTCCTGTGAGTCCGCTCGTCGATCACCTTCTTCGCCGCGGCCTTGGCGTCATCCTCGGTGAAGTCGCGTTCCGTAGTTGCGGCGGCGGGGGACGCCGCCAAGAACGGCACGAATTCGGAGAGAGGCGCGGGCAGCCCAAAGCACAAAACCACGGCGATGGCCGTGGCTTGTGCAATCGATCGCAAAGGCTCCCGCAAGCGAGCCGAGGTCATTGGCTCGAGGTCCCGGGCTTGGGCTGAGCCTCAGGAGCGCTTGCCGACTTCGCCGTGGCTAGCACCCTGATGGCCTGGGCTGCCTCCATGTTCTTGTTCATCTCCGCCACATCCTCGGCAGTCTTGCCTTGATTGTTCTTGGCGGCGGTGTCGGCGCCGCCCTCGATCAGAAGCCCGATCATGGGCGGATTGTTGTGGGCCGCGGCCACCATCAGCGCCGTGACACCGGCCTTCGATTTGGCGTTCACGTCGGCGCCGCGCTCCAAGAGACCCTTGGCGATATCGAGGGGGCGGGTACTAGAGGGCAAGAACACGGCGCCTTCTCCCGGCGAGCTCTGCGCTACCGCGACCATCAGGGGTGTAAGCCCGTCAGCACCGGCCGGCACGTTCACGTTGGCGCCGGCGTCCATCAGCGCCTTGGCCACTTCGTATCTATCCTCGGCGATGGCAACAGCGAGCGGCCGGAAACCTTCAGGCCCAGGCTTTTCGATGTCGGCACCTTTGCCGAGCAGAGCTTTGACCGTGGGCACGTGGTCGCGCAACACGGCAGAAATCAGCGGGGTCATGCCGTCAGTGTTCGTCAGATTGGGATCGGCGCCGAGACCAATGAGAAACTCCACCATCTCCGGATGACGGTCGCGGGCGGCGCTGGTGAGGGGCGTGGCGCCCTGATTGTCGATCTTGTTGACGTCGGCGCCCTTGCCGACCAGGAACTTCACGCGATCCTTATCGTTGGCAATGACCGCGTTGCTCAGCTCCTGAGTGATGTCGGCGCCTTGCTCGAGCCAGCCTTCGACCTTCTGCTGGGTGACGACCTGGTCGGGCGAAGCAAGGTCAGGCCGAGCCTTGAAGTCCTGCTGCGAGACCGTGTTGTAATAACCGTGCGCAGGAAGGTCGCCGGCGATCAGGCAGCGGCTGCACTGCACGAGCGGAACGCCGTAGCTCCGTAAGATCTTCTCGATCTCGTCCTTCTTGTCCTCAAGAGCGAATTCGAGGGCGTATTTCAACATCACGTCGGTCTTGCGCACGCCGATGGCGAGGTCGAACTCGAGCGGTATGGTGTTCTCCCAGAGATTCACGGCCTGAATGGTGATGGGCTCGCCCTTCGACTTGACCCAGCCGGCAAACGGTCCCCACACCGCTGCGACGTCGAGCTTGCCGTCGACGACTTGCTGCACCTGATAATAGGGCTGATTTTCCGGCTTCAGGTCTGCGTCATGGGTGATGACGTGCAGCGTCAAATTGTCGACGATGCCGTGCTTCACCAGAGCCTCGCGAATGCCAGAGGTCTGGAACACACCGATCTTCACCTCTTTGAGCTTGGGGTCGTCGAAATTCTTGAAGTCGAAACCTTTGTCGTTGCGATAGGCGAGCACGTAAGTGGTGCGATAGACCGGCGTGGTGGTGAGCTGCGAGCCGTAATTGGCGGGCACATCGATCATCACGTCGCATCTTTGCGCGTCGAAGGTCTCGCGATTGAGCGCGCGCTCGAGCATCGGCCGCCAAAAGAAGCTCACCTGGGCGCCCATGGCCTCGCCGAGAACATTGGCGATCTTGTTCTCCATGCCCTCCTGCTTGATGTTGGAGAAGGGCATGTTGCCGGGATCGGCGCAGACGACGATGCGATCGATCTTCTTCGCCTTGTAGGCGGCCTTGGCGGCGGCGCGGATCGAGATCTTCTCGCTAGGGGTGAGATCGTCGAACTCTTTGCTCAGATCTCGAGTGAAGGGCTTTTTCGCCGCAACCGCGGGAGCCGCGACGAGGCCGAGAGCGGCGAGGCAGACGGCCACAGCCGTCAGAATACGTAGGGTGATGGGGGACACGGGCGTTTCTTCGCTGGGTTGAGTCGCGCCGGACAGGATCGAAGTCCCATCCATTCCAACCGCGACGGCTTACCTAAACCTTCCCCCCTATATAAGAAAAAGACGCCCGATGCCACAAGGGCACCGGGCGTCTCTTACCGTTCTTTAATCTGCAGAGTCAGGTTACTCCATGACCCTGAAGACGTTCAGCTCGCCACCCTGCGGGATGAACTGCAGGCCAGCGGCCTTGGTCATCGCAGTAGCACCAATGGCGCCGAACTTGTCGCTGAGGTCGAGACCAGCAGTCACGGGCAGGCCGATCCAGCCGCCGATACCGCTGTAGACACCAACGTACTGCTTGCCACCGAGCTTCCAGGTCGCCGGGTTGCCGATGATGCCGGAACCAAGCTTGCGGCTCCACAGGATCTTGCCGGACTTCCGATCAACAGCGCGGAAGTCGCCGCCAAGGCTGCCGTAGAACATCAAGCCACCGTCGGTGACCATGGTGCCGCCCCAGTTCGGGTACGGATCCGGGATCTCCCACACGGTCTTGCCGGACAAGACGTCGTACTTCTTGATCTTGCCGGTAGTGCCGGGTTTCTCAGGGAACATGTACACGTTCGCGAACACGTAGACCGTGCCCTGGTTCGTGTGCGTGCGCTCCTGGGGCTCCAGCTCCATGCACCAGTTGTTGGTGGGCATGTAGAAGATGTTGCCTTCCTTAGGATCGACCGAACCCGGCTGCTGGTCCTTGCCGCCCATGGCTGACGGGCAGGCAGAGACGTTGCGGCCACGCTCGAGCGGAGAGTGCTCGCGCACCTTGATCGGGCGGCCGGTCTTCATGTCGATCTTCTCGGCCCAGTCCGTCGTCACGTATTTCGTGGCGCGGAGCAGCGTGCCGTCAGTGCGATCGAGCACATAAGCAAAGCCGTTACGATCGAAGTGGGTGAGAGCCTTCACCTTCTTCCCGTCGACGGTCATGTCGGTCAACATATTCTCGTTGATGCCGTCATAGTCCCATTGATCGAAGGGAGTCATTTGATAGGCCCAAACCGCAGTGCCGTCCTTGACGTTGCGGGCGAAGATCGTCATCGACCACTTGTTGTCAAAGTCGCCGGCATTGCACTCTTCATGCGTCTTGTCGGGGCAACGATAGGCAGGGCTCCACAGGCCGGGATTGCCCGTCGAGTAGTAGACGACCTTCGACTCGGGGTCGTAGCTGTACCAGCCCCAAGCAGCGCCGCCGCCGATCTTGTAGTCCTCACCCGGGAACGTCTTGATACCGAGATCGGAACCAGCCTGACCGTATTGCGGATTGGCTTTGTTGGTGTCGGGGGTCAGGCACACGTCCGCATCGGAACCCGTGCTTTGGCACTCCCAAACCTTCGAGCCGTCTGCAAGGCTGTAAGCCGTGACACGACCGCGAGCGGCAAACTCGTCACCGCCGAAGCCGATGATCACCTTGTCGTCGGCGATCAATGGAGCGGGGGTGATGGTCTCGCCCTTCTCAGGCCAAGCATGCTTGACTACCCAGACTTCCTGGCCGGTCTGGCCGTCGAGGGCAATCACGAAGCCGTCGAGGGTGCCGAAGACGAACTTGCCGTCGGCATAAGAACCGCCACGGTTGACGGTGTCGCAGCAAGCGCGCGGCACAGCCGATTCGTCACGGTCAGTCGTCTTCACATAATGCCAAACCTGCTTCGGGTTGTCCGGATCAGTCAGATCCAGGCCTTGCACCACGTTGCAGTTCGACATGGCTGGGCAGCCACTGACCATGTACAACATGGTCTTGCCACCGACGTCCTTGATGACGAGGGGCTGACCTTCATGGCCACGCAGAGCGTTGGTGCCCTGCAACCAGATCATCTGAAGCTTATTCACGTTGCCGCCATTGATGTCGGCCAACGCGCTGTGCCGGGTCAGGGCAAAGTCACGACCAGGAGCCGGCCATTGGTCCGGATCAGCCATTCTCTTGAGCTGCTCCTCGTCGGAGTTTGCCATAGCCGCACCCGACACACCCATCATCAAGGCGATGAGCGCGCCGGTTACGAGACTACACTTGAGGTAGTTCATTTCCTTCTCCTCTCCCTAGCTTACTCAGTTCACCGATTAAGCTGAGTTGTTTTGGTAGTGGTAGTTTACCCTAGGCAGCTAATTGCCAAGGGGGGACTGAAACCCTTGCGAGTTTGCCAATGTTCAGAGTGGATGTGAGAGGCTGCCCTAAAGCGCCGAAGCAATTGAACGCGCCTCGCGCCCGCCGCAGTAGCGGGTTCTCTAACGACCACATTCACGCTAGTGACACCTCACGAGGAATCAGAGCCTAGCGCAGAGCGCACCGCGGGGGTTATCAAAAACCCCTTGCCAATAGGCGGCCCGCTCGTTGCCAAGCTGCCCGCCCATATTTGCCAAATGCGTTCGCTTTGCAAGTGAAAATTTCCCGTGGAAGTAAAATCTGCAAAGCATTGGTATTATGCATTTGTCGTGCCGCGTAATCATGCTCAAGGAACGATCAAAATTGTGCAGTGCACGACGAAACTGCGGCTGAAATTCATCGCATGCGACGCGGCTGACTGCCTCAAATCCGTGCGGCTGGCGCGCTGACCCACTTGCACACCCGCGATTGATTTGCGATTCGACGATTCGAAAAAAGCAGAGACGCCGCGCACGTCGCCTCGGGTGCCGTGTCACTCGGCGGAGCTGCGCGACATCATTTGGAAGGCCGCGCCGTCGCCGAGGGAAGATGCTGGATGGCGATCCGCATCAGCTCCGGCAGCGTGCGCACGCCAAGCTTGGCTTTCAGCTGCGTGCAGGTATTGGCGACCGTCTTGTAGCTCACATGCAGATGCTCGGCGATGACGCCATAGGGCTTGCCTTCGGCCACCAGCGCCAGCGTCTGCAGCTCCCGCACGGTCATACGTTTCAGCGGATTGGTGGTGCCCCTCGCCTCCATGAAGGCCACCTCGGAGGCGAGGTCGTGACTGAGATAGGGCCTTCCTTCGCGCACCTTCTGAAATGCCTTGAGCACTTCGTCGGACGACGTGTCCTTGAGCACGTAGCCGGTAGCGCCGACTTCGAGCGCGCGGCTGACGATGACCGGATCGGAGTGCATGGTGAACACGAGCACGGCCGTCCGCTGATCGTGCAGGCGAAGCCTGCGAATGAAAGAGAGGCCGCCAAGCGCCCCGGTGCGCATGGCGAGGTCGACGATGATCACGTCGGGCCGCTGCACGCGATAGAGGCGAAATCCGTCGGCCAGGGTCTGCGCCTGCACGATGTCGTCGACTCCGGCATCCTCGAGCAGCTGTCTGCAGCCTTGCAGCACGATGGGATGATCGTCGATGACGAGGACCCTGGTCACGACATGCCTCCGACAAGTTCAAGCGCTCGCGCGCGTTCCGTTTTCTCCCGTTGCACAGGAATCTCGATGCGTATGGTGGTGCCTTTGTCCCTAGCGCTGTCGACGACGCAGGTGCCGCGGAGCGACTTCACCCTCTCGGTCATGGTGGTTAGGCCGAATCCCTTGGGCGTTCCGGAATCGATGCCCTTGCCGTCGTCGCTGATGGTCAGGCGAAGCACGGCCTGCTGGCGCTTGGCACCGTTACGGCGGTGCCCGCTTTCCTCCACGAGATCGATGGTGAGGTTGCGCGCCACGCCATGGCGAATGGCGTTGGTGATGCCTTCCTGTATGCAGCGGTAAAGCGTGAGGTCGATGGGCTCGCCGTAGGATTTGGCGAGGCGCCCGGCCGAATAGATGAATGTTCGTGCCGGGGTGACGGCGCTCGAAGCCGGAAATCATCTCGTCGATCAGCTCGGCCAAGCCGATGCGCCCGTGCGAGCCTGGCCTGAGCTTCTTGAGCAGCGCGCGGTTCATCAGCTTCAGCCGCTCGACGATGCCGAGGATCTCGCCGACGCGGTGGTTGATCTCGGCGGTCCGCGGATTGGGCATCTGATCGGCGATGGTCTGAATCGAAGACGCGTTGGCGGTGATGCCGAACAGGCAAGGACCGGCTTCGTCATGCAACTCGTTGGCGATCTCGCGCCGCTCCTCCTCCTGCACTGAGATCAGTTGCCGGTAGAGACCGCTGTTTTCCTCGCGGGCGACATCGAGCGCGCCGGCGAGCGTGTTAAAGCGGTTGGTGAGGACGGCGAGCTCCTTGACCTTCGCCGTCGGCAGGCGTGTCGCGTAGTGGCCGTCCTCCAGCCTCGCCATGCCGCGGGACAGACTTTGCAGCGGATCGAGCACGCGGCCGAGCACGATATAGAGCACCACGAGAATGAGCGCGTCGAGGGTGAGCCAGACGATGGCGAGCGAATAGAAGTCCTGCCAGGCTTCGGCGATCTCGTCGGCTGGCTCGCCGACGATGACCACCGGGTTCACACCTTCGGCGGTCACCACCCTCACCGCGCGCCCTACGAGCTGCGGACGGACGAGGGCCGCGAACCAGCCGGGGGCATGAGGCTTGGCGCTCTCATCCGCAGGCGACACCACGGTGAGCTGGCCTGAGGAGTCCATGAACATGATGCGGACGTGGCGAAGATGCTTGAGCTGCAGCGGCAGAAGCTGTTCGAGCTGGTCGAAATGCCCTTGCGCGGCGAGATCCTTGATGGTGGCGTTGACGAAACGCTGGGCGATTTCAAGCGACGCCTCGATTTCGACGCGCGTCGCCGTGCGGGTGTTGAGGATCGAAACCGACACCGCCACGAGGGCGGCGAGAAGGTTGATCAACCCCACCGCCACAAGAAGCTGGGTGCGGACCGGCCGATCGTACCAGAGTTTTTGCAACACCTAATTCAGTCTCCAACCGGATGGGCAGGAAAGCCAACCCGGCACATCTCGTAGGCGCAAGCGGTGCGCTTACTTCTTATAGCGCTCCGGCCAAATCTCCAGCCCGAAAACTCGCAGTTTTGCAGGAATGCCGCCGAAGCACGTCCCGCATATGCACTGCATGACGGAAGGGGCAAAATTGCAAGGTCAAGGTTGGCAAAACAATTGCCAAATGTTCCCGGCCAACATTGGGACGCAGCGCCGAAAAGGGGGAGTAGGCTAAACCCCAGCAAGATCGAGGGTTCCCTTTTCGGCCGGTCCAGACCTTTCATCCGGGCTCGAATTGGCGACTTGGTTCAGATCGATCTCGCCCGGCGAAAGACGTAGCTCTAAAGGTCGTCTCCTCGAACTTGAGCTACGATTTTCAAGGCGCTCTCTCGCTGCTCGCCGTCGAGGGTGGGGTGCGGTCAAGGCCGCACCCCAAACTCGCAGCGTGCGCCTTTTTGGCTCAGGGCTCCAGCGTGCCGGCCCGGAACATTTCTCGGTGCCCCTGGGTTGCGACCAGCGTGCGACTTGGGGCACACGCTGCACCGTGGATTTGTCTTAACCCTGGTGAGAACCGAAGGAGGCCCCTCGCATTAGGGCAATATTCATTCTTGGGTGCCTTGGTTCAGCCTTGAGGGAAACGACAAGGAGGTTAGTCAATGAAAAATCCAATTTTGCTAAGTGCTGCAGCCCTACTTATTTGCGGCTTCGCCGCGAATAGCGCTTTCGCCGTCGAAGTCTTGGACGACGCCCAATGCGATGCCGCTTGGACCATGGCCTCGCCGCACGGCGATGCGATCTCCAAGGATCAGGCCGTTCCCTACGTGATCGACTACACCATGGTCGACAGCGACGCAGACGGCAAGATTTCGGCTGAAGAGTTCAAGAAAGGTTGCGCAGCCGGCGCGGTAAAGGCCGCAAACGACGCGACGACCAAGGAAGACAAGTAGCGGAGGCTTAACCGCACCTGTTGCTGTACGCAGCATGCCAAGCCCGCGCCGGGCTTGGCATGCGCGCTTCTTTGAGACGATTTACGGAATGACGGCGACGCCCCAAGGCAGGCGCCCGACCGGCACCGATTTCTCGGCCTTGAGGCTTGCCACATCGATGACGGTCATGTCGTTGGTCAGGCCGTTCGCCACGTAGAGCTTGCTCTGGTCGGGCGAAAGCTCGAGATGCCAGGGCCGCTGGCCGACGAGAATGTACTCCTTCACCTCGTAAGTCTTGGGATCGATGACGGCGACGCGATTGGCAGGCCCAAGCGCGGCGAAGAGATATTTGCCGTCCTTGGTGAACTCCATGCCGACCGGCTGAAGCGATTCAGGGCGGACGCCAGGCACCTCGAAGCGGATCTTCTTGATCACCTTCCAAGTGCTCGCGTCGACCACCGAGATGGTACCGCCAACTTCGGAAGAGACCCACACTTCCTTGCCGTCAGGGGAGAACTTCGCCTCGCGCGGCCTAGTATCGACGAGCACGTTGGCCACGAGCTTCTGCGTGGCGTTGTCGATGACGTGCGCCATGCTCGTGCTCTCGGAGGTGGCGACAGTGTATTTCGAATCAGGGCTCACCCCCATGCCTTCGGGCTCGACCCCGACCGGAATCTCGGCTTTCACGTCGCCGCTCTTGGTGTCCATGACCGTGACCATGGAATCATCCTCATTGGCGATGTAGAGCGTGCCGCCTTTGGGATCGACGGCCATGAGCTCAGGGTCGGGACCTGAGTCGAGCTGGCGGGTCACTTCGAGCTTGCCGGTATCGATCACGTCCATGATGTCGCCGTCGCCGGCTGCGACATAGACTTCCTTGCCGTCAGGGCTTGCGATGATGCCGCGCGGCCGGCGTGCGGTGGGGATGGTCTTGATCACCTCCAGCGTCTTGCCGTCGATCACCGTGACGGTGTTGTCCTTCTCGTTGGAGACGAAGATCTGCAGGGCAAAGGCAGGGAATGCAGCGCAAGTGAGCAGCGTTGCGGCGGTGACAGTCAGAACAGAGCGTTTCATCTCCGGTACCTTTTGCTTGCTTAGTTGGGGAACTTGCACTTGGTCTCAGGCTCGTCGTAGCCGAGGGTGTCGGTGAGAAATTTCGGGTGCAGGAAGCCTTCCTGCGGCGACATCGACACGAGCGAGCGAGCGCCGGTGATCAGCATCGGCTGGCGGAGCTGATGGTCCCATTTGCGGAACGACAGCCCCTCCCCCTTGAAGGCGGCGACGGTAAATTGGTCAGAGGTCAGGTAGTTGCGGATGTCGGCAATGCCGGACTTGCCGGACCGCGTCACTGCTTCGCCGATGGCGCGCACGGCGATCCACGCCGAATAGTCGCGCTCGGTCATGACGCGCTTGGCGAAGCGCTCGAATTTGTGCTGCATCTGGGTGCCGGCATATTGCTCGTAGGAGCGGTGCCAGGCGACGGCGATCAGGCCTTGGGTGCCGACCACGGGCCTCGGGTCGTAGTCCCGGTAAGGGACGTATTCGCCGAACCGCTCGGTGGTATCGACCACCCACACGACGTCATGCTCGGGGGCGCCTTGGGTGACTTCAGGCATTTGCGTCTGAATTTGCTGATGCCCTGAGTCGGTGCGGGGATTGGCGGTGTCGAACTTGTATTCGCGCTCCTCGACGATCTTGCCGCCGAAGCGGCCGGCAGCGCGCTCCACCGCGGCGTCGTAATCCTTGTCGGATGGGGCAATGCCCTTGAGCACGAACCATTTGGGCCATTTCTTCCAGATGAGATATTGCGCGAGCGCGTCGGCGCGCATGGCGTTGCTCGGCGCGATATGGAAGATGTTGAACCGGCATTGCTCGTTGCGGAGGGGATCGTCGCTGAGCCGGATATTGAAGATGATCGAGCTCTTGGCCTCGGGCAGGTCGGCGACGGCAAGCAGGTCCTTGGCTTCGAGATCGGCGACGATGATCGCCGGACCCTTGCTCAGAATCTCCTTGGCCTTGGCGACCACGTCGCCGTCGGCAGGGAGGAGGTCTTCGATGAGCTCATATTTCTGGCCGAGAAAGGCGCCGCTCTTGTTGTTGTCGGCGATGGCGAGGCGGGCACCTTGCACGCCGTTGTCGGTGAGGATCGGATCGACCAGCGACAGAGGCGGAGGCTCGTCATAGACCTTGGTGAGATAGTGGATCTTGATCTCCACCGGCGGCGGCGTTCCCGGCGCGGACGGTGCGGCGGCGTCGGCCGGCTTCTGCTCCTCGGCAACCGCGCCGAGGGCGAAGAGTGGAAGGGCGAGCAACAGGGCGACAGCGCCGCCGCGCCAAGCTTCTGCCAGAACGCGCCCCGTCAGGGGTCGCGGCAGCAATCCATCTATGAACCGAAATACCAGGATCAATGCGTACTCTTCCGCGAGGGAACGGAGAATGTCCCGAGCTCGCGACTTCACTCGTCGATTTGGTTGCGGGGCTTTCGTTCGGTGGCGATGCGGAGGCTAGCCGATCGCGCCCTGCCAGGGGTTCCCGACTTCGCGACTGTGCAACGGCAATTGGATCGGGAATTATCCCCGGCGCGCTTGGCTAATGTTCCCGAGAGCTCGGAAGGATCACGTTGCGCGTTTGCCGAAAGCGAGCACGCCGAACACCGGAACGACAAAGCCGATGATCAGCACGGCAGCAGTGAGCGCTGGCAGGTTCTGGTAGGAGCCGCGATCGACGTGGAACAGCAGGTTGAGATATTTCGTCAGCAACTGGCCTGCGACCAGAGCCACGTTCATCAGCGAGGCCATCAGCGCAAACCAGGTGGCGCGGCGTCCTTGCGGCGCGTTGAGGGCGACGAGGGTCAATGCCGGTATCATGCTGAGCTCGACGAAGGGCGAGGCTGCGGTGGTGTCGACAAAGGCGATGGTGCGGGCGCCGAAGCCGAACATCTGCTCGGTCCACTCATCGAGGCGGAGCGCGAGCGCGAGGGTCGGCAGCGACAGGATGGTGCCGATGATGGTGAGCCAGAGCAGCACCTTGGGGATCGGCTGGCGGGTTATGACGTCGGAGAACAGCCAAGCGCCGGCGAGGCTCAAGCCAGCACCGATCTGCGCCAGCGTGCCGTAGAAGGCCTCATCGAAGCCGAGCACGTCGATGGTGAACCAGCGGTATCCCTCCCCTACTCCCGGCGTGGCGCGATAGAAGAAGATGACCAGCGCGGCGAACAGAATTTTCCGGCGATGCTGCACGTCGACGTCCTGAGCGACACGGGCGAGCATCAGCCCGATGATGGTCACCGAGATGAGGAAGATGATCTCCTGGCCTAAGGGCACGCCGCCGAGGCCGATGGCGACGACCGCGGCGCCGAACAAGAGCCCGCCGCCCAAGATGCGCCAATCGATCGGTCTCGGCGTGGCGCCGTCAAGCCGCACGAGAATGGCGCCGGTGACCGAGATGGCGGGAACGATCAGACCGAGCAGGAACACGGTGTCGTAGCTGAAAACTTGCGCGAGCCAGCCGGAAAGGCCTGCGACCGAAAGGATGCCCGACCACAGCGCGAGCCGCCCCAGCACCTGAACGAGGCCGAGATCGCGCTCCACCTCGGCAAGAGGACGCGGTGAGCCGTCGGGGTTCTTGCGATCAACGACCTCCGTGGTCATGGCGTCGGCGACCACGTCTTGCAGCACGACGCCGATCACGATGAGGAGCTGGGCGGCAACGTAGAGCGCATTCTTGCCGGCGAAGGCAATCCAGCCCCCGGCGGCACCGGCGAGAATGACGAGACCGCTCGCGACCAGGCTCGCACCGATATAGACATAGGAGCGGCGCTCGGAGCCGAGGATCGGCACGGAGTCGACGAGCTGGCCGAACACCATCTTGATGGTCCAGGGCAGCGTCAGCCAGACGGCGATGGCGGCAAGCTCGACAGGGGTAAGCGTCAGCGCTTCCTTGATCCAGAAGGTTTCGGCGATGGTGACGAGCCCGAGCGCGCCATAAGCGTAATAGATCATGAGCAGCGGCAGATAGCGGAGCCGCATGGCGCGGACCGGCGTGAGCAGCGCCGTGCGCAGTCTGTCGCGCACGTGTCGCCAGCCTGCGGTCGCGGAGGCTGGAGGGTGTGAGGCTGCCGTCATGTGTCGCTAGCAGTCCCGCTGCTCGCGGCCGCATGTTCTGGTGCCGTCATCGGGGTGATACCTTTTGGCCCAATCCTGCAAAGTATTGCCGCTTTTCTCATAGAATGCGTTCCGATCAAGGTTCCAGCCCCCTCCAACAATGACCATCCGCAATCTTGAATATGCGCTTCGCCCCGCTTCGATCGCCGTGATCGGGGCAAGCGACGATAAAGGCTCGGTGGGCGAGAAGCTCACCGAGAACGTCCTTGACGGCGGCTTTGCCGGGCCGGTCTATCTGATCAACCCCAAACATCGGCGGATTGCAGGCCGGGAGTGCTTCGCCAGCATCGACGCCCTTCCTGCGACCCCCGACCTTGCGGTCATCGCCACGCCGCCCGGCACCATCCCCTCTTTGATCGCTGAGCTGGGAAAGAAGGGCACGCCCGCGGCGATCATCGTCACCGCGGGGTTTGACCGCGACCTCAAGCAGAAGATGCTCGATGCGGCACGGCCGACGTGCCTGCGCATCATCGGACCGAACTGCCTAGGGATCTGGGTGCCGGCGCTCGGGGTCAACGCCAATTTCGGCATGGCCGATCCGGCGCCGGGCAAGCTTGCCTTCCTGTCGCAGTCTGGGGCGCTCGTCGGCGGCGTGCTCGACTGGGCGACCTCGCACGGCATCGGCTTCTCCTATGTCGTGTCGATGGGCGAAATGGCCGACGTCGACGTCGGCGACCTGCTCGACTTTCTCGCCGCCGACATTTCCACCGGCGCCATCCTGCTCTATCTCGAGACCATTCCGTCGGCGCGCAAGTTCATGTCGGCGAGCCGCTCCGCAGCCCGCGCCAAGCCGGTGGTGGTGATCAAGTCGGGACGGAGCGCGGCCTCGGCCAAGGCCGCGGCGACACACACGGGAGCGCTCGCCGGCAGCGATGCGGCGGTGGCCGCAGCCTTTCGCCGCGCCGGCCTCGTGCGCGTCGAAGACCTCGAAGATCTGTTCACGGCGGCTGAGACGTTGACCTGCCTGAAGCCGGTCGCCGGCAACGAGATCCTGATCGTGACCAATGGCGGGGGCGCGGGCGTGCTCGCCGTGGACGACCTCGTGCAAACCGGAGGGGCGCTCGCCAAGCTCGATCCCGATCTCCTCGCCAAGCTCGACGCCATCCTGCCCAAGACCTGGTCTCGCGCCAATCCCATCGACATCATCGGCGACGCAACGCCGGAGCGCTACGCCGCCACCATGGAGGCCGTGCTTGAAGACCCGCATGCCAATGCCATCCTGGTGATGAACTGCCCCACGGCGCTCGCCTCTTCGACCGGAGCGGCGGAAGCCGTGATCGGCGCCGTCGAGCGGCACAAAGCGTCGGGCAACGTGCCAGCTATACTCACCAATTGGCTTGGAGCCGCGATTGCCGACGAGGCCAGGGTGAAGTTTCAGGAGGCGAGCATCCCCTCCTACGAATCCCCGCGCGACGCGATCAAGGGCTTCGGCTTCCTTTGGCAATATGCGCGAGCGCAAGAAGCGCTGATGCGCACGCCGCCGCGCGAAGCCGACCTCTCCGACATCAATAGCGAAGCGGCGCGCGCCGCGATGGCGGCCGCGGCCAAAGAAGGACGCGCGCTGCTCACCGAGCCCGAGGCCAAGGCCGTGCTCAGAGCCTATGGCATCCCGACGGTGCCGACGCGCGTGGCGGCGACGCCACAAGAGGTAGAGGCGACCGCCGAAGAGCTCCTCGAGCACGCGCCGTCGCTCGCCGTCAAGGTGCTGTCGGAGGACATCTCGCACAAATCTGACGTCGGCGGCGTGCGCCTTGGCCTGCAATCCGCTGACGACGCGCGGGCCGCCGCCGAGGACATCATGCGCCGCGTGGCGAAGAGCAGGCCAGACGCAAGGCTCGAAGGCTTCACGGTGCAGCCCATGATCGTACGGCCGAATGCGCACGAGCTTCTGCTCGGCGTCTCCGAGGATCGCCTGTTCGGCCCGGTCATCCTGTTCGGCGCGGGCGGTGTTGCGACCGAGGTGGTGAGGGACAGTGCCGTGGCGCTGCCGCCGCTCGACGTCGAGCTTGCCCGCGACCTCATGCGCCAGACGCGCATCTACAATCTCCTCAAAGGATATCGCGACCGGCCGGCTGCCGATCTCGAAGCGATCGCCGACGCGCTGGTGCGCTTGTCGCAGCTCGTGGTGGATATTCCGGCGGTGCGCGAGCTCGACGTCAATCCGCTGCTTGCCGACGAGAGGGGGATCGTCGCACTCGACGCCCGCATCAGCATCGACCCTGCGCAGATTGCCATGCCTGGCCCAAACCCGCGGTTGGCGATCAGGCCCTATCCCAATCAGTGGGAGGCTGCGGTCGAGACCTCACAGGGACTTTCAGCCTTCATCAGGCCGATCCGCCCGGCTGACGAGCCGCTCCTTGCCGACTTTCAATCTCTGCTGTCGCCCGAGGACATCCGCTTTCGCTTCCTCGCCCCGCGCAAGGAGTTCTCGCACAAGACGAACGCCCGCTTCACGCAGATCGACTACGCCCGCGCCATGGCCTTCATCGCCTTGAGCGTCGACCAGACTGAGATGTGGGGCGTGGCGAGGCTCGTCGCCGACCCTGACTATTTGAGCGCCGAATATGCCGTGATCGTGCGCAGCGATCTGAAAGGGTGCGGCCTCGGCTGGGCGCTGATGCATCACCTCATCCGCTACGCCGAGAGCGAAGGCTTGCGCGATCTGCATGGCGACGTGCTTGCCGCCAACGAGCGCATGCTGAAGATGTGCCGCGAGCTTGGCTTCGAGATCGAGGCCGACCCCGAGGATCTCTCCTTGCGCAAGGTGCGGCTGAAGCTGCCGCTGAAGCCGCGCACCGACGCTTAGGCTGGCAACGAGTGCTGATCGTTCGCGTCCCCTCCCCCCTTGAGGGGGAGGGACAGGGAGGGGGGTCGAATTTGATGATGCCGCCTCACCCCCCCTCGGATCGGCTACGCCGATCCTGCTCCCCCTCAAGGGGGGAGCGAAGAAGGCTGCGGTCAGGAAGATCTACTGCGGTGGCGCCAAGTGCCCGGTCAGCTCGTGGTCTGGGACCTTGGTCAAATCCTTGTGCAGCTCCTTGACCACCACCTCGGCCGTGGGCTTGCTCAACGAGCCCTTGAGCTCGGCAATCACGCCGGGAGGCGCCACCAGAACGAGCTCATCGAACTTCTCGTCCTTGAGACCGGCGGCGAGCGTCTCGGCGACGGTGCGGATGAAGTCTTCCTTGGCCGCCTCGTGCAGGTCGCGGCGGGGCTCGATGGCGGAGCGGGCCGGCGAGGCGCTTTCCTTGACCCGCGAGGGGCGGTCGCGGCCGAGCTCATGCGCGCTTGTGTGCAGCTCGGTCGAGACGAAGCTCGACAACGTGCGGAAGGCGCCTTGATCGTCGCGCTCGACGAAGCGCGCTCTCCCGCCATCGGCGATGACGTACCACAGTCTGGCTTTCTTCATGACTTAGCTCCCGTTCGAGCGCCGGACGATCGAGCGTTGCCGCGCTTGCGATAGAAGGTGACGTAGGCGTGGGCCAGAAGCAGCAGACCCCACCCGATGAGCGGAAAGAGGAACCAATAATAAGTCGGCATATACAGGAGATTGACGATGATCAGCAGGGCATTCACCGCGACATAGACGAACAAATGGATGAAGAAGCCCCGCACCCGCGCGTCGGTGAAGATCGCTTCTTTCCGCCCGGTGCGCTGTAACAGCAGCGCAAGGTCGTGGGCGGCGACGCCGATGCCCCAGCCGGCGAGCACCCAGATGAACCAGATATGGTCAGGCCTCCGATAGAGATTGATCGCGGCGAGAATGCCGACCACCAAGACGAAGATGGCGAGGTGGATGACAAATCCCCGCATGGCGCGATCTTGCGGCACGGTCTCCGTTCCCTGGGTCCTACTGTCGCTCTGTGCCGTCCCGAACATAGAACGCTGAACCGTGCGCCGAGTTTACGGCTTGGCAGCATCGCGCAGGCTGAGAATGTAGGCGGCGAGATCGGCAAGCTCGGCCTTGGTCAAGGGAATCGTGGGCATTGGATGCTTGGGCAGCATGATGCGGGCGGTGATGGCGCCTGCCGACTGCCCTTCGAGGTTGGCGATCTCAGGAAAGCTCGGAACGTCGGCATTGGCAGGCTGCTGCTGTTGCGCACTGCCGACGAGGTGGCAGTTGGTGCAGAGCTTCTCGGCCAAGGCCTTGCCCTGCACCGGATCAGGTTTCGAGGTGACCCCGGCAAGAGCGAGCGGCACCGAGAGAAGCAGCAGAAAGGCGGCAAGGGTATAGCGACGCACGGCGATCTCCTCTTATCAGCACGCGCTTCCTACCCTTTATGCACTCATGGCGGCAAGCTGCTCCTTGTCGAGCAAATGGACGCGGCGCGCGCCCTCAAGCCTGATGGCGCCACGCTGTTTCAGCTCGGCGAACATGCGGGAGACCGTCTCGAGCGTGAGGCCGAGATAGTCGGCGATATCGTGCCGGGCCATGGCGAGCTCCACGACCGATGCCGACTTGGTGCGTTTGGCCGTATCCAGCAAAAAGGCCGCTACACGCTCGAGCGCGTTCTTCCGCCCGAGCAGAAGCAAATGTTCCTGGGTTTGGCGGAGGCCAACCATGGTCAGATTGAGCAGATCGCGAACGAGGTTCGCCGAGCGGCAGCCTGCGGCAAGCAGGCTCTGCCATTTATAAGCGATCACCTTCACCGGCGTGACCGCCTCAGCCGAGGCGTGGTGCAGATCGCCGGCCTCGAAGCCGAACATGTCTCCAGGCATATGGAAGGCGCTGATCTGGCGGCGGCCGTCGGGAAGCAGCTTGCTGATCCTGACCACGCCGGAAACCACCTTGTAGACGTTACCGGCCGGTTCGCCCTCGCCGTAGACTTCCGCGTTGCGGCCGAAGCTCATGACGACGCCGAGGGCGCCGAGGCCGGAGGTTTCGTCGGCGCTCTTGCCGCGGAGGGGAAGGACGATGTCCGGTTGGTGGGAAAGCTGAATGGCGTGGGCGGCTTGCGTCAGCATCGTGATCCTCCCTTGGAATCGACCTCTGACGCCATTGGTAGTCCCATGCTGGCCACGCGAAAATTCGTGTCGCCTCCCTACGGGAAACTACGTAGGGGCTACGAAGCGCCCGGGATTCCGGCGATTTTTCAGATGACGTCGGCGGCCCCTTCAGGCCAGAGCAGCCAGTCGCGCGCGGCTTCAAGCTCGTCGGGCTTGAAATAAGCGACCTGGCAGTCGAGGAACGGCTCGGCGATGGTCGACCACAGCGACAGAAACTTGGCGTCGGACACGATGGCGCAACGGCTAAAGTCGTTCAGATGACGCAGGCTGAATTTCAGATCGTGCCAAAGAGCCTTCACGTCCATGCCCTCGAAATGATTGACGATCTCGAGCACGCGCACCCGGCCGTGCCGGGCGATGAAGGCCTCGAGCTTCTTGGCTGTCATGTCGAATTCCTCCGTCGACACCCGATCGGAGAGCTCGATCTCGACGGCGGCGAGGTTGTCCATCTCCTTGTAGGTCAGCATGCGTCGCGGCCAGGCCCGTTTCCGATACTTGAGTGGGGGTAATTTCGGTCTAGCAGGCGTTCCCGTCCAGTACCGATCGTATCGCCTCGAAGAGGACGCCGCCGAGCAAGGGCTTTTCCAACACGGTAGTGACCCCCGCCGCATTGGCATGGTCCATGAGGCGTTGGGTGCGCTGGTTCACCATGAGCACCGTCGGCAGGCCAAAGCGCGTCGATACGCGGGTCCCTGCCCTGCCACACAACGTGGTGAACACCTCCTGATCGAGCAGGAGACAGGTGCGGAGTCCACCGTCCGTCGGCCGCTCGAGGGGCCGCTCGCAGAGCTTCGCCTCGTAGCCCTCAAGCTCCAAGGAAAACCGCAAGGAATCGGCCAGGACCGAATCCCTGACGGCGATGAGGACCGTACCAGCCTCTGCCAATTGACCTTGTCCTTTTGCGCGGCCCCACCTCGCAATATCTGCCGCAACTGGAACGAGAGTAGGCAAACGCGCCGCAGCCGGCTTTGAGCTGCGTCAAACCGGTTTTCGACGGATAATGCTTGGAATTGTTGAGGGCCGGATCAGTCCACGGTACGCGCCGCAAGAGTGATGCGGATGAGCTCGGAAAGGCTCTTCGCCTGCATTTTCGTCATCAGATTGGCGCGATAGACCTCCACGGTGCGAGGGCTGATGCCGAGCTCGCGGGCGATGGTCTTGTTCGCCTGCCCGGCCACGAGCCCTTCAAGCACCTGCAGCTCGCGCTCGGAAAGCGACGCGAGCCTGCCTGCAACTTGAGCTTCCTCCTCCGATCTCCGCCCGAGTTTCTTGCCGCGTTCCTCGGCGGCGCGCACCGCGCGCAGGATCGCCTCCTCGGCGAACGGCTTCTCGATGAAATCGAGGGCGCCGGATTTCATCGCCTCGACCGCGAGCGGAATGTCGCCGTGCCCGGTGATGACGATGACGGGAAGCTTGATTTCCTTGGCGCGCAATCGCTGCAGAAGCTCGATGCCGGTCATGTCAGGCATGCGCACATCGGTGATCAGGCAGCCTGACTGAAGCGAGGCAAGACCGGCGAGGAAGGAGGTCGCCGACTCGTAGACGCGGACGGGAATGCCCGCGGTGCTCAACAGAAAGGCGAGCGACTGGCGAACCGCCTCGTCATCGTCGACGATGTGCACCACAAAGCTACCGGGCATCGCCGCGTCTCATGTCGCTCTCCAGGGTAAAGACGAACAGGGCCCCGCCGCCCGGATTTTGCTCAGCCCACATTTCTCCGCCGTGAGCTTCGACGATACGCTTGGAGATGGAGAGGCCGACGCCCATGCCGGTCGGCTTGGTGGTGACGAAAGGCTGAAACAGGCGCGGGATGACTTCCTCGGCGAGGCCGTTTCCCGTGTCGGCGACCCTAACCTCGACCATGCCTTCGTCCAACAGAGCCGTCTCAACCACGAGCTCCTTCTGCGCACATCCGTGCATGGCTTCGATCGCATTACGGATCAGATTGAGGAGGACCTGTTGAATTTGCACCTTCTCAACGAGGACGGAGCCCGCCCGCAAATCGAAGCGGAAAACCGTTTTAACACCCTCTTCCTTGGCGCCGACAAGGGCCAAGGCGCTTGCTTCCTCAATGAGCTTGTTGATGCTCTCCGATCGCTTCTCGGTCTCGCCGCGCGCCACGAATTCGCGCAAGCGGCGGATGATCTGACCCGCGCGCAGCGTCTGGTGCGTGGTCTCGGCCAGGGCGTCGTGGATCTTCTGCGCGTTCGGGTGCTCGATGCCCTCGAGCAAGCGGCCGCAGCCTTGCAGATAGTTGGCGATGGCCGACAGCGGCTGGTTGATCTCGTGCGCAAGCGTCGAGGCCATTTCGCCCATGGCGGTCAGCCTTGACAGGCGCGCCAATTCCGACTGCAGCTCTTCGAGCTGCCGCTCGGTCGCCTGGCGCTCGGTCAAGTCGTTTACGAATCCGGTGAAAAAGCGCCGCTCGCCAGAGCGCACTTCGCCCACCTCTAGCTTCATGGGGAAAGTCGAGCCGTCCTGGCGCTGGCCGGTGACGACCCGGTCTATGCCGATGATCCGCTTCTCGCCGGTCGCGAGGTAACGAGCGATATAGCCGTCATGCTCTTCGCGAAACGGAGTGGGCATGAGCATACTCACGTTCTTGCCAACCACCTCGGCCTCCCGGTGGCCGAACAGGCGCTCGGCGGCGGCATTGAACGACTGAATGATTCCTTTTTCGCAGATCACCACCGTAGCGTCGGGCACGGTATCGAGAACCGACCTGAGATGCGCCTCGCGCGCCCGAAGATTATTGGCCGTCTCCTGGTCATGAAGGCGCGCGCGGCAAAGCTGCTCGCCAAACCAGGAGGTGCCGATGCCGACGACTGCGAAGATCACGGCTTCAATGATCTCCGGCCTGGTCAGATTCTCCACGCCACCAACGAAAATCCCCAAGACCAGACTGAGGGCTGTGGCAACCAAACCAGGGCCCAACCCGCCGGCGCCGGCGGCGAGGAGAATAGCCGGGATGAACAGGAGAAAGGCGCCGTGCGGGTGCAGCCAGGGCCCGAGACCGATCCGCAGCAGAAACAGTAGGGCAACGGCCCCGATCGCGAGCCAATAATGGGTGGAGCCCGATTGAGGGCTCGAGATCGCCTCTTTCAACCGCTCGAAATTGCCGGCTTCGGACTGAAGACTCAACTGAAGCCCCTGGCGACGCTGTGCTGTGTCATGTTTGAGTTCGAAAAGCGCTTTAGGCTAGCCTCATTTAGCAAAAAGGGAGGAAGATATGGCGCCAAATGACGCCGAAATGGCCGCCCGCAAGGGCCTCAGCGAGGATATGGATCAGATCGCCAACGACTTGGCAGGGCTTCGCTCCGATCTGCAAGGGCTGACCGGCGACGTCAAGCGTCTCGGAGGCCACCAGATCGAGAACATGCAGGACACGGCCAAAGCGGCTCTCGAGGAGGTCACGGCAGCGGTGCGCCGCAACCCGCTCACCGCCGTCGCCATCGCCCTCGGTGCCGGCTTTCTCTACGGTGTTCTGACCAGGCGCTAGCGGCTCGAGGCGCTAATGCGCCATCAGAACCGGCACGGTGGTGTCGCTAAGCAGCTCCTGGGTGACGCCGCCAAACACCAATTCGCGCCATCGCCAATGGCCGTAAGCGCCCATGACGAGCAATGTCCCGGGAGCCTTCGCAGCTTCCTGCGACAGCGCCTCTCCGACCGTGTTGAATTTCAACGCGATCCTTGACGCCTCAACTTTCAGCCCGGCGAGGGTGAGATAGTCGGCCATCGCCGCGAGCGAGGCGTCGTCCTTGTCGCTTTCGGCCACGGAGAAGAGGACAATGCGCTTGGCCTTGGCGAAGAACGGCTCTGCCGCCGTCACGGCGCGGACCGACTCCACGCTGTCCTTCCAGGCCACGACGATCGTGTCGCCAAATCGGCTCGGCGTCTCCTCAGGGACCACGAGCACGGGCCTGCCCGATTGAAACAAGGCGGCGTCGCGCACGGAAGTCCAAAATTCATCGTCCCGCGCGGCGATGCTCGGAACGACACTGAGACCGGCGACGCGGGCGCGCGCCGCCATGGTGGTGGCGGGAAATCCCTCGATGCACTGGAAGTCGGCAGAAGCGCCGGGATGCGCTTGTTGGGCTTTCTCGAACCACGCTTTCGCCTCCGACTGCTCTGCGGAAACTTGCCCGCGGCAGATGTCGAGGACCTCCTCTGAATAAAACGGGCTGATCTCCGTGGCGTAGGGCAGACGCTGCCAGGCCGCGGGGCAGAGATGCAGCACTTCGAGGCGCGATGCGAAGTCGCGCGCGAGGCCGAAGGCAGCCTGCCGGCAAGACTCGGTCGTTCCCTGCTGGCTAATGGGCAGGAGAATCCTGACGAGCTTTGTGCTCAAGGAGTCGATCCCTCGCGGCCCTTGAGGCTGAGGATATAGGCGATCACGTTGCGCATGTCGTTCGGCGCCACGATGATGTTGGGCATGGTGGGATGCGAGGTTTGCATCCACACCTGCAAGGCCGTGGCCGTCATTCCGGTCGTATCGGCGACGTGCCTGAAGCGCGGGGCCTGAGGCAGAGGCGATTTTTCCTCCGAGATGCCATGGCAGGTCGCGCAATAGGTTTGCGCATATTCGAAACCTGCCTGCGGGTCGGCGGGCTCTTCGGCAGAAGCAACGGCGGATATCGCCGCAAACACGATGCCGGCGCTAAGCGCCGCGAACAGAGACTTCATTGTAATACTCCGGATCGAACGCGGGATCATAACAGCGCGAGACTGTATTCGGCGACTTGATGCTCGTCAAAAGTCGGCGCTAGGCGATGACCAACAGGATCAATGCCAGGCACTCGCAGATTTGGCTGCCCGCGCCTAGCACGTCGCCGGTCTGGCCGCCGAGGCGAATGAGTGCAACACGGCCAACAACCACGGCACTGACGATGGCGCTCAAGATCAACAGGAGCGCGACGCCAAGGGGCAAGAGCAGCCAGGCGATGACGAAGGTCACCCCCAGCGCGGCCGCGGCGAGTCCCGCCGTGGGACTGCCGACCGATGCCGACATGCCGTCGCGCCGCGCCGGCGGGAGCGCCGCCATGATAAGCACCGCGCTCAAGCGGCTCGCGGCGTCGGCGGCGATGAGCGCGGCCATCACTGTGGCCGGCTCGGCGATGAGGGCGATGGCGGTGGCGCGGATGGCCAAGGAGAGCACAAGAGCGATGACGCCATAGGTGCCGATCTGGTGATCGCGCATGATGGAAAGGCTGCGCTCTTTGGTATTTCCGGCGAGGCCGTCGGCGAAATCGGCAAGGCCGTCCTCGTGCAAGGCGCCGGTGGCGATGATCATCGCGGCAAGCGCGCAAATCGCGGCAAGCGCGGGCGGGCAGGAGAGAGAATGGGTGAACCAGTAGACCGCGCCGCCGATGGCGCCGACCGCGGCGCCCACCACCGGATAGGCCCATACCGCTTCCGCTGGCACCGTTACCCGCGGCAGCGACAGGCGATGCACCGGCAGCCGCGTGAGCAGCGCGAAGGCGGCGGCGAGCTCGGCCAGCCTTTCGCGCAGCATCTCAGCCGCGTTCATCGACGCCGGCCTCATCGAAGGTGGCCATGCCGAGGTGGCAGGCAAGCGCGGCTCTGAGCACCGACACGGTGAGCGCGGCGCCTGAGCCTTCGCCGAGCCGCATGTCGAGGTCGAGGATCGGCCGCATGCCAAGCTCGGCGCAGAGCCCGCGATGGCCGGCTTCGGCAGAGCAATGCGCGACTTGCGCATGATCGAGAGCGCCTGGGTTGATCCGCGCGAGCGGCGCCGCCGCAGCGGTGGCGACAAAGCCGTCGAGCAGCACGGGGATGCCATGACGGCGCGCGGCGAGCGTGGCGCCGAGAATGGCCGCAAGCTCGCGGCCGCCGAAGATCATGCTCGCGGCGAGAGGGTCGGCGTGATGGGTCTGGTGGCGGGTGAGCCCAGCGTCGATCGCCTCGCACTTCCGCGCCATGCCTTCATCGTCGAGGCCTGTGCCGCGCCCTGCCCAGCGCTTCCCCCCGCCGCCGAGCAGCGCAGCGGCAAGAGCCGATGCAGCGGTGGTATTGCCGATGCCCATCTCGCCGAGGCAGAGGAGATCGGCGCTTGCCGGCACGGCATCGTAGCCTGCCGCCACGGCCTCGATGAACTCAGCCTCGGTCATGGCCTCTCTTTCCGTGAAATCGGCAGTCGGCGCATCGAGCTTGAGCGGGATCACCCGGAGCGTGGCGCCGACCGATTTGCAGATCTGGTTGATGGCAGCGCCGCCAGCCTCGAAATTCGCCACCATCTGGGCGGTGACCGAGGCGGGATAGGCTGAGACGCCGCGCGCCACGACGCCGTGATTGCCGGCGAAGACCAGCACTGACACATCGTCGAGGCGCGGCAGTCTCTCGCCCCTGCCAGCGCCCGAGCCAGGCGACCAGCTCTTCGAGCCGGCCGAGGCTCCCTAGCGGCTTGGTCAGGCGCGACTGGCGCTCGGCGATGGCGGCTGCGGCGTTGTCATCGCCGTCGGGGAGGTTCGCAAGGCGGGCGCGGAGATCGGAGAGGCTGGCAATGCCGCTCATGCGAGCCTTGCCACTTTCTGCTGGCCGGCGAGATCCTCCGCGCGGGCGATGACGTGGAAGAAGGTGCCGGTGACCTGCCCGCGCCGTCCGCCGGATGATCCAAGCGCGTTTCCCTCGGCGTCGAACAAATCGGCAAGAGGTTCGTCGGTGCCAGGCTCGATCAGCGACGCATAGTGAAACTCATGACCGCGCAGGCGCACGCCGGCTGCACCGAGCGGACAGTCCTGCAGCAGGGTGGCGGCGCGGTAGCCGAGATGAAGCCGGCGCTCGGCGAAGCTCGTTGCATGGGTGAGCAGCCCCGCCATAGCGTGATGCGCGCCGTCGACATCGATCAGCCCCTGCCCCAGCACCATGTAGCCGCCACACTCGCCGTGCACCGGCCTGCTTGCGGCGAATTGGGTGAGCCCAGCCTTGAAGCGTGCCGCGCCGGCGAGCGCGCCCGCATGCAGCTCCGGATAGCCGCCGGGAAGCCAGCAGGCATCGCAATCCTCAGGCGGCGGCTCGTCGGCAAGGGGCGAGAAGGGCACGATCTCCGCGCCGGTCAGCCGCCAGCCGCTCAGCACGTGCGGATAGATGAAGGCGAAGGCTGCGTCGGAGGCGAGCGCGATGCGCTGACCCGGCGGCGGCAAGGCTGCGACGGGGCGCTCGCCGACGCTGAGAGGTGCAGCAAGACCTTGAATGCGGGCGAGATCGCAATGGCGTTCGGCGAGCTCGGCGAGGCGATGCAGGCGAAGCTCGAGGTCGTTGTGCTCGAACGCCTGCACCAGGCCGAGGTGGCGCTCGGGAAGATGGATCGCCTTGTCGCGGGGAATGGCGCCGACCACGGGGATATCGAGTGTGCCGATGGCGCGTTCGATCGAGGCGCGGTGGCGGTCGCTGCCGACACGGTTGAGGATGATGCCGGCGATGCGGACGCGCGGATCGAAGCTGGCAAAGCCGAGCGCCGAGGCGGCAGCGGATTGGGCCTGCCCCGCGACGTCGAGCACGAGCAGGACGGGCAAGCGAAGATGCACGGCAAGCTCCGCGGCCGCCCCCTCCCCGATCGCGCCACCGCCCGCGCCGTCGAACAGGCCCATCGCCGACTCGACAATCAGGAGATCGGCTCCGGACGACGCCTCATAGGCGACGCTGTCAAGCAGCGCAGGGCCCATGGCCCAGCTGTCGAGATTGAGGCAACGCGCGCCCGAGGCAGCTTCGTGGAAGGCGGGGTCGATATAGTCGGGGCCGCATTTGGCGGCACGGATGCGCAACCCGCGGCGGCGAAAGGCGGCAAGCAGAGCGAGCGTGACAGTGGTCTTGCCGGCGCCCGAGCGCGGGGCGGCGACGAGGAGCGCTTTGGTCTTTCCCCGCATCACACCACCATCTCAGGCACGCGCGCCGCAAGATCGAGAAGCTTCGCCCTCATTTTCACGATCGCGCCGATGGCGATGATGGCCGGCGCCTCGAAGTGAAGCGCGCGCGTCTCGGCGGCGAGGCGATGGAGCTCCGAGATGAGGATGCGCTCCTCGGGCAGAGTCGCCGAGGCGATCACCGCCACAGGCTCATGCGGATCGAGGCCGGCCTGCATGAGCGATGCCGCAATGCCATCGAGATTGCTCAGCGCCATATAGAGCACGATGGGTTGGCCGGTTTGCGCGAGCGCAGCCCAATCGACATCGTCTTCCTCATCGCCGCAATGGCCGGTGACCAGGATCAAGGCCTGGCTCACCCCGCGCAAGGTCGCAGGGATCGAGGCCACGGTGAGCGCCGCGAGCCCAGAGGTCACGCCTGGGATGATGCGGAAGGGAATGCCGGCGGCGGCAAGCGCCAGCGCCTCTTCGCCGCCGCGGCCGAACACGCAAGGATCGCCACCCTTCAAGCGCAGCACGCGAAGGTTGGCGCGGGCGAGCGCAATCAGCCGGCCGGTGATGTTTGATTGCTGCGGCGACGGCTTGCCGCCGCGTTTCCCGGCAAACTCGAGGGTGGCGCCGGGATGGGCGAGCGCCAGCACTCTTGCGTCAACCAGGGCGTCATGCACGACGACATCGGCCTCGGCGAGGCCCGCGAGCGCATGCAGCGTGAGCAGGCCGGGGTCGCCTGGCCCTGCCCCGGCAAGCCAGACGTGCCCCGGCTCGAAGGGCGGAAATCCGGCCATGGCTGTGCGCAAGCGGTCGGTCATGCTGAGCATCCCTCGCGGTGACAGGCAGGCGGCAAAGCACTATTCCATTTGCCATGGACGAACCGGACGAAGCGCGGCCGCTCCGCCGCGGCTGGACCACAGGCGCCTGCGCCACGGCAGCGGCCAAGGCCGCCTTCACGGCGCTGCTGACCGGCGAGTTTCCAGACCCGGTGGAGATCACGCTTCCAGGCGGACAGACCGTTGCCTTCGCGCTTGCCGTCAACCGCAGGGCGACGGAACAGCGACTGCCGGCGTGATCAAGGATGCAGGCGATGATCCCGACGTGACCCATGGGGCGCTCGTGCTCGCCACGGTGCGGCGAGGCACGGCTGGCGAGCGGCGTTCAGTTCAAGGCAGGGCCAGGCGTCGGCACCGTCACCTTGCCCGGGCTTCCCGTGCCGCCGGGCGAGCCCGCGATCAACCCGGTGCCGCGCAAGATGATGAAGGCGGAGATCGCGCGAAGTGGCGCGCGCGCTTGGCGGTGCCAGCGACGTCGAGATCGAGATCTCCATTCCGCATGGCGAGGAGATGGCGGCGAAGACGCTGAACGCGCGGCTCGGCATCGTCGGCGGATTGTCGATCCTCGGCACCACCGGCGTGGTCATCCCCTATTCCTGCGCGGCGTGGATCGCTTCGATCCACAACGGCATCGACGTGGCGCGCGCGACCGGGCTCAACTCATGTTGCCGGCGCCACCGGGCGCACCTCCGAGGCGGCGGTGAAGGCGCTCTACGATCTGCCGGAGACGGCGCTGCTCGACATGGGCGATTTCGTCGGCGGCACGCTGAAATATCTGCGCACCCATCCCGTGCCGCGCGTCACCATCGCCGGCGGCATCGCCAAGATCACCAAGCTCGCGCAAGGCATGCTCGATCTTCACTCGGCGCGCGGACGCGTCGAGCTCGGCGCGCTGGCTTGCGTGGCGCGGGAATGCGGCGGTTCGGAAGAGCTGGCGCGCCGCATCGTCGGCGCGAACACCACGCCTGAGGCTTTCGCGCTTGCTGCTGGCGAAGGCATCCAGCTCGGCGATGAAGTGGCGGAGCGCGCGTGGGCGGTTGCCGCGGAGGTTCTCGCAGGCGCTCCGATCGAACTCGACATCGTGATCTTCGACCGCGAAGGACAGCTCGCTGGAAGATCTCTGGCGAAGCCAATTCATGCGGCGCCTCCCAAGCGGTAGCGGCGCCGGTAGTTGGCGTCGTAGAGCGCGCTGTCGCGGAAGTCTTCAGCGGCGAGGACGCGACCGACCAGGATCAGCGCGGTGCGCTCTGGCGGATCGTTGGCGACTTCACTGAGGAGCGTGCCGAGCGTCGCTTCGATGATGCGCTCGTCCGGCCAGCTCGCGCGCACCACGACCGAGGCAGGGCAGTCGGCGCCATAGAACGGCGTCAATTCTTCCACCACGCGCGGCAGCGCCTGGATGGAGAGATGCAGCACGAGCGTTGCGCCGGTCGCGGCAAAGGCAGGCAAAGTCTCGCGTGGCGGCATGGCAGAGGCGCGGCCGCTGGTGCGGGTCAGCACAAGCGACTGCGCCACCTCGGGCAGAGTCAGCTCGCGCTTGAGCGCAGCGGCGGCGGCAGCGAAAGCAGGCACGCCGGGGGTCAGCGTATAGGGAATGCCAAGCGCATCGAGGCGGCGAAGCTGCTCGCCCACCGCGCTCCACACCGAGAGATCGCCGGAATGGAGCCGCGCCACGTCGTGGCCGGCGCGGTGCGCCGCCTCGAACTCGGCGACGATCTCGTCGAGACTCATCGGCGCGGTGTCGATGATGCGCGCCCCTTCGGGGCACAGCGCGAGGATCTCTTTGTTCACCAGCGAGCCGGCATAGAGACAGACCGGGCAGCGGGAGATCAGGTCCGCGCCGCGGAGCGTCAGCAGGTCAGGTGCGCCTGGGCCAGCGCCGATGAAATGCACGGTCATGGTGTCACCACCGGTTTCGCTGCACTCCATTGCGTCACGGTCATCGCAGGCCGAAAGGCCTGCTTGCCGCCGACCGCGTCAAGGCGCTCGACGGAAAGGCGCGTCAGCGTTCCGCCGACTTTGCGTTGCGCGGCGAGCACCGCCGTCTCGGTATCAAGGGTGATGGCGTTGGCGACGATGCGGCCGCCAGGCTTGAGCGCGGCGTAGGCCTTGTCGATCAGCGAAGCCTCTCCTCCCCCGCCGATGAAGATGGCGTCTGGTGTTGGCAGCGCATCGAGCGCGGGCAGAGCCTCGCCGGTCACCATCTCAAGCCGAGGCACGCCAAGCTCTACTGCGTTGCGCGCGGCGCGGGCGGCGCGCAGCGGATCGCGCTCGATGCCGATGGCTTGGTTGGCCGGGTGGCGCAGCAACCACTCGATGGCGACAGACCCTGAGCCGCAGCCGATGTCCCACAGCAACTCGCCGGCGCGAGGAGCGAGCGAAGAAAGCGTCACCGCCCTGATCTCGCGCTTGGTGATCTGGCCGTCATGCTCGAACATCTCGTCCGGCAGGCCGGTGCTGAGCGGAATGACCTTGGCGCCGGGGCTTGCCTCGACCTCGATGGCGATCAGGTTCAGCGCTTCGACATCGTTGAAGCCGAAACGATCGGCGGTCGTGCTGCGCATGCGCTCTCGCTGTCCGCCCAAGGCTTCGAGCACATGCAGGGTCGACCGCCCGAAGCCGCGGTCGGAGAGATAGCGCGCGACCGCTGCGGGAGTCGTTGCATCGGCGGAGAGCACGAGCACGCGGCGCTTCGGCTGAAGCGACGGCGCAAGCGTCTCGATGGGCCTGCCGCACAGCGACACCGCGGCAACATCGTCAAGCGCCCAACCGAGCCGCGCGCAGGCCAGCGAGAGCGACGACGGCGCAGGCAAGCAGATCGTCTCCTCCACAGGTACGTGGGCCGACAACATGGCGCCGACGCCGAAGCAATAGGGATCGCCCGAGGCGAGCACGGCAACCGGCTCGCCGCGATGGGCGAGAATGTCAGGGATGGACTCGGCGATCGGGCTTGGCCAGGCCTTGAGCTCACCGCTCGGCAGGCCGTCAGCAAGAGCCAGATGCCGCTTGCCGCCGATGACAAGCTTGGCGTTCGTAATGAGCGCGCGGGCCGCCGGCGAGAGCCCCTCGGCGCCGTCTTCGCCGATACCGACGATGGCGAGCCATCGCGCCTGTTGACCGTGCGCGCTCACAATGCGACCTCGTCAGCGGCATGACAGCGTCGAAGCTTCTCATTCTCGGCGGCAGCGGCGAAGCCGCCGACCTCGCTCGCGCGTTCGACGGCGACGCGCGCTACGACGTCACCCTGTCGCTTGCCGGCAGGACCGCTGAACCCGCGCAGCTTCCTGGCAGGCTGCTCACGGGCGGCTTCGGCGGCGCTGAGGGGCTCGCGCGCGTTCTCGCCAAGGAGCGCTTCGATCTTGTGATCGATGCCACCCACCCCTTCGCCGTGCAGATGAAGGCGAACGCCATCAAGGCTGCGCGTGCTGCCGGCGTCCCCCTGCTCGCCATTCGCCGGCCTGCTTGGGTCCCGCGCGAGGGCGATCGCTGGATCATGGTGGAGAGCCTCGAAGCGGCTGCGGATGCGATCGGCGAGAAACCAAGGCGCGTGTTTCTCACCACCGGGAGGATGGAGCTCGCACCGTTCCGCAGCGCGCCGCAACACTTCTATATCGTGCGCAGCGTCGAGGCGCCCTCGCCGCGAGAGTTGCCGCCGCGCGTGGAGCTGATTGCGGCGCGCGGCCCCTTCAAGCTCGAAGACGAGCGGGCGTTGCTCGAAGCGCATGCGGTGGACGTCATCGTCACCAAGAACTCCGGCGGCGCCGGGGCCGCAGCCAAGCTCGAGGCGGCGCGGGCGCTGTCGCTGCCTGTGATCATGGTCGAGCGGCCAGATCTGCCGGAGGCTCCCTCCGTCGAGACAGTCGCTGACGCACTTCTCTGGCTCGAACGGCATCATGACTCGACCAGCTCCGCGTGACGCGGCGTGTAGACGAAGCGCTTGCCTTTGCTGCCGGTCACGAGCTTCGTCGCGCTCGACCCGATAATAATGAGCGTGCGCATGTCGGCTTTCGCGGGCTCGGCGTCGGCAAGCGTCGTGATGTCAATGCGCTCGTCGGGCCGGCTCACGGCGTGCGCGAAGATCACCGGGGTTGATCTCGCACGGTGGCGCGCGATGAGGCTGAGCGCTTCGCCAAGCTGCCAGGGCCGCGCCTTCGATGCCGGGTTGTACAGCACAATAATAAAGTCGCCAGAGGCGGCGGCTTCGAGCCGTTTCAGCACCACGTCCCAGGGCTTGAGATTGTCCGACAGCGAGATCACGCAGAAATCATGCCCGAGCGGCGCGCCAATGCGGGCGGCGGCGGCAAGCATCGCCGAGACGCCGGGCACCACGGTCACCTCGATGTCGTGCCACGCCGGCTTGCCGGTCTCGATCGCCTCGAATACCGCGCTTGCCATGGCGAACACGCCTGGATCGCCGGAGGAAACCACCGCGACCGATTTCCCCGACGCGGCAAGATCGAGCGCCTGCTTCGCGCGGGCCAGCTCTTCGCGATTGTCGGATTCGTGGCGGCTCTGGCCGGAGCGCTCGGGCACTCGGGCAAGGTATGGCGCATAGCCGACGAGGTCGGTTGCCGCGGCAAGCGTCTCTGACGCAAGCGGCGTGATCAGCTCCTGCGCGCCTGGTCCGAGGCCGACAATGGCGAGGCGACCGGTCATAGCGGCTTCCTCTCCCCCGGCACGAGTACCACTGCGAAATAGGCGGCTTGGTCGTCCGGCTTGTCCGTGAGCTTGACGATGCGCTCCTCCGGCATGGTGCCGCGCTCGACATAGACGGCGCGATCGAGCTTGCCGGCGCGGGCGAAGCGCCTGCCTGATCTTGGCGAGGTTGCGGCCGACCTTCATGATCACCGCAGCTTCGCTAGCGGCGAGCCGCTCGGAGAGCGCATCCGCGTCCATGGTGCCGGAGAGCACGGCAAGCATCTCGTCGCCGCAGGTCATGGGCATCGAGGCGCTGGTCCAGCAGCCGCTCATGGCGGTGATGCCCGGGATCACCTCGCAACGATGCGTGTCGGCGAGCCGCTCATGCAGATGCGCGTAGGAGCCGTAGAAGAACGGATCGCCGGCGCAGATCACCGCGACGTCCTGGCCGGCGTCGAGCCTCGCTGCGAGCGTCGCGGCGCTCGCGTCGTAGAAGGCGACAAGCGCGTCGCGATAGCAGGGGTCGGTCTCTGGCAGCTCGGTGGTGAAGGGATAATCGAGGCGGACAAGCTCGGCGTCAGGGTTGAGCTGGCCGTCGACGATGCGCCGCGCATTGCCGATGCTGCCCTTCTTGGCAAAGTAGGCGATCACCGGCGCGGATTTCAGAATGCGCGCGGCTTTAAGCGACATCAGCTCAGGATCTCCAGGGCCGACGCCGACGCCGTAAAGTGTGCCGCTGGCGCTCATCACTCAGCCTCGCTCGCCAATGCGTTGACGGCGGCGACAGCCATGGCGCTGCCGCCCTTGCGGCCCTTGACGATGAGGAACGGCGTGCCGCCGTGGGCGGAGAGAACCTCTTTGGACTCCGCCGCGCCGACGAAGCCCACCGGCATGCCGATGATGGCGGCAGGCTTCGGCGCGCCCTGATCGATCAGCTCGAGAAGACGGAAGAGCGCCGTCGGGGCATTGCCGATGGCGACGAGAGAACCGTCGAGCCTGTCGAGCCAGAGATCGAGGGCTGCGGCAGAGCGCGTGGTGTCGAGCTTCGCGGCGCGGTCGGCGATGCCGGGAGTATCGAGCGTGCAGATGATTTCGTTGTTGGCGGGCAGCCGCGCGCGGGTGATGCCGTTCGCCACCATCTTTGAGTCGCAGAAGATCGGCTTGCCTGCGAGCAGCGCGCCGCGGGCCGCGGCGACGAAGCCGGGACCCGAAGACGAGGTCGCGGGCGATCTCGACCATGCCGCAAGCATGGATCACACGCACCGCGACGCGGGCTTCGTCCGGGCTAAAGCGCGAGAGGTCCGCTTCACTGCGGATGATAGCGAAGGAGCGCCGATAGATCTCGGCGCCGTCGCGGGCGTAGTCGTATTCCGCGCTCATCGACGCTGCCCTTTGGCGGACTGAAGCAAGGCTTCGACCTGGCCGATGGTGAGATTTGTCAGGCTTGGCCGGTCGGCGGCGCTGCCGTTGCGGATGAGATCATAGCGCCCGTCGCGGCCGACGAGGGTGAGCGACGCCGTACCGCGATGGGCGCAGGATTTGCTGCAGCCGGAGACATGCAGCGTCTCGCCGCGGGTCGCGCCGATGATGGCGGCAAGGCGGGCGGCATCGCCACGCGCATCGACTGCTTGCGCTCATTGCAGGACGGCGCGCCGACGCAGGCGAAGATGTTGAGGCGCGGGTCGGTGGCATCGGTGATGAGGTCGAGCCTTTTGACCTCCTCTGCAAGTCCCGCGGCGTCGCTTGGGGTGATGCCGGTCAGAAGGACTGCGCGCCAGGGCGTGGTGCGCAAGCTGCCGTCGCCGTAGCGCTCAGAGATGTCGGCCAGCGCGTGCAACGCATCGGCTTCGATGCGGCCGAAAGGCAGCCCAACGCCAAAGGCATGCCGCCTCCGATATTCCAATGATATCAGTCCGATGGCTGATTTTGCTTCGGGCGTGAATCCGGCAGGCGCGGGAGCGGCAGTCAGACCTGCCTCGGCGAAGATCGCCTCCTCGCCGACGGCCATCACCAGCGCGCGCATGCGGCGCGGCTTCTCACTCCGCTGCGCGGACAGGCGAAGGAAAGCGAGCGCCAGAGCCTTCACCGTTTCGGCGACCGAGGACGGAGCGCAAAGCGCAGCGACGTGTACCGCCATCGAGGTGGACGGCAAGCGCGCCCTCGCCCGCGTCGGACCATGATGTCGGCAGTGATGTCGGCAAGCGGCAGCGCGCCGCCGCCATCGACAAGGACACCGAATTTCGACGGCAGCGCCCAAAGCTGGGGCTCCTCGGCGAGCATGGCTTCGATGTCGCGAGCGACAGCTTGAGAGTCGAAGGCAGCTGAAGCATCGTCGGGCCCGAGCGGGCTCGCCATGACGTTGCGGATGGCTTCCAGCGACGGGTTGGCGTTGGCGAGGCCTGCGCCGATGATGGCCTCGGCAAATTCTCCCGCCGAGCGGGGGCTGAGGCCCCTGATCTGCAAATTTGCGCGCGAGACGTGAGGTCGATATGGCCGTTGCCGTGGCGGCGCGCGGCATCGGCGATGAGCCGCGCTGCTTCGGCGCTCAGCACACCGGCGCTCGGCTTCACCCGCGCGAGCCAGCCATCGCCGGACTGCATCGGCGAGAGCAGCGTCGGGCACCAGCCCTTGATGGCAGGGGCTGCGGTCATGATGCCTCACGCATTCGCGCCACGCTGTTCCGGCGCGGGCGCCACAGATCGCGGCGGATCGCTTCATCGAAGCGCGCGGCCATGGCCTCGCGCGCCGCGGGGTTTTCCTGGCGCAGGAAGCTATCGACGGTTTCATTGCCGAGCGTCGCGTCGAACAGCACATCGAATTGCCGGTCGAGACGCGCCGGCAACGTCGCGGCGAAGGCAAACAGCCCCTCGACGCTCCGCGTCACTTCGGCGGCGCCGCGATAGCCGTGGCGCATCATGCCTTCGATCCAAGCGGGGTTCGCGGCGCGGCCGCGCACGATGCGGGCGATCTCCTCGACGAGGGTGCGCACCTTCGGCGCGTCGGGGCGTGAGATGTCGGTGTGATAGAGCGCGGGCGCATTGCCGAGCCGGTCGGCTGCGGCGGCGAAGCCCCCCTCGTAAGCAGCGTAGTCGAGACTATCGAGGAGATCGATCTCGGCGTGATCCTGCTGATGCAGGAAGGCGTCGGCCTCTTTCACCCGCGCGGCAAAGCCGTCGCTGTCGGTCGCGCCATCGAGGCCCTTGCCGTAGGCGGTGGCAGAGGCGGCAAGATAATCGAGGCCGAGATCGGCGCGCTCGTCCCAGGCGCCGCGCTCGACGCGCTCGGTGACGCCAGCCCCGTAGTCGCCGAGCGCAGCGCCGTAGATGCGCGCGGTGGCTCGGCGCAGCGCCTCGCCTCGTAATCCGCGCGCGGAAGCGGCAGAGCGGATTCCAATCGTCAGGCTCGTCGCGCGCGGCAATGGCGCGCACAGCCTCGTCGAACAGCGCGATCTGCGCCTCGAAGGCATCGCGGAACAGCCCTGAGATGCGCAAGGTGACATCGACGCGCGGATGATCGAGTTCGGCGATGGGCAGAATTTCGAAGCCGCTGACGCGCGCCGATCCCTGATCCCACATCGGCCGCGCGCCCATGAGCAGAAGCGCGAGCGCAAGATCCTCGCCGCCGGTGCGCATGGTGGCGCTGCCCCACACATCCATCACCAGCGCGCGCGGCCAGTCGCCATGATCCTGGAGGTGACGGCGGAGCAGTTCCTTGGCGGACTTCTCGGCGAGCACCACCGCTGAGCGGGTCGGCACCGCGCGCGGATCGATGGCGTAGAGATTGCGCCCGGTGGGCAGCACGTCGGCGCGCCCGCGCGTCGGCGCGCCTGAGGGGCCTGGCGCCACGAATTTGCCGTCGAGCGCTGCGATGAATGCGTCGCGCTCAGCGGAAGCGGCCAGATCGAAGCGCGCGGCGAGAGCTTCGGGCGGCGTCCCCGGATTGGACTGCGCCAGAGAGGCAAGGAACTCTTCGCGGCGCTGCGTGTCGGGCGCGCGGCCATAAACGTGAAGCCCATCCCTGATCTGCAAGTCCTTGACATCACAGAGATAAGCGTCGAGGCGGGAAAGCTGATCCTGCTTGGTCGAGGCGCGGTCGGCGCCGCTCTCGGCAAGCAGTCCTGCTGCTGCGGCGCGGTCCAAAATCTCCTCGCGAAGCAACGCCGTGCGGCGGCGATCGAGGCCGTCGGCGGCGGCGTATTCGTCGATGAGGCGCTCAAGCTCCAACGTGTCGTTGGCGTGGCCCGCAGATTTCAGCGGCGGCGTGAGATGGCCGATGGTCACGGCGCCGAGCCTGCGCTTGGCGGCGGCAGCCTCGCCGGGATTGTTGACGATGAAGGGATAGATCACCGGGAGCCCGCCGAGCAGAGCGGCAGGCAGGCAGGACGGACGACAGCGCCATCGCCTTGCCAGGCAGCCATTCGAGCGTGCCGTGCGTGCCGAGATGGATCATGGCGTGGATGCGCATCCCCTCGCGCAGCCAGAGATAGAAGGCGACGTAAGCGTGGCGCGGCGGCAGGTCCGGGTCGTGATAGCTCGACTTGCGGTCGAGCGCGTTGCCGCGGTCAGGCTGGATGGCGGCGATCAGCCTGCCGTGGCGCGTAAAGCGCATGGTGAAGTGGTCATCGCTGATGGCGGGATCGGCGTCAGGCGCGCCCCAGGCGGCGACGATCTTGGCGCGGGCTTGCGGATCGAGTGTTCGCGAACAGACGTTTGTAGTCGGCGAGCGAGAGGAACGGAGTCGGATCAGCGTCGCAAAGTTCGGCAACGAGGTGCTCGCAGTGCCGGGAATCGGTATCGCCGACATCGAAGCCTTCGCTCTTGAGAAGCTGCAAGATCTCGACGGTGCTGGCGATGGCGTCGAGGCCGACGGCGTGGGCGGCCTGCCCTGCCGCGCCGGGATAGTCGGACAGCACGAGCGCAAGCTTGCGCTCAGCGCGAGGCGTGGTTGGCGAGGCGCGCCCATAGCGACGCGCTGCGCGCAGCTGCGGCGACGCCATCTGGCGCGGGTTGATGCGCGACGCGGGCGAATTCGAGGCCTGCGACCTCGCTCTCCTCGGCCTTGAAGGAGATCGCCGTGGTCAGCAGGCGTCCGTCGAGCTCGGGCAGCACCACCTGCATGGCGTGGTCCGATTGCGAAAGCCCGCGCGGCGAGTCCTGCCAGACTTCGCGGCTCGATCCGGCGAACACGACTTGCAGGATCGGCGTCGCCGGCTGCTTCGAGAGGCGACGGCGCATCGTCGAGGCGCGCCGAGAAGGCGGTGGCGTTGAGCACGACGCGCGGCGCCCACGTCGCGCAAGGTCTCCGCAACGAAGTTGCCCGTGTCGCGATCCTTGAGGCTGGCGACGTAGAGCGCTCGAACATTAAGGCCTTCTCGGTCGAGCGCACGCGCCAAAGCCTCGATCGGCGCGAGGTCGGCGGCAAGCAGATAGGCGCGGTAGAACACGATCACCGCGAGCGGGCGGCCGGCCACGTCCGGCACATCGAGAAGATGCACGCCATGCATGGGGAGAGGCTCGGCGATAAGGCCGTCGTCCGGAGCAAGACCCGCAAGATGCGCCATGAGGTCGAGCGCACGGCGCATGTTCTCAGGACCGCCTGTGGCAAAGAATGCATCGAGCCGGGCGAGCTGCGCGCCATCGACGGTCGAAAGCTCGGCGAGCCGCGCATCGTCGCGGCCGTCGCCAGGAAGAAGCGCCAGCGGAATGCCCTGTGCTCGCGCGGCGTGAGCGATCTCCTCGGCGCCATAGCGCCAATAGTCGAGGCCGCCGAGCAGGCGGATCACGACGCAGCGCGCGCCCGAGATCACCTGCTCGACATAAAGATCGACCGACATCGGGTGGCGGAGCCGCGAAAGGTTGGCGAGGCGGAGCGACCGAGCAGCGTCCCCTTGCGCCGCCCAGGCAGCGGCGAAGGCGCCGAGGTCGCTGTCGGAGAAGGAGAGAAAGACGAGATCGGCGCGCGATTGGCCGAGATCGACGGCGGCTTCCGCCTCGTCAAGTCCTCTCGTCTCGCGCACCAGGAGATGCATTGGCCTAGCCTAGAATTTGATCTTCGATGGCGGCGCGATCGAGCCCGCGCTCGCCAATCACCACGACGTGGCCTTGGCGCGCAACACCGTCAGGCCAGGGCCGGTCGAAGCTCGAGCGGAAGCGCGCGCCGACACCTTGCACCGCAAGGCGCAAAGGCTTGCCGGTCACAGGCACGAAGCCCTTGATGCGGAGCACGTCATGCGCCTCGGCGACGGACTTCAACCGCGCCAGCAGCTCAGCCGGATCGCCGATCTCTGGGACCGACACGACGAAGCTCTCGAAATCGTCATGCTCATGTGCGCCGTCGAGCGCGTCGTGATGGGAAGGGCGCGCGGCGAGATCGTCCTCGGCGGCTGCGCCAAGACCCAACAGCACGCCGGCGTCCACCCTGCCCTCTTGCGCCGCCACCACCTTCACCGCGCGCGGCACGATGGCCAAGACCTCGCGCTTCAACCGCTCGCCGGCGGAAGCATCGATGAGATCGGTCTTGTTCAGTACGATCAGGTCGGCGGCCATGAGCTGGTCCTCGTAGACCTCGGCGAGCGGATTGTCGTGTTCGACGGAGGGATCTTCGGCACGCTGTCGGGCGACAGCTTCGGGATCGTCGGCGAAGCGGCCTTCGGCCACGGCAGGCGCATCGACCACGGCGATGACGCCGTCGACGGTCAGCCGCGAGCGGATCGAGGGCCAGTCGAAGGCTTTGACCAGAGGTTTCGGCAAAGCGAGCCCCGAGGTCTCGATAAGGATGTGCTCCGGCGGTGCCGCGCGGTCGATCAGCGCCTGCATGGTCGGGATGAAATCCTCAGCCACGGTGCAGCAGATGCAGCCATTGGCGAGCTCGACGATGTTCTCCTCCGGGCAGCTTTCGATGCCGCAGCTCCTCAAGACTTCGCCGTCGACGCCGACGCTGCCGAACTCATTGACGATGATGGCGAGCCGCTTGCCCCGCGCCGTCTCGAGCAGATGGCGGAGAAGCGTGGTTTTGCCCGCGCCGAGGAAGCCGGTGATGATGGTGGCGGGGATGCGGGCAGCGTCGGTCATTCGGCGGCGTCCTTGGCTGGCTCGAAGGGTGCGGGAAAGCGGGCGATCACGCTCGTTTGCAGAGAGGCGGGACGCCCGGAGGGAAGCACTACGCCGGTCTTCGCCTTGGCGTAGGCGGCGGCATAGGTGAGGAGATCGGCGGCGTGCTCAGGCGCCAAGTTCACCGACAAGATAGGACCACTTTCCGGCGGCGGAGAGCCCGACGCTAGCAGCCGCGCTCGCAATTGGCAAAGCACAGCGTTGGAAGAATTTGCGCCGGCGCGTCGGTGCCCATGTCGATCGGCAAGCGCCTTTACCGCCTCATAGAGGCGGCGCCCGTCGGTCGGCTCGCCTTCAGGCGCAGGCGCGGCGCCGCGGCAGCGGCAGGAGACGCAGATATAAAGATGCGGGCGATTGTTGTGCGGCACAGCGACCCCGTCAGACACCGTAAAACGCATCCTCGGGTGCAAGCGTCGTGAGAAGCGGCGCAGGGGCAACGCCTCGCGCCTGGCCGATCAACCGGCCACCAAGCTGCCAGGGCACCCCGCCCGGCCTCTCGGGTCAGACAATCGACGGCAGGTCTCCTGGCTTGCGGATCTTTCGCTCGCCGCCGCCTTCCCAGGGCTCACCCCAGTGGCCAATTACGGCAAGCTTTCCGCCTACAGTTGCGGGGGCAGCTGCGGAATTCGGGCGAAAACCCGTCACCGCATTCCCTTTTCACTCCTCATCTTCGAGGAGACCGTCATTTTCGCCCTCACTAAAGGGCCTGGCGGGGAGTGTGTCAACGGAGACGCGCGCGGCCAGTAAACGTGCTTGCGGCAGTGCAAGCCCAGTCTCTATAGTTCTGCCGTCCTCGGTTCCCGCAATTTGAGCGGGACGCAAGACGGGAACGCGGTGAGAGACGAAAGTCTTGAAGCCGCGGCTGCCCCCGCAACTGTGAGCGGAGAGCTGCCCTTCTTCGATGCCACTGGAGCTTCCGCTCCGGGAAGGCAGAAGGGACGCGATGACCCGCAAGCCAGTAGACCGGCCGGCGACGGGCAACCTTGAACCGCCCTCGGGTGGAGGGCAGAGGGAGACATCATGACGACCTTATCGACCAGGCAACCGGGCGCCACGAACAGCGCCGCGGAATTGACGGCTGCTCGCGCCCTGCCACTTGTCATGGCGGCGCTGCTCGGCATTTTCATCATCGGCGGCGTGGGCTTCTCCCACATCGAGGCGGTGCACAATGCTGCGCACGACTATCGCCATTCCATGGCCTTCCCCTGCCACTAAGGGAGGGCGACATGGATTATTTCCGCAACATCGTTCTGCTTGCGGCCATTGTCGGCGTGATCGCAGGCATCGGCATGACGGTCGCGCAACAGCTGGCGACGGTGCCGCTCATCCTCAAGGCTGAAGTCTTCGAGCAGGCCGAAGCGGCAAAGGCTCCGCCGGCGCATACGCACGAGTCGGAAGCTGCCGCGGCGCATGAGCATGAGCATGGCGGAGGGTGGGCGCCGCAAGACGGCTTCGAGCGCACAGCCTTCACGCTCGCCGCCAATGTGCTCACCGGCATCGGCTTCGCGCTGCTGCTCATCGCGGCGAGCGAGCTTGCCGGCGGCATTCTCAACTGGCGCCAAGGCGTATTCTGGGGCCTTGCGGCCTTCGCCGTGTTCACGCTTGCGCCTGGGCTCGGGCTCCCGCCGGAGCTTCCGGCCATGCCGGCGGCTGAGCTTGGAGCCGCGTCAGGTCTGGTGGGTCGCCACCGCGTTCTCCACTGCCGGAGGCATCGCGCTGCTGGTCTATGGGCGATCGGTCGCTTGCCGTGATTGCCGGCGTGGCGTTGCTCTGTGGCACCGCATATCGTCGGCGCGCCGCAGCCGCTCAGCCACGACTCGCCGATCCCTGAAAGTCTGCATCACAGCTTCGTCGTCGCCGTGGTGATGACGACCTTGGTGTTCTTTATGCTGCTCGGCGGACTCACCGGCTATTTCCGGCGGCGGTTGGTCGGCACTGCCTGACCATGGAGGAGCCACACACCGCCGGGCGCGCGCGGCTAACGCTCGTGCTCGGCGGCGCCCGCTCCGGCAAGAGCCGTCACGCGCAGATCCTCGCCATGGCGACGCCGCCGCCTTGGGTCTATATCGCCACGGCACAGGCGCTGGACGACGAGATGCTCAAGCGCATCGCCAAGCACAAAGCCGATCGGGGCAAGGGGTGGTCGACGATCGAGGAGCCGATCGAGCTTGCGCGGGCTGTGGCAGAGGCGCCGGAGCAGGCGCCGCTCGTCATCGACTGCGTCACCCTTTGGGTTTCCAATCTGATGCTCGCCGGCCATGATGTCCACGCAGCGTTGACGCGGTTCGTCAAGAGCCTCGATGGGCGCAAGGCTCCGACCATCGTGGTGTCGAACGAAGTCGGCGCAGGTCTCGTGCCCGAGACGGCGCTTGGCCGCGCCTTTCGCGACCAGTCCGGACTCGTCAATCAACACCTCGCGGTGAGCGCCCACAATGTTCTATTCATGGTGGCCGGGCTCGCCATGCCTCTAAAAGTGCTGCCATGAGTGAAGACGCGAAGCGGGACGAGCAGGAGCGCCATCGCGCCAAGATGGCGAACCGCAAGGCGGCACAGGACGCAGAGGTCGCCGCCAAGACGATTCCCGAGAAGGGACTGCTCATCGTCCATACCGGAACCGGCAAGGGCAAATCGACGGCAGCCTTCGGCCTCGTGCTGCGCATGGTCGGCAATGGCGGGAAGTGCGCCGTGGTGCAGTTCATCAAGGGCGCGTGGAACACCGGCGAACGGAGCGTGCTCGAGGGCTTCGGCGATATGGTGCGCTGGCATACGCTTGGCGAAGGCTTCACCTGGGAGACGCAGGACAAAGCGCGCGACATGGCGGCTGCGGCAAAAGCCTGGGAGACGGCGAAGGCCCTGATGCAGGACCCCGATCTCAAGCTGATCGTGCTCGACGAGATCAACATCGCGCTCCGCTACGACTATCTGCCGCTCGCCGAGGTGGTCGAGACGCTGAAATCGCGGCGGCCGGACCTGCACGTCGTGGTCACCGGGCGGAACGCCAAGCGCGAGATGATCGAGGCCGCAGACCTCGTCACCGAGATGACGCTGGTGAAGCATCACTTCGCCGCCGGGGTGAAGGCGCAAGCCGGCATCGAGTACTGATGACCGCCCGCGCCCTCATGCTGCAAGGCACGGGGTCTAGCGTCGGCAAGTCTCTGCTCGTCGCGGGGCTTTGTCGCGCGCTGGTAAGGCGCGGGCTCTCCGTCAGGCCGTTCAAGCCGCAGAACATGTCGAACAACGCCGCCGTTACCGACGATGGCGGCGAGATCGGCAGGGCGCAGGCGCTGCAAGCGCGCGCGGCGCGTGTCGAACCCTCGGTGCATATGAACCCGGTGCTGCTGAAGCCGCAGAGCGAGATCGGCGCGCAAGTGATCGTGCAGGGCAGAGTGTTCGGCAAGGCGACGGCGCGCGAGATGCAGGATCTGAAGCCGAAGCTGTTGCCTTATGTGCTTGAAAGCTTTGGGATAATAAAGCGCGACGCGGACATCGTCGTGGTCGAAGGCGCGGGCAGCGCGTCGGAGATCAATCTGCGGAAGAACGACATCGCCAATATGGGCTTTGCGCGCGCCGCAGACGTGCCGGTGGTGGTGATCGGCGACATCGACCGCGGCGGGGTGATCGCAAGCATCGTCGGCACCAAGGACGTGCTTGATCCCGAGGATGCGAAGCTCGTCGCTGGCTTCATCGTCAACCGCATGCGCGGCGACCTCTCGCTGTTCGCCGAGGGCATGAAGGAGATCGAGCGGCGAACAGGCTGGCCTGCGCTCGGGCTCGTCCCGTTCTTCGACGGCGCGCGCCGGCTGCCGGCGGAGGACGCCTACGACCTCGTCGGGCGGCGGCACCCGCGCGGCAACGGCAAAGTCAGTGTGGCGGTGCCGCTCCTGCCGCATATCGCCAATTTCGACGATCTCGATCCCTTCACTGCGGAGCCGGAGGTCGATGTGATCATGGTCGAGCGTGGCGCGCCGTTGCCGGTCTGCGATCTCATCGTTCTGCCGGGGTCGAAATCGACCATCGCCGACGTCAACACGCTTCGCGAAGAAGGCTGGGACATCGACATTGCCGCGCATGTGCGGCACGGCGGTCATGTGCTCGGCATTTGCGGCGGTTTCCAGATGCTCGGGTCAAGCATCGCCGACCCTGCACGGTGTCGAGGGCCCGTCAAACAGCACAGGCGGGCTCGGACTGCTGGCGGTCGAGACCGTCATCCGAGGCGAGAAGACTCTCGACCAAAGTCGCCGGCGAGACGCTCGACGGATTCCATCCCCTTCCACGGCTACGAAATGCATGTCGGCGAACACGCGCGTGCCTTCGCAGCCCTTCGCTCGGCTTCAGCCGATGGGCGCAGCGACGGAGCGATCTCCGCCGACGGCCGCGTGGCCGGGACCTATGTGCATGGGCTGTTCGCCGATGACCGGCAGCGCGCCGCCTGGATTTCGCGGCTTGGGGGAAGGCCTGCCGGCTTCAG
This sequence comes from uncultured Alphaproteobacteria bacterium, assembly GCA_963740805.1. GTDB lineage: Bacteria > Pseudomonadota > Alphaproteobacteria > Rhizobiales > Methyloligellaceae > Methyloceanibacter. Next base: position 7,329 of record CAVUFL010000001.1, on the reverse strand, counting down.
CTACGAACACGGTCTAGAGAAGACGCTCGACGATCTTGCCGATCACCTGGAAGCGCATATCGATATCGATCGCCTGCTCAGAATAGCGCGATGAGGAAGGCGAGCACGAAGAGCGCCGCGATCTGCAGGGTGCAGGCGGTCTTGTACAGGGAAAGTGCGCGGCGGATGTCGGCGGCGGACGTCTCTTCCCTCCCCTCCCCGATCCATCCCTCCTCGGTGAGCGCGCCATGATAGAAGCGCGGGCCTGAGAGCTTCAGGTCGAGCGCGCCGGCCATTGCTGCCTCAGGCCAGCCTGCATTTGGCGAGCGATGACGGTGCGCGTCTTTCCGCACAGTCACCAGCGCGCGGCGGATATCGGCATCGTCGTGAAACCAGGCGGCGAGCGCGATCCACAGCGCCGCGAGCCGCGAGGCCGGAAGATTGACCACATCGTCGACCTTGGCGGTCGCCTGGCCAAACGCCTGATGAAGCGGCGTGCGATGGCCGATCATGCTGTCGGCGGTATTGATCGCCTTATACGCCACCATGCCAGGCAGGCCGAGAAGCACGCCCCAGAAACTCGGCGCCACGACGGCATCTGAGAAATTCTCGGCGAGGCTTTCAATGCGCCGAGCGCACCACGCCGGCCTCATCGAGGGTGCGTCGTATCGCGGCCGACGATTTCGGCCACCGCTTCGCGCCCAGCTTCGAGCCCGCCGGTATCGAGCGCATCGGCCACGGCTGCGACATGCTCATAGAGACTGCGCTGGGCGAGGAGCGTGCTGGCGAGGCAAGCAAGGACCACAAGCGCGATGGGACCAGGCAACTCAAGCATGACGTACTGCACGGCAATAGCGGGGATCACGGTGGCGGCGAGCAGAAGCCCGAGCGCAATCAAGCCGTTCCGGCGCCGTTTCGCCTCAAGCATGCTCGGGTCATTGAGCCGGCTGTCGAGGCGCTCGATCAGGGCGCCCATCCACATGACCGGATGCTTGATGCGGTCGAAGAGCGAGGCGGGATAGCCGAAGCCGGCCTCGATCAGAAGCGCGCAGAGAACGGTGACGGCGTTGAACGACAGACACATGGATCAACCCAAAGAGAGTGCGCTCGCCGAGGCCGACGCCCCGAAGTCATTCGCGCGGGAAGGCGCCACCCCCTTGAAACATATCGCACCCATGCGCACGTGTTTTTCCGAAGTTTTGCAAGGAGGAAAGAGCGATGAGGCTTTTCGTCGTAGCGCTGGCCTTGGCGGTCGTAGCATCGACACAGGCCATGGCGTTCGGGCCACTTGAGAAGCGGGACGCAAAGATGACCAGAAAAGCGGAAGCAAATGATGGATGTCCGGCGGGCTATTACCGCGGCGCCGGGGGCAATTGCGTCATGAATCCGTCAGACGGACCGTACAAGCCCGATCCGTACTGGACGCCGTGCGACTACTCGCTAGGCCCGCAATATCCCGAGGGCTGCGGCGATTAGCAACATGCCGGCTCGTGCCGGGCCCGGCCCAAAGTCGAATAGGCGGGAACCGGTCCTTCACGGCCGCGTCAAGCCATAGTGATTAGGCGCGAGCTTCCGCGCGCGGCAATATGCGAACCACGCCAAACCGGAGGTTCGCAACAGATGATCGCGCATCGACTTGTTCCTTGCCGCCGGCATTCTCGCCGGCGTCCTGCTCGGCTCATTCCCGGCCATCGCAGCCGATTGGAAGCCGTTCACCCAGGCAGAGTTCAGCGCGGCGCAGAAGGATGGGAAATCGATTCTCGTCGACATCTTCGCGCCCTGGTGCCCCACCTGCCGGGCGCAAAAACCGATCCTCGAGGAGCTGACCGCCAAACCTGAGTTCAAGGATCTCGTCGTGCTCGTGGTCGACTTCGACCATCAGACGGATGACGTGCGCGCACTGAAGGCGCAGCGGCAGAGCACGCTGATCACGTTCAAGGGTGCAGAGGAAATCGCCCGTTCGGTCGGCGAGACAAATCCAGGCTTGATCGAGGCACTTCTCAAGAGCGCGCTCTAGGCGGAAGCCATGAGCCTCGGCACTCTCGGCCTCGCGTTCCTGGCGGGGGCCTTGTCGGTCCTGTCGCCTTGCGTGCTGCCGCTGCTGCCGATCGTGCTCGGCAGCGCCGCGAGCGAGCATCGTTTCGCGCCGGCGGCGCTCGCCGCAGGGCTTTCGCTCTCCTTCGTGGTCATCGGCCTGTTCGTGGCCACCATCGGATTTGCCGCAGGCCTCGACACGGGCTTCTTTCGCCTGGTGTCGGCGGTCCTCCTCATCGCCATCGGCACGCTGCTTCTGGTGCCGAGGCTTGGCGCGCAGGCCGCAGCCGCAGGCGGACCGGTGAGCAACTGGGTCGAAGAGCAATTCGGCGGCTTCGCCGCGCATGGCTTAGGCGGTCAGTTCCTGCTCGGCCTGCTGCTCGGAGCGGTGTGGAGCCCTTGCGTCGGGCCTACGCTTGGCGCCGCCTCCATCCTCGCGGCGAAGGGCGAGAATCTGGGAGAGGTGGCGCTCACCATGATCGCCTTCGGCGTGGGCGCTGCGCTGCCGCTCATCGCCATCGGACTCCTGTCGCGCGAAGCCTTGTCGCGCTGGCGCGGGCGGCTCATGGAAGCCGGCAAAGGCGGCAAGGCCTTGCTCGGCGGACTGTTGGTCGCCATCGGCCTCTTGGTGGCGACAGGCCTCGACAAGAGGCTAGAGACGTTGCTGGTCGATGCTTCTCCGGCCTGGCTCACGCGTCTCACCACCCAGTTGTGAGAGCCTCGGTACCGGCTCGCCTCGCTGGTCACTTTTGAGGTATAACCGCTCGTCTGGCCCAGGTCCCTTTGCTGGTCCGGAAAATCCGACCTACGTCTTTGATATCATGTTGAAATTCGCGGATGGCCGGCACTGCGCCCGGCCATGCCGAACGATTTGGAGCGCTCGCCGAATGCAAAGAGTGACGATCACGCTGGACGATGCGCTGATGGACGAGCTCGACGCCATCATCGCCGCGCGCGGCTATCAGAACCGGTCAGAGGCGATCCGCGATCTTGCCCGCGCCGGCATGCGCGAAGCCGCCGAGGACACCGGTCAAAAGCGCGACTGCGTGGCGGCGCTGGTCTACACCTACGACCACGCGGCGCGGCAGCTGTCGAAGCGCCTGACTTCCGCCTATCACGAGCATCACGAGCTGTCGCTCGCCTCGCTGCACGTGCATCTCGACCATGACACCTGTCTCGAGGTCACGGTGCTCAGAGGCAAGACCGACGACGTGCAGCATTTCGGCGAGCACGTGATCGCCGAGCGCGGCGTGCGCCACGGCAAGATCGTGCGCATGCCGTTCGAGCCAGCCAAAGGGCAGAAAACTTCACACGGCCACCACGGCCATCATCATGCCCATGGCCATGACGGACATAAGCCGGTGCGGCGCGTGAAGCGTTTGCGCAAAGCCGCACGCTGACATTCCCGTCCGCGCACTTTTGTGGGACCCGGCTCGCGCACCGGTAAGACGGATTTCAGCAAAATGCATACTAACTAAGCAAGAACAAAACACCCTTGCGCAGTTGTGACGCATGGTATCGTTGTGGTATGAGGTTTATTGCAACTGTGCTTACCCGCTTGCAAACATCATTTACAGTCCAGGAGGGAGATACTCCATGAAGCGGTTTCTTCAGCTCGCAATCCTCGCGCTTTTCCTCGCTCCGACCGCGGCTCTCGCCCATGTCGGCGTCGGCAACACAAGCGGGTTCATGCACGGATTCATGCATCCGCTCAGCGGCCTCGACCATCAGCTCGCCATGATCCTGGTCGGCGTCTTCGCCTATCAGCTCGGCGGCCGCGCGCTGTGGCTCGTGCCGCTCACCTTCGTCAGCGTCATGGCCCTTGGCGGCTTTCTCGGTGTCGCAGGCGTCCCGGTGCCGTTCGTCGAGATCGGCATCGCGCTCTCGGTGATCGTGCTCGGCGCCGTCGTCGCCTTCGGCGTCAAGGCTCCGGTCGCGGTGGCCATGGGCGTCGTTGGCCTATTCGCCATCTTCCACGGTCATGCCCATGGCTCAGAGATGCCGTTGGACGCCTCAGGCTTCGAGTACGGCATCGGCTTCATGCTGGCCACTGCCGTGCTGCATGCAGTCGGCATCGGCGTCGGCATGCTGATCGGGATGTCCACGCGGGTGCTTGGCAACAACGTGTATCGCCTGGCTGGAGGTCTTGCCTCGGTCGCCGGCGTTGCGCTTCTGCTCGGCTACGTCTGATCCGTCTCACAAAGTCAGTCACAGCGAACGGCGCCGCTTCGGCGCCGTTGTGCTCGTCGTTGCGGCGTGTCCAATGGTCGCGCCGTAGACGAAGGTCCAAGAGTGACTGAGACCCGTTCTGCTATCATGACCGAGCACGAGCTCATTCATCGAATGACCATTGGCCGGTGGACGGATCATGACGTTGGCAGATGAGGTAGGCGGCAAGGATCTGCTCTATCTCGACGATCTTCAGGTGGGGCAGCGCTTCACAAGCAGGACCCTCCTCGTCGACGAAGCTGAGATCAAGGCGTTCGCCAGCCGGTTCGATCCGCAGCCGTTTCACCTCGACGAGATTGCCGCCAAGGACAGCCTGTTCTCCGGCTTGGTGGCGAGCGGCTGGCACACCGCGGCGATGACCATGCGCCTGCTGGTCGAGGGATTGCCGCTGGCCGGTGGCCTCATCGGCGCCGGTGGGGAACTCTCCTGGCCGCGGCCGACCAGGCCTGGCGACATCCTGCGCGTCGAAATCGAGATTGTGGAGATCATCCCCTCGCGGTCGCGGCCGGATCGCGGGGTCGCGTTGACGCGCATCGTCACGCACAATCAGCGCGATGAAGAGGTGCAGATCCTCGTGGCCAAGCTCGTCGTGCCGCGCCGTCCGTAGCCTCTATCAACCGATGATCGCCGTTGCCGTGCTATGTATGGCGCAGATGTCTCTATCCGTCGGATGATGGCTGGTTTGGCATGATCCGCGTGGACGTTGCGCTGAATCTCGGCGCTTTCAATCTTGAAGTTGCCTTCGAGAACGGCGCCGGCATCACCGCTTTGTTCGGCCGGTCCGGGTCGGGCAAATCGACGACCATCAATCTGATCGCTGGCCTTAGCCGGCCTGATCGCGGCTCAATCGTGCTCGATGGCCGTGTCCTGGTTGATACCGAAGCTCACATCTTCGTTCCTGCCTATCGGCGCAGGGTCGGGCTCGTGTTCCAGGATGCTCAGCTCTTCCCGCATCTCAGCGTCAGGCAAAACCTGCTGTTCGGGCGTTGGTTTGCACCGAAGGCCGCAAGAGCCATTCCCTTTGCGCGGGTGGTCGAGACGCTGGGGATCGGGCATCTGCTGGAGCGCAAGCCCGCGCGCCTTTCCGGTGGCGAAAAGCAACGCGTGGCCATGGGCCGGGCGCTCCTCGCCTCGCCCGAAATTCTGCTGATGGATGAGCCGCTGGCCTCGCTCGATACCGAGCGCAAGCTCGAGATCCTGCCCTTGATCGAGTCGCTCCGCGACAATTTGCGCATCCCCATCGTGTACGTGTCGCACGCCATCGAGGAGGTCGCGCGGCTCGCATCGCGCGTCGTGGTGCTGGATAACGGTCATGTGGTCGCGGCAGGGACGGTCGAAGACGTCCTCGGACCTGGCCTGAGCGGCACAGGGCTAAGCCGCTTCGCCCAGTCTTCGGTGGTGACCGGCAGGCTTGCCGCGGTCGATGCCGTCTATGGCCTCACCGAGATCTCGCACCCTGCCGGCACGATCTGGCTCACCGGCCGCGCCGGGCCGATCGGCCGCGAAGCGCGCGTCGTCATCAGGGCCACCGACATCACGCTCGCCAAGACCCCGCCGCAAAATCTCAGCGTGCGCACCACGCTTGCCGGCACGATCGCCGGCATCGACGCCGACGATGACGGGCCGCTCGCCGGCGTGTCCATCGACCTCGACGGGCACGGCCATCTTTTCGCGCTGGCGACGCGCAAGGCCATTGACGAGCTTGCGCTTGCCCCCGGCGATCACGTGTTCGCCCTGGTCAAGTCGGTAGCGCTCGATGAACGTGCTGTTGCCGCAGTGGAAACGTGAACCCTCGGGAAACCTGCCCGCCTGGAAGCCTGACCCTTTTTAAGTCTGACCTACTGATCGACGTCGCCTAAGCGGCGGCGTTCTCCAGCAGGCCGCCGAGATGCGTGCGTGCCCAAATCGCGGCCTGAGTCCTGTTCTGCAGCCGGAGCTTCCGCAGAATGGCCTTCATATGCACCTTCACCGTCAACTCGGTGATCACGAGCTTGCGCGCGATGATCTTGTTCGAGGCGCCCTCGGTGAGGGTGCGCAAGATCACCAGCTCGCGACGCGACAGGCTTCGCACGACGTCGTTGCCAGGCATCTGTTGCTCGCCCGCCGGCGCGCGATACTCGGTCGACCGCATATCAGCAAGCCTAGGCGGGAACAGCTGTATGTTCGCCGTGCGGTCATTGTCTGCCGAGAGCACGGTGACTTCGCCGGTCTCCGGACCAGCGGGCGAGGTGAGGGCCATCTGCTGAAAGTGCGGATGCATCACCGATTGGCCGAGCGCCACCAGCTCCAGGGACTTGATGAGCTGCTTGCTCGGGATGTCTTGACGAAGGAAACCGCAAGCTCCCGCTTGAAAGGCGGGGAGGATGTCGGCGGCCGTGTGAGCGGCGGTGAGAATGACAGCCCTGATGCTTGGGTTTGCTCGCCACCACGCTACGCACCAATTCGTTGGTGGCAGGCCCGCACTCATTAACGCCTACGAGCCAGATGCATACCCCCGCCGGAGGCCAGAAGCGTCTCTGTCTCCTCGTTGAGCGCAGGGAGGATATGGACCGGACGAAAGGGGGATTTGGCTCAGAATTTCCCTTAGCCCGTCACGCACAAGAGCACACGGATAAGTCACAACAAGGGGGGTGATGCTACTCATTGTTTTTACTCCACAAGTACAACTCCCCTCCAATTAGACTTAAATGTTAGGCCCTGTCATTTGGCTCTTGGGTTACCGCCGATACACCATCGTATACGCTAGCCAAACGGGGTAGCCGGAAAGTGCCTTGTCGCGCCGCGCTCACTCGGCAATTGGCGGCGTGAGGTGGTTTGTCACAGCTCGCGACAAATTGATGTTAAGGCTGTCAGGAAACCCAAATGGATCAAAGCTGAAACAACTTTGAGCTAACTGCGTCGCTATGCTAGACCGCCAACGGTACAGACCGGCTCTGCTCTCATCGCCGTCTTTCCAACCGTAGGGACGCGGCTCGTGTTGGAAACCCTGTCTCTTTCGTGGCACTCACCTTGGGCCATCCGACGATCGCGTGTAGACGTAAGCTATGCAACCATATCAAGTCGGTAGAGATAGTGTTGCTTGCTTGA